>DASVCL010000027.1:0-198670 GCA_036381615.1 Alphaproteobacteria bacterium
TCTCGATGTCGGTCACCGACGTTCAGTCCCGATGTCCCATTCCTCTGTCATCGCCGGGCTTTTCCCGGCGATCTCGCTGGAATGAGGCGGGATGCCTCGCTTGCGCGAGATGCCCGGGACAAGCCCGGGCATGACAGGAAGCAGAGAAGAGAAAACCTCACGCCCCCGGCTGCGGCTCCGGCTCCATGCCGCCGGTGCTGCCGCCGCGCCGCTTCGCCCGGCCGGTGACCGGCACGGTGGTGGCGGGCGCGGCATTCTCCGGCGGCTCCGGCGGCTGCTCGCGATGGATGCCCTCGCCGCGCAGCAATCCCTGCACCTCGGCTCCCGACAGGGTCTCGTACTCCAGGAGCGCCTTGGCGAGCTTGTGCAGGTCGTCCATATGCTCGGTCAGCACCTGGCGCGCCCGCCGCTCCGCCGCCTCGACGAAGCGCCGGACCTCCTCGTCGATCAGCCGCGCCGTCGCCTCGGAGACGTTCTTGCGCTGCGTGACCGAATGGCCGAGGAAGACCTCCTCCTCGTTGTCGTTGTAGCGCAGGCGGCCGAGTTTGTCGCTCATGCCCCATTCGGTCACCATGCGGCGCGCCATGCCGGTCGCCTGCTGGATGTCGTTGGCGGCGCCGGAGGTCACGTTCTCCTCGCCGAAGATCAGCTCCTCGGCGATGCGGCCGCCGAAGGTCATGGCGATGCGCGATTCCAGTTCGAGCTTGGACCAGCCATAGCGGTCCTTCTCGGGCAGCGACATGGTCACGCCCAAAGCCCGGCCGCGCGGAATGATCGTCACCTTGTGCAACGGATCGCATTTCGGCAGGAACAGCGCAAGCAGGGCATGGCCGGCCTCGTGATAGGCGGTGAGGCGCTTTTCCTCCTCGCCCATCACCATCGAGCGGCGCTCGGCGCCCATCATCACCTTGTCCTTGGCCGCTTCGAAATCGGCCATGGTGACGACGCGGCGGTTCTTGCGCGCCGCCAAAAGCGCGGCCTCGTTGACCAGATTGGCCAGGTCGGCGCCGGAGAAGCCCGGCGTGCCGCGCGCGATGATCTTGGCATCGACATCGGGCGCCAGCGGCACCTTGCGCATATGCACGCGCAGAATCTGCTCGCGGCCGATGATGTCGGGATTCGGCACGACGATCTGGCGGTCGAAGCGGCCCGGGCGCAGCAGGGCCGGATCGAGCACGTCGGGGCGGTTGGTGGCGGCGATCAGGATCACGCCCTCGGTCGCCTCGAAGCCGTCCATCTCGACCAGCAGCTGGTTCAGGGTCTGCTCGCGCTCGTCGTTGCCGCCGCCCAGGCCGGCGCCGCGATGGCGGCCGACTGCGTCGATCTCGTCGATGAAGATGATGCAGGGCGCGTTCTTCTTCGCCTGCTCGAACATGTCGCGCACGCGGCTGGCGCCGACGCCGACGAACATCTCGACGAAGTCGGAGCCCGAAATCGTGAAGAAGGGCACATTGGCCTCGCCGGCGATGGCGCGGGCCAGCAGGGTCTTGCCGGTGCCCGGCGGGCCGACCAGCAGGCAGCCCTTCGGAATCTTGCCGCCGAGGCGCTGGAACTTCTGCGGATCGCGCAGGAACTCGACGATCTCCTCCAGCTCGCCCTTGGCTTCCTCGATGCCGGCGACGTCCTCGAAGGTGACGCGGCCATGGCGCTCGGTCAGCAATCTGGCCTTGGACTTGCCGAAGCCCATCGCCTTGCCGCCGCCGGACTGCATCTGGCGCATGAAGAAGATCCACACGCCGATCAGCAGCAGCATGGGGAACCAGGACACGAAGATCGAGAAAAGCGGGCTGCCCTCGTCGGGCGGCACGGCCGAAACGCGCACGCCGCGCTCGGTCAGCTTGGAGATGAGCTGCGGATCGTCCGGCATATAGGTGGTGAAGCCGCGGCCGTCGCGGAAATGGCCCGAGATGGTGCCGCTCTTCTGGATGGTCACATCGGTGACCTGGCCGTTCTGGACGTCATTGAGGAAATCGGAATAGGCGAGCGACTGGCTGCCGGTGCGCACCGTCGGACCCTGGAACAGGTTGAACAAGGCAACCACCAGCAAGCCGATGATCACCCAGAGAGCCAAGTTGCGACCGAACATATTCACGGAAGCCTGATCCTTTCACCCGACGCTGCTGCACCCAATGCCCGTTGCGGCCGATGCATAACGCCTTATTGCCAAACCTTACCGATTTCCCCCGCTACAGGCCATAGATATGACCAAATCGGCCGTAAACAAGCAGTAACCCCGCCGATATCTAAAGGTTTTCGCCGCCGGGCTTTTCGGCGATGGCCGGGTGGAAGGCGAAGGCGACGCCGCGCGGCATGGCGCCTAGCGCAAGGAACGGAACCGCGACAAGGCGGTTTTTCTGCCATAAAGCCGGCAGGGCGGGCCAGGCCGGGCGGGGAATCCCGGCCGCGGCGGCGTCCGGCATGGCCGGGCGGGCAGCGCCCAGCGGCGCCAGCATCAGGCCGGCGGCCGACCGGCCGGCAACCGTCACCTGGAAACGGCCATCCCAGAGCAGGCTTTTGCGCAGCGGCTGCGGCAGGGGCAGATGGCGCGCCTCGCGGCAGACCAGAATCGGGCCATCCGCGCCCTGCGCCGGCGGCCGCAGGCTGCAGCGATGCAGGCTGTGCGGCGTCGCAAGGCCGGCGGCCAGGCGCTCCCAAAGCCGCTCCAGCCGCTCCAGCCGCGGCGGCAAGTCCTGGCCGCCGATCGCCATCAGCAGGCGGGCCAGGGCGCGCAGGGCGGTCTCGTCGGCGACCTGGCGCAGCGGCGCCGGATCGAGCCAGGCGAAGCCGGCCGGATGCAGCGTCGCGGCGGCGCGCAGCGCGTCGTAGGCGGCGGTATGCAGCGCGGCGCGGGCGCGGGCGAGATTGCGCGCCGTCTGCGCCAGATGCGTGGCCAGAACCGCCTGCTGAGCGCCGTCCTCGCCGGCGAGCAGGCGCAGCGCCTGGCGCACGCGCACGCGCGCATAGGACGGATCGCTGTTCGAGGGATCCTCGATCCAGTCCTGGCCGCGCTTCCTGAGCGTGGCGACCAGCCGCGCCTTCGGGATGTCGAGCAATGGCCGCAGCAGCACGAAATCCGCCGCCAGGACCCGCGCCGGGGCCATGCCGGCCAGCCCGTCGACGCCCGAGCCGCGCAGGGCGCGCAGCAGAAAGGTCTCGGCCTGATCGTCGCGGTGATGCGCCAGGAGAAGATGCCGGATCTTCCGGCGCCGGCAATGATCCCGCAGCAGCGCATAGCGCGCCTCGCGCGCCGCCGCCTGGCGGTTGGCGCTCGGCCTGGCCGCCCTCTTCCAGGTCAGGATGCGGCAGGCGATGCCGGCCTGTTTCAGCCAGCGCGCCACCTGCCGCGCCTCGCGGCTGCTTTCCGGCCGCAGGCGATGATCGACGATCAGCGCCTCGAGCGCGATGGCGTTGGTGCGGGCGAAGCCGGCGGCGAGCAGCGCCAGCGCCAGGCTGTCGGCGCCGCCGGAAACGGCGACGGCGATGCGCGGCGGCAGCTTCGCCGATCCGGCGGCCCGCAGCAGCGGCCTGAGCAGGCGGCTGAACTCCGCCGCCGTGACGACCCGGACTTTCGCCGCCCCCTCGGCCATGCCGCGGCGGCTATTTGCAGCCGATCTTGCCGCGCTCGCGGGTGGCGGCATCTTTGACATGCGGCGGCGCGCTGGGGAATTCCTTGGCCAGTTGCCCCAGCGCCGCGCAGGCCTCGGCATTCTTCTTCAGCGCGGCGAGCGACATGCCGAGCTTCAGCAGGCTGTCGGGCGCCTTGGCGGATTTGGGGTAGTTCTGATAGCCGGCCAGGAAGGATTGCGCCGCCGGCTCGAACTGCTGGCGCACGTAATAGGTCTCGCCGAGCCAGTATTGCGCGTTGCCCGACAGCATGTCGTTCGGATGCTGGGCGAGGAACTCCCGGAAGGCGGCTTCGGCATCGGGATAATTGCTCTGCACCAGCAGGCGATAGGCGTAGTTATACTGCTCCTGCGGCGAGCCCGACGGCAGATGGCCCTTGCCGCCGGCGGCGGCAGATGGCGGCGCGACCGCCGTCTGCGGGTTGGCCGCCTTGCCCTGGGCCTGGCTGCCCTGACCGTTCCTGGGCGCCACCGGCAGCGGCTTGCCGGAAGCATCGGTCGACAGCCGGCCGAGCACGCCTTCCTTGGTGGGCGCGACGCCCGGCGTCGAGGAGGTCGAGCCGCGGGCGAAATTCTGCTGCTGATCGGCGGGCTGCGGCTTGCCGTCCGCCCCGGCCGCCGCCGCGTCGGCGGCGGGCGCCGCGCCCTGCTGGCTCCGTTCGAGCTCGCCGAGACGGAAATCGACATCCTGCGTCAGCTTGTCCATGCGCTGCTGCACCTGGCTCGACTTGAACTCGACCTCCTCGAAGCGGCCGGTGAGCGCGCGGATCTGCTCCTCCAGATCGTCGATGCGGGCATTGAGGCGGTTGGCGATGGTGCTGCCGCTGCCATCCGTCGCCAGCAGCGAGCCCTCCCCGGCCGCGCCGCCGCCCGAGGCGGCCGCCGCCGGCGGCGTACCGCCGCGATAGACCTGGCGCTGCAGGGTGCGCAGGTCGTTTTCCAGGCGGTTGATCCGCTCGATCATGAACTGCGTATCGTTCTGGGCCTGAGCGGCCGCCGGCCGGATCGTCACGGCCGAGGCCGTCAGCAAGGCGACGGCGGCAAGGACTCGGAAAGCAATGGACGCGGGCATGGCAAGACCCCAATGCGTGAGCCGGACATTGCGGCGGCGGCGCTTCGGCGGCAGCGCTCCTGCCCGGCTGAAATAACCCTCTCCCGGTGCCAGACACCGATCCGGCGCTGATCCCGGCGCTGATGCTCGCACCGGGCCCGGGCATCCTGGCGCAACACCCGAGTCTCGCGGCGGTTTACGTCAAAACCGTGGCATCCCGCAATCCGGAAAGCGAAACACCAGATAGAGAAACACCCGCCTGCCGCCTGGCGCAAACCAGGGGCGAAGCGGGTGTCTGCATTCGCAAAGCGGGCGGCTTGCGGCCGCCCGCCGCAGCAACTTACTTCGACAGGACCGTCACACCGCGACGGTTCTGCGCCCAGGCGGCCTCGTTCGAACCCAGCGCCACCGGACGCTCCTTGCCGTAGGAGATCGTGGTGATGCGATTCGCCGGGATGCCCTGGTTGGTCAGGTAGGTCTTGACGGCGTTGGCGCGGCGTTCGCCGAGCGCAAGGTTGTACTCGCGGGTGCCGCGTTCGTCGCAGTGACCTTCGACGACAACCTTCCACTCCGGATACTGCTTCAGCCAGGCGGCCTGCTTATCCAGCGTGGCCCGGCCGGCCGGCTTGATGTCATACTTGTCGAAATCGAAGAAGACACGGTCGCCGACATTCACCTGGAAGTCTTGCACCGAGCCCTTCTGGATGCCCTGGGTCGGAGCAGTAGCCATGGGCTTCGCAGCGCCGCCGCCGCTGGTCTCAGCCGACGGCTGAGGAGCGGATTCGCAAGCGGCAAGGAACAAGCCCACGGCAGCCACGGCCAGGAACTTGGAGCCGAAGGTGTTGAGGCGCATTTTTTTTATCCCTCCAAGGGTTTCGAGTGAGTCAGATACCACAAAAACAGTCACAACGGCATCCCGCGCGGGGTACTGACTACAGGTTTGCGCCCGGGCGGAACACCTGACCGGCTGTACCGTTCCCGACATTGCCGACCCCCGGTGCATTATCCTTAGAACGGCACCAAGGGCAAACGATGCCGGAACCAGCGGTTCAAGCCATTGCGTCAAAATCAACTATATCTGCGGGTTTTTCGCTAATCAATAGGGGGAAAAGGACTTCTCCCGGCGTTGCGGCATTTCTGCAACAGCGCCGCAAACGTCCTTTCCCGCGGGCCGGCCGGCGGATCATCCCTGCCGGATGCAGGTTCGATGTCCTATCGGACCAGCGGCGACAGCGGCGACCAGGCCGGATCGGATGCATCGATCGGGGTCGGAATCTCCCTCTCGTTGTAGCCGGTCAGGTCGATCGAAAATAGGCGCACGCGCTGGCCGCGGCCCTGCGCATCCGGCGCCCGCTCCCGATAGAACATCAGCACACGTCCATTCGGCGCCCAGGTCGGCGCTTCCTGCACCTGCGGCGAAGAGGACAGGATGCGCTCGCCCGAACCGTCGGGCCGCATTACGCCGATGGAGAACTGGCCCTGATATTCCTTGGTGAAGGCGATGAGATCGCCGCGCGGCGACCAGACCGGCGTGGAATAGCGGCCCTGATTGAAGCTGATGCGATGCTGGTTGGAGCCGTCGGCATTCATCACGTAGATCTGCTTGCTGCCGCCGCGGTCGGAATTGAAAGTGATCTGGCGGCCGTCGGGCGAGAATGACGGCGAGGTGTCGATGGCGGGATCGTTGGTCAGCTGCGTGCGCTGCCGGGTGCGCAGATCCATCATGTAGACATCGGAATTGCCGTTCACCGCGAGCGACATGATCACGCGGTTGCCGTCCGGCGAGAACCGCGGCGCGAATGTCATGCCGGGGAAATCGCCGACCAGCTCCTGCTGCCCGGTATCGATGTTGAACAGATACACCCGCGGCTTGTCGTTGAAGTAGCTCAGATAGGTGATCTCCTGCTGGCTCGGCGAGAAACGCGGCGTCAGCACGAGATAGCGGCCATCGGTGAGGAAGCGGTGGTTGGCGCCGTCCTGGTCCATGATGGCGAGGCGCTTGATGCGCCGGCTCGGCGGACCGGATTCGGCGACATAGACGATGCGGGTATCGAAATAGCCGTCCTCGCCGGTCACCCGCTTGTAGATCGCATCGGCGATCAGATGCGCCAGCCGGCGCCAGTTGTCCGGCGTGGTGAACAGCGCAAGGCCGGTCATCTGCTGTTCGGCGGCGACGTCCCACAGGCGGAATTCGCCGCGCAGCCGGCCGTCGGACTGCATTTCCATGCGGCCGTTGACCAGGGCGTCGACATTGATGACGCGCCAATCCTGAAAGCGCGGCTGCACCCGCATCGCCGCCGGCGTCTGCGTATGCGCGCGCGGATCGACCGGCTTGAACAGGCCGGAGCGTTCCAGATCGGCGCGGATCACCTGGGCGATGTCCTGGCCGACCTTGGTCATCTGCGGATTGTCGGCGTCGAAATCGGAGACGGCGATCGGCACCGGCTTGAAGTTGCCGCGCGTGATGTCGATTTCGACCGCAGCGGCAGCAGGCCGGGTCATCCCGACCAGCATCAGCAGCGCTGCCACAACCGCGCCGAAAGCTGGCCGGCTCATGCTCCGCGTCATGTTTGTCTCCGTCATTTCAAATCACCCACCCAGCATCTGCCGCGGATCGAAGTTCAGGATGATCTCCTGACCCCATTTCTCCTTGTCTCCCGGCGGCAGCTTGAACGGCGCCGCCTTGAGCACGGCGCGGCGCGCCGATTCGGCGGCCGAACGATAGCTTTCCTGTCCCGGCGCGTACATGCGCAGCTTGTCGACGATCTCCGGCGGATTCTTGAGCGTGCCGTCCGGGTTCAGGCTGAACCGGATGCGCACGATCAGGTTCTCGGCATCCTTGGCCCCCAGATCGAACAGCCACTGATTCTCGACCTGCTTGCGGATGAAATCCTTCTCGCTCATCGAGATCGGCAGATTCGGATTCGACGGCCCCTCGGCGCGCGAGGCCGAAGCCGGCGGCGTGCGCGCGGCGGTCTGCGGCGACTGATTGGGCTGCGCGGCCGGCGGCGCCTTCATCTTGTTCACCAGGGCCGCGACATCGGCGAAGCTGAGCTGCTTCGACTTCTCTTCATGCCGCTGCGGCCTGGGTTTCGGCGGTTCCGGCTTCGGCTTGGGCTTCTCGGCCTCCTTCTTCGGCGGCTCGGGCGCCTTGGCCGCTTCCTTCGGCTTGGGCACCGGTTTCGGCGCAGGCTCGGGCTCCGGCATGGGCGCCGGTTTCGGCTTTTCGACTTCCTGCGGCTTTGGCGGCTCCGGCGGCGGCGGCGGCGGCGGCGGCGCGACCGCAGCCGGCGGCGGCTTCGGCGGTTCGGGCTTGGGTTCCGGCTTCACCTCGGGTGCCGGCTCGGGCTTCGGCTCGGCCTTGGCCTCCACCTGCTTCGGCTGCGGCTTGGGCACATTCGTCTTTTCGGCGATCGGTGCGAACTCGGCCAGGATGACCGGCGGATCGGCGTCGCGCGGCACGTCGAACAGGTGCGGCAGCCCGAAGATGGCGAACGCAAGAACGCCAGCATGCAGGCTTGCCGATAATATGTATGACGATCGTTGCATCGCGCCGTCAAACCCGACTGAGCTGTTCAACTTCACTGCGCTACTCAACTTGCCTTGTCTATCCCGCGACGCTCAATGCGCCTTGGCTCCGCCGCCGACGCCAGGCGGGTTGCCGACCAGCGCGACCTTGTTGTAGCCGGCGGAGTTGATGATCCCCATCACTTCCAGCACCTTGCCGTAATTCACGGCCTGGTCGCCGCGCACGAAGATGCGGCGATCCGGCGCGCCGCCGGCGATCGCCTGCAGGCGCGGCACCAGTTGATCTAACTCCACGGGCATTTCCTGAAGGTAAATGACGCCCTTGGCATCGATGGTCACGCTCAACGGCTCGTCCTGACCCTGAATCGCGGCGGCCTGGGTCTTGGGCAGATCGACCTGCACGCCGACGGTGAGCAGCGGCGCGGCAACCATGAAGACGATCAGCAGCACCAGCATCACGTCGACCATCGGCGTGACGTTGATGTCGGACATCGGCCGGCGCCGCATGCGTCCGGAACGGCTGCCGCCCTGGAGCTGGATCGCCATTTTTAAGCCGCCTCCTCGTCGAGCTGGCGCGACATCAATGCCGAGAATTCCCCGGCAAAGCCCTCGAGCCGGACGCTGAGCCGGCCGAGATCGTTGGAGAATTTGTTGTAGGCCATCACCGCCGGGATCGCCGCCAGCAGGCCGAGGGCGGTTGCGAACAGCGCCTCGGCAATGCCGGGGGCCACCACGGCGAGCGATGTGTTCTTGCTCGATGCGATGGCATGGAAGCTGTTCATGATGCCCCATACCGTGCCGAACAGGCCGACGAAGGGCGAAACCGAGCCGACCGAGGCGAGGAAGCCGAGATAGCGTTCCAGCCGCTCCATTTCGCGGTCGATGGAGACGCGCATGACCTGGCCGATGCGGACCTGCAAGGAGCCGAGCCCCTGCTTGCCGCGCAGCACGCCGCGCTCGGTCGAGCGCCGCCATTCGCGCATGGCGGCGAGAAAGAGCACCGCCATCGGATGCTGCGGCCCGGCAATCGAGAGCCGGTCATAGAGCGCATCGAGCGAGCCGCCGGACCAGAAGTCGGTTTCGAACTTGTCGGTGTCGCGCACCACCTTGCGGATCTTGATCAGCTTGTCGAAGATGATGGCCCACGACCAGAAGGAGGCCAGCACCAACAACAGCATGACGACCTTGACGATCCAGTCGGCCTGGAGAAAAAGCGCCCACAGCGACAGATCGGATACGGCTGCGGAGCCCCCGATCGGCAAGGCGCTGACGGTCCTGTCCATTCGTACTAGTCCTTCCGTTATATGTTGCAGATCAACGCGATAAATTTGTTGAAAGTGTGGCGAATAAGCCCGCAATTGCGGGCGGAATCCGGCGTGGCCGCCCGTCCGAATCAATGCAGGCCAGCCTGACTTCGGCTGCCGCGAGCAGATCCTCGCCGCGCCAGACATCCTGTCCGAGGGTGACGCTGGCGCCGCGCAATTCCGCGATTGCCGTGGCGACGGTCAGGTCCTCGTGCAGCCGCGCGGGCTTGATGTATTCGATCTGGCAGGCGCGCACGGCGAAGGCGATGCCGTCGGCGGAAGGGGCCATCAGGCCGCGCTGGTCGATGCCGTGCTGCAGCAGCAGGTCGGAGCGGGCGCGCTCGATAAAGCGCAGATAATTGGCATAATAGACGATGCCGGCGGCGTCGGTATCCTCCCACTGCACCCGCAACGGGTAGCGGTGGACCGGATGGCTGCGGACCGGGGCGTCAGGCATCGCCATCCTCGTCCTCAATCCCTTCCTTGCCGAGCAGCTCGAGCTGCGCCGTCTGGGCGCCGGCCGGCATGTCCAGCCCGAGATGCGCAAAGGCCTGGCCGGTCAGCAGGCGGCCGCGCGGCGTGCGCTGCAGGAAACCCTGCTGGATCAGATAGGGCTCGATCACGTCTTCCAGCGCGTCGCGCGGCTCCGACAGGGCGGCGGCGATGGTCTCGACCCCGACCGGGCCGCCGGCGAAATCGCGCGCGATCAACGAAAGATAACGGCGGTCCATGGCATCCAGGCCGCGGGCATCGACTTCCAGCCGCTGCAGGGCCGCATCGGCCTTGGCCGCATCGACCACCTCGGCCTTGGCGACCGCGGCGAAATCGCGCACCCGGCGCAGCAGACGGCCGGCGACGCGCGGGGTGCCGCGCGAGCGGCGCGCGATCTCGCGCGCACCGGAGGCGTCGAGATTCATGTCGAGCACGCGGGCGCCGCGCCGCACGATCAGTTCCAGTTCCTCGACTTCGTAGAAATTCAGCCGCAGCGGGATGCCGAAGCGCTCGCGCAGCGGCGTGGTCAGCAGGCCCGAGCGCGTGGTGGCGCCGACCAGCGTAAAGGGCGGCAGGTCAATGCGCACGCTGCGCGCGGACGGGCCTTCGCCGATGATCAGGTCGAGCTGGAAATCCTCCATCGCCGGATAGAGGATTTCCTCGACCGCCGGATTGAGGCGGTGGATCTCATCGATGAACAGCACATCGCGCGCTTCGAGATTGGTCAGCAAGGCGGCGAGATCGCCGGCCTTGGCGATCACCGGCCCCGAGGTGGCCTTGAAATTCACGCCGAGCTCGCGCGCGACGATCTGCGCCAGCGTGGTCTTCCCCAAGCCCGGCGGGCCGTGCAGCAGCACATGGTCGAGCGCTTCGCCGCGCGCTTTCGCCGCCTGGATGAAAACCTGCAGATTCTCGCGCGCACGCGCCTGGCCGATGAAATCGTCAAGCTGCTGCGGCCGCAGATGGCGCTCGAACTCGTCGCCTTCGGCGGAAGCCGAGGATACCAGCCGGGCGGCGCTCATTGCGCCAGCTCCTTGAGGCCGGCACGGATCAGATCCTGCACATTCGCCGCCTCGCCCAGACGGCGGGCCGCCGCCGTCACGGCGCCGAAGGCATCGGCACGCTTGTAGCCGAGATTGACCAGCGCCGAGAGCGCATCGGCAACGGCGCCGTTCTGTGCCGGTCCGGCCTCGCCATTCGCCGCGGCCTGTACGACCGGGCCGAGATCGATGCCGCCGACCTTGTCCTTCAGCTCGGTGATCAGCCGCGCCGCCAGCTTCGGCCCGACGCCGTCGCAGCGGTTCAGCATCGTCTTGTCGGCGCTGGCGATGGCGCGCAGCAGTTCCTCGGGCGACAGCGTCGAGAGGATGCCGAGCGCCACCCTGGCGCCGACGCCCTGCACGGTCTGCAGCAGGTTGAACCAGTCGCGTTCCGACTCGGTGGCGAAGCCGTAGAGATGGATATGATCCTCGCGGACATGCGTCTCGATATGCAGACGCACCGCCTCGCCCGGCCGCGGCATGGCCCGCAAGGTGCGGGCCGAGCAGAAGACCTGGTAGCCGACGCCGCCGACATCGAGGATGCAGGACATGTCCGCCACGGAATCGAGCAGGCCGCTCAGCTTGGCGATCATCGCGCCGCTCTCAGCGCAATGGCTTCCGCGCTGCGGATCACCCGCGCGGAGGCCGCATGATGGGCATGGCAGATCGCCACCGCCAGGGCATCGGCCGCATCGGCGCCGGCGACCATGACGCCGGGCAGCAGCCGCCTGACCATCGCATGCACCTGATCCTTCTCGGCCTGGCCGGTGCCGACGACGGCCTTCTTCACCACGGTCGGCGCGTATTCCGCCACCGGCAGTCCGATGGTGGCCGGCGCCAGCAGCACGACGCCGCGCACCTGGCCGAGCTTCAGGGTGGAGGACGGATTCTTGTTCACGAAGGTCTCTTCTACCGCCGCCGCCTGCGGCTGCCATTCGGCCAACAGCTCGGCCAGCGCGTCGTGTACGGTGCGCAGGCGGTAGGCCAGCTCGTCATCGGGGTTGGTGCGGATCGTGCCATGCGCGACATGGCTCAACCGGTTGCCCTCGGCCAGGATGATGCCCCAGCCGGTGGCGCGCAGACCCGGATCGAGCCCGATGATGCGCATAAATCCCCTTCGCCCTGCCCTGCCTTGCGGCGGTTACCGGTTAACTGGCGAGCTTCTGCAGCTCGTCCTCGGAAATCTCGAAATTGGCATAGACCTGCTGCACGTCGTCGGAATCCTCGAGGACCTCGATCATCTTGAACAGCGTTTCGGCCTTTTCGCCGTCGATCGGCGTGGTCGTCTTCGGCCGCCAGACCAGCTTGGCCGAAGTCGGCTCGCCGAATTTCTGCTCCAGCGTCTCGCGCACCTGGGCGAAATCGTCCTGGCTGCAGGTCACGGTATGGCTCTCGTCATCCGACTGCACGTCGTCGGCGCCCGCTTCCAGCGCGCCTTCGAACAACGCCTCGGCGGAAGCCGCGGCGGCGGGAAAGACGATCTCGCCGACCCGGTCGAACATGAAGGAAACCGAATTGGTCTCGCCGAGCGAGCCGCCATTCTTGGAAAAGGCGGCGCGCACCTCGCCGGCGGTGCGGTTGCGGTTGTCGGTCAGGGCCTCGACGATGACGGCGACGCCGCCCGGGCCGTAACCCTCGTAACGCACCTCTTCGTAATTGTCGGCCGCATCGCCGCCGGCGCCGCGCTTGATCGCGCGCTCGACGGTATCCTTGGGCATGTTGGCGGCGCGGGCCGCCTGGATGGCGGCGCGCAGGCGGGGATTGGCACTGGGGTCCGGCTGACCGGTGCGGGCGGCAGTGGTCAACTCGCGGATCAGCTTGGTGAAAACCTTGGCGCGCTTGGCATCCTGCGCGCCCTTGCGGTGCATGATGTTCTTGAACTGGGAATGGCCGGCCATGACCTGAACCTACGGCATATCGATGGTTGTGAACGAATCGGGCATGTTTACCATATTTCCGCCCGCTCCGGCAGCGGAAGGGAACGCTGCCGGGATGTGCCCGCATAAAGCCCCGGCAGGCCAAAAGCAAGCCGCGCCGGCGGCTGCCGGCCCGCCGCGGCGACCCGCCCCCATTACCATTGCGGGAGTTATAAAGAGAACATACTATCGCATTCCGCCTAACATTCGGCGGCCCCCGGCCTTTCCAGCAGCAGATTCCGAACAGCGGAACCGAGATGGTCGATCTGACGCGATTTCTTGCCGTGCCCCAGGGCGGCGCACAGCCTTCCCCGGGGCTGCCCGGCTATCCGCAATCGCTGCTGCTGCACGATGCCCATGCCCGTTGGCTGGCGGC
Organism: Alphaproteobacteria bacterium; assembly: GCA_036381615.1. Classification (GTDB taxonomy): domain Bacteria; phylum Pseudomonadota; class Alphaproteobacteria; order CACIAM-22H2; family CACIAM-22H2; genus CALANV01. Next base: position 13,331 of record DASVCL010000027.1, read on the forward strand.
GCGGCTGGCGGCCGAAATGCCGTCCTGGAGCGACCTGCGCCCGCATATCCCCGACAGCCTGCGGGCGCATGCCATCCTGTTCGAGGTCCAGCCCGAGCCGCTGGATTTCCGCTATCTCGAGATCGGCAGCCATCTCCTCGCCATCAGCAATGCCGACCATACCGGGCGGCTGATGAGCGAATTGGCGCATCAGCGCCCGCCCAGCAAAATCTGGGACCATTTCACCGCGGCCTGCGATGCGCGCGCGCCGATCAAGAGCGTGCTGCCCTATGTCGGCCGCAACCGCGACATCGGCAGCGTCTATCATATCGTCCTGCCGCTGGCCGATGACGGCGAGATCATCGACCGGCTGTTGGTCTGCGTCGATTCCGCCCCCGTCATTCGCCTGGCCGACGGCACCCAGCCCTTCACCCAGCTCGGCTGATCGACCGCTTGCGGAGGATTCAGCGTCTAGTCCGCCAGCGCCGCAGCGACCCGGCGGCGCAGCTCGGGCAGGACCTCCGCGTCGAACCAGGGATGCCGCCGGCGCCAGACGGTGTTGCGCCAGCTCGGATGCGGCAGGACGAAAGCATCCGGCAGATAATCCCGAAAATGGCGCACCGTCTCGGTCAGGCTTTTCTGCCGGCGGCCGCCGAGATAATGCGCCTGGGCATATTGGCCGACCAGCAAGGTCAGCCGGATCTGCGGCAGATGCCGCAGCAGCCGGTCATGCCAGCGCGGCGCGCATTCGGGCCGGGGCGGATTGTCGCCGCCGCGGATGTCGCGGCCGGGATAGCACAAGCCCATCGGCATGATGGCGATGCGCGCGGCGTCGTAGAAGGTATCGCGGTCGATGCCGAGCCAGCCGCGCAGCACGTCGCCGCTGCGGTCGTTCCAGGGCAGGCCGGTCTCGTGCACCCTGGTGCCGGGCGCCTGGCCGATGATCATCAGCCGCGCCGTCGCCGCCATGCGCACCACCGGCCGCGGCCCGAGCGGCAGATGCGCCGCGCATTGCCGGCAGGCACGGACCTCGCGCAGCAAGGCCTCGAGACGGCGCGACATGCCCGTCCTAGAGCGTGGCCTGCTGCAGCCGGCCGCCCAGCCGCAAGGGCGCGACGCGGATGGCCAGCCCGGTGCGGTCGTCGGTCTCGACATAGACGGCGCAGAGCGTCGCCTCGCCCATCGCCGGCTCGAAGCGACCGCCCGGCACCTTGCGCAGGAAGCGGTTGAGCGGCTCGTCCTTCGCCATGCCGATGACGGAATTGTAATCGCCGCACATGCCGGCATCGGTCTGATAGGCCGTGCCGTTGGGCAGGATCTGCGCATCGGCGGTCGGTACATGGCTGTGCGTGCCGCAGACCAGCGAGACGCGGCCGTCGCAGAAATGGCCCATCGCCATCTTCTCGGACGTCGCCTCGCCATGAATGTCGACGATGATCGCATCGACGCCGCCGGCGCCAAGGCGATGTTTCTGCAGTTCCGCGTCCACCGCGGCGAAGGGATCGTCCAGCGGGTCCATGAAGACGCGGCCCATGACCTGCACGATGAGCACCTTGCGGCCCGTCCGGGTGGCAAAGACCGCGGCGCCGCGCCCCGGCGTGCCCTTGGGATAGTTCAAGGGCCGCAGCAGCTTCGGATCGCCGTTGATGTAGCCGAGGGTTTCGCGCTGGTCCCAGGAATGGTTGCCGAGCACGATGGCATCGACCCCGGCGGCATAGAATTCCTCGCAGATCTTGGAGGTGATACCGAAGCCGGCGGCGGAATTCTCGCCGTTGACCAGCACGAAATCGAGGCCGAGATCGCGGCGCAGTTCCGGCACCCGGGCCACCACCGCTTCGCGCCCCGAGCGCCCGACCACATCGCCGCAATATAAAAGCTTCACGTCGTCCTACCTTCCAAACGCGACCGCCGCGCGCTCCGTGACAATCCAGTCCAATCTCTCATCCATGGGGCCGTCAGGCAATCGCTGCACCTCCTGTATTGCAAAAGCCAGCCCGATCGCGCGCACCGGCCGGCCGCCGTCGCGCGCCTGGCGGCGCAGCAGATCCAGGGTGGCATCGTAGAAGCCGCCGCCCAGGCCGAGCCGATGGCCGCGGGAATCGAAGCCGACGAGCGGCACCAGCAGCATGTCGGGCCGCAGGATCGGCGCATCCGCCGGCGGCGATGGGATGCGGAAGGCGCCGGGCGGCGGCGGTGCGTCCAGATCGTCCCAGCGGCGGAAAATCAGCGGCGTTCCCCTGGCCGGCGCGACGCCGGGCAGCACGATCACCGCGCCCTGCGCCTGCAGGCGGCGCAGCAGCGGCCTGGGATCGAGTTCGTCCGCCATCGGCCAATAGCCGGAGACCACCATGCCGGGCTGCACCGGAACCGCCGCCAGGAAGCGCTCGGCCACCGTCGCGGCGACCGCCGCCCCGTTGACGGCCGCGGCGTCGGCGCGGCGCCGCCTGAGCAGATCGCGCAACTCGGCCTTGCGGGCGTCAAGCTCAAACGCCGATGGATGTTCGCTCGGAGGGGTCAATCGCCTGCCGGAAAAGAAAGCGGACGGGCCCGCCATGGCCGTCGGCATGCACTAACCTCTGTGGCCTGGCGTACCAGGTGGGCGCCGTATGGGCGGAACCACGGTTCCGTCCAGGGACAGCTCCCTCAGAGATGAGCATTGGCCCCAGGGTTACGTTCGCCTGACGCACCGGGCAGCGCACCGTCCTGGCGACAATCTAGGTACTCTCCAGCCGCGCGGCAATATCCTCGAGCCGTTTCGCCAAGCCGATCAACGCATCGCTGTCGCCCTGGATGCCTTTCTGCTCGGCGCGGATCGCGGCGATTTCCTGCTTTACCGCGGCGATATCGCGCTGCGCCGTTTCCAGGTCGTCCGCCAGCGTCAGCGCTGTCATCAGCAAAAGCCGGGCCTCGCCGACCTGGCCGACCAGCGCCGCCAGCTCGCGCACCCGGCCATCGACGAGCTGCGAGAGGCGCCGTACCTGGCCCTCCTCGCCGTCATCGCAGCCGATCTGATACAGGCGGTTGTTGACGGTGACATTCACCTGGCCCATCGCGTACTCCCGATCGTCCAAAAAGTGCTGGTTACAGCGCTTCGGCGCCCAGCGCCTGGCGCAGCCGGGCCATGGTGGCCTCCAGCCGCGCGGCGATCCCGTTCTGGAAAGCCTGCATTTCCGCCTGCGCCGCCTGCGAGGCAGCCAATTCCGCCTTCAGCGCCGCCAGTTCCGCCGGATTCGCGGCATCCTGGCCATTGCCATTGCCGCTGCCGCGCGCCGCCTCCGGGCCGTTATGCAAGCGCGCCCGCAGATCGGCGCATTCGCTCCGGAGCGCGGCGAGTTCGGCATCGCGATCCGCCAAAGCCTGGCGCAGACCGTCATCGCCGGCCTTCTCGCCGCCGGAAGCCGCCTCGCCGTCCTGCTGCAACTGCGCCAGTTCCTCGCGCAGCGCATCGACCAGGGCGGCACGCTCGCGCAGGGCGGCGGCCTCGGCCTGCGCCGATTGCAGTTCCTCGCGCAGCGAACGCAATTCGGCCGTCATGGCGCCATGCTGGTCGTTGAGGCGGCGGAAGGCCGCGCCACGCTGCGCCAGCGCGGCATCCAGACGCCGCACCGCCTGCTCCATGGCGGCTACCGCTGCGGAGACCTCCGATTGCATCACGTCATTCTGGTAATTGGTGTTGTCTTGCAAAGTTGATATGGAAGATAAGCTTCGGGCCACAGGAGCGTCAACCAAACCCGCCTCCCCTTCGCTGAGATGCTGTCTTCGTTCACGATGATTTCCGATCCCTGGTTCTATGCCGCGGCCTTCCCGGCCGTGCTGATCGTCGGCTTGAGCAAAGGCGGCTTCGGTCCCGGAACCAGCCTGATCGCCCTGCCGCTGCTCAGTCTCGTGCTGCCGCCCCTGCAGGCGGCAGCGATCATGCTGCCGGTACTTTGTGTCATGGATTTGGCAGGCCTATGGGGCTATCGCGGTTTGTGGGATCGCCGCAACATGGCGGTGATCCTGCCGGGCGCGCTGGCGGGCATCCTGATCGGCACCCTGGCGGCGGATTACGTCAGCAACCGCGGGGTGGAGGTCATCGTCGGCGGAGTCGCGGTCGTTTTCGTCCTCCATAAATGGCTCGGCCGGACTCTCGACGAGCCGGCCAAGCCATCGACCCCAAAGGGATTATTCTGGGGTGCCTGCGCCGGCTTCACCAGTTTCATCGCCCATGCCGGCGGCCCGCCCTTGCAGGTCTATCTGCTGCCCCAGAGACTGGACAAGACGCTGTTCGTCGGCACCAGCGTGGTCTTCTTCGCCGTCGTCAATTACGTCAAGCTGATCCCGTACTGGTGGCTGGGCCAGTTCACCGCGCGCAACCTCGGCACGGCAGCCATCCTGGCGCCGGTAGCGGTGGCGGGCGTCTATCTCGGCATCTGGCTGCACCACAAGCTGAGCGATGCCGGCTTCTACAAGCTTGTATACGTTGTCACCTTCCTATGCGGCCTGAAGTTGCTGGCGGACGGCTTCAACCTGCATCTCTTCTGAAATCGCGTCGAGTTCAGTCGGAATAAACGCCCGGTTCGCGTGGAATACCGGGCGCCGCCCCTATTCCCCGCAAATTTCTTGGCCAACCGGCATGGGCCGTTGCCGCCACCGTAAAACTTGTTCTAGCTTGACGCCGCCTGCGCGTCCGGACGTTATCGCCGCGCAGAGGGGAGGTTTGGCCATGACCACGATCTACGAGCGCGATCTCGACAAGAACCCAGCCAATTACGAGCCACTTTCGCCGTTAAGCTTCCTGCGGCGTACGGCGGAAGTCTTCCCCGATCGCTTGGCCGTGGTGCATGGCAGGCTGCGTTACACCTATGCCGAGCTGTACACACGCTGCCGCCGGCTGGCCTCGGCCCTGGAGAAGCGCGGCATCGGGCGCGGCGATACCGTGGCGATCGTCGCGGCCAATACGCCGGCGCATCTGGAGGCGCATTTCGGCATCCCGGCGACCGGCGCGGTGATCAACGCGATCAATACCCGTCTCGATCCGGCAGCGATCGCCTTCATCCTCGCACATGGCGAAGCCAAGATCCTGTTCACCGACAAGGAATACAGCGCCACGGTCAAGGCGGCGGTGCAGATGTCGAGCAACAAGCCCCTGGTGATCGATATCGACGATCATCTCTGCGCCACCGGCGAGCTGTTCGGCGAGCTCGAATACGAGGATTTCCTCAAGACCGGCGATCCCGACTGGCAGTGGCGGGGCGTGCCGGATGAATGGGATGCCATCGCGCTCGGCTATACCTCGGGCACGACCGGCAACCCGAAGGGCGTCGTCACCCATCACCGCGGCGCCTATCTCAATGCGATGGGCAATGCGGTCACCTGGAACCTGCCCAAGCACCCGGTCTATCTCTGGACCCTACCGATGTTCCACTGCGATGGCTGGTGCTTCCCCTGGACGATCACCATGCTGGCCGGCGTGCATGTCTGCCTGCGCAAGGTCGATCCGGCGCTGATCTTCGACAGTTTCGTCCATCACGGCGTGACGCATTTCTGCGGCGCGCCGACCGTGCTGAGCATGCTGATCAACGCGCCCGAAGACGTGAAGGCCAAGCTCAAGCCCGGCGTGAAATGCATGACCGCCGGCGCCGCGCCGCCGGCCGCCGTGCTCGCCGCGATGGAAGGCATGGGCTTCGACGTGACGCATGTCTATGGCCTGACCGAGGTCTACGGCCCCGCCGTGGTCTGCGACTGGAACGAGGATTGGGACAAGCTGGCCCTGCCTGAGAAGGCGGCCATGAAGGCCCGCCAGGGCGTGCGCTATCACGTGGAGGAAGACGTCACCGTGATGGATCCGCAGACCATGCAGCGGGTGCCCGCCGACGGCGAGACCATGGGCGAGATCATGTTCCGCGGCAATATCGTCATGAAAGGCTATCTGAAGAACGCGAAAGCGACCGAGGAAGCCTTCGCCGGCGGCTGGTTCCATTCCGGCGATCTCGCGGTGCTGCATCCGAACGGCTACATGCAGATCAAGGACCGCTCGAAAGACATCATCATCTCCGGCGGCGAGAATATCTCGACGCTCGAAGTCGAGGGCGTGCTCTATATGCACCCGGACGTGATGGAAGCCGCCGTCGTCGCCCGGCCGGATGCGCATTGGGGCGAAACGCCCTGCGCTTTCGTTACGCTGAAATCCGGCGCCACGGCGACCGAAGACGAGATCATCGCCTTCTGCCGCGAGCGGCTGGCGAAGTTCAAATGTCCGAAGACGGTCGTCTTCTGCGACCTGCCGAAGACATCCACCGGCAAGATTCAGAAGTTCGAACTGCGCCAGCGGGCCAAGGCGCTCGGCTGATCCCGGGCGCCCCAGATGATCCAGAGCGCCCCCGGGCGATGCTGGAAGGGCGACGCAGAAGGGCGACGCTGGAGGCCGCTGCCGCCTCAGGCGGACGGCATCAGCTTTGGCAGCGTGCGATCTCTTCCTTGACTTTGAGTTTTTCGCGTTTGAGCTGAGTTAATCGAACCTGATCGGGCATGGGGCGGTGAATCTCGTCATCGATCTGGTCTTGCAGCGCGTGATGTTTTTCGATGAGAGAATCGAGATGCGCCGTATTGATCATCGCATGCTCCTCCTTCCGGTTCGGAGCGCGTCTGCCGGCACGACCAGACGACCAAAAGCGCGGCCGCACCGGCGCGCGCATGTTTTGATCTAAGCACCGACCTTGCACTTTGTCAGCCCCCTTGCCAAAATTTGTCCCGGAAATGGAATCATGCGCCGCAGCATAAAAACGCCCCGCAAACCGAACCGTCCTGCGGCCAGGAAAACTGCGGCAAAGCAGCCCGCGCCCGCGCCGGGCACGGCTGGCGCTGCGGCAAAATCCGCCCCATCCCCGATTCGCCGCCGGCCGGTGGCGGCGATCATGCCGAAATCCGCCAAGGCTGCGATGCGGGCGCCGGCGCAACGCCGCCTCGTCATCGGCATTACCGGCGCGTCCGGCGTGATCTACGGCGTCCGGCTGTTGGAATCGCTGAAAAACAGCGGCATCGAGTCCCATCTGGTCATGACCCGCGCCGCCGAGATGACCATCGCCTACGAGACCACCCATACGGCGAAGGACGTGCGGGCTTTGGCCGACCGCAGCTATGCGATCACCGATATCGGCGCCGCCATCGCTTCCGGTTCATTCCACACTTTGGGCATGGTGGTGATGCCCTGTTCGATGAAGACGCTGGCGGAGATCGCCACCGGCGTGAGCGGCAACCTGCTCAGCCGCGCCGCCGACGTGACGCTGAAGGAGCGGCGCCGCCTGGTGCTGGTACCGCGTGAAACGCCGCTGCATCTGGGCCATATCCGCAACATGGCGGCGGCGACCGAAATCGGCGCGATCATCGCGCCGCCGATGCCTGCCTTCTACGCGCAGCCGCAAAGCCTGGATGACATGATCGATCATACCGTGGGCCGCGTACTCGATCTCTTCGGCCTGGATAGCGGCCTGGTGAAGCGCTGGCATGGCCGGCCGGCAAGGCCCGTGCCTTCGGAAGCAGGCGGCTCCTCAGGCGAAGGCGGCGCGTAAAAGTTTTGCGCCGGCCTGCAAGGCGGCCGGATCATTTGGAGCGATTCTGTCCAAATAGTCCGCCAGATGCGCCGCGGCCGCCTCGATTTCATCCGCTTCCCGATCCCGCGGGCCGGGGCGTTTCTGCGCCGGGCTGACATGGCTGGCGGCGGCCAGCCAGGCCTGCGCCACCTGCTCGATCCTGAGTTCCAGCACCTTGGCCTCGGCATGCAATGCCGCAGCGGTCGGCTCATCCGCCTGCAGCCGCTGCAGGGCCCGCCTCGCCTCGCGCAGGGGCTTGAGCACCGCATTGACCGGTGCAACGGCCGCTTCGGCGCGCGCCAGTTCGCCCTCGCTCCAGCCAGGAAAGCCGCGCCGCGCCCGCCACAGGCAGAGCAGCAGAAGATTGACATCGGCGCCGAAGCCGTCCTGCAGCGCAAGGCAGGCCTCGGCCACGGCCGGACGTTCATAAAGGGCCAGCGAGAAGCCCCAAAATCCGTTGCCGGATCCGTTGCCGGATTCATCGCGTGATCCGCCGCCTGATCCGATGCTTGGCTGCCCTTCCATGGAATCGCTCTCGGAAATCACCGCCCGCCCTGGCCCGGAATACCGCGCAATTTCTCTGCCGGGCCCTTTCGCGGGGCGATCCTTTGGGGTCGTGCCTCGCTAGGCCATTCATGCTATGGTACGTCCATTACCGGCGAGGATGAAAGGCGCAGGCTTTCGCCTGCGGCTGAGTGATGAATTTTACCGGCCCGATCGATCAGGAGGAATTGCGGCGCAAGCTGGCCGATCTGCGCGCCGAGCATCGCGATCTGGACGACGCCATCCATGCCCTGGCCGAGCAACCCAGTCTGAACCTGATCCAGATCCAGCGTATGAAAAAGCGCAAATTGGCGCTGAAGGATCAGATCACGCGGATCGAGAATCTGCTGATCCCCGATATCATCGCTTAACGGCATTCGCTGCTGACAGGATGCTGTCAGCAGCCCGCGTCCAGGATGCCGCGATCCCCAGCCACGCCCCCGTCTCGGAGCCTTGCCGCATGCACCAGATCCGGACCGCCCGTCTCGCTATGCCCGCCGCCGCCTCGCCCGCAGGCCGCGTCGTGGTTTTGCTGACCATGTGCCTGGGGGTGCTGATCGCGCAGGTGAATACCTCGGTGGTCAATCTCGCCATGCAGCCGATCGGCGCCAGCTTCCATGCCTCGGTCGCCCAACTGCAATGGGTGCTGAACGCCTACAATCTCGCCTATGCCGTCCTGCTGCTGAGCGGCGGATTGCTGGCGGATATGCTGGGCCGCCGCCGCATCTTCGTCCTCGGCGCGGCGCTGATGGCCCTGGCCGCCCTGGGCTGCGGCTTCGCCGGCAGCATCGGCATGCTGATCGCCGGCTGCGCCATGTCCGGGATCGGCGCGGCGCTGATGGTGCCGGCTTCGCTCGCCATCATCCGCGTGGTCTGGCCGGAGCCGGCGGCGCGCGGCCGGGCGCTCGGCATCTGGGCGAGCTGCAACGGCCTGGCCTTCGTCATCGGGCCGGTACTGGGCGGCTTGCTGATCAGCCAGTTCGGCTGGCGCAGCGTGTTCTTTCCTGTCGTGCCGCTCGGGCTCATCACCTGCCTGCTGGCCTGGGCGGCAACGCCGGATTCCGCCGATCCGCAGGGGCGGCGCTTCGACCTGCCCGGCCAGATCGCCGGCGCCGCCGTGCTCGGTGCGCTTGCCTTCGCCGCCATCGCGGCGCATGGCGGCAGCGCCGGAAGCCTGATCTGGCTGGCCGTGGCGCTTGCCGCCCTTGTGCTGTTCATCGCCGTCGAACGCCGCGCCGGCCCCGCCGCCCTGGTGCCGCTCGACCTGTTCCGCCGCCCCGCCTTCAACGGCGCCGCAGCCGCCACCGCCGCCATGACCTTCGGCATCTACGGCATGATCTTCCTGCTGCCGCTGAGCTGGCTGTCATCCGGCCTGCTCAGCCCGCGCGAAGCCGGCTTCGCGCTGATGCCCACGGCACTGGTCTTCTTCCTGATTTCGATGCGGTCGGGCAGCCTGGCGCAGCGCTTCGGCCGGCGCAGCCTGACGGCAACCGGCACGGCGCTGATCGGCTGCGGGCTGCTGGTACTGGCGGCGAGCGAGGCTGGCCAGCCGCTGGCCCTGGCGGAAGCCGGATTGCTGCTCGCCGGGATCGGCATGGGCCTCAATACCGGGCCGCTGCTGGCGATTGCGGTGGATGCCGTCAGCGCGGCGCGCGCCGGAACCGCCTCGGCGCTGATCAATGTCGCCCGCATGAGCGGCGCAACGCTGGGCGTGGCGCTGCTGGGAACCGTCTATGGCCTGGCCGGCGGCGGCGCGCCCGGTCTGCGCGCGGCGATGCTGACCGGCGGCGGCGTGCAGCTCTGCGGCGCGCTGGCGGCCTGGCTGACCCAGCGCTCTCCCGGCCGGCGATAGATTCCGTTTGCCGGACGGCGGTTTATAACTAGTATACCGGTTAGACCGCCTGACCAGGAGTTTGCCATGCACAAGAGCCGGCTCGGCGCCCTCGTGATCGACTGCCAGACCGCCGACCTGACCGCGGCCGCCGCCTTCTGGTCGGCGGCGCTCGGCTATTCGCTGCAGGGCCCGGAGGATGACGGCCGCTACGCGGAGCTGAAAGCGCCCGATCGCGAAATGAAGGTTCTGCTGCAGAAGGTGGAGCATCCAAGCCGCGTGCATCTCGACATCGAGGCCGACGATGTCGAGGCGGAAGCGGCGCGGCTGGAAAAGCTCGGCGCCCGACGCATCGAAAAGATCAAGACCTGGATCGTCATGGAGGCGCCGAGCGGCCATCGCTTCTGCATCGTCCGCCCGCAGCGGCCGGACCTGGCCGAACACGGCAATAGCTGGAGCTGATCAGCGCAGGATCGGCCGCGCGGCAGCGGACCGGCCAAAAAGCCCGGGAAGGCTCGTACTGCCGTCACGCATGCACGATCACCGGCACGGGGCTGTCGCCGTCCGGCAATGCGACGACGCGCCGGCCGACGCGCTGGAAAACCAGATCGACATGGCCATTGCCGACGGCGAGGCCGCGCACATGCAACCGATCGATCGAGGACGGCAGGGCCGGACGGCGGATATGGATTTCGCCGCGCATGCCGTCGACCTGCAGCCCCAGTCCGGCCTGCAACAGCATGAAGACCGAACCGGCGGCCCAAGCCTGCGGCAGGCAGGCGACGGGATAGTCGATCGGCGGCTCGCCCTTGGCGCGATCGAAACCGCAGAAGAGTTCCGGCAGGCGCATGTCATAGCGGACGGCGGCCTCGAACATCTCGTCCAGCAGCTGGATCACGCCCGCGCGGTCGCCATAGCGGCCGATGCCGGCGGCACAGAGCGCGGTGTCATGCGGCCAGACCGAGCCGTTGTGATACGACATCGGATTGTATCGCGCCTGATCCGGCGCCAGCGTGCGGATGCCCCAGCCGCTGTTGAACGCCTTCGAAAGCAGATGATGCGCCACGCGCTGCGCCCGCTCCGGCGCGGCCAGGCCGACATAGAGCAGATGCCCCGCATTCGAGCCGCGCACCCGGCATAATCCGCCCGCGCCGTCGATGGCTATGCCGTAGAATCCCGCCTCCGGCATCCAGAAACGCGCCTCCACCGCCTGACGCAGGGCCTCGGCCCGGCTGCGCCAGCGCGCGCTGGCCGGCGGATCGTGGCGCCGTTCGGCAAGCTCGGCCATCGCCTGCAAAGCGGCGTAGACATAGCCCTGCACTTCGACCAAGGCGATCGGTCCGCTCGGCGTACGGCCATCGGCATGAAAGATCGAATCCTCGCTGTCCTTCCAGCCCTGGTTCGCCAGCCCGCTGGCGGCGCCGCGCGCGTAAGTGAGGAAACCGTCGGGATTCGAATCCGCCACCTGCTCGATCCAGGCGATCGCCGCGGTCAGCGCCGGCCATAACGCGTCGATGAAGGCGAAGTCGGCCGTCCGCCGGGCATAGGCGCCGGCCAGCAGGACGAAAAGCGGCGTGGTGTCGACGCCGCCGTAATAGCGCTCGAACGGCAATTCGCTGAGCCGCGTCATTTCGCCCTTGCGGGTTTCGTGCATGATCTTGCCCGGCGCGGAATCACGGAAGCTGGACGTTTCCTGCGCCTGGTTATGCGCAAGGAATGTCAGCACGCCGCGCGCAAGCTGCGGATCGAACCACAGCGTCTGCAGCGACGTGACGATCGCATCGCGGCCGAACGGCGTGGAGAACCAGGGAATACCGGCATAGGGATACGGCCCGGTAGACAGCTCGCTGGTCAGGAGCGCGAGATCGGCCCGCGACTTGTCGAGCCAGTCGTTGAACAGCCGGCCCGAACTGCGCAGGCGTCCGCCGCGGCGCATGCGCTGCCGCATCGCGCGGCGGGCCCGGGCCGCGGCGGCGCGGAAGCGGGCGCGATCGGGACTGCCCTGATGCCCGCGGCCGATCTCGATATAAAGATCCATGCAGCCGCCGGGCGGCAGGGCGAGCACGAATTCGGCGCGGCCGGGACTCAGCCGCGAGGGCGGCAGCGAGAAATCGATGCGGGTCGCGCGCAGAATGCCGTCGAGCCCTTCATAGCGGAAGGTTAGGCCGGGCTGGTCCGCATGCACCTCGACCGGCAGCAGACGGCCGCGCCGGGCCCGCACCTCGCCGCGCACCTCGAACATGTCGAAGAAATCGGCATCGAAGCGCAGATTCAGCGGCAGCAGTGCCTCGCGGTCGCTGTAGTTGACGCAGGCGATGCGCTCATGCAGCCGCTCCTGCCAGAGGAAGCGCGTGCGTTCGATATGGATCACGCCTTCCGGCAGGGAACGGCCGCCGAGCGGCGGCAGGGGCCGGTTGGTCAGATGCGCGGTGAAGAAGACGTTGTCGCGGCTGATCGCGGCAGACAGCAGCGACGGGCGCTGCCCGGCGAGCGTCAAGGCGAAGCCGGAAAGCACGCGGGTGTCGTTGTGGAACAGGCCGTCGCCTTCGCCGAGAATGTCGCCGAAAGCATCGGCGATGACGAAGCTGTCGCCTTCCTTCAGCGCATAGAGCCGATTGGGAACGCGCGGCTCGGCCGCCCTGGCCCGCGCTTCCGCCGGTTCAGAGGCCGCCGTATCGGCCGGCGCAAGGGTTTGCGGCATGCGCTGCTCCCGTGCTTTGAACGATCGCCGCTCCCGCGAAAGCAGGAATCCAGGCAGGCGAACCGGATTCCCGTTTACGCGGGAATGACGGAAAAAATATGGCAGCTCACGCGGTCTGCTTCATCTCGACGGCGGCGGCGTCCTGAACCGGGCGGCCAAGCCGCGAATACAGCGCCAGATATTGCCGGGCCATGACGGTGGCCGAGAAGCGCAATTCGAAAGCGCGGCGCACCTGGCGGCGGTCGAGCTGGCCGATCTGCCAGATCGCGGTGGCCGCCTCCTCCTCGGAAGACACGATGCGGCCGGTGACGCCGTCCTCGATCACCTCGGGGACCGCACCGCAATCCCAGGCTACCACCGGGGTGCCGCAGGCCATCGCCTCGATCATCACCAGGCCGAACGGCTCGGGCCAGTCGATCGGAAAGAGCAGCGCCTGCGCATGGCCCAGGAAGGCGGATTTCTCCGCGTCGTTGATCTCGCCTATATACTGGATCAGCTTGCCGTCGATCTGCGGTTCGATCGCCTCGCGCCAATAGGTACGGTCGGCCGCATCGACCTTGGCGGCGATCTTCAGCGGAATGCCGGTGCGCCGCGCGATGGCGATGGCCCGATCCGGCCGCTTTTCCGGCGAGATGCGTCCAAGGAAGGCGAGATAGCCGCCCTCGGCCTGCGGCGAGAAGCGATAAAGATCCGTCGGCAGGCCGTGATGCACGGTGCCGAGCCAGTTGGCGAAGGCGAGGTCGCGTTGCTGGCCCTGCGAGATCGATACCAGCGGATAATACGGCCAGCGCTTATACACGCCGTCGAGATCCTTCATGTCGAGGCGGCCATGCAGAGTGGTGACCGTGCGCTCGGCGACGTCCTGAAAGAACGGAAAATGCAGCATGTCGACGTGGAAATGCAGCACGTCGAACTGAGCGGCTCGGCGGCGCACCTCGTGCAGTTGAGTGAGATGCGCGGCCAGATCGGATTTCAGCGGCTGCGGATCCAGGCGGATCGCCTGATCGCGCACCGGGACCAGCCTGGCTTTGGTAGCCGCGTCGGCGCTGGCGAACAGAGTGACGTCATGCCCCAGTTCGACCAGCGCATCGGCCAGATGAGCGACGATGCGCTCGGTACCGCCATAGAATTTCGGCGGCACCGCTTCGTAGAGAGGCGCGATTTGGGCGATTTTCATCTAGGTCTCTCCCCGCAAGCAGTTGAGCCAATGCCAAATGCACGAACGGCCCTGCCCAGGCACCTGGCCTGGCCGGAAGATCGGATCTTTTGCGGCCCCCCGGCTGCAGGAACCTGAGCGGCAGGCTGCCCGCAAAACGGCGGCAAAGCGGGTGGGCCGCGCTTACCGCATCCTCCGCAGAGCAATACGGATCACGCAGCCGACCGGGCCGCCGCTGCGGCCCGGCGGCCGGACCCTCGACGAGCATCCGGCGGCCCCGGATTTAGGTATCGTTACGGCGCTTTCAAGAGGTCTATCCGAGCACCCGCAACACCTGTGCGGCGACCTCCCGGCCGGACAACCAGGCGCCGGCGATCGACCCCGTCCAGTTAGCCGGCGCGAAAGCCTCGCCGGCGAAGAAAAGCTGCTGGCGCGGCGCCCGGCCCGCCGCGCTCCGCGCCGCCGCCTGGCCCGGCGGCGCCACGCTGACCGCGCCGCGGCTGAAGGGATCGGCACTCCAGCCGGACGCGATGCCGCCGATGAAACGGCGGTCGATATCGCCGCCCAGCATGGTCTTCAGCCGCGCGCGCGCCATGTCGACCATCGCCGCTTCGCCCTGCCCGGCGAAGCGGGCGGCGGTTGCGCCGCCGATGGTGGCGACCGCAAGCGGTTGCGCCTGAGCGTTGAGATGAAACAGCACGGCATGGCGATCATCGGCATCGGTGCCGACGCGCAGGATGGCCTGGGTATTCGCCGGCGCCTCGAAGCTGCCCGGCTGATAGCGCAGCGCGATGCGCTCGATCTGGCCCATCGACAGACGCCGCAGGGCGGCGCGCTGGGCCGCCGGCAAAGCAGGCTGGAAAACCATTCCCTCGCCCGCCAGGACGCCGACCGGCACGGTGACGATGCAGGCCGCAGCGCGCAGTTCGCCCGCGGCGGTGGCCAGCGTGACAAAATCGCCGCCCCAATCGATGCGCGACACCGGATGCGACAGGAATACGGGCAGGTTCTCGGCATAGCTGTTCAGCCAGGCGCCGAGCCCGCCCGGCAGCCAGACGTCGTTGCCGGTGCCCGACAGTCGCGGCGCATCGAAAGCCGAGACCTGATCGAAAGCGACGCCGACATTCAGGGGCCCGGCCAGGGCCCGGGCGGTGTCTATCCAGCGCGCGCCGGCGCCGGGCGCATCCAGCGTCACCTGTCGCGGCAGGGCAATGTCCTTGTGCAGAATCTTGGCGTCGATCAGCGCCGCATCGATGCGGTCGTAAAGCCGCGCCAGGGCCTCGTAATCCAGCGCAGAGGCTTCGCGGCCCTTGCCGTTGCCGCGGTCGAACAGCCAGAAATCGCCGTCATCGGCCTGCATGGCGGCGGCGCGGCGGCGCAATTCGACGACCAGCGGATTGATATCTGCCGAATGCAGCTTCGCCGCGCCGAGATCGACCGGCAGCCCGAGCCGCTCGGTGTCGGTCCAGGCGCGGCCGCCGATGCGGTTGCGCGCCTCGAGAATGACGACCTGGCGGTTGCGCGCGGTCAGCAGGCGTGCGGCCGCCAATCCGGCCATGCCGGCGCCGACGATGGCGACATCCGTCTGCGCCGGCAGAGACGGCGGCATGCCATTCCGCGCGAGGGCGTGGCGCCCAAGCAGCGGCATGGCCGCTGCTGCCAATCCTCCCTGGATCGCCCTTCTGCGCGATACCCCTGCCATGCCGCCATTATGCCATCAGGCGCGGCGCGGCGACAGATGCGATGGCGCGCCCACTCATGATGGCCATCCCCAAGCCAAGCAGTGCGCGGCTTGGATGACGACGCAGGGGTTAGGCTTCCGACCTGAACGGGTGCGCGGCGAAGACGCCGAGCACCTTCAGCGAGCGGCTGAAATATTCCAGCTCCTGCAGCGCCAGGTCGACATGGCGCTGGGCCGGATGCCCGTCGATCTCGGCATAGAACTCGGCGACCTTGAAATTGTCGGTCAGGTAGCTTTCCAGCTTGACGACATTGACGCCGTTGGTGGCAAAGCCGCCCAGCGCCTTATAGAGCGCCGCCGGAACGCTGCGCACGCGGAACATGATGGCCGTGATGCTGTCGCCCTTGTTGGGGTCGGGATCGCGGCGCTGGCGCTCCAGCTTGATGAAGCGCGTCGTGTTCGTGTGGTTGTCCTCGACGTCGGCGCGCAGCACCTGCAGGCCGTATAGCTCGCCGGCAATCGCCGAGGCGATCGCCGCCTCTTCCGGATTGTTGCGCTCGGCGACTTCCCTGGCCGAGCCCGCCGTGTCGCTGGACACCACCGGCTCGATGCCGAGATCCTTGGTGACGCGCCGGCATTGCGACAGCGCCTGTACATGGGAGTAGACGCGCTTGACGGTCTTGAGCGTCGCACTCTTCGGCGCCAGCAGCTGATGCCGCACGCGCAGGAAATGCTCCGCCGTGATGAACAGGCCGCCGGTCGGCAGCAACTGGTGGATATCGGCGACCCGGCCTGCCGTGGAATTCTCGATCGGGATCAGCGCGCAGGCCGCCTTGCCTTCGCGCACGGCCGAGAAGGCATCCTCGAAGGTCGCACAGGGCAGCGGCGACATGTCCGGCAGGGCCTCGCGGCAGGCCAGATGCGAATACGCGCCCGGTGCGCCCTGAAATGCGACGATCCGCGCCGGATCGGTGGCATCGGTCGCAAGATTGGGGGCAGGAGCGGACGCAGACATGATGAGGATTCTTCTTTTTCAGGAGTGGCGCGATGCCGCCATGGCCTGGCGGATGCGGTCAAGGTCGGCGGGAGTATCGACGCCGAGCGGCAGGGTGTCAACGACAGCCGCCGCGATCGCCATGCCGTTCTCCAGCGCACGCAATTGCTCGAGCTTCTCGCGCTGCTCCAGCGGCGAGGGCGAAAGGCCGACGAAGCGCTCCAGCGCGGTGCGGCGGTAGGCGTAGATGCCGATATGATGCCATAACGGCCCGTCGCCGCCCGGCACGGCCCGGCGGCTGAAGTAGAGGGCCCGCCCGACGCTCTGTCCGGGCCGCAGGCTGAGCACGGCCTTCACCACATTGGGATCATCGGCCTCGTGCGCGTCGGTGATCGGCGTTGCCAGGGTGCCGATGGCAACAGCGGCGTCGTCGAGCGGCTGCAGGGCGGCGCGCACCACCTTCGGGTCGATCGCCGGCAAGTCGCCCTGCAGGTTGACCACGGCATCGTGCCGGCCGGCGGGATCGAGCTTCTGCAGCGCTTCGAAAATGCGGTCCGAGCCCGAGGGGTGGTTGGGATCGGTCATCACCGCCTCGCCGCCGGCGGCCGTCACCGCAGCCGCAATCGCGGCATCGCCGCAGGCCACCGCCACCCGGCCGAAACCCGCCTCCTCGGCGCGGCGCAGGCAGTGGACGATCATCGGCAGGCCGTGGATATCGGCGAGCGGCTTGTTCGGCAGCCGCGTGGAGGCCAGCCGCGAGGGGATCAGGACAATGGGGTTGCGAATCATGCAGGATCTTTACCGATAGAAGGCCGATTGGCGGAAGGCGTGGCGGAACAGATGGTTGACGTGAGCGGCAAGAGAGCCGCGGGTGCGGCACTTCGCCGCAGCCGAGGCCAGCAGAAGCCTTTGAGCCGCCGATATATACGGGTTGCGGACGGTCCGGGGAAGCGGGTAATGTGCAGCCCGTTTTTGCAGGCTGATTCCGCCTAATTTGCCCAGATTTCTGCCATCAGGAGCCGTGTACGATGGATAGTTTTGAGCTGAACAAGATGATCGGCGCAGTGCTGTTCTGCCTGCTGGTGATCATGGGCGTCAATCAGTTCGGCAACATCCTGGTGCATCCGAAGATGCCCGCGCAGCCCGGCTATAAGGTCGAGGGCGTCGAGGAAGCCAGCAACGCTCCCGCTGCCGCCAAGAAGGAAGAGCAGGATCCGCCGATCGCGACCCTGCTGGTCAGCGCCGATCCGGAAGCCGGCAAGAAGGTCGCCTCGAAATGCGCCGCCTGCCATACCTTCGAAAAGGGCCAGCCGGCCAAGATCGGCCCGAACCTCTACGGCATCGTCGGCAACCACAAGGGCCATATGGAAGGCTTCGCCTATTCGGACGCCATCAAGAAGACCGAGGGCGACTGGACCTACGAAAATCTCTACGTCTTCCTGAAGAGCCCGAAGGCCTATGCCCCGGGAACCAAGATGTCCTTCGCCGGCGACAAGAGCCCGAAAGACCGCGCCAACCTGATCGCCTACCTGCGCACGCTGTCGGATAACCCGCTGCCGCTGCCGCAGCCCAAGTAAGGCCTTACGCGATGACGAGGCCGGGAAGGTCGACATGAGCGACATCCCGGCCTTTTCCATGTCCGCCGACGAGCTGGTCGGTTTCGCCGGCCACCTTGCCGATCTGGCGCGCGAGGCGATCCGCCCGCATTTCCGCAAAAAGATCGCCGTCGAAAGCAAGACCGATGCCTCGCCCGTGACCGAGGCCGACCGGGCGGCGGAGGCGGCCATGCGCGCCGCCATCGAGGCGCGCTACCCCCAGCACGGCATTTTCGGCGAGGAATACGGTCCGGTCCGCACCGATGCGGCCTGGCAGTGGATTCTCGATCCGATCGACGGCACCAAGAGCTTTGTCACCGGCCTGCCGATCTTCGGCACCCTGATCGCGCTGACCTATCAGGGCCGGCCGCTGATCGGCGTGATCGACCAGCCGATCCTGAACGACCGCTGGGTTGGCGCCGTCGGTCGGCCGACTACCTTCAACGGCGAGCCGGCGCAGGCCAATGCCGGCACCCAGCTCAGCGAGGCCGCCGTGATGACCACCTATGTCGACAGCTTCACCGACCGCGAGCTTGCCGCCTTCACCCGGCTGCGCAAGGCCTGCCGGCTCAACCGCATGTCGGGCGACTGCATCGCCTATGCGATGATCCCGGCGGGCTTCGCCGATATCGTGCTGGACGGCGAGGTGCAGGCCTACGATTACGCCGCCCTGATCCCGGTGATCGAGGGTGCCGGCGGCGTGATCACCGATTGGGAAGGCAGGGCGCTGGATACGAAGAATCCGGCGCGCGTGCTGGCCGCCGCCAATGCGGCGCTGCATCAACAGGCACGCGACGTCCTGGCCGGGGCGTAAGCCATGCGGCGCGCCCTCCTCGCTTTTGCCATTCTGCTCGGCTGCACGGCGGCGGCCTATGCCCAGACGAAAATCAGCCATGCGCTGTCGCTGATCGGCGAGCCGAAATACGGCCCCGACTTCAAGCAGCTCGACTACGTCAACGCGGATGCCCCGAAAGGCGGCGAGATCAAGCTGGCCGCGCTGGGCGGCTTCGACAGCCTCAACCCCTTCATTCCGAAGGGCGACGAGGCGCCCGGCCTGAATCTGATCTATGAAACGCTGATGACCTCCACCATGGACGACGATACGTCCGATTACGGGCTGATCGCCGAAAGCGTGGAGGTGCCGGACGACAAAAGCTGGGTCGCCTTCAATCTGCGGCCGCAGGCGAGATGGGCCGATGGCGCACCGATCACGGCCGACGACGTGGTCTGGAGCTTCGAGCAGATCAAGCAGTTCGGCAACCCGACGCTGCAGCTCTATTACGCCAATGTGCAGAAGGCCGAAGCGCTGGGACCGCGCAAGGTGAAATTCAGCTTCTCCGGTCCGACGAACCGCGAGCTGCCGCAGATCATGGGGCAGATGCCGGTCGTGCAGAAGGCGCTGTGGGAGAAACGCGGCTTCGACAAGGTCACGCTGGAACCCTGGGCCGGCTCGGGTCCCTACCGGATCAAGGAATTCCAGGCCAACCGCTATATCGTTTACGAGCGCCGCGAAGATTGGTGGGGCAACGACCTGCCGATCAACAAGGGTCGCTACAACTTCAAGACCATCGAGTTCGATTCCTACCGCGACAGCACGGTGACGTTGGAAGCCTTCAAGTCGGGGCAATACGACTTCCGCGTGGAAAACATCGCCCGGCAATGGGCGACGGCCTATGACTTCCCCGCCGTGCAGCAGGGCCTGGTGAAGAAGGAAGAGGTCAGGCACGAGCGGCCGACCGGCATGATGGGCTTCGTCTTCAACCTGCGGCGCGACAAATTCCAGGATCTGCGGGTGCGCCGCGCGCTGACCCTGGCCTTCGATTTCGAGTGGACCAACAAGACCTTCTTCTACGGCGGCTATACCCGCACGAACAGTTACTTTTCCAACTCGGTCTTCGCCGCCCGGGGCGAGCCCTCGGCCGGGGAGCTTGCGCTGCTTGAGCCATTCCGCGACAAAGTGCCGCCGGAGGTGTTTGGTCCGGCCTACAAGGCGCCGATCTCCGACGGCTCGGGCGTGGATCGCAAGAACCTGCGCGCGGCGGCAAAGCTTCTGAAGGAGGCCGGCTGGACCGTGAAGGACGGCGCGCTGCGCAACGCCAAGGGCGAAGCCTTCACGATCGAATTCCTGCTGGGCGATCCGAGTTTCGAGCGCATCATCGCGCCCTGGGGCCAGGCGCTGCAACGACTTGGCATCAAGCTGGATATGCGCACCGTCGACAGCTCGCAATATGTGCGCCTGCTGCGCGAGTACAATTACGACATGATGGTCGGAAGCTGGCCGCAATCGAATTCGCCCGGCAACGAACAGCGCTATTTCTTCTCCTCGCGCGCGGCCGACAATCCGGCCAGCCGCAACTGGGCCGGCATCAAGAATGAGGTGGTGGATGCGCTGATCGACAAGATCATTTACGCGCCCGACCGCCCGGAGCTGATCACCGCGACCCGCGCGATGGATCGCGTGCTGAGCTGGAATCAGTATGTCGTGCCGGGCTGGAGCCTGCGCGCCGACCGCATCGCCTACTGGGACAAGTTCGGCATGCCGAAATCGACGCCGAAAAACGGCGTGGATATCTTCTCCTGGTGGATCGACCCGGCCAAGGCGGCAAAACTCCGCGCCGCGCGGCAATAGCGGCTCGCCCCGCTTTCAATTCTCTTCCGCATTGCAGCGGCTGAGCGCATCAGCGTCCGGTCAAGTCTGCCTGTGGCTGCCGGTCGGGTGCGGGCCGGCCCGGCCGGAACCACTGCTCCGCTGCCCTGTTATCCGAATACCGCGCAATTGCCGGCAGGGCCGCTGCCTCGCGCCATGCTCTGGCGCTGAAACGATGCGGGCCGGGATGCGTCATTCATGTTGCCCCCGAGGGCCCGAGAGGAGATTGCAGATCATGTGGTCCATGCTTCGCTCCCGACCCGTCATGTCCGGCGTAGTCGTCATACTGCTCGGGATATTCTTCGCCGGCGCCGGCGCCCATCTGATCTGGCTTGGCGGCTCATGGTACTACGCCGTCGCCGGGCTGGGCCTCATCGCATCCGGCGTGGCGCTCTGCATGGGGCGCATCGCCGGCCTCTGGATATACGCAGCCGTCTGGATATTCACGCTGGTCTGGGCCCTGTGGGAGAGCGGATTCAATGTCTGGTACCTGATGCCGCGGCTGCTGGCCCCGACCGTGCTCGGCATCTATCTGCTGATGCCCTGGGTAACGCTGGGCCTGACGCCGCCCTTCACCATATGGAGCCTGTTGAGCCGGCGCCGGGTTGCCGCTGCGATCGTCCTGCTGCTCGGCGGGACTTTCAGCCTGGGCTACATCCTGTGGCCGGCGCCCTCCTCCTCGGCGGATCAGCCGCAGACCAATCTGCCGGATGCCGACGCCCCCGCCTCCATGCGAGCCGATGTCGGCAGCTGGCCGTATTACGGCAACGGGCCCGGTGCGGACCGCTTCGCCCCGCAGGCACAAATCACGCCGGATAACGTCGCGCAGCTCCAACTTGCCTGGACGAACCGCTCCGGCGACAGCGCCGACGAGGCCGAGATACGCCACGAGCGCGAGTTCCACAGCGAATCGACGCCGATCAAAATCGGCAATACGCTTTATTCCTGTTTCCCGCACAGCGTCGTGCAGGCAATCGATGCGACCACCGGGGAAACCAAATGGCGTTTCGATCCGCAGGCGACCCGCGAAGGCAATCCCTATCTCGTCTGCCGCGGCGTCGCCTATTACGAGGTGCAGGACGAGACTTGCCCGCACCGCATCTACGCCCCGATCTTCGATGCGCGCGTGGTGGCGCTGAATGCCGAGACCGGCAAGCCATGCACGGGATTCGCGAAGAACGGCTATATCGACCTGACGGAGAATATGGGGGACTCGCCGGCGGGGTTTACCATCTCCACCTCGCCGCCGATGGTCGTCAATGACCGCGTGATCATCGGCAGCCGGATCCGCGACAACCGGGCGGTGGACGAGCCCTCCGGCGTGGTCCGGGCCTACGATCCCGCCGATGGCCATCTGATCTGGGCCTGGGACATGGGGCGGAGCGACGACGCCATTCCGCCGCTGCCGCCGGACGAGGTTTACACCCGCGGCACGCCCAATGCATGGGGCACCATCACCGCCGATCCGCAGCTCGGCCTCGTCTACCTGCCCATGGGCAACGCCACGCCTGATTATTTCATCGGCAAGCGCCGCCCCTTCGACGACAAATACGGCAGCGCCATCGTCGCGCTCGATATCGCGACCGGGCAACAGCGGTGGCATTTCCAGACAGTCCACCACGATCAATGGGATTTCGATCTGCCGGTCGGTCCCTCGCTGGTCGATCTGCCGTCGCCGGATGGCAACGGCACGGTGCCGGCGCTCGTCCAGACGACGAAGCAGGGCCAGATTTTCCTGCTCGACCGGCGCGACGGGCATCCGCTGGCCGAGGTCGAGGAACGCCCCGTACCGTCGCGCGGCGTGGCGCCGGGCCAGCCGGTCGCGCCGACGCAGCCCTTCTCCGTCGGCATGCCCTCCTTCACACCCGCAACCATCCAGGAGCGCGACCTATGGGGCGCCACCCCCATCGATCAGTTGCTGTGCCGGATCGAGTTCAAGCGGCTTCGCTACGACGGCATTTTCACGCCGCAGGGAACGGACGGCATTATCGGCCATCCGGCCTTCGATGGCGTGGTCGATTGGGGCGGCGCGACCATCGATCCGGAACGGAAGATCATGGTGATGAACACCATGATCATGCCCTTCAAGATCCGGCTGATTGCGCGCGACAGCGAGGAAGGCCGCGAGGTTTCCGGCGGACGCCAGGTCGGCGAGGCCCCGCCGCCCAATACCGCGCTCAACTACTATCCCCAGACCGGCACGCCTTACGTCGCCGCGGTGGGCCCCTGGCTCGGCGAATTCCAGGTGCCCTGCGTAGCGCCGCCCTGGGGCCAGTTGAGCGCGGTCGATCTCAAGCAGCGCAAGATCCTCTGGCAGGTCACGCTCGGCACCTCGCGCGACGCCGGACCGTTCCGGATACGCCTGCCAGTCGGCCTGAATACCGGCGCCCCCAATATCGGCGGCTCGATTGCGACGAAAGGCGGGCTCGTCTTCATCGGCGCCACAACCGATCAGTACCTGCGCGCCTTCGACCTTGCGAACGGCAAGGAGCTGTGGAAAGCGCGATTGCCAGCCGGCGGCCAGGCGACTCCGATGAGCTATATGGGCGAAGATGGCCGGCAGTATGTGGTCATCACCGCCGGAGGACATGGCGCATTGGGAACCCGCTACGGCGACTACACCATGGCATTCGCGCTGCCGAAACAATAGGCGGCGACCGGGACTAATCGGCGATCCCGGGCTGGCAGGCAGCCGCACCGCATTGCCGAGACGGTCGAGCCTCCCGTTTTCGCCAGAGAGGCGATAAAGTGAAGCGCGACCATGAAGCTCAAAGCGCTGTTCACCATTGCCGCCCTGCTGTGCGCCCTCGACGCTGCAGCGCAGCCGCTGCATGGCCTGTCGGCTTTTGGCGATCTGAAATACCCCGCCGGTTTCAGGCATTTCGACTATGTCAATCCGGATGCTCCGAAAGGCGGCGAGTTGCGCAGCTGGGAGCTCGACAGTTTCGACAATTTCAATCCGCTGATCCTGAAGGGCGTGCAGGCGGTCAATCTCGACCTGGTCTATCAGGGCCTGATGGTGCGGGCGACGGACGAACCGGATGCCGTCTATGCCAACATCGCCGAGAGCGCCGAGCTGGCGCCGGACCGTTCCTGGGCTGCCTTCAACCTCAATCCGAAGGCGCGCTGGGAGGATGGCAGTCCGATCACGGCCGACGACGTCGTCTTCACCGTGCATGCCGCGCAGCAGGACGGCCATCCGCTCTATCAGCTGATCCTGCGCGATGTCGAAAGCGTGACGGCGGAAGGTCCGCGCCGCGTTCTGTTCCGCTTCAAGGACAGCGAGACCCGCCGCGACCTGCCGCTGATCGTGGCGCAGCTTCCCATACTGCAGAAGGCCTGGTTCCAGGGCCGCGATTTCGCCAGCCCGACTCTGGAGCCCCCGCCCGGCAACGGGCCCTATCGCATCGCCCGCGTCGAGCCTGGCCGCACGGTGGTCTTCCAGCACATCAAGGATTGGTGGGGCAAGGACCTGCCGACCCATCGCGGCCGGCATAACTTCGACTACATACGCGACGACTATTATCGCGACCGCGACATCGCCCTGGAGGCGTTTTTCGCCGGCGAATACGATTTCCGCGACGAGATCACCTCGCGCGCCTGGGCGACCCGCTACAAGGGCCAACCGGCCTTCGAGGCCGGCAAGATCAAGCGGGAGGTGCTGAAGGACGAAACGCCGTCCGGCGTGCAGGCCTGGTTCCTCAACACCCGCAGGCCGCAGCTTGCCGACCGCCGGGTGCGCGAGGCGCTGAACTTGGCCTATGATTTCGAATGGTCGAACAAGACGCTGTTCTACAGCCTGTACAAGCGCACGCGCTCGATGTTCGAAAATTCCGATCTCGCCGCCACGGGCCTGCCCAGCGCGGCCGAACTGGAACTGCTTGATCCCTATCGCGATCGCGAGCCGCCCGAGGTCTTCACCAAGGAATACCAGCCGCCGCGCACCGACGGCTCGGGTAACGACCGCGCCAACCTGATCAAGGCGCAGCAATTGCTGCTGCAGGCGGGCTGGCATATCAAGGACGGCAAGCTGGTCGATGCCGCGGGCAAGCCGTTCACGCTGGAATTCCTGCTGTACGAGCCGAGCTTTCAGCGCATCATCAATCCCTTCGCGCGCAACCTGGAGCGCATCGGCATCGACATCACGATCCGCTCGGTCGATATCGCCGCCTTCGAGAACCGGCTCAAGACGTTCGATTTCGACATCATCAGCCGGCGTTTTTCGCAGCCGCTGACGCCGGGCGTGGAGCAGCGCAATTTCTGGTCGTCGCGCGCCGCCCAAACCATCGGCAGCTATAATTACTCCGGGATTCGCGATCCGGTGGTGGATTCGCTGATCGAGCATATCGTCGCCGCCAAGAGCCGGGACGAGCTGCGCACGGCCACGCGGGCACTGGACCGCGTGCTGATGTGGGGCTGGTACGTCATCCCGCATTGGTATAGCGGCACGGTGAAACTGGCCTATTGGGACCGCTTTGGCCGCCCGGCGATCAAGCCGGCCTATGATGTCGGCCTGATGGATACCTGGTGGATCGATCCGGCCAAGGACAAGGCATTGAACCTGAACCGGCAAAGATGACAAGCTAGACCGCATGCTTGCCTATATCGCCCGCCGCCTCCTGCTGATCGTGCCGACCTTGCTCGGCATCATGATCATCAATTTCGCCGTTATCCAGTTCGCGCCCGGCGGACCGGTCGAACAGGTCATCGCCCAGGTCACCGGCACGGCCGCGGATGTGACCGGCCGCATCTCCGGCGGCACCGGCGGCGAGACCGGCCCCGGCGCCGGGGCTTTTGCCGCCGCGGGCGAGTCAGCCGGCAAATACCGCGGCGCCCAGGGTCTGGATCCTGAATTCATCAAGAAGATCGAGAAGCAATTCGGCTTCGACAAGCCGCCGCTGGAGCGCTTCCTGCTGATGATGGGCAATTACCTGCGCTTCGATTTCGGCGAGAGCTATTTCAAGGGACGCCCGGTCGTCCAGCTCATCGTCGAGAAGCTGCCGGTCTCCATTTCGCTCGGCCTGTGGACCACGCTGCTCGTCTATCTCATTTCGATCCCGCTCGGTATTGCCAAGGCCGTGCGCGACGGCAGCCGCTTCGACATGTGGACCTCGACCGCCATCGTGCTCGGTTATGCGATCCCAAGCTTCCTGTTCGCCGTGCTGCTGGTGGTGCTGTTTGCCGGCGGCAGCTACTGGCAATGGTTTCCGCTGCGCGGCCTCGTCTCCGACAACTGGCGCGACCTGAGCCTGATCGACAAGGTGATCGACTATTTCTGGCATATCACCCTGCCGGTGCTGTCCATGGTGATCGGCGGCTTCGCCAGCCTCACCATGCTGACCAAGAATTCCTTCCTCGAGGAGATCAACAAGCTGTATGTGCTGACGGCCCGCGCCAAGGGCCTGTCGCCGCGCCGGGTGCTGTATGGCCATGTCTTCCGCAACGCCATGCTGATCGTCATTGCCGGCTTTCCGGCGGCCTTCATCAGCATCCTGTTCACGTCGTCGCTGCTGATCGAGGTGATCTTCTCGCTCGATGGGCTGGGGCAGCTCAGCTTCGAGGCGGCGCTGAAACGCGACTATCCGATCATGTTCGGCTCGCTCTACATCTTCACCCTGCTCGGCCTGATCGTGAACCTGATCTCCGACCTCAGCTATGTCGTCGTCGATCCGCGCATCGACTTCGAAAGCCGGGAGGCGTGAGGATGGGCGCCGCGGCCAAAACAAAACTGTCCTGGCCGGCCTTGCGCCGGCCGTGCACGCGTTGCCTTATCGCCGCGCCGGAAAGAATGCCGAAGGCAGCATGCCCCGGCATGACGGATATTGCGTGGGATTTCCCATGCAGCTAAGCCCGATCAATACCCGGCGCTGGGCGAATTTCCGCGCCAATGCCCGCGGCTTCTGGTCGCTGTGGATTTTCCTGGCGCTGTTCGGCCTAAGCCTTTGCGCCGAGCTGATCGCCAACGATGCACCGCTGATCGTACGCTATGACGGCCATTTCTATTTCCCGGTCCTCAAGGCTTATCCCGAGACCACCTTCGGCGGCGATTTCGAAACCGAAGCGAAATACCGCGATCCTTTCGTGCAGGACCTGATCAAGGAAAAAGGCGGCTGGATGATCTGGCCGCCGATCCGCTACAGCTATCGCACCATCAATTACGACCTCGGCCGCCCCGCCCCGGCCCCGCCCTCGGCCGAGAACTGGCTCGGCACAGACGATCAAGGCCGGGACGTCCTGGCGCGGCTGATCTACGGCTTCCGCATTTCGGTGCTGTTCGGCCTGGTGCTGACCGTCTTCAGTTCGGCGATCGGCGTCGCCGCCGGCGCGGTGCAAGGCTATTTCGGCGGCAAGACCGACCTGATCTTCCAGCGCGTCATCGAGATCTGGTCGGGCATGCCGCAGCTTTATCTGCTCATCATCCTGGCAAGCGTCGTGCAGCCGAATTTCTGGTGGCTGCTCGGCATCATGCTGCTGTTCTCGTGGATGTCGCTGGTCGGCGTGGTGCGCGCCGAATTTCTGCGCGCCCGCAATTTCGGCTATGTACGCGCCGCGCGCGCCTTGGGCGTCTCGAACCTCGCCATCATGGCGCGGCACCTGCTGCCGAACGCGATGGTGGCGACGCTGACGTTCCTGCCCTTCATCCTGAACGGCTCGATCACCACGCTGACCGCGCTGGATTTCCTCGGCTTCGGCCTGCCGCCCGGCTCGCCCTCGCTCGGGGAATTGCTGTCGCAGGGCAAGAACAACATCCAGGCGCCCTGGCTCGGCGTCACCGCTTTTGCGGTACTGGCGATCATGCTGAGCCTGCTGATCTTCATCGGCGAGGCGGTGCGCGACGCCTTCGATCCGCGCAAGACATTCCGGTGAGACGATGAGCGGCCCGGCCCTTCTGCAAGTGCGCGATCTCAGCGTCCGTTTCGGCAGCGGACAGGGCGCTGTCGACGCGGTGCGGCATGTCTCGTTCGATATCGCCCGCGGCGAAACGCTGGCCCTGGTAGGCGAAAGCGGCTCGGGCAAATCGGTCACCGCGCTGTCGGTGCTGCAATTGCTGCCATATCCCTATGCCAGCCATCCCTCCGGTTCGATCCGCTTCCGCGACGAGGAGCTGATGCGCGCGCCCGAGCCGGTGCTGCAGCGCATCCGCGGCAACCGCGTGGCGATGGTGTTTCAGGAGCCGATGAGTTCGCTGAACCCGCTGCACAATATCGAGCGGCAGGTCAACGAGGTGCTGCTGCTGCACAAGAAGATGGACCGCAAGGCGGCGCGCGCCCGCACGCTGGAACTGCTCGAGCTGGTCGGCCTGCAGGAAGCCGAAAAGCGCCTCGGCGCCTATCCGCATCAGCTCTCCGGCGGGCAGCGCCAGCGCGTCATGATCGCCATGGCCCTGGCGAACGAGCCCGACCTGCTGATCGCGGACGAGCCGACTACGGCGCTGGACGTGACCATCCAGGCGCAGATCCTGAAACTCCTGAAGGACCTGCAAAGCCAGCTCGGCATGGCCTTGCTGCTGATCACGCATGACCTCAACATCGTGCGCAAGGTGGCCGACCAGGTCTGCGTCATGACCAATGGCGAGATCGTCGAGGCCGGGCCGGTCGACCAGGTCTTTGCCGCGCCACGGCATGCCTATACCCGCAAGTTGCTGGCCGCCGAGCCGAAAGGCCGCCCGCAGGCCGCCAAAGCCGGCGCTCCGGTGGTGATGGAAGCGGAGAATCTGAAAGTCTGGTTTCCGATCACCGCCGGGCTGCTGCGGCGGACCGTCAGCCATGTGAAGGCGGTGGACGGCATCAGCCTGAGCATCCGTGCCGGCGAAACGCTCGGCGTCGTCGGCGAAAGCGGCTCGGGAAAGTCGACGCTCGGCTATGCCTTGCTGCGACTGCAGAAAAGCCAGGGCAGCATCCGCTTCAAGGGCCAGGAATTGCAGGGCAAGAGCTGGGGCGAAATGCGCCCGCTGCGGCCGCAGATGCAGATCGTCTTTCAGGATCCGTTCGATTCGCTCAGCCCGCGCATGTCGATCTTCCATATCGTCGAGGAAGGCCTGCGCGTCCACGGCCTGGGCGGCGACGAAAAGCAGCGCCGCCGGGTTGTGGCCGATTCGCTGCAGGAGGTCGGCATCGATCCGGCCAGTATGGACCGCTATCCGCATGAATTCTCCGGCGGGCAGCGGCAACGTATTGCCATCGCCCGCGCCATGGTGCTGAAGCCGCGCTTCGTAGTGCTGGACGAACCGACCTCGGCCCTGGACATGAGCGTGCAGGCGCAGATCGTCGATCTGTTGCGCGATTTGCAGGCGAAACACGAACTGGCCTATCTCTTCATCAGTCACGATCTGCGCGTGGTCCGTGCGCTGGCCGATCGGGTTCTGGTCATGAAGGACGGTCAGGTGGTCGAACAGGGCCCGGCCGAGCGGATTTTCGTCGCGCCGCAGACCGACTATACCCGCGCGCTGATCGCCGCCGCGCTGAACATCGAAGTCAGCCACGGCCATGCCGTGCGGACCTGATCGCGTATCATGGCGCTGCTGATCTATTCCAAAAGCCATCCGATGCAGGCCTGGCGCGCCGCCGTTCTGGCGCTCGCTCCGGATCTCGACGTGCGGCTGCATCCGCTGACCGGCAATCCGGCCGAGATCGACGTCGCGCTGGTCTGGAAGCCGCCGCCGGGGCTGCTGCAAAGCTTTCCGAATCTGAAGTTGATCCAGAGTTTCGGCGCCGGGGTGGATGCCATCCTGGCCGACCCGAACGTCCCGAAACATGTCCCGCTCGCCCGCGTCGTCGATGGCCGTCTTACCGTCGGCATGACGGAATATGTGCTGCTGCATGTGTTGCGCTTCCATCGCCAGGTCGAGACGATGCAGGCCAATCAGCGCAACCGCATCTGGAAATGGCTGCCGCCGGTCGATCCCTCGGAGCGCGTCGTCGGCATCATGGGCATGGGAACTTTGGGCAGCCATGCAGCGGCGAAACTCGTCGGACTCGGCTTTCAGGTGGCGAGCTGGAGCCGCAGCCTGAAAGCGGTGGACGGGGTGACCAGCTTCCACGGCGACGAACATCTCGACGGCTTCCTGCGCATCTGTAACATCCTGGTCTGCCTGCTGCCGCTCACCCAGCAGACCAGGGGCATCATCAACCGCCGCACGCTGTCCCTGCTGCCGCGCGGCGCCTATCTGATCAATGCCGCGCGCGGCGGCCTCGTGGTCGATGCCGACCTGCTGCATGCGCTGGACAGCGAATGGCTGTCGGGGGCGACGCTGGATGTATTCAACGAGGAGCCGCTGCCGCCCGCGCATCCCTTCTGGACGCATCCGAAGGTGACGGTGACGCCGCATAATGCCGCCGACAGCATCCCGACCCATGTTGCGCCGCAGATCGTCGACAATATCCGCCGCCTGCAGAACGGCCAGCCGATCCTGCGGCTGGTCGATTACGCACGGGGATATTAGGGGCCTGAAACCCCGATCGGAATGTGCGAGCGGACGATAAGCTCGGTCACTGCCACTTGTTGAAGATTTCGACGAATTTCTGCTCGCCGCAGGCGATGAAATAGCCGCGGGCGACGCAATTCTCCGTCTCGCCCAGGCGGCGGCGCACGGCCTGCAGGGCCGGCAGCATTTCCTGCGTGATCTTCTTCTCGCGGAAGCGGATCACCTCGCCCTCGGTCTGCGCGCCGTCATACATGACACCGATGCTCTCTTCCGAGTCGATCTCCGGCCGCTTCTTGTAATAGGTGTTCAGGCTCTTCAGCCCGCCGGTCTTCTGGATGAACTGCTTGAAGCTGCTCAGGCCGACATGGCGCTGCTCCGGCGCCGCTTCCTGATTGCAGGCCGCCAGCAGGCCCGCAGCCAATACCAAGACAGCCGCGCTGCGCGCGACGTATCCTGTTCGCATTTTCCCCTCCACCCCAAGCTCATGCCTGCGCGATCCACGGTCAGGCGACCCCACCCGCACCGATGGATCATCCGTAGGCAGTTAAAAACCCAAGTTTTCAGAGAAAGCTATAGGGATCGATATCGATGGCGCGTTTTACAGCCGATGGTAGTTTAATCTTCAATACCCATTCTCGCAGCACGCTGGAAATATCGATATCGCGGGTTGCCTTGAGCAGAATCCGCTCGCGGAACCGGCCGCGCAGATAATGCATCGGCGCCGGCGCCGGCCCCAGCACGACGAGTCCCGCGCCGCGCGGGGCGACGCGCGCCAGCGCCTTCGCCGCCGCCTCCACCTCGGCCTGATCCGGGCCGCTCAGGATGATGGCGGCCAGCCGGCCGAATGGCGGCATGCCGGCGCGCTGGCGCTCGGCCATCTCGGCGGCAATGAAGCCGGCATTGTCGTGCCGCGCCAGCGCGGCGATCACCGGATGCTGCGGATCGAAGCTCTGCAGCAACACCCGGCCGGGATGGGCGGCCCGGCCGGCCCGGCCGGCCACCTGTATCAGGAGCTGGTGCGTCCGCTCGGCCGCCCGCAGATCGCCGCCGGCAAGGCCAAGATCGGCATCGACGACGCCGACGAGCGTCAGCAGCGGGAAATGATGGCCCTTGGCCACGATCTGGGTGCCGATCAGGATGTCGATCTCGCGCCGCTCCATGCGGGCGATCATCTCGGTGATCTGCTGCGGGCTCGTCATGGTATCCGACGCCATCACCGCAAGACGCGCCTGCGGGAAATGCAAGGCGGCTTCCTCGGCCAGGCGCTCGACGCCGGGGCCGCAGGCCTTGAAGCGGTCCTCGGCGCCGCAGGCGGGGCAGGCTTGCGGCAGGCGCTGCTGAAAGCCGCAATGATGGCATTGCAGGCGGTCGTGGCGCTTGTGCTGCACCAGCCAGGCGGAGCAGTTCGGGCATTGCAGGCGATGCCCGCAGGCGCCGCACAGCGTCAGCGGCGCATAGCCGCGGCGGTTGAGGAACAGCATCGCCTGCTCGCCATCCTGCAGGGTCTCGGCCAATGCCGTCACCAGCGGCTCGCTCAGGAAACGCTGCGCCGGCAGCTTCTCCTTGCGCAGATCCACGATCTCGATCTGCGGCAGCGCCGCAGCGCCATGGCGCTCGGGCAGCACGGCATGCGCATAGCGCCGCCGCGCGACATTATGCAGGCTCTCCAGCGACGGCGTGGCCGAGGCCAGAATGCAGGCGATGCCTTCCAGCTTGGCGCGCACCACAGCCATGTCGCGGGCATTGTAGATGACGCCTTCTTCCTGCTTGTAGGAGGCGTCATGCTCCTCGTCGACGATGATGACGCCGATATCGGCATAGGGCAGGAAGAGCGCCGAACGGGCGCCGATGACGACCTTGGCTTCGCCGCGGCTGACCGCACGCAAGGTCGCGGCACGGCGGGCTTGCGTCATGTCGGAATGCCAGGCCCAGGCCGGCGCATTGAAGCGCTGCTCGAAACGGTCCAGCGATTGCTGCGTCAGCGCGATCTCGGGCAGCAGGATCAGCGCCTGCCGTCCCGCCGCCAGACAGGCGGCGACCGCCTCGTAATAGACTTCGGTCTTGCCGGCGCCGGTAACGCCTTCGAGCAGGGTCACCGAGAAATCGCCTGCGGCGGCGGCGGCACGCAGCGCTGCCCCGGCTTCCGCCTGGCTCGCATTCAGCGCCGGGCCGGGTCTCTGCCAGTCCGGCGCCGGCGGCGGGCGGAAGGCCGGCACGCCGTCCGATCTGAGCGCGCCGAGCTCGATGAGCTTGCGGATCACGGCCGGCGAGACGGCGGCGGCTTCGGCCAGCTCCGCCACGCTCAGGCCCGAACGTTCGCGCGCCAGCGCAAGCACGCGGTCGCGCTGCGCGCTGGGCCGCAATTCCACCGCGGCGCCGGGAAAAACCACCTGACGCAGGGGGGGCGGCTCGATCAGCGCGCGCGGCTCCGGCAGACACATCTTCAGGACCGCGCCGGTCGGATTGAGGGTATAGCCGGCGACCCAATCGACCAGCCGGCGCAAATTCCGGCTCAGCGGCGGCGCGTCATAGCGCTGCAGCACGGCTTTTGCCGTCTTGCCGGCGGGCAAGGGCGCGGCGGGGCCGTCCCAGACCACGCCCAGCGAGGTCCGGTTGCCGATGGGAACCTCGACGATCTGACCCGGAACGATCGGACCGGCGGCGATGCCCTCGGGGCCGCTATCCTTTGCCGGAGCCGCGCTATAGGTAAACGGCTCGGCCAGCGGCAGGGGCAGCAGAACGCGGATCAGGTCGGCTGATGTCAAGAGGCGGGTTCCGGTAGAACGGCAGTACGGGGTCGGATATTGTTAACCGAGCTGCTTATAGCATCCCGATCCGATTCGGCACGCCCCCGGCGTCCATCGCGCAGTGCGTTACGGAGCTTAACCTGATGAAATTTTTCGTCGATACCGCCGATATTGCCGAGATTACCGAGCTAAACGAGACCGGCTTGTTGGACGGCGTCACCACCAATCCCTCGCTGGTGGCCAAGACGGGGCGCGATTTCGTCGCCACGGTCAAGGAAATCTGCCGGATCGTCAAAGGCCCGGTTTCCGCCGAGGTCACCGCGACCGATCACGAGACGATGCTGGCCGAGGGCCGCAAGCTGGCCGAGATCGCCACCAATGTCGCCGTCAAGGTGCCGCTGACATGGGAAGGCCTGAAGGCCTGTAAGGCGCTCAGCGACCAGGGCATCATGGTCAATGTCACGCTCTGCTTTTCGCCGGCGCAGGCGATCCTGGCGGCCAAGGCCGGCGCCAGGTTCGTCTCACCCTTCGTCGGCCGCCTCGACGATATCGGCCACGACGGCATGGCGCTGATCGCCGATATCGTGCAGATCTTCAACAATTACCACGACATTGATACCGAGGTGCTGGTCGCCTCGGTGCGGCATCCGATGCATGTGGTCGAAGCCGCCAAGCTCGGCGCCGATATCTGCACGATCCCGCCGGCCGTGCTCAAGTCGCTGGTCAAGCATCCGCTCACCGACAAGGGGCTGGATGCCTTCCTGGCCGACTGGAAGAAGACGGGCCAATCCATCCTGGGCAGCCGCTGATGGCCGACCATAGCGCGCCGAGTACCTCGCCTGCCGCAGTCTTTCTGGACGAGGCCGAGGTCATCGCCTGGCTGAGGCAGAATCCCGACCTGCTGCTGCGCCATCCCGATCTTTGCGAAGTGCTGCTGCCGCCGGGCCGGCAGCAGAGCGGCGACAATGTGATCGACCTGCAGCGCTTCATGGTGCAGCGTCTGCAGGGCGAACTGGCGCGGGCCTCCGATGTCGGCGCCGAATTGCTGGATACCACGCGGCAGAACCTGTCGGCGACGCAACGGGTGCATTCTGCCGTGCTGATGCTGCTTGAGGCCGAATCCTTCGAGCACCTGATCCATACCGCGACCCAGGACTGGACCGACCTGCTGGAAGTCGACGCGATCAGCCTCTGCGTCGAGGGCGACCCGGAAAAGATGCGCGAGATCGCCACCAACGGCGTCTTCGTGCTGCCGCAGGGCGCGATCGACACCCTGCTCGGGCCGATGCCGGCGCTGCTGCGCGATCAATGCGACGCCGCCGAATGGCTTTACGGCCCGGCCGCCAACCTGGTGCAGTCGGATGCCCTGGCGCGGCTCGATTTCGGGCCGACCGCGCCGCATGCCATGCTAGCGCTCGGCTCGCGCGAGCCTGACAAATTCCAGCCGAACCAGGGCACCGAGCTGCTGCAGTTCCTGGCCGGCGTGCTCGGCCGCTCGGTGCGGGCATGGCTCGACCTGCCCCAGCCGTAACCGACCTGGAAACGGAAGAACGGCTGCCGTTCTTCCTTGCCGCCGACGATGCCAGGGCGGCGGCCGAAGCCTGGTATCGCTGGCTGGCCAAGGAGAAGCGGTTCGGGCGGCACACCCTGCGCGCCTATGCCCAGGATCTCGCCGGCTTCTTCGCCTTCCTGAGCGATCATCTCGGCGCGGCGGCCTCGCTGGCCGATTTGCGCGATCTGCGGCAAAGCGATTTCCGCGCCTATCTGGCGCGCCGGCGCAATGACGGCGTCGCGGCAACCTCGCTGGCGCGCAGCCTGAGCGCGATCCGCAGTTTCTTCCGCCGGATGCAGCGCGACGGCCTGATCGACAACCCGAATGCCGACCTGATCCGCACGCCGAAACGGCCGCACAGCGTACCCAAGCCGCTCAGCGTTTCAGGCGCGCAGAGGATGATCGATGCCGTCGAGGCGTTCAGCGCCGAACCCTGGCTGCAGGCCCGCGATGCAGCCATCCTCACGCTGCTCTGGGGCGCCGGCCTGCGACTTGGCGAAGCGCTCGGCTTGAACGGCGACGACATTCCGAAAGGCGACAGCCTGACCGTGACGGGCAAGGGCAACAAGCAGCGTCTAGTGCCGATCCTGCCCATCGTGCGCGAGGCGATCGCTGCCTATGTCGGGCTCTGTCCCTATCCGATCGGCGCCGGCACGCCGCTCTTCTATGGCGCGCGCGGCAAAAGACTGGACCCGGCGATGGTGCAGAAAGTCATGCGCCATGCGCGGCGGGCCCTGGACTTGCCGGAGACGGCGACGCCGCATGCGCTGCGGCATAGTTTCGCGACGCATCTGCTCGCCGGCGGCGGCGATCTGCGCACCATCCAGGAATTGCTCGGCCATGCCTCGCTGGCCACCACCCAGCGCTATACCGAGGTGGATGCCGAGGCGCTGCTCAAGGTTTATGGCGAGGCCCATCCAAGGGCGCGGACTTGAAGCCCATCGTGGCGATGGAAGCCCGGCTCTCGCCATGATCTTGCCCGGCAGGGCCCGGCTATTATCATCCTCCTTGTAGATGACGATGCCGATGCGCCGCCGCATGATCCACATCCTTTTGCTCGCCCTGGTCCTGCTGGTTCTGCTGCCGCTGCTGGCCAGCGGCGCCGGCGTGGCGACGTCGGAACACAAGCATTGGTCACAGACCCGCTGGGATTCGGCCGGCCTCGCGCCCGATCCGGCCAGTCTGCAGGATGCCGTGATACAGGTTTATGCAGCGCGGCTCTGGGGCTGGCGCGGCGCCGTGGCCGTGCATAGCTGGATCGTGATCAAACCCGCCAACGGCAACGGCTATACGCGCTACGAGGTGGTGGGCTGGGGCAGCACGGCTTTGCGGGTCAGCCAGCGCGTACCCGATGGCTACTGGGCCGGCAACCGGCCTGAACTGCATTGCGACATCCGCGGACCTGAGGCGGCGCTGCTGATCCCGAAGATCATCGCCGCGGCCGAGGCCTATCCCTACCGTGACGCATACGTCACCTGGCCAGGACCGAATTCGAACAGCTTCGTCGCTTATATTGCCCGCTCGCTGCCGGAACTCGGACTGCAACTGCCGCCGACCGCCATCGGCAAGGACTGGATCGGCGCCGACCGCATCTTCGCACCGGCCCCCAGCGGCACCGGCTGGCAGGTTTCCGTCTTCGGCCTGGCCGGCCTCACACTGGCCGCGATGGAGGGCATCGAGATCAACCTGCTCGGGCTGACCATCGGCCTCGACCTGCGGCGGCCGGCACTCAAGCTGCCTGGCCTCGGCCGGCTCGGCATGCCGGCCCGCGATCCGCCGCCTCGCAAGACCGTTACCGCCCCGGCCGCGGCGTCGGAGACCGGCGGCTGAGCATCACAGCGGCGTTATCTTTCCCGCCCTTTTCCACACCACAGTGTTACACTGCGGCCCGGGGAAGGCATGCTAGGGATGGATCGGTCTCGACCGCCGCAGCCGGTCGGGCCAGAATTGTCCCCAGCCAAAGATGGAGTCATGTCGATGAACAAGAGCACCGCTTACCTGGCCGCTTCGGCCATTGCCGCCGCGCTGGCGCTCGGCGCCATGCCCGACCAGGCCAAAGCGCAAAGCAAGATCGAGAAATGCTTCGGCATCGCCAAGGCCGGCAAGAATGATTGCCAGACCGCTACCTCCTCCTGCGCCGGCACCTCGAAGAAGGATGGCCAGACCGATGCCTGGTTGGCGGTGCCGGCCGGCACCTGCCTGAAGATCGTCGGCGGCAGCCTCGAGCCGAAGAAGAGCTGAGGCAGCGAAAGCCGCAGGGCGAGCAGCGCGCATGACCGATATGCCGATACGGGACCGCAGCCCAGGAACCGATCTTGGCGCCGGTCTCGGTACCGACCGGGCCGGCATCGGTCTGCGCGCGCCGCATCACGCCGCCCTGCTGGAGGAACGGCCGGCCATCGGCTGGCTGGAAATCCACGCCGAGAATTACATGGGCGGCGGCGCGCCGCGCCATTACCTGGAGCGGCTTCGCCGGCTCTGGCCCGTCTCGGTCCACGGCGTCGGCCTCGGACTGGGCGGCAGTGCGTTGCCTGACGAGCAGCATCTCGCGCGCCTGGCCGCTCTGGTGGAATGGCTGCAGCCCGCGCTGGTGTCCGAGCATCTCGCCTGGGTCGGCATCGATGGTCGCTATTACAACGACCTGCTGCCGCTGCCTTACACGGAAGAGGCGCTGCAGATCGTCGCCCGCAATATCGACGTTGTGCAGACCAGGCTGAAGCGGCCGATCCTGATCGAGAATCCCGCGACCTATCTGCGTTTCCGCGACAGCCATATCGCCGAGGCCGAATTCCTCACCCGGCTGAGCCAGGGTACCGGCTGCGGCATCCTCTGCGACGTCAACAACATCTACGTCTCCAGCGTCAACCATGTCGGACTGGAAGCGGCGCCGGCGGTGGCCGATGCCTATCTCGACAGCCTGCCGGCAACTGCGGTGCACGAAATCCATATCGCCGGCCATGCCGAGAACGATGCCGATGGGCGGCCGATCCTGATCGACGATCATGGCTCGCTGGTATCCGAGCCGGTCTGGCGGCTCTATGCCAGCGCCGTGCAACGCTTTCCGCATGCCGCCACCCTGCTGGAATGGGACACCAACATTCCGCCGCTGTCGCATCTGGTCGCCGAGGCTGCCCATGCCGACCGCCGCCGGGCCGCCGCCCTGGCGCCGAGCGATCAACTTTCCGTGGACGAGGAAGGCGATGAGCGCGCTGCTTGAGCGTCAACGGGCCCTTGCGGCGGCGCTGACCGGCGGCGCGCCCGGCATCGCCGAGCATGTGATCGGGGATGCGATCCCGGCCGAGCAGCGTGTGCAGGTCTATGCCAACCACTTCCGCATCAGCCTGCTGGAGACGCTGGCGAGCACCTTTCCGGTGACCCGCGCCCTGGTCGGCGAAGCCTTCTTCGCCCAGACCGCGCGCGCCTTCATCGCCGCCGAGCAGCCGGTGTCCCCGCTTTTGGCGCAGTATGGCAGCGGCTTCCCCGGCTTCCTCGCCGCGCAGCCCGATCTGGGCGCCCATAATTACCTGCCCGATGTCGCTGCCTTCGAATGGGCGCTGAATGTCGCCTATTTCGCCGCCGACGTGGAGCTGCTACGGCCGGAGGATTTGCCCGATCCGGACGCGGCCGCCAGGCTGCCCCTGACCTTGCATCCGTCCGTGCAGCGGCTGTCGACCCCGTTTCCGGTCAGCGAGATCTGGCAGGTGCATCAGCCCGATGCGCCGGCGATCGAGCGGATCGACATGAATGGCGGCGGCGAGCGGCTGCTGATCTGGCGCAAGGAGATCGACGTCTGCTGGCGCCGGCTCGATCCGGGCGAGGATTGTCTGCTGGCCGAGCTGGGCGCGGGCCAGCCGCTCGGCAGCGCTGCCATGGCCGCAGCGGCGCATGAGGCATTCGATTTTCCGGCGAGTTTCAGCTGGATGCTCGATGGCGGCATCTTCGCCCGGACATTCGATAGCGGAATTCCCATAGCGTAAACGAGGAGAGCATGACGATGAATCGCGACGTTGTCGCCACCCTTTGGTGCGCCCTGACGAACCGGCTGAACCTGTTTCCCATGACGCTGATCCTGCTGATGGCGCGCATCGGCGTCGCCATGGTGTTCTGGAAATCCGGCCTGACCAAGGTGGTCACCGGCGAGTCCGGCATGTGGCCGGTCTTCCCGCTGCAGGTTTCCGATAGCACCTTCACGCTGTTCGAGAGCGAATACATGGTGCCGCTGCTGCCGCATATGCTGGCGGCCTGGCTGGCCTCGCTCACCGAGCTTGGCATGTCGCTGCTGCTGATCCTCGGCCTGGCCAGCCGCTTTGCCGCCGCAGCCCTGCTCGGCATGACCCTGGTGATTCAGGTCTTCGTCTATCCGGGCAACTGGCCGGACCACATCTTCTGGGCCGCCGCGCTGGCGCTGATCCTCACCCGCGGCGCCGGAGCGATCTCGCTCGATGCATTGATCGCCAGCCGGACCGGCGTGGCGGCGCGGCCTCAGCCGAGCCAGGCATAGGCCGCGGTCAGCATGGCCTCAATGCCGGCTTTCAAAGTCGGATGAACCACCGGGGCGAAGAACGGCGAATGGTTGACTGGGATCGGCTCGCCGCCGGCCTGCGCGGCGGCGAATTTGCCGGGGTCGGTGCCGCCGACCCACCAGAAGACGGAGGGCACGTTCCAGGCCGTGCCGAACAGGCCGAAATCCTCGCTGCCGGATAGAGGCTCCATCGCCATCATGCGTTCGGCGCCGAACTGCGCCGTCATCGCCTCGACGGTGCGGCCCATCGCCGCCTCGTCGTTGACGGTGAGCGGGAATCTGCTGATCTCGCGAAACTCCGGCGGCTTCGGCGCGCCGGAGGCCATCGCCTCGGCCTCGATGATGCGCTTGACCGAAGCCAGCACGCGGCTGCGCACTTCCTCCTTGAAGCTGCGGATGTTAAGCCGCAGCAAGGCTTCGTCCGGGATCACATTCTCGTTGAACCCCGATTGCAGCGTCCCAACGGTGACCACCGCGCTGTCGGCCATGGCGACTTCGCGCGAGACCACCGTCTGCAGCCGCATCACGGTGGCCGAGGCCATCACCACCGGATCGACGCCGTTCTGCGGCATCGAGCCATGCGCGCCGCGGCCGGTCAGCTTGACCTCCCAGCTATCGGCCGCCGACATTGCCACGCCGGCCCTGTAGCCGATCATGCCGGCCGGGATCGGAATCAGATGCTGGCCCAGGCAGACATCCGGTCTGGGGAAACGCTTGACCATGCCATCGGCCAGCATGGCCGCCGCGCCGGCGGCGATTTCCTCGGCCGGCTGGAACACCGCCATCACCGTGCCGCGCCATAGATCGCGCGATTCCGAGAGCAGCTTGCCGACCGCCATCAGCCAGGTGACATGCATGTCATGCGCGCAGGCGTGCATGATCGAGACCGACTGGCCGAAGCGGTCCGTGCCGGTCTGCTGGCTGGCGTAAGGCAGGCCGGTCTTTTCCTTCACCGGCAGGCCGTCCATGTCGGCGCGCAGCAGGATGCAGGGCCCCTCGCCGTTTTTCAAAAGGCCCACAACGCCGGTCTTGCCGATGCCGGCATGCACCTCGAAGCCGTGCTGCTCCAGCCATTTGGCGGCAATGCCTGCGGTGCGCACCTCCTGCATCGACAATTCCGGATGGGTATGCAGATCGATATAGATGCGCTCCAGCTCCGGCAGCAGGGCTTCGATGCGGCCGAACACCGCCGCCTTGTCGGTCTTGCTGGTCTGCACGTTCATGGCTTTGATCCCATCAGTGGAAGTCTTGCAAAGGCGGCGGATCGGCGCCGCGCTGGCGCGGCAGGCCGGCGCGGGCGAGCCGTGAATTCGCGCAGGCATCGTCGATCTCGTCGAGCAAGGCGAGGATCTGCTGCGACAGCCGCAGTACGTCCGGCGGCGGCAGCGCGTCGGGATGCTCCACCAGGGTCAGCAGTTGCAGCACCTGCTTCTGCTTGGCGGCCTGTTCCGGCGTCAGGTCGGCATCGGGCGTTTCGAGATCGCACCAGCGGCACATGACCTGATTTGACAGGATCGTCCGTTGGCGGTCAATCAGCCTTTGCGGACTTCTGTCTTGCGGACCATAGCAGGGCAATTGGTCCAAGCAGCGCGCCCGCCCCCATTACCGCCAGGCCGAGCCCCCAGGTCAGGACGCTCTCGCCGCCCAGCCGGGTCTGCGCCAGATCCAGGGCAAGGCCGACGACAATCGGCCCGAGCACCGAAATGCCGAAGCCGAGCGTGGAATGCAGGGCCATGGTCGAACCGCGATGCTCGGGCTCGGCTGCGGCCAGCATCCCGGCGGTGAGCGCGCCGGAATCGCCGCCGATGAAAACGTAGTAGACCGTGCAATAGACCAGCGCGATCCAGACCGGCAGAGCCGCCGTGAATCCCACCGCCAGGCCGAGCAGCCCGGAAATCCCCATGATCAGCACCAGGGCGCGGCGCCGGCCGATCTTCAGCGCCAGTTCGTTGCCGAGCAGGCTGGCCGGCAGGCCGATCAGGGTGATGATGGCGGCGATCACGGTCGGGCTCGGCAGCCGGGCCGACAGCATGGCATCATGCGCCAGCAGGAAAACCAGGAAGGCGGTCA
The DNA here is from genome assembly GCA_036381615.1 of Alphaproteobacteria bacterium. GTDB lineage: Bacteria > Pseudomonadota > Alphaproteobacteria > CACIAM-22H2 > CACIAM-22H2 > CALANV01. Next base: position 54,344 of record DASVCL010000027.1, read on the forward strand.
GCCAGGCGCGCATCGCCGTCAGCTCGAAACCATGAGCCGCATAGCCGATGATGTAGCCCATCGCATTGCGGTTGCGCAGCACCGGACGCAAGGCGAAGAAGGCGGCCTTGCCCTCGCGGATCGGCGCCTTCGGCTCGAGCAGCATCCAGGCGAGGATGGCGGAGAGCAGCGAACAGAACCCCACGACGGCGAAACTGATGCGCCAGCCATAGGCTTCGGAGAGCAGGCCGGTGACGGTGAAACTGAGCGAGATCGCCACCGAATAGCTGGCCGTATAGAAGGTAACGGCGCGGCTCTGATCGCCGCCCTTCAGGCGGTCGGTCAGGGCGCGCAGGCCCGGCATGTAGACCGCAGCCTGCCCTACCCCGCCGATGGCGCGCAGCAGAATGCCGGACCAGAAGCCGTCGGCGAAGGCGGCAAAAGCGAGCGTCGCGACACCCGTCACCGCACAGCCGAGCACGAAGATGCTGCGCGCGTCGTAGCGGTCGGTCAGCGCCACGGCCGGCGTCACCAGCAGCATGTAGCCGAGGTAATAGACGCCGGCGATCCAGCCGGCCTCTGCGTTGCTCAGGTCCCAGGCGGTGATGAACTCGGGCATCAAGGCCGGGAAGCTGGCGATGGGCAGAATCGCCAGCACCTCCAGCGCGGACAGCAGCAGGATCAGTTGACGTGAGGACATGCCAGGAGGGGCTTGCCGGAGAAACATCTGGGGGATTTTTGCAGGGAAGACTTTGCTGGGAAAGAGCGGCGGACGTGTTATCGTTGCCCTGCAGTATCGACCGTTCTCGCCCAAACCGCCAGAGGCAGACCCCCTGCCGCAGGCGGGGGCCAAAGCAAAAGGGGATATCATGCGACTGCCCGTGACCCGCCGCACCTTCCTGCAACGCTCCGGCCTGCTCGGCTCGGCCGCCCTCTTCTCGCCGCTGCTGGCCTGCGCACCGCGTTACGAACAGGCCACGCCGATCGTCTTCGTGCACGGCAATGGCGATACCGCCGCGCTGTGGCACACCACATTCTGGCGCTGGGAAACCAACGGCTTCGAGCGCGACCGGCTCTTTGCCATCGATTTCCCGTATCCGCTGGCGCGCAGCAACGACAACAATGCCCAGCGCCTGCATTCCTCGACTTTGGATCAGCGCGAACAGCTCGGGGCCTTCGTTGCCGAGGTCAAGCGCCGCACCAATGCGCCGAAAGTCGCCCTGGTCGGCTCCTCGCGCGGCGGCAACGCGATCCGCAATTACATCAAGAATGGCGGCGGCGCCCAGCATGTCAGCCATGCCGTATTATGCGGCACGCCCAATCATGGCGTCCTTGTCTCCGACAAGATCCTGATCGGCAGCGAGTTCAATGGCGCGCAGCCTTTCCTGCGGCAGCTCAATGCCGGCAGCGAGATCGTACCCGGCATCGCCTGGATGACGACGCGCAGCGACCATAACGACAAATACGCCCAGCCCGATGGCCGCTATCTCGGCATGCCGGGCCAGCCGACCGGCGTCACCTATGAAGGCCCGGCGCTGGACGGGGCGAAGAACGTCGTCCTGCCGGACCTGGATCACCGCGAGACCGCCTTCCACCCGCAGGCCTTCGCCGCCATCTGGGCCTTCATCATGGGCGGCGAGCCAGGCACGACCGGGATTGCGGCGGAACCGGCGCCGGTGCTGAACGGCAAGGTCAATGGCATGCCGGGCGGCGTGCCGACCAATCTTCCCGTCAACGGCGCCATTGTTGAAATCTACGAAACCGACCCGAAAACCGGCATGCGCCGGCACCGGGTGCACCGGCAGGAAACCGGCCCGGACGGCTATTGGGGTCCGTTCCGCGCCTCGCCGCGCGCGACCTATGAATTCGTCATCGCCACGCCGGACGCGCCGATCACGCATATCTACCGCTCGCCGTTTCCGCGCTCGTCCTCGATCGTCCATCTGCGGCCGGGCGTGCTGAGCGACAAGGACAAGCTGGCCGGCAGTTCGGTCACCCTGAGCCGCCCGCGCGGCTATTTCGGCAAGGGCCGCGATACCGTGACCATCGACGGCAAGCCGGCCGAGGGCATCCCCGACGGCGTGCCGAGCGTGTCGACCTCGACCTTGCGGCTGCCGCCCGGAGCGCCGCAGCGGCCGGTTGCCTGCCGCTTCAACGACGAGACCATCGTGGCGCAATCCTGGCCGGTGGCCGATAACCGCGTGGTGATCGCCGAACTGCATTATTGAGGAAAGGCAGTCGGGCGAATTTGAGGATTGCCTCCTGCCGCTCCCGCGCCGGCGTGCGCCCAGGGCCAGAGGCCCGGGCGCCGCCGCCTGAATGCCGGCTGAGGCGGGCATGGCGAATCTTTGCGACTAAAGACGCTCCAAGCCCCTGAAGATGGGGTATGCTGGCGCGATGGGCATCACCTACGACCTCTCCGTCACGCTCCGTCCGGCGACGACCGCCGATCTCGATTTCGTCTGGCGCGTCTATGCGGAAGGGATCGGGCCGTATCTTTCCGCCTATCAGAGCTGGAAGACCGTCGAGCAGAAACCGCGCTTCGCCCGCATCTACGATCCGCGCCATTCCGCCATCGTGCTCTGCGAAGGCGCGGATGCCGGCTTCCTTACCACGGTCGGCTACGAGAATACCATCGTGCTGCAGCAATTCTTCATCGCCGAGGAATTCCGCAGCCAGGGGCTGGGCAGCACGCTGCTCGGCCGGCTCCGCGAGGAATGGGACGAGATGGCTCAGCCGGTCTCGCTCGCCGTCCTCAAGAACAACCCGGCGCAGCGGCTCTATCGCCGCTTCGGCTTCTCGGTCTATTGGCAGAACGACAGCCGCCTTTTCATGGTGCGGCGGCCGCGGGGGTAAATTCCGCAGACCGGCAAAAAGGGCGGCGCAACGGCCGCCCTCTTCGCCTGCGACAGGGCGCAGCCTTCAGATATTCAACGACCGGCCATCGACGGCCAGGGCGGCTTCCTTCACCGCTTCCGTGAGCGCCGGATGGGCATGGCAGGTGCGGTAGACGTCTTCCGCCGAGGCGCCGAACTCGATCGCCATCACCAGCTCCTGGATCAGATGGCCGGCATCCGGGCCGATGATATGGCAGCCGAGCACGCGCTTGGTCTTCTCGTCTTCCAGGATCTTCACGAAGCCGTCGGTCATGGTCATGGCGCGCGCGCGGGCATTCGCCGTGAAGGGGAATTTGCCGGTCTTGTAGGCGACGCCGGCGGCCTTCAGTTCCTCTTCGGTCTTGCCGACGCTGGCCACTTCCGGCCAGGTGTAGACCACCGCCGGAATGGCGTCGTAGTTGATATGCGGCTTCTGGCCGGCCAGCAGCTCGGCCAGCACGACGCCCTCTTCCTCCGCCTTGTGCGCCAGCATCGGACCGGCGATGACGTCGCCGATGGCGTAGACGCCGGCTGCGGTGGTCTGGAAATGGCCGTCGGTCTTGATGCGGCCGCGCTCGTCGAGCTGCACGCCCGCCGCCTCGAAGCCGAGGCCCTCGGTATAGGGCCGGCGGCCGATCGAGACCAGCACGACATCGGCGCTCATTTCTTCCGCGGCGCCGCCGGCAGCGGGCTCCATGGTCAGCGTGACGCCGGACTTGGCGGTCTTGGCAGCCGTGACCTTGGTGCTGAGCTTGAACTTCATCCCCTGCTTGGTGAGGATGCGCTGCATCTGCTTGGACACTTCGCCGTCATTGGTCGGCAGGATGCGATCGAGGAATTCGACCACCGTGACCTCGGCACCGAGCCGCGACCAGACCGAGCCGAGCTCAAGCCCGATCACGCCGCCGCCGATCACCACCATGGATTTCGGCACCTTGGCCAGTTGCAGCGCGCCGGTGGACGAGACGATCTGCTTCTCGTCGATGGCGATGCCCTTGAGCGGCATGACGTCCGAGCCGGTGGCGATGACGATATGCCTAGCGGAATAGGTGCCGGCGGATTCGCCGGCCACTTCCACCTTGCCGCCGCCGAGCAGCTTGCCCTTGCCCTTCAGCCAGGCGACCTTGTTCTTCTTGAACAGGAATTCGATGCCGCGGGTGGAGGCATCCACCACGCTCTGCTTCTGCTTCATCATCGCCGGCAGGTCGAGATCGAGCTTGCCGACCTTGATGCCATGCGTGGCGAAACCATGGCCGGCCTCATGGAACAGCTCGGAGGATTGCAGCAGCGCCTTGGACGGGATGCAGCCGATATTGAGGCAGGTGCCGCCCAAAGTGGCCCGGCTTTCCACCACCGCCGTCTTCATGCCGAGCTGGGCGCAGCGGATCGCCATGGTATAGCCGCCCGGGCCGGCGCCGATGATGATGATGTCGAAGGCCTGATCGCTCATCGCTCACTCCGAATTCTGTGGTCTTGAAAAAACAGCGGGCCCGCAGGCCCGCTGTACGCTGTATTTCCGGCTCGCTCTCACATCTCGAACAGCAGACGCTGCGGGTCCTCGATGCATTCCTTCACGCGCACCAGGAAGCTGACCGCCTCGCGGCCGTCGATGATGCGGTGATCGTAGGTCAGCGCCACGTACATCATCGGCCGGATCACCACCTGGCCGTTGATGGCCATCGGGCGCTCCTGGATCTTGTGCATGCCGAGGATCGCCGATTGCGGCGGATTGATGATCGGCGTCGACATCAGCGAGCCGAACACGCCGCCATTGGTGATGCTGAAGCTGCCGCCCTGCAGTTCGTCGATACCGAGCTTGCCGTCACGGGCGCGCCTGCCGAGATCGACGATGGTCTTCTCGATGCCGGCGAACGACAACTGGTCGGCATCGCGGATCACCGGCACGACCAGGCCGGTCGGCGTCGAGACGGCGCAACCGATGTTGAAATAGTTCTTGAAGACGATCTCGTCGCCCTCGATCTCGGCATTCACCGCCGGGAATTCCTTCAGCGCCTGCACGCAGGCCTTGACGAAAAAGGACATGAAGCCGAGACGCACGCCGTGCTTCTTCTCGAAGCCCTCGACGTACATCCTGCGCGCCGCCATCAGCGCCGACATGTCGACCTCGTTGAAGGTGGTCAGCAGCGCGGCGGTATTCTGCGCCTCCTTCAAGCGACGGGCGATCACCTGGCGCAGCTTGGACATGCGCTGGCGCTCTTCGCGCTCGGCATTGGCGCGCGGACCGGCGGGAACCGCCGGACGGGCCGCCGGGGCGGTCGCCGTGCCGCCGCTGAGCAGGTCCATGACATCGCCCTTGGTGACCCGGCCGCCCCTGCCGGTGCCGGCAACGCCCGAAAGATCGACGCCCTTTTCGGCCGCCATCTTTGCGGCGGCCGGCAGAGCCTGGCCGGCAGCCGAACCGGATTGCGTCGCGGCCGCCTGGCCGGCCGTCGCCGGCGCGGGCGCCTGGGTCTGCACCGGCATCGCCGCGGCGGGCTTGGCGGCAGGCTTGGCAGCCGGCGCGCCGGCGCCGGCATTCAGCGTGGCCAGCAGATCGCCGACCTGCACGGTGGCGCCTTCGGCGGCCAGCACCTCGGCCAGGGTTCCGGCTTCGGGTGCATTGACCTCGACGGTGACCTTGTCGGTCTCGAGTTCGACCAGCAACTGATCGCGGCCGACCGCCTCGCCGGCCTTGACCGCCCAGCGGCCGACCGTGGCTTCGGTGATCGACTCCGCCAATTGCGGGACGCGAATTTCGACTGCCATTTCTTAATTCCCTTATCTAAAGACGCCCCTCGACTTAACGCCCGGCCGAACTCAGGCCGTCAGCGCATCGTCGACCAGCTTTGCCTGCTGCTGGTTATGCTTGCTCATCAAGCCGGTGGCCGGCGAAGCGGCCTCGACCCGGCCTGCGTAAACCGGCCGCTTGGCCTTGCTGCCGATCGTGCCCAGCACATGCTCGATCTGCGGCTCGACGAAGGTCCACGCGCCCATGTTCTTCGGCTCTTCCTGGCACCAGACCACCGTCTTGGCGTTCTTGTAGCGCTCCAGCTCGGCCGCCAGCGCCTTGTGCGGGAAGGGATAGAGCTGCTCGACGCGCAGGATGACGGTATCCTTCATCTCGCGCTTGTTACGCTCCTCGAACAGGTCGTAATAGACCTTGCCGGTGCAGATGATGACGCGCTTGACCTTGTCGTCGGCGGGCGGCGCGTCATCCCACAGCACGCGATGGAAGGACGAGCCCGGGCCCATCTCGACGAGCTTGGACACCGCCAGCTTGTGACGCAGCAGCGATTTCGGCGTCATCAGCACCAGCGGCTTGCGGAACTTGCGGTGGATCTGCCGGCGCAGGATGTGGAAGTAGTTCGCCGGCGTGGTGCAGTTCGCCACCTGCATGTTGTCTTCGGCGCAAAGCTGCAAATACCGCTCCAGGCGCGCCGAGCTGTGCTCCGGCCCCTGGCCCTCGTAGCCGTGCGGCAGCAGCATGACGAGGCCCGACATGCGCAGCCATTTGACCTCGGCCGAGCTGATGAACTGGTCGATGATGACCTGGGCGCCGTTGGCAAAGTCGCCGAACTGCGCCTCCCAGCACACGAGCGCGTTGGGCTCGGCCAGCGAGAATCCGTAATCGAAGCCGAGCACGCCGGCCTCGGACAGCGGGCTGTCGATGACCTCGAACGGCGCCTGGCCCTCGCGGATGTGGCTGAGCGGGACGTAGCGCTCCTCGTTCTGCTGATCGCAGAGGACCGCATGACGCTGCGAGAACGTGCCGCGGCCCGAGTCCTGGCCCGACAGCCGTACCGGCGTGCCTTCGACCAGGAGCGTGCCGAACGCGAGCGCCTCGGCCGTCGCCCAGTCGATGTTGGTGCCGGCCTCGATCGACTTGCGGCGGTTGTCGAGCACGCGGCGCAGCGTGCGATGGAGATTGAAGTTCTCCGGCACCCGGGTCAGCGCGCTGCCGACCTCGCGCAGCAGTTCCATCGGCACCTGCGTGTCGCCGCGCCGGTCTTCGCCCGAGGCGACCTGCAGGCCGGTCCAGCTGCCCTCGAGCCAGTCCGCCTTGTTCGGCTTGTAGCTCTTCGCCGCCTCGAACTGGGTTTCCAGGTGGGCCTGGAAATCCGCCACCATCCGCTCCGCCTCTTCCGCGGTGACGACGCCTTCCTTGATCATGCGCTCGGCATAAATCGCGCGCGTCGTCGGGTGCGTCGCGATGGTGCGGTACATGATCGGCTGGGTGAACGCCGGCTCGTCGCTTTCGTTATGACCGTGCCGGCGGTAGCAGATCATGTCGATGATCACGTCCTTCTTGAACCGCTGGCGGAACTCGGTCGCGATGCGCGCGACGTGCACGACGGCTTCGGGATCGTCGCCGTTGACGTGGAAGATCGGCGCCTGGATCGTCTTCGCCACGTCGGTCGGATAGGGCGACGAGCGGGAGTACTGCGGCGACGTCGTGAAGCCGATCTGGTTGTTGATGATGAAGTGGATCGTGCCGCCGGTCCGGTAGCCCTTGAGCTCCGCGAGCATCAGGGTCTCGGCGACGAGACCCTGGCCGGCGAATGCCGCATCGCCGTGGATGAGCAGGCCCATGACCTCGCCCATCTGCTCCTCGCGCGTGAGATGCTTGCGCTGCATCTGCTTGGCGCGGACCTTGCCGAGCACGACCGGGTTCACGGCCTCGAGGTGCGACGGGTTCGCGGTCAGCGACAGATGAACCGTCGTGCCGTCGAATTCGCGATCCGACGACGTGCCCAGGTGGTACTTCACGTCGCCCGAGCCCTGCACGTCCTCGGGGTTCGCGGGATTGCCCTGGAATTCCGAGAAGATCGCCGCGAACGGCTTGCCCATGAAATTGGCGAGCACATTGAGGCGCCCGCGGTGCGGCATGCCGATGACGATTTCGCGGATGCCGAGCTGCCCGCCGCGCTTGATGATCTGCTCGAGCGCCGGAATGGCGGCCTCGCCGCCTTCGAGCCCGAAGCGCTTGGTGCCGGTGTATTTCCGGTCGAGGAATCTCTCGAACGTCTCGGCGACCGTCAGCCGCTCGAGGATCGCGCGCTTGCCCTTCTCGGTGAAGTCGGTGTGGTTGCGGATCCCCTCGATGCGCTCCTGGATCCAGCGCTTCTGCTCGGGATCGCCGATGTGCATGAACTCGACGCCGATCGTGCCGCAATAGGTGTCGCGCAGGACCGACAGGATTTCCGCGAGCGTCGCCGTCTCGCCCAGGCCCAGCACGTTGTCGATGAAGATCGGCCGGTCGTAGTCGGCTTCCGAAAACCCGTAGGTGGCCGGGTCGAGCTCGGGATGGGGGTCGCGTTTCTCGAGCCCCAGCGGATCGAGCTTGGCCAGCATGTGACCGCGGACCCGGTAGGCGCGGATCAGCATCAGCGCCCGGATGGAGTCGAGCGTCGCCGCCCTCAGCTGCTCCAGCGTCGCCGTCGCGGCCGCCCCGTTGGCCTTGGCGGGTTTCGCCTCGACCTCGCCGATGGCGGAGCCGTTGCGCCGGGCCCAGCTTGGCCCCTTGAGCGCCGCGTCGGCGGCGGCAACGTCGTCGTGGAAGCCCGCAAAGAATTCCGCCCAGCTCGGATCGACCGAACGCGGATCACGGAGGTAGCGGGCGTAGAGGTCGGAGATGAAAGCGCCGTTGGCGCCGCTCAGGATCGTCTTGAGGTCCGGTTGCATTACGGTCATCTGATGGGGCGGCCCGGATCATCGGCCGGGGCGCCGTTGGGTATACCCCGTCGTCGTACCCTTTATATGGGCGGGTGCAGCCCGCTACAAAAGCCTAGCCCTTGAGGACCTTGAGCATCGTGCTCCCGAGCGCCGCCGGGGAATCCGCGACCCGGATGCCGGCCGACTTCATCGCCTCGATCTTGTCGCCTGCCCCGCCTTTGCCGCCCGAGATGATGGCGCCGGCATGGCCCATGCGACGTCCCGGCGGGGCCGTGGCGCCCGCGATGAATCCGACCACCGGCTTCTTAACCTTGGAGGACTTGAGGAAGTCGGCTGCGTCCTCCTCGGCCGTGCCGCCGATCTCGCCGATCATTATGATCGCCTCGGTTTCCGGATCCTTAAGGAACAGCTCGAGGCAGTCGATGAAATTGGTCCCGTTGACCGGGTCGCCCCCGATGCCGATGCAGGTGGACTGCCCCAGCCCGGCCGCCGTGGTCTGCGCGACCGCCTCGTAGGTCAGCGTGCCCGACCGCGACACGATGCCGATCTTGCCCCGGGAATGGATGTGGCCGGGCATGATGCCGATCTTGCATTCGCCCGGCGTGATGATCCCCGGGCAGTTCGGCCCGATGAGGCGCGTCTTGGAGCCCGCCAGCGCCCGCTTGACCCGGACCATGTCGAGCACGGGGATGCCCTCGGTGATGCACACGACGAGCGGGATCTCGGCGTCGATCGCCTCGAGGATCGCGTCGGCCGCGAACGGCGGCGGCACGTAGATCACCGAGGCATCGGCGCCGGTTTTGGCCACCGCCTCGGCGACGGTGTCGAATACCGGCAGGTCGAGATGCTTCGTCCCGCCTTTGCCCGGCGTGACGCCGCCGACCATCTTGGTGCCGTAGGCGATCGCCTGCTCGGAATGGAACGTGCCCTGAGCGCCGGTGAAACCCTGGCAGATGACTTTCGTGTTCTTATCGACGAGAACGGCCATCGCTTACGCCGCCTCCTTCACGGCCTTGACGATCTTTTCCGCGGCGTCGGCGAGATTGTCGGCGGAGATGATCTTGAGTCCCGACTGTTTCAGAACCTTCTTGCCCAGCTCGACATTCGTGCCTTCGAGGCGAACGACGAGCGGCACGTTGAGCGCGACCTCGCGCGCCGCGGCGACGACGCCCTCGGCGATGACGTCGCAGCGCATGATGCCGCCGAAGATGTTGACCAGAATGCCTTCGACGTTCGGGTCCGACAGAATCAGCTTGAACGCGGTGGTGACGCGCTCGCGCGTGGCGCCGCCGCCGACGTCGAGGAAGTTGGCGGGCTCGCCGCCATACAGCTTGATGATGTCCATGGTCGCCATGGCGAGGCCGGCGCCGTTGACCATGCAACCGATATTGCCATCGAGCTTGACGTAGCTGAGCGAGTGCTTCGCCGCCTCGAGCTCCATCGGATCCTCCTCGTCGGGATCGCGGAGCTCCTCGATGTCCTTGTGACGGAACAGCGCGTTGTCGTCGAAATTGATCTTGGCGTCGAGCGCCAGCACGTCGCCCGCCCCGGTGACGACCAGGGGGTTGATCTCGACGATCGAACAGTCGAGGCCGACGAACGCCTGGTACATCGCCGTCACGAACTTGACGGCGGACCCGACCTGCTTGCCTTCGAGCCCGAGCCCGAACGCGATCTTGCGCGCATGGAACGGCTGCAGCCCCGTCGTCGGATCGATCGCGACCTTCAGGATCTTCTCCGGGTGCTTCGCGGCGACCTCCTCGATTTCCATGCCGCCTTCGGTCGAGGCGATGATGGTGATGCGGCTCGTCGCGCGATCGATCAGCATGCCGAGATAGAGCTCGCGCTTGATGTCGCAGCCTTCCTCGACGTAGACGCGCTTGACTTCCTTGCCCTTGGCGCCGGTCTGTTTCGTGACGAGCGTCTTGCCGATCATGGCGGCGGCGTTCGCCTTCACCTCGGCCAGGGACTTGACGACGCGCACGCCGCCCTTGCCCTGTGGATCCTCCTTGAAGCGCCCCGCCCCGCGGCCGCCGGCGTGGATCTGCGCCTTGACGACCCAGACGGAGCCGCCGAGATCGCGGGCGACCTGCTCGGCCTCGTCCGGCGTATATGCGACGCCGCCCTTCGGCATCGCCACGCCGTAGCGCGCGAGCAAGGACTTGGCCTGATACTCGTGGATGTTCATGACGCTCCCCGGTGCTCGGAAGAAAAAGACGGTCGCCCCCGCCCGACCGGGCGGGTCGTCCGATGTCGCGTGCGTGGAAGTGCCGCGTAATTTAGCATTCTGGCCTGTGCCTGCAACCGCACCTGACGACGCCGCCGCGGAACCGAACGTGAACGCGGCGGCGCCGCCCTCCTGTCAGATCTTACCTTCTTTCTTGAGCATGTCCGCGGCGACGCCGCAGAGCGTGCGGACGGCGTTCACGGACTTCTCGAACATGGCGCGCTCGTCGTCGTTCAGGCTGATCTCGACCACGCGCTCGACGCCGCCCGCGCCGATCACGACCGGCACGCCGACATAGAGGTCCTTCACGCCGTACTGGCCGCTGAGCCACGCGGCGCAGGGCAGGACGCGCTTCTTGTCGCGCAGATAGCTCGCCGCCATCTCGATCGCCGAGGCCGCGGGCGCATAGAACGCCGAGCCCGTCTTGAGCAGGTTCACGATCTCGGCGCCGCCGTCGCGCGTGCGCTGAACGATCTTGTCGATCCGATCCTGCGTCGACCAGCCCATCTTGATCAGGTCGGGCACGGGAATGCCGGCGACCGACGAATAGCGGACCAGCGGCACCATCGTGTCGCCATGGCCGCCGAGCACGAACGCCGTCACGTCCTCGACCGAAACCTTGAACTCCTCGGCCAGGAAGTAGCGGAACCGCGCCGAGTCGAGGACGCCCGCCATGCCGACGACCTTGTTGTGCGGCAGGCCCGAGAGCTCGCGCATCACCCACACCATGACGTCAAGCGGGTTGGTGACGACGATGACGAAGGCGTTCGGGCAGTACTTCTTGATGTTCTCCGCAACCGTCGCGATGACCTTCGCGTTGGTGCTGATCAGGTCGTCGCGGCTCATGCCCGGCTTGCGCGGCACGCCGGCCGTGACGATGACGACGTCGGCGTCCTTGAGGTCTGCGTAATCGTTCGTGCCGAGGAAGCGCGCGTCGAAGCCTTCGATCGTCGACGACTGCGCGATGTCGAGGCCTTTGCCCTGGGGAACGCCCTCGACGATGTCGAACAGGACGACGTCGCCCAGTTCCTTGAGCCCGGCGAGCAGGGCGAGCGTGCCGCCGATCTGGCCGGCGCCGACCAAAGCGATCTTGTTGCGAGCCATGAATGCCTCGGCTTGTTGCTTGTTGCGGTTGCGAAAAAAGGCGCCGCTTCGTACCCCGATTCCGGCGCTGGAGCAAGGGGGCGGACGGTCATCCGGGGAACGTCCCACCATCGGGGCAGGCCCGCGGCGGAGGCCCGGGGCAAAAACGGCGCGATGCCGGGCGGAATCCGCCCCGGATGTCAGAACAGGCTTCTCATATCGGCCCAACCGTTTCGGGCCATGCAGGCGTTGTAAACGACCCATTGCCGGTTGGTGTAGTCCTGGCCGCTGCCGCCGCTTCCCATCGACTCGCGCCAGCAGATCGCCCGGGCCTCCGGCCACGGCGTCGCATCCGGACGTGTCTGCGTATAGCCGGCAGGACCGCCGGACGCGCAGGCCCCGACGAGGGCGGCAAGGCCGATGACCGTCAGGCGGCTCGCTCTCGAACTCATTTGTCTTCTCGCTAGGGTTACGGAGTGCCGGCCCCGTCGGCGTGCAACGGTACCGCCGCCCCATTCCACGCGGCCGGACCGCCGCGGGTTCCATGCGGGAACGGAATTCCTGCCCAGATCCGCGTCAGGTCAGGTGCGGACTGCCGAGATAGTCCTCGCTCTGCATCTCGTGCAGCCGCGAGACGGTGCGGCGGAACTCCGCCGCGTGGTCCCCTTGCGGGTAAAGGGCCTCCGGCGCCGCCTCGGCGGCGCAGATCAGGTTGACGCGGTGCTCATAGAGCTCGTCGATCAGCGTGATGAACCGCCTGGCGGCGTTGCGTTCGTCGGGGCCGATGACACGGATGCCGTCGAGGACGAGCGCCTCGAAATGCGTCGCGAGGGCGACGAAGTCGGCGGGACCGAGGGGCCGCTCGCACAGGTCGGCGAACGACGCCATGGCGACACCGCGCGCGGCACGGGGCACGATCAGCTCGCGCCCCTGCACCCGGATCTTCTGCGGCGATCCGACCTCGCCGTCCGTCAGGTAGAGAAACATCGACTCGAGCGCCGCGGTCGCGTCGGGCCCGAGCGGCGTGTAGTAGACCGGCGTGCCCTTGATCCGCTGACGGCGATAGTCGATACCGCCATCGAGCTCCAGCACGTCGAGCCGCGCCTTGATCAGGTCGATCGTCGGCAGAAAGCGTTCCCGCTGCAGTCCGCCGGCATAGAGATCGTCCGGCGCGCTGTTCGAAGTGGTGACGATCACCACGCCGCGCGCGAACAGCGCCTCCAGCAGACGTCCCAGAATCATCGCATCGGCAATGTTGGTGACCTGAAACTCGTCGAAGCAGAGGAGCCAGGCCTCCTCCGCGATCCGGTCGGCCAGCGGCATCAGCGGGTGCACGCCGGCGCGCGGCGACGCCGCCTTCTGGCCCATGTAGAGCCGGTCGTGAATTTCGAGCATGAAGGCGTTGAAATGCACCCGACGCTTCTTCTCGACCGGTGCGGTCGCGAAGAACAGGTCCATCAGCATCGACTTGCCGCGCCCGACCCCGCCGAAGATATAGAGCCCGTTCGGGGCCGGATCGGGCCGGCGGGCAAGGCCGAGACGCGCGCGCCAGCCGCCGGCCTCGGCCCCCGGCCGGTAGCCTTTCAGTGCCCGATGAAGGCTCTCGAGCTTCTCCGCAGCAAGCGCCTGAGCGGGATCGTGTCTGAGCCGGCCTTCGGCCAGCCGTGCCCGATAGGCGGCGAGAGGGCCCTCGCCAGTGTCCGAAGTCATCGCGCGCGGGACTTAAGCGATGGTCGGCGCGATGTAAAGACCGCACATCGATGCACCCGGCACGCGCGATCAACCGCCATGGATCGGGACGGGCACGTTGTCGATCAGCCGCACCTTGCCGAGATACGCGGCGGCCAGAACGCGCGCATCCCGCGCCGCGCGGGCGACGGGCTCGAGCGTCTCGGCATCCCGCGCCTCGAGATACTGCACCGGCCCGAAGCCGGCGCGCTGGAGTTCGGCGCGCCCTTCGGCGAGGAGCGGTGCGGCCTCCGCCCCTTGCGCGAGAAGCCGTGCGATCCGCGCCAGCACCTGATGCAGTACGGGGGCGATCTGCCGCTGCTCGGGCGACAGGTACGCGTTGCGCGAGGACAGCGCCAGGCCGTCCGCCTCCCGCACCGTCGGCACGCCGATGACGCGCACCGGGATATCGAGGTCGCGGACCAGACGCTTGATCACCAGAAGCTGCTGATAGTCCTTCTCCCCGAACAGCGCCACGTCGGGCAGCGCCTGCAGCAGCAGCTTGGTCACCACCGTGGCGACGCCGGCAAAGTGACCGGGGCGAAAGCGGCCGCACAGATCCTCGGTGAGGCCCGCCACCGTCACGGTGGTGCTGGCGCTAGGCCGATACATCTCCTCGACCGTGGGGATGAAGACCGCATCGGCGCCGACGCTTTCGAGCTTGGCGAGGTCACCCGGCTCGTCGCGCGGATAGCTGTGGAAATCCTCGTTCGGGCCGAACTGGGTCGGATTGACGAAGATGGTCGCGACGACGCGGCGGCATTCCGCTTGCGCGGCACGCACCAGCGCAAGATGACCCGCGTGCAGCGCGCCCATCGTCGGCACCAGCGCGACGGTCTCACCGGCGGTGCGGAATCCGCGCACGAGCGCCCGCAATTCATCGACCCGGCGGACGATGGCAGGCGTCCGCGATGTGGCGTCAGTGCCGGCCATGACGGTCACGCAGATTCCACGTGGTGATACGGAGGTTGCGACTGGTCGTGCTCATCATCACTCCCGCATCGTTCGGAGTCGCAAAAACCTTTGCCCTGGCCCCTGGAACAGAAGCCCCTGCCGCTCACGCAGGAAAATCAGCCGAGGGATCGCGGGGCCTGAGCGGCGCCAACAGCTAGCCGATGCCGCGCGCCTGCGCCAGTGGCACCGCTCCGGACGGCCGCGGGCCGGCGTCAGGCCGGCTTGACGCGCGCGAGCGCCGCCCCGGCCTGTTCGATCATCTGCCGGACGATGTCGGCGGCGGGGAGGACACGGTCGATCAGGTCGACGCCCTCGCCCGCCCACACCACGGCGGTCGAGAAATCGCCAGCCGCAGCGGCGGCGGCATAGCGCGCGCGTTCGGAGGCAAGCGAGGCCTCGAGCTCCGCTTCGCGCCCGTGCCAGCGGTGGGTGAAGTCGTTGCGGATGGCGCGTCCGGTATACCGCTTCGGCCAGTCGAGCCCGCGCACCACGTCGAAGATGTGCGTGCGCACGGTCTCGTCGGCGCGCGCCGCAACGATGCGCGCCTTCGCCTCGTCATGGCCGAGCGATTCGCGCGCGGCATAAAATCGCGTGCCGACGAGGACGCCCGCCGCGCCGAGCGTCAGCGCCGCCGCCAGCCCCCGCCCGTCGACGATGCCGCCTGCGGCCGCGACCGGTGTCGGCGCGACCGCATCGACGACGGCGGGCAGCAGCGGCAGCAGCCCGCGTGCCGTCGTGCCGTGCCCGCCCGCCTCGCTGCCCTGGGCGACGATCACGTCGGCACCCAGCCGCTTGGCCTCGACCGCCTCGGCGGGCGTCTGCACCTGCATGATCAGCGCCGCGCCGGCGCGCTTGATCTTGTCCGTGAACGGCGCGGCGTCACCGAAGGACAGCATGACGGCGCGAGGCTTGCGGGCAAGCGCCGCGTCCAGCCGCGCCGGATGCTTGGCGAGATACCAGGTGATGAATCCGATGCCGACCTGGACGTTGCCGGCGGCATCGAATTGCTGATCGATCCAGTCCTCGTCGGAATAGCCGGCGCCGATCAGGCCGAGACCGCCGGCGTGCGTCACCGCCGCCGCGAGTTCGCCGCCGGCCACACCGCCCATCGGCGCAAGGATGATCGGATGGCGGATGCCCAGCCGCTCGGTAAGTGTCGTCGCGAAGGTCATGTCGTTGCTCATTCGGCAGCGTGGCGCGCGCCGATTTCGGCGCGGAACACCGTTTCCATCTCGCGGCGGATCCGAACGGCTTCGAGGCCGTCATCGATCTGCACGTCGGCCCACCGCACCGGCTGTCCCGCCTTGATCGGGTTGACGAGCTTCACCTTGTGGGCGAGGCCGAGCGGCAGGCCGCCCAGGGCGAGGCTGTCGGCCGCCGGCATCAGCCGGCCATATACCGTGTAGCCGCCCTCGCCGTCGAGCATCTCGCCGGCCTCGAGATCGCGCTTCGCTGTCGCCACGACGTCGGCACGGAACCCGTCCGGACAGCCGGTGGGCTCGCCGCGCAGGCCCACCGAGGCGACGGAGATGCCGAGCTCGAGCCCGATCAGATGCCAGCGCTTGTACATCGCGCTGTAACGGCCGGTCGGGTCGGTGACGAGCCCGTATTCCTTGAAGCAGCGGCGCACATATTCGCTGTCGCCTTCGAACACGACGAACACGCCCCAACGGATGTTGTCGGGGATGGGCCGTCCGTCGCGCTCCAGCGACGACAGGACTTCGACCTGGCCCTTGACGTGAAGCTGACCGCCTTCGGATTTCGGGCGGCAGACGAACGGCATGTCCGCGACCGAGCACGGCGGAAATTCGAGCCCGTGCGGCGGTGGCACCAGTCCGGTCGCGTTGCACACGGCGGCACTCTCGATCGCGGGCTTGGAGCCGTCGAGGAACGAATTGAACATCTGCGGATTGAGGCCGCCGAGCCTCGCCTGCTCGGCGGTCAGGCCCCAGTGGTCCCACACCGTCTCCGGCGTCGACTGGTGATAGTGCGGCAGCCACTTGTGGCCGCGGCCCGCCGCAACGACGTCGAAGCCGGCGGCGCGCGCCCAGTCGACGAGGTCGCAGATCAGCGCCGGCTGATCGCCGTAGGCCAGGCTGTAGACGACGCCGGCCGCGGCGGCGCGCCGGGCCAGCAGCGGACCGCAGAAGGCGTCCGCCTCGACCGTCACCATGATCACGTGTTTCCCGGCCGCGAACGCCTTGAGCGCGTGGCTCACCGCCGCCGGCGGATTGCCGGTCGCCTCGATGACGATGTCGAGGCCGGGCGCCTTGATCAGCGCATCGACATCGTCGCCGACATGCGTGGCGCCGGTCTTCAGCGCGTCGTCGAGGCTGCGGGCGCCGATCCGCTCGGCGGGCCAGCCGGTGCGCGCCAGCGCGTCGCGGGCGCGCGGCACCGACAGGTCGGCGACGCCGAGCACGTGCACGCCCGGCGTGCGCAGCGCCTGGGCCAGATACATCGCGCCGAACTTGCCGGCGCCGATCAGGCCGACGCGCAGCGGCCTGCCGTCGGCCGCGCGCCGGCTGAGGAGACGGTGCAGATTCATGTGTCCATTCCCTCGCTCCGCGTCCCTCTCCGGCGGGAGAGGGCCAGGTCACCTCACTCCGCCGCGCTCGCGCGCCGCCGCGCGTACTGGATAAGACAGTCGTCGGGCAGCATTTCGATCGGCGTGAAATCGCGGTTGGCGATCCAGGTCGGCCGCTTGAACCGCCGGATCGCATTGTCGCAACGATTGAGCGAAAGATACAGGATCCACCGCGACCACGGCGTCAGATTGGAACCCGACGCATGCACGATGTTGCCATGGAACAGGAGCACGGAGCCCGGCGGCCCCTTCGGCGCGACGATGCCGCCCTCGTTGACGAGCCTGGTGATCGTGTCGTTGTCGATCGTCCATAGCGGGTAGCTCGTCGTCGTCGTGTCGTGCCCTGCCTCGAGCCGGCCCTTGCGGTGGCTCCGCGGGATGAACATCAGCGGGCCGTTGAACTCGTTCGCCTCGGCGAGAAACAGCGCGATGTTCATCGCCTTGGGCGCGGGCATGTCGTCGTCGTTGTACCAGGTCGCGTAATCCTGATGCCACTGCCACACGGCGCCGTCGAAAGCGGCCTTGGCGTTGATCTTGAACTGGTGCATGTAGAGCTTGTCGGAGCCGAGAAGCTGCATCGCGGGCTCGACCAGGCGCGGATGACGGGCGAGGAGGCCGAAGACCTCGTTCCACGTCTGCACGTAGAACGCCGTGCGCGGCGCCTCGGACCCCTTCTCGCGGATCACCTCTTCCCGTTTCTGGGCGAAGATCCGGGGCACCTCGGCATTGAGGATATCCATTTCCTCGGGCGTGAAGACGTTGGGCAGGAACAGGTATCCCAACTCCTCGAACTCGCGGATCTGCTGGTCGCTCAGCTTCATCGTGCATTCCTCCCGTTCTGCGCGGATTCGCAAAGGTCTTGGTTCGACGCGTGTTCGGTTGCGAGCGCGCCGGTGAGCTTGCGCGCCGACGTCTCGGCATGCTCGCGCGCCAGGCGCTCGGCGCGGTCGGGAGCGCCGTCCGCCACGGCCGCGAGTATGGCCGCGTGCTCGTCCCAGATGTCGTCGCGCGCGCGGTCCCGCTGCAGGTAGCCGCCCATGACGCGACGTATGTGCAGCCAGTGAAGCGCCGCCGTTTCGGCGATCAGCGGATTGCCCGACAGCTCGTAGAGAAACTGGTGGAAGCGGATATCGGCCTCGACCATCTGCGCGACCGAGCCGGAGCGCACCGCGGCGCGCCCGGCCTCGATTAGGGCGGGACCGTGCCGGCGCGCCTCGTCCGGACGCCGCGCCGCGGCCGCGCGGCTTGCGAGCGCATCGAGCGCGGCGCGCACCTCGTAGAGCTGCGCGACGAAGACCGGATCGAGCGGCGCCACGACGACGCCGCGGCGGCCGGCCTCGCGTACGAAACCCTGCTTCTTCAGGAGAACGAGCGCCTGAAGCACCGGCTGCCTCGACACGTCGAGACGGGCGGCGAGCTGCTCCTGCGTGAGCCGGGCGCCGGGCGGCAGTTCGCCACTGCAGATCGCGTCGCGGATCGCCGCATAGACGCGCTCCACCAGCGAGGGATGGAGGGACAGGCGTTCCATCGTTTGTATACAGAATACAAACGAAACGACCTTCGGGCAATCAGCCTCCCGTCGGGGGTGCCGGGCGGGCCGCAGACGGGCCTTTGTAAAGGCTGGCGTTGCGTGCCACGCTGGTGCAACCGGTCAAGCATGGAGGGAAGGCATGAACGAGGACGTGTTCAACATCGAGTTGCGCAAGTTCCTGAAGCTCGTCGGCGTGACGTCGCAGCGCGAGATCGAGAACGCCGTGCACGCCGCCGTGAAAGCCGGCCGGCTGAAGGGCGACGAAAAGCTGAAGGCGCGGGTCGTGCTGACCCTGGAGGGCACCGACCTGCACCATACCGTCGACGGCGAGATCGCCCTCGTCTGAGCCGGCGCGCGGCCGCTCACCCGCGTCGACGCAAGCCCATCGCGATCGTGTCGCGAACGATCGCCACGATCTCGCGCGCGACGCAGAGGCCCCACAGCGCCGGCCGCATCTGCGACCGCTCGTCCGGCACGCGCGCCGCCGCGGCCCGAACGCCGGCCAGCCGCAGCAGCCACACGCAGCGCGGCAGGTGAAAGCGGTCGGAGCAGACGAGCACCGGGGTGAGATCGCCTCGCGCGCGCAGTATCGCGGCGCAGAGATAGGCAGAGGCGCGGGTATTCGCCGCCTTGTCTTCGACGATGATGCGCTCGCGCGGTATGCCGGCCTCTTCCAGCAGACGCAGCATTACGGTGGCCTCGGTGCGGTACGCGCGCGGCTGACCGCCGGTGACGAGGAAGACGGCGTCCGGAATGCCGCGCGCTGCCTCGAGCGCGGCGGCGACGCGACGACGCAGGGCCGGCCCCGGCGAACCGTCGGGCCGCAGCTTCGCCCCGAAGATCACGAAACAGGCCGGCATCGATCGTCAGCCCCGCAGCCCGGCCGCCTCGGCCGATCGGACAGCGGCCCCGTCCATCGCACCCGCCCTGCAACATCGGGCCGGCTGTCGCGTTCTTGTCGCTGGGATCGGATGAAACGAGCAGATCCGCAGAGAGGAAACAGCAATGCGCAAACGGATCGAATGCGGCTCGATCGTGCCCGGGTGCAACTACGTCGTGCGCGGCGACTCCGAGGAAGACGTGATGATGAAGGCGGCTGAACACGCGCGTGCCGTCCACGGCGTCGAGCACATGTCGGACGAACTGCGCGCCAAGGTGCGGAGCG
The DNA here is from genome assembly GCA_036381615.1 of Alphaproteobacteria bacterium. Lineage (GTDB taxonomy): Bacteria > Pseudomonadota > Alphaproteobacteria > CACIAM-22H2 > CACIAM-22H2 > CALANV01. The sequence goes on from DASVCL010000027.1 coordinate 74,147, forward strand.
CGATCCGGGACGAAGAAACCGTGAGCTGACGGCAAGGGCAGACAAGCCGATACGCCGTCTCCTTACCTGCATGCCACGCACGCGCCCTCTCCCGCCGGCGGGAAGCGGCCGCGCGCGGCATGCATCCTCCCTTTTCCCTCGGGGCGAGCGGCGTGCCGCGACTTCTGCGCCCGGCACATCGACCATCAGGTCGATCGCTTCTCCACCATCCGCCGCAGCTTCCTGACGGCGCTGGCCGGCGTGGTGATGACCTTGCGGCCTTCGACCGGCGCGATCGCGCGCGCCGCGCGGGCCATCGAGAATTGCGCCAGCACGAGCGCATCGACGGGCGGAAGCTGGGCGGCGGCTTCGGCGATCAGCCGGTCGTGCTCGTCGCCGCGGCCGGCCTTGAGCGCGTCCAGCGCCCCGGCAACGACGCGGGTGATGATCGTCGGCACGATGCCGCGGTCCTTGGCCATCGCCTCGAGCTCCGCCGTCATCGAAGGGATGGTCGGCCCGAAGGTCGCGAGAAGTGCGATGCGCGGGCCCGCCGCTAGCGCTTCCTCGAGGGCGGCTTCGTTCGGCTTCAGCACCGGAATCGACAGCGCCTTCTTGCACGCATCGATCGCCGTGCCGAAGGCCGAACAGGTGAACAGGATACCCTCGGCGCCCGTGCCTGCCGCATAGTGCGACAGATCGAGAAAACGCTGGGTGATCGCCGGCGTGACCGACCCGGCGGCGGCGACATCGGGCGCCAGCGAGTCGTCCATGAGATTGAAGCGCGCCGCGTCGGGCCACAGATCGGCGAAGGCCTTGTTCGCCGGCTCGGGCGATTCGGGCAGGGCGTGGATGAGGGCAATGCGGGGTCCGCTCATGGTTCAACCGGTGTTGCTGGAGGAAGTGGCATGTTTCGCTCGGCCATCACCGCGCGCAGGCGATCGGGATAGTCGGTGATGATTCCGTCGACGCCGTTGTCGATCAGGCGCCGCATCTCGGCCGGCTCGTTGACGGTCCAGGTCACGACCGCCAGGCCGAGTGCCTTGGCCGTCGCCAGCGCCTCGGGCGTGAGATCGCGATAGAACGGCGACCAGACGCGACAGCCGGCCGCGTCGACCGCGCGCGGGACCAAACCGGCATAGTCGTCGACATCGAGCCCGGCAAGCCAGGGACTGGCGCCGCTCTTTCCCCGCTGGACATTATCGTTCTCGCCGCGCTCGAGCGTCAGGCAAACGGTGGAAATTTCGGGCGCCAGCCGCTGCACGGCCCTGAGCGTGCGCCAATCGAACGACTGAACGGTGCTGCGTGCCGCGATCCCCTCCCGGCGCAGCGCCGCGACGAGCGTCGACGCGAAGACCTCCGGATCGACGGTCTCGTCCGGTGCGAGGGGCGAGATCTTCGTCTCGACATTGAATCGAACCTGCGCATTGTTGGCCCTGCGCACGAGCGCGGCAAGCTCGCCCAAGGTCGGAATCCGCACGCCCGAAAGCTGCTTCTGCTGCGGCCATTGCCCGGCATAGCGCGAACCCGGACGCAGCGTGCCGACGTCGTAGTCCCGAAGTTCCGTGAGCGCGAGCGTGCGCAGCGCCGGTCCCGGCGCCTCGACATAGACGCCGCGGCGCCGCGCGATGTTGGGATTGAGGCGCCGGTCATGCGCGATGACCACCGCCCCGTCCCTGGTAATGCCGACGTCGAACTCGAGCGTCGTCACGCCGATCGACAGCGCGGTCGCGAAGGCCGGCAGCGTGTTCTCCGGCATCAGGCCCCGCGCACCGCGATGGCCCTGCGCGTCGAATGCCGCGACGGGTTGTGCCGCCACCGCCAGCAGGAGGCCGCCGGCCATCGCCAGCGACCGCATGGCGGCACGCGCTGCCGACGGGCCGTTCGCCCCGATGCGGCACGTCCGCGCATCACGCCGCCTGCGGCCGGCCGCTTTCGGGCTGTCGAGGCTTCTCAGGTCGCTCCGGCTGATCATCGGGCCACGCCATCATCCGCTCGAGCCGATCAAACACCTCTATCCACGCGCTTCTTCGACGCCCCTTGCGCCGCGTCGCGGAGGTCCGCAACCGAGCGGCGCACTGCGAAGCGGAATCCGCGCCCGGCGATGATCGGCAGCCGTCCCGCACCGCGCAAGCGAAAGCTGCACCCGCCCGCTCACGACCGGATGAGTAGCGCATGGCGCGCGATTGCCGTCCGTCACGGCAGTGAAAGTGAAAATGCAAACCTTCGGCGACGTCCGCGCCACGTTGAACTTGCCAGGGCACGACCATATAGTAAGGACGCCATGTCTCGGACCTCGATCCTTTCTGGACGTCCCGGCCTCCGGCGCTGGATTGTCCAGGGAGCTGGTTGCGTCAAACCGACGTTTGCCCCGCCGTGCGGCTGACGCGGTTCGCGGTCGTGCGCCGCATCCGGGGCCAAACTTAATCCCACCAATTCATCCATCTGCGTTTCGGCGGTCCTGCCCCGCGTGACGGCGATTGCCGCCGCGTGCGGCCGGAACAAGGCCGGCCCGTTTCGATCCGGCTCCGCCTTGCCGCGAAGCAAGAGGTCAGGATGAGGTTTGCCATGATCGATTCAGCCGATACGAACGTTCGCATGCGGAACGACGCACGGCCGGCCGGCGAGCGCGCCATGACATCGGCGTCCGATCTGCCGCCGCTGCTGATCACCTGCCACGACCACGATCGGCTGCGTTCGCTGATCGACCGGTCGCGCGATTGCGTCGACGAGTCCATCCTGCGCTTTCTCGCCGACAAACTCGACCGCGCCATCATATGCCGCCCGGGTGTGATTCCCGCCGACGTGGTCACGATGAACTCGCGGGTCTTCTTCCGTCGTCACGTGACCCATCCGGTCGAAGCCGGCACGCTCGTCTATGACGAGGCGCATTGGGCCGTCGGTGCCGCGATTCCGGTCCTGTCGCCGCTCGGCGCGGCCCTGCTCGGGCTTCGGGTGGGAAGCGCAACGACGTACACGGCCCGGGACGGCGCGCGCTGGATCGCGACCGTCGAACGCGTCGCCTATCAGCCCGAAGCGGAAGGCCGTTTCCTGCGGGCGCCGTACCGTTACTGGCCGCGCCCGAGCGCAACCGGCGACCAGGAAAAACGGCCGGACCCCGACGACGGCGGCGACGAGCGGCGGGTCATCCCGCTGCGTCCAAGGCCGACGCCCAGACCGAACCCGCCGGACGGCGACGACGACCCCGGCCCGAACAGGGCCGCCTGACCCGTGGTCACGACCCGCTTTCTCTCAATCCCCAACGAGGCGAAGAAACATGACGACCGAAAACCTTCCCGCGATCCGGATCAGCAGGCGCGACTTCGCCCGGCTCGATCACCTGCTGGCGACCTGCGGCGGCGGGAAGCTGTCCAAGGGGGCCGATCTGCTGTTGCGAGAACTCTCGCGGGCGACGGTCATGGACAATGCCGAAATCCCATCCGACACCGTGACCATGCACACGCAGGTCCTGTTCCGGGACGAAGCGAGCCGACGCGAACGCACCGTCACGCTCGTCTATCCGTCCGAGCGCAGCTCGGGCGAGGACACGTTGTCGGTTCTGACGCCGCTCGGCGCGGCGCTGATCGGCCTGTCGGAAGGACAGACGATCGAGTTCGAGGGCCTCGACGGCGATATCAGGCGCATCACCGTCCTGAAGGTCTTTCACCGGCCAGACGAAGAGCGCGGCTGACCGCCGGCCGGCTGCCGTCGGCGGCGCGACCGGGGACCCCGTCGCCGTTCCAGGGTCAGCGCCGCGCGACCATCAGCTTCTTGATTTCGCCGATCGCCTTGGCCGGGTTGAGGCCCTTCGGGCACGTCCGCGTGCAGTTCATGATGGTGTGGCAGCGATACAGGCGGAACGGGTCTTCGAGCGCGTCCAACCGCTCGCCCGTCGCCTCGTCGCGGCTGTCGGCGATCCACCGATATGCCTGCAGCAGCACGGCCGGCCCGAGATAGCGATCCCCGTTCCACCAATAGCTGGGGCAGCTCGTCGAGCAGCAGAAGCACAGGATGCATTCCCACAACCCGTCGAGCCGCGCGCGGTCCTCCGGCGTCTGCAGGCGCTCGCGGTCGGGCGGCGGCGTCTCGGTCTTCAGCCACGGCTCGATCATCCGGTACTGCGCGAACGCCTCGTTCAAATCCGGCACGAGGTCCTTGATCACCTGCATATGCGGCAACGGGTAAATCCGCACGTCGCCCTCGCAGTCCTCGATGGCCTTGGTGCAGGCCAGCGTGTTCGTGCCCTGGATGTTCATGGCGCACGAACCGCACACGCCCTCGCGGCAGGAGCGCCGGAAGGTCAGCGTCGAGTCGACCTCGTTCTTGATCTTGATCAGCGCGTCCAGGACCATCGGCCCGCACGCATCGAGATCGATCTGATAGGTGTCGATGCGCGGGTTCGCGCCCGTCTCCGGGTCCCAGCGATAGACCTTGAAGTTCTTGACGCGCGTGGCGCCCTTGGGCGCCGGCCAAGTCTTGCCCTCGGTGACCTTCGAGTTGGCGGGAAGTGCGAATTCGGCCATCTGATGATGCTCTCAGCGTTCAGCAACCAGCTGTCAGCACGGTCGTGATGCCGCCCGGGCGGTCAGGCTGACGGCTGGCCGCCGACGGTTGAAACCTCAGTACACGCGCGCCTTCGGCGGGAAGCTCTGGACCTCGTTCGTGAGCGGATTGAGGTGCACGGGCCGGTAGTCGATCCGGACCTTGCCGTCGCCGTCCAGCCACGCCACGGTATGCTTCAGCCAATTGACGTCGTCGCGTTCCGGGAAGTCCTCGCGCGCGTGCGCGCCGCGGCTTTCCCGGCGATTGAGCGCCGAATGCATGGTGACGATCGCCTGCGCAATCAGGTTGTCGTACTCCAGCGTCTCGACGAGGTCGGAGTTCCACACCAGCGAACGGTCGCTGACGCGGATATCGGCGCTCTTCTTTCGCGTTTCGTCGAGAAGCTGCACGCCCTCGGCGAGCACTTCCTGGGTGCGGAACACCGCGCAGTGGTTCTGCATCACCTTCTGCATCTCGAGCCGAAGCGCCGCGGTCGGCGTGCCGCCCTTGGCATGGCGCAGGCGGTCGAAGCGCGCCAGCGCAGCATCGCCCGCATCCCGAGGAAGCGGTCGGTGCGGCTCGCCCGGCTTGACCAGCTCCGCCGCGCGCTTGGCGGCCGCACGGCCGAAGACGACGAGGTCGAGCAGCGAGTTCGAGCCCAAGCGATTGGCGCCGTGGACCGACACGCAGGCCGCCTCGCCGATCGCCATCAGGCCCGGCACGACCGTATCCGGATTGCCGTCCTTCAAGGTGACGACCTCGCCGCGGTAGTTCGTCGGGATGCCGCCCATGTTGTAGTGCACGGTCGGCAGCACCGGGATCGGCTCCTTCGTCACGTCGACGCCGGCGAAGATCTTGGCGGTCTCGGAGATGCCGGGCAGGCGCTCGCGCAGCACGTCGGCCCCGAGATGCTCGAGGTGCAGCAGGATGTGATCCTTCTGCGGCCCGCACCCGCGGCCCTCGCGGATCTCGATCGTCATCGCGCGCGAGACGACGTCACGCGAAGCAAGGTCCTTGGCCGACGGCGCGTAGCGCTCCATGAACCGCTCGCCCTCGGAGTTGGTGAGGTATCCGCCCTCGCCGCGGCTGCCTTCGGTGATGAGGCAGCCGGCGCCGTAGATGCCGGTCGGATGGAACTGCACGAACTCCATGTCCTGGAGCGGCAGCCCCGCGCGCAACACCATGGCGTTGCCGTCGCCCGTGCAGGTATGGGCCGAGGTGCACGAGAAATAGGCGCGGCCGTAGCCGCCCGTCGCAAGCACCGTCAGGTGCGCACGGAAGCGGTGTATGGTGCCGTCGGTGAGATTCCAGGCCATCACGCCGCGGCAGGCCCCCTCATCGTCCATGATGAGGTCGAGCGCGAAATACTCGACGAAGAACTCCGCGTTGTGCCGCAGCGACTGCTGGTACAGCGTGTGGAGGATGGCGTGGCCCGTGCGGTCGGCCGCGGCGCAGGTGCGTTGCGCGACGCCCTTGCCGTATTCCGTCGTCATGCCGCCGAACGGCCGCTGATAGATCTTGCCGTCGGCCGTGCGGCTGAACGGCACGCCGTAGTGCTCGAGCTCGATGATCGCCGGGATCGCCTCCTTGCACATGTACTCGATCGCGTCCTGGTCGCCGAGCCAGTCGGAGCCCTTGACGGTGTCGTACATGTGCCAGCGCCAGTCATCCGGCCCCATGTTGCCGAGCGCGGCCGAGATTCCGCCCTGCGCCGCCACGGTGTGGCTGCGCGTGGGGAAGATCTTCGAGATGCATGCGGTCTTGAGGCCGGCGATCGCCATGCCGAACGTCGCCCGCAGGCCGGCGCCGCCGGCACCGACCACGACGACGTCGTAGATGTGGTCGATGATCGGATAGGCCGGCGCAACACGATGCGCTGTCGTTACTTTCGTCGAGTCAGGCATGGTGTTCTCAACCTCCGAGAGCGATCCGCAGGACGGCGAAAACTGCGGCCAGCGCAAGCAGCAGCAGGACGGCCTTTACCGCAAGCAGGCTCCCGATCTTCACCCCTTCGTGATGGACGTAATCTTCGATGACGACCTGAACGCCGAGCTGGGCGTGGTGGAAAACCGCCACAATCAGCGCCACCAGCAGGATGGCCGGGACCGGTCGCCCGATCCAGTCGACGACGGCGGCATGATCGGCACCGGCCAGTGCGACGATCGAGGCGACGAACCAGACGGCGAGCGGCACCAGCGCGACCGCGGTGACCCGCTGCGCCCACCAGTGGCCGACGCCGTGGTGGGCCGAACCCAGGCCGCGTACGCGACCAAGCTGCGTCCGCAGGGTATTGGCGCGGTTGCTCATGGCCGGCCCCCCAGAACCGCAAGCCCGATTACCCAGGCAAGCAGCGTCAGCACCACCGTGGCGCCCACGACCGTCCAGCCCGAGCGATAGGCCGACGCGAGCTCGTAGCCGTAGCCCGCGTCCCAGAACAGATGCCGGATCCCGTTGCCGAGATGATAGAACAGCGCCACGCTCCAGCCGAACAGCAGCACCAGGCCGATCCACGATCCGAGGAAGGCCTGTAACCGGGCAAACGCTTCGGGCCCGGTCGCGGCGGCGACCAGCCAACACACCAGCAGCAGCGTTCCGACCACCAGCGCAAGGCCGGTGATGCGGTGGCTGATGGAAAGGACGGATGTGAGCTGCGGACGGTAGATCTGAATATGCGGCGAAAGCGGTCGCGCGGGTCGAGTCGGATGTGAGCTTCCGCGCGCCTTCGACGGATCGTTCGGCATGTCGCCTCAAGTGGCTTGGAACCGGTCGCGCGACGCAGGCAAGCGCCGCTCCGGCAGGTAATTGTTGTGATGCGCCGCTGATTTAGACCCTGTGCCCCCGTCCCGTCAACGTTGCCGGGCGCAGACGATGATTGTGGGTCGAACCGCCGCCGTGCGGCACCAACCTCTGCGTGAATCGGCCGGCGAATCCGGGCCGGTCGGCGCCGCGATCCGGTCATGGTCCCGTCCGGCCGCGTTCACCGCACGGGGTCTGTGGAGAATTCCGGGGATAACGCAGGGATGAATTGTGTGGAACTAAGGATTCTATCAACAGAAATTTTCCGCGTTCGGCACTTTTACTGTTTATGAGCGGTGAAATTTTTGCGAGCATTTCCATGGCACGCGAAAGCGCGGAAAGGCATGCAAGGCTCCGCGGCGCCGCCCGAAGGCCCTGGGCCAAGGGCGCCGTGTTCCGCAAGGGAGACGGTCGGCGGATGCAGGCGGAAGGACCTTTCCGGGGCGGATCGCGCTCCCGGCTCCGAACGGATCCGGTGCGGGCGCACCGTCGGCCCGGCATGAGGCGCCGCTCCCGGACGGCGCCGGTGTCGGGCGGGAGCCGGCAACAGGCTCGCCCCAGCGCACGCGTCCGAGCGGTCGGCGATTCGCCGCAAGGCGGATCGCCGGGTGATGCGTGAGGCGCGGTACCGGATGCCGCGCCCGTCGCATCGGGTCCTTGCGCGGCGATTGTGCCAAATCGTCGCGGGGGACCGGCCGGTCGGCGGTGCGAGGCGGCAGGTCTGGTGCATCTCCCTCGGGCTCGGGATCTCCCGGTCCCGCCGTCGTGCATCGGGCGACGTATCGGCCGCGACGTCGCACCGCATGGACGAAGGCATGCCCGAGCTGTCGCGAGGCCAGGGAGCCGCATGGGTTTCGTGCCCCGGCGCTCCGAGGCGTCAGGCCGTGTCCCGCCCGGACACGTCAAGCGTCGGATCTCGGTCCAGCGCGCCTGACGCCTCTCTTATTTCCGGATCCCGCGTCGTCGGAACGACACGGCGCAAAAACAATCGCACCGGCGATGGTTCCATCGCCGGCGCTTGAAGGCTGGATCCGCCCGTCCCGCCCGGACGGACGGCAGCGGGCCAAGAGTCAGGATGGCCCGCCGATGTGTTGGTGTTCGCGCTCGGTCCAGCACACCTGACGCGCGTTCCCTATCACGGTGGACTCGCGCCGCGCAAACAATATTTGGTGGAGGCGTGGGCGCCTTGATCCTATGGCTGGCGTTCAGCGCGGGACGAGCACCGTGTAGTCGAGATCGAGGACGACGGCCGGATGGTCCGGCGGCGGAAAATCGGCGCAGGGCTGATTCTTGGTCGCGATCGTGCGCAGGCGCAGCGCGCCAAGATCGGTCCGCGCGGGCAGATCGAGGCGATCCAGAACCTCGGTCCAGGCATAGACCGTGTCGCCCGCCATGACCGGCGCGACGTGGCGCCCGCCATTGATCGCGGCGACGCGAAAGGCATTGGCGAGCCCGTTGAACGAGGCGGCGCGTGCCACGCTGATGACGTGGCCGCCATAGACCAGGCGGCGGCCGAAACGCCCCGCCGCGGCGAAGACAGCGTCGAAATGGACGCGCGCCGTATTCTGGTAGAGGCGCGTGGCGAGCTGATGCTCGGCTTCCTCGACGGTCGTCCCGATGACGTGATCGAGACGCATGCCGGGCGCGTAGTCGGCCCAACGCCGCGTATCCCCGGCAAGCTCGAAATCGTAACCCCGCAGGTCCAGCATCGGCACAATCAGATCCCGCGCGGCGACGGCCTCGGCCAGCGCGGGCACCACCGCCTCCGTCGTCGCGCGCGTGCCGGGCGCACGGCGCATCACCATGACCCATCGCGCGAACTCGACGACCATTTCGCCGCGCTGATTGATGCCGCGGCTCCGTACCCAGACGATCCCGCTGCGCCCGTCCGATGTCGGCTTGAGGCCGATCACCTCGGACTCGGCGGCGAGCGTATCGCCCGGATGGACCGATGCCCCGAAGCGCAGCTCGGCATAGCCGAGATTGGCGACCGCGTTGAACGAAATGTCCGGCACCGTCTTGCCGAAGACGATGTGGAAGACGAGCAGGTCGTCGACGGGCGCGTCGGAAAACCCGATCGCGCGCGCGAACGCGGTCGAGGAATTGACGGCGAAGCGGCTGCCGGTCAGCGCGGTGTAAAGCGCCACATCGCCGGTCGTGACGGTGCGGGGGCTGGCGTGCCGGAATTTCTGCCCGATCCGGAAGTCCTCGAAGAAGTTGCCGAGCACGTTCTTTCTCCCCGTCTCTGCGACCCGATGGGCCACGGCGTCACGTGGCCGTGAGGGGATGAAATAGCGTGCCGTGCCTCGCCTTGCCAGCCGATGCCGGCGGCATGGGGACCGGGCGCGCAAAGAAACGCCCCCTTCCGGTAATCCGGCGAGGGGGCGCATTCGGCCGGTCGTGGCGAAACGACGGGTGTTCCGGTGCGTCGGCGGCCTACTTGCCCAGGCAGGTTGCCGCGTTCTCCGGCGTGCAGACGTCGAGGCCCGTATAGATCGGATCCTCGACCTTCTGGCCGCCCTTGATCGCGAGCAGCTTCTCCATCGCGAGATAGCCCATCTGGAAGGGCCGCTGGCCGACCTGGCCGTGGCTCAGGCCTTCCTTGAGCTGCTCCATCTGCATCGGCAGCGTATCGGCCATGACGACGACGAGCCTGCCGCTCTTCACGCGGTCCATGTGCGGGCGGATCGCCTGCCGATAGGCGTTGTCCGACCATTGCGTGAAGGCGCCGGTCGAGATGTAGACGTCGAGATCCTGGAACTTGTTGAGGATGTCCTGGAACTGCTGTACCGCGACGGCACTGTCGTCGTTGGTGAACAGCGGACAGCCGTCGACCTCGGTCCACCCGTTCTGGCCCGTAAGGCGCGTTCCCGGCGACGTCGTGCCGGTCATCCCGCCCAGCGTGTCGCGGATGCCCTGCAGGCGCTCGTTATGATTGGCCGCCGCGGCGCCGCCGGACTGCAGGCAGATCTTGCCGCCGTTCGGTTTGCGGGCCTGCACCAGCTTCGCCAGGTTGACGCCGATGTCGTAGTTCTTGGTGCCGATATAGGTGATGCGATTCGCCTTGTCGCGCGGCTCAAGATCGGCGTCCCACGTGATGGTCGGAATCCCGGCCTCCTTTGCGGCTCTCAGGATGCGACCGATCGCGCCCGCGTTCGACGGCGACACGGCGATGCCGTCGACCCGGCGGCTGATCAGGTCCTGAACGATCTGCACCTGTTCGGTTTCGGTGTGTTCGCTGGGGCCGATATAGAGGCACTTCACGCCTTTCAGTTCCTGCTGCGCCTTCATGCAGCCGTCGCGGGCAAGATCGAAGAACGGATTGTTCATCGCCTTGGGAACGAGCGCGAACGTGTAATCCGCCTGCGCGAAGGCAGGCGCGGCCGTCAGCACCATTGCTGCCGCCGCAAGCATGGGACGTAACATGGCCTTCTTTCCTCCCTGTTCCGGGTCCGGTCAGCCGGACCGCCTGCCGCGGATCCGCTCGAAAAGCGCCGTGTAGCGTTTGCCGCGAACCCGCTCCAACAGCACCGCGAAGATGATGAACAGACCGATGAACGCGCCCTGCCAGTAGGGATCGACGCCGGCGAGCAGCAGGCTGTTGCGAATGATCTCGAGCAGGGCGGCACCGATCAGCGCGCCGTAGGCCGTGCCCTCGCCGCCGACAAGGTTGGCGCCGCCGATCACCGCCGCCGCGATCACGCGCAGCTCGTAGGTCAGGCCGAGCGCATTGGTGACCGACCCCAGCCAACCGATCATCAGAATCGCGGCGATACCGGCCGTGAGGCTGCTGAGGAGATAGGCCGACAGCTTGATGCGATTGACCGGCACGCCGGTGAGGCGCGCCGCCTGCTCGTTGCCGCCGACCGCGTAGAGATGCCGGCCCCAGGCACTGAAGTTCAGAAACGCGCCGAGCACGAGCGTCAAGCCGACGAGCACCAGCACGGGATTGGGGATGCCGAACAGGCTGCCGCCGCCGAGCGCCAGCAGCATCTCCTCGTCCGGTCCGAACTGATAGACCATCCGGTTGTTCGACACGACGAGCGCGAGGCTGCGTGCGATCGACAGCATGCCCAGGGTCACGACGAAGGGCGACAGCTGCAGATAGGCGATGAGATACCCGTTGACCGCGCCGCAGGCGAGCGCCACGGCGAGCGCGACCAGCATGCTGGACCAAAGCGAGTATCCGGCCGTCATCATCAGCCCGAACACGATTCCTGAAAGCCCCATCACCGAGCCGACGGCGAGATCGATGCCGCCGGTGATGATCACCGCGGTCTGCCCCAGCGCCATGATGCCGATGAACGCGAAGTTGCGCGTCGTGTTGAAGACGTTTTCATACGTCGCGAAGGTGCTGCTGATCGTCGTCATCGCGACGCAGATGATCAGCGTGGCGACGCTGGCCCAGAACGCCTGGCTGCCGAGAAGGCGCGCGCCGAAACCGAAACTCCGTTCCGGCTGCGGCGACGGCGCTGCCAGCGTGTGTTCGGCCGTCATGCCGCCCTCTCGATCGCGCCCGTGATCAGGCCGGTGATCTCCTCGGGCGAGGTCTGCGCGACGGGTTTCTCGGCAACCTTGCGGCCGCGCCGCAGCACCATGATGCGGTCGCACACGGCGAACACGTCGGGCATGCGGTGACTGATGAGGATGACGGCAATGCCCTGGTCGCGCAGCCGGCGGATAAGGTCGAGCACCTCGGCCACCTGGCGCACGCTGATCGCCGCCGTCGGCTCGTCCATCAGCACGGTCCGCGCCCGGGCAAGCCGCGTGCGCGCGATCGCCACCGCCTGACGCTGCCCGCCCGACATGGTGCGCACGAGGTCGGCGGGCCGCGTATCGGACTTGAGTTCGGCGAACAGCTCACGCGCGCGCTGATACATGTAGGCGTTGTCGAGGCACCTGAAAATGCCGGCAAAAGACCGCCGCACCTCGCGGCCGAGGAAGACGTTCGCCGCGGCCGTCAGGTTGTCGCAGAGCGCCAGGTCCTGATAGACGACCTCGATTCCGGCATGGCGCGCATCGGTCGGCCGGTGGAAATGCACCGGCCGGCCATCGAGCAGGATTTCGCCGGATGAAGGCGGAAAATTCCCCGCGATGATCTTGACCAGGGTCGACTTGCCGGCGCCGTTATCGCCCATCAGGCCGAGGATCTCGCCGGGCCCGAGCGTCAGATCGACGCCCGCGAGCGCCTCGATCGCGCCGAAATGTTTGGAAATCCGGCGAAGTTCGAGCATCGACGTGAGCTCGGGCTAAACGCCCGATCACGTTATCACGGACGCATTGCCATTTACCGTTGCACAGGTGGTGCGGATCAGCGCACGTGGCGCCGGACCTCGCCATCCGTGCAGTGTCGCGCTGCCCCTTCGGGCGACCTCCTTCGGGGACGACGGCTTTGCCCGCGCTGACGGCGCGCCGCGTCGCTTGCGCTCAGGCCTTGCGCGCGGCGATCGCGTCGGCAAGGGCGACGGTGCGCCTTGCGCTCTCGACGTGAAGCTGTTCGATGAGCTTGCCGTCGACGACCGTGACACCCTGGCCCTTCTTCAACGCTTCGGCATGCGCGTCGATGATGCGCCGGGCGAGCGCCAGCTCCTCCGGCGTCGGTCCGAACGCGGCATTTGCGCCGTCGATCGTCTTCGGATGGATCAGCGTCTTTCCGTCGAAGCCGAGCTCCGCACCCTGCCGGCACGCGGCGAGGAACCCGGCCTCGTCCTCGAGGTCGAGATGGACGCCGTCCAGGATCGTGAGTCCCGCCGCGCGCGCTGCCAGCACGCACAACGACAGCGACGTGAGCACGGGAAGCCGGTCCGGCGTGTGCCGCGCGCGCAGGTCCTTGGCGAGGTCCGACGTGCCCATGACGAGGCAGGTGAGGTGCGGGCTCGAGAAGGCGATGTCCTGGACGCGAAGCACGCCGAGCGGCGTTTCGATCATGCACCAGATCTGCATCGCGGCGGGCGCGCCGGCCGCGGCGAGGCGCAGCGCCGCATCGCGCACTTCCTGCGCGGTCTCGACCTTGGGCAGGAGGATCGCATCGCAGCCGGAGGTCGCGACCGCCTTGAGGTCGGCGGCGCCGAGCTTCGTGCCGGGGTGATTGACGCGGATGACGGTTTCGGCCTTGTACCCGCCGGCCTTGAGGGCCGCCAGGACCTGTTCGCGCGCCTCGACCTTGCGGTCGGGTGCGATGCCGTCCTCAAGGTCGAAGATGAGCACGTCGGCGTCGAGCGTGCGCGCCTTCTCGAGCGCGCGGGCGTTGGAGCCGGGTACGTAAAGCGCGCTGCGGCGCGGGCGGACGGTGATCTCTGGCATTCCTCTCTCCCCGATCAGGCGATCATGAGGCGCGGCGCAACCGCTCGACGGCCGCACGCAGGTCCCGGACTTCGGCGGCGAGCGCCTTCAGCTCCTGCGCCATGGCGGCCTCCGCCGAGATCTCGGCGGTGCGGACCTCCGCATCCACCACCTCGACCTTATGCAGCTTCTGCATGGAATCGACGATCAGTGCAATGAACAGATTGAGCACGGTGAAGGTCGACAGCAGCATGAACGGAATGAAGACCAGCAGCGCCGAGGCATGATGCGCGCGCACCGCATCGACGATTTCGGTCCAGCCCTCGAGCGTCATGATCTGGAACAGGGCGTACATCGATGCGCCGATGCTGCCGAAGTAATCCGGGTTGGTCTCGCCGTAGAGCCGCGTCGCCATCACGGCGAACACATAGAAAACGAGCAGCATCAGCAGGATGATCGACGAGAGCCCCGGGATCGACTTGATCAGGGCCTCGACGATCGACCGCATCGCCGGCACGGCGGAGATCAGGCGAAACGCCCGCAGCACGCGCAGCGCCCGCAGGACCGACAGCCCGCCGCTCGACGGCAGCAGCGCCACGCCGACCACGCCCGCGTCGAACAGATTCCAGCCGTTCAGGAAGAACCGCGGCCCATGCGCGACGATCCGCAGCGTCAGCTCGACGACGAAGACGGCGAGAATCGCGAGGTCGACGGCCGCGACGACGTCACCCCATGCCGCGACGATGCCATCGACTGTCTCGAGCCCGAGCGTGACCGCGTTGATGACGATCAGCAATGTGATCGCGCGCTGAAACCGGTCCGATTCGACCCAGGCGCGCAGTCGCATCCGCCATCCGCCGGATGTCGTCTGGCGGGCAGTCATCGCATTGTCTTCCACATCTGGTCGTGGCCGTTACTGACGTGGCTTTTGCGTGCGCCATCATCTAGGAAAGTGATGTGAACTTCGCAAGCGCAGCCCCTCCGATCGCGGAAATGCCCGGATGAACGTCCTCTCGATCCAATCCGGCGTGGTTTATGGCCACGTCGGCAATTCGGCCGCCGTGTTCGCGCTGCAGCGCCTCGGCCACGAAGTGTGGCCCATCGACACGGTTCGCTTCTCCAACCATCCGGGGCATGGCGGCCTGCGCGGACGCGTGACGCCGGCCGCCGACATGGCCGACCTGATCGAAGGGCTCGCGGACCGGGGCTGGCTCGGCCGCGCCGATGCCGTGCTCACCGGCTACCTGGGTGCCGCCGACCAGGGCCCCGTGGCCGTCAAGACGGCGGCCCGGGTGCGCCAGGCCAATCCGCGCGCGTTCTGGGTTCTCGACCCCGTCATCGGCGACCGCGGCCGGGTGTTCGTAAAGCCCGGCATCCCCGAGTTCATACGCGACGTCGCGGTGCCGCACGCGGACGTACTGACGCCCAACGCGTTCGAGCTCGAATTCCTGACCGGGATGCGCTTGACCGGGCTGGCCGCGGCGCTGGCGGCGGCGCAACGCCTGCGGACGGCGGGATCCGCCCCCGGGCGGCTCGTGGTCGTGACGGGTCTGGACCTTGCCGAGTTCGGACCGGACACGCTCACCAGCCTCGCCGTCACGGCGACCGCGGCGTGGCGGGTCACGACGCCGCGCATCGCGCATCCGTCCCACGGCGCGGGCGACCTGTTCGCGGCGCTGCTCACCGCCCGGCTGCTGACCGCACGCGACGACGTCGCGACCGCGCTCGCCGCCGCCGCCTCGACCGTTCACGCCATCGTCGCGTCCAGCGCCGCGGCGGGCGCGAGCGAGCTGCGCCTTATCGAGGCGCAGGACCAACTGGCGCGCCCCGGTACCTGGTTCGCGCCGATACCGGTCGGCTAGAACCGGCGCAGCGGGAACGTTTGTATTCGCTGATCCTGCGGGCTAAGACAGCACGCATATCCGCCCAACGCAGATCCATCCGCACGCCGCATGCTTTTTTGGCTGTTCCTCAAAGGACTTGCCGTCGGTTTCGTGATCGCGGCGCCCGTCGGCCCGATCAACATCATGTGCGTGCGGCGGACGATCGTGCACGGGCGCTTCGCCGGCATCATCTCGGGCTTCGGCGCGGCTGTTGCCGACACGCTGCTGGGCGCGATCGCCGTGTTCGGCCTCGCCTTCGTCACCGCGTTCCTGCAGGCGGAGCGGTTGTGGCTGACGATCGGCGGGATCGTGCTGCTGGTCGTGCTCGGCATTCGGGCGCTGGTCAGGCCCCCGCCCAAGCTCGTCTCCGGGCGCGACCCCAGCAGCCTGATCGGCGATTTTACCTCGACCCTCTTCCTCACCCTCAGCAACCCGGTCACGATCATCTCGTTCGTCGGCGTGTTCGCCGCGTTCGGGCTCGACGCCGACGATCAGGTCGGGTTCAGCGACTGGGTGGTGCTGCTCGGCGTCTTCTCCGGGTCGATGGGATGGTGGCTGATCCTGACCGGCCTGGTCGGCCTGTTCCATGGCCGTTTCACCGAGACCGGCCTGATGTGGGCGAACCGCATCACCGGCGTGCTCCTGCTCGCCGCCGCGGCCGTCGTCTCGGTCGAGGCCTTGCGGATCTGGCAGATCTGACGGCGGGCGCGGGCGCGATCGCCGTCAGGCGGCCCGATGGCCGCCCACCGGCGGCGCGTCAGGCCGCCTTGCGCATGTACCGGTCGACCAGGACCTCGGCGATCTGCACCGCGTTGAGCGCCGCACCCTTGCGCAGGTTGTCGGCGACGCACCAGAACACGAGCCCGTTCTCGACGGTGGGATCGGTGCGCAGGCGGCTGACATAGACCTTGTCCTCGCCCGTCGCCTCCACCGGCGTGACGTAGCCTTCGTCGGCGCGGTGATCGACCACGCCGATGCCGGGCGCCTCGCGCAGGACGCGGCGCGCATCCGCCTCGCTGATCGGCTTCTCGAACTCGACGAACACGGCCTCGGCGTGGCCGACGAACACCGGTACGCGGACGCAGTGGGCGACGACGTCGATGTCGGGATCGAGGATCTTCCGCGTCTCGACCCGCATCTTCCATTCTTCCTTGGTGAAGCCGTCGTCCATGAACACGTCGATGTGCGGGATGACGTTGAAGGCGATCTGCTTGGTGAACTTCGCCCGCTCGATCGGCTGATTCACGTAGACCGCGCGCGTCTGGTTGAACAGCTCGTCCATCGCCTCCTTGCCGGCGCCGGACACGGACTGATACGTCGCGACGACGACGCGCTTGATCTTCGCGAGTTCGTGCAGCGGCTTCAGCGCGACGACCATCTGGATCGTCGAACAGTTCGGATTGGCGATGATGTTGCGCTTGGTATAGCCGGCGATCGCGCCCGGGTTCACCTCGGGCACGACCAGCGGCACGTCGGGCTCCATGCGGAAATACGACGTGTTGTCGATGACCACGCAGCCGGCCTTCGCCGCGCGCGGGCTATGGACCGACGACACCTTGGCGCCCGGCGACGACAGCGCGATGTCGACGCCCTTGAAGTCGAACTTGGCGAGGTCCTGGACCTTCAGCTCGTGGTCGCCGAACGACACCTTGCGGCCGACCGACCGCTCGGACGCCAGCGCGATGACGTCATCGGCGGGGAATTTGCGCTCGGCCAGCGTCGTCAGCATCTCGCGACCGACATTGCCCGTGGCACCGATGACCGCAACCCTGTAGCCCATGACCCAGCCCCTAAAATGGATTTCGCACCTGCGAGGCGCGCAACCGGCATGAATTACGCCCGGCCGCCCCGCTTTGCAAGCGCACGTATTCGAAATTAGACCTGTGTTATAAAGTCGAAAATCCCCATATATTCTCACCGCCCCGACAACCAACCCTCAACGATCATGAAGTCCCCCACCGCAACGCAGTCCTCCGCCGCCGAAGAAGGTCTTCTGTTCCTCCGGCGCTGGCTTGCGCACCCGCTCAAGGTCGGTGCGGTCCTGCCGTCGTCGCCTGCCCTGGCACGGCTCGTGGCCAAGCAGGTGCCGAACCGGCCCGATCAGGCGGTCGTGGAGCTTGGCGCCGGCACGGGATCGATCACCAAGGCCCTGCTCGAGGCCGGCATTTCACCCGAACGCCTGTTCGTCGTCGAGATCGACGCCGACCTATGCGCGTTCCTGCGCAAGCAGTTGCCGCAGGTACAGGTCATTCACGGCGATGCCGGCCGCCTGCCGGAGCTCATCCCGTCGAAATGGCACGGCAGGGTCTCGACCGTGATCTCGGGGATTCCGATGATCACCCTGCCGATCGAGGTCCAGCAGCGGCTCGTCAACTCCTATTTCAGCGTGCTCACCCCGGGTGGGCGGCTGCTGCAATATACCTACTCGCTGTTCTCGCCGCTGCCGGAGGCGAAGCTGGGGCTCAAGGGTACCCGCAAGGGCCTGGCGGTCCTCAACGTTCCCCCGGCCTGGGTATGGAGCTACGAGCAGGCCGAGCCGGCGCGACAGGCGGCCTGACGGCACAACGGCCGGCGCGCCGGCCGCATCGAAGGGCGGCATGACGGGCGGCCCGGCCGGGCCGCCCGTTCCGTATCAGGTCGCCAGCCGCTCGAGCTCCTTGAGGATCTCGTCGCCCATCTGCGTCGTCGACACCTTCGTCATGCCGGGCTGCATGATGTCGGCCGTGCGGATGCCGCGCGCCAGCACGTTCTTCGCCGCGCGCTCGACGAGATCCGCCTCCTCGGCGAGGTCGAACGAGTAGCGCAGCATCATCGCGAACGAGAGCAGCATCGCCAGCGGATTGGCGATGTCCTTGCCGGCGATGTCGGGTGCCGAGCCATGGATCGGCTCGTAGAGCGCCTTGCGCCGCCCGGTCGCGTCCGGCGCGCCGAGCGAGGCCGACGGCAGCATGCCCAGCGAGCCCGTCAGCATCGAGGCGAGATCGGACAGCAGGTCGCCGAACAGGTTGTCGGTGACGATCACGTCGAACTGGCGCGGATTGCGCACGAGCTGCATGGCGCAGTTGTCCGCGTACATGTGGGAAAGCTCGACGTCCTTGTAGTCGGCGTGGACCTTCGTCACCGTCTCGCGCCACAGCACGCCCGTGTGCATGACGTTTGCCTTCTCGACCGAGCAGACCCGGCGCTTGCGCTTGCGGGCCAGTTCGAAGGCCACGCGCGCGATGCGCTCGATCTCGGGCGTGGTGTAGACCTGCGTGTCGACGCCGCGCTTGGTGCCGTCGGGCAGGTTCTCGATCCCGCGCGGCTCGCCGAAATAGACGCCGCCCGTGAGCTCGCGCAGGATCAGGATGTCGAGACCGGCCACGACGTCGCGCTTCAGCGTCGAGGCGTCGGCGAGCTCGTCGA
This sequence comes from Alphaproteobacteria bacterium, assembly GCA_036381615.1. Taxonomy (GTDB): domain Bacteria; phylum Pseudomonadota; class Alphaproteobacteria; order CACIAM-22H2; family CACIAM-22H2; genus CALANV01. The sequence goes on from DASVCL010000027.1 coordinate 93,031, forward strand.
AGACGACGGCCGGCCGCAGATTCGCGAACAGCCCCATCTCCTTGCGCAGGCGAAGGATGGCGCGCTCGGGCTTCTTGTCGAACGCGACGTTGTCCCATCTCGGGTCGCCGACCGCACCGAACAGCACGGCATCGGCGGCGAGCGCATCGGCCATCGTCTCGTCCGTGATCGGCACGCCCTTCTTCTCCAGCGCCGCCGCGCCGACGAGACCCTCCTTGACATCGAACCGGACGGCCCTGTGCTTGTCCATCCACTCCATGACGCGCCGCACCTGGCGCATGGTCTCCGGCCCGATGCCGTCGCCGGGCAGCACGAGGACTTTCTTGTTCGCGGGCACGTTGGTCTCCTTGTCGATCTTTCTGGCGTCATCGCGTGACCGGCGGGCTCGCCCCGACCGCCCCCTGGCGGGGGCGCCCGCGTGTCACACGCTTAAAAGCTCCGGATCAGGCGTAGAGCCAGGGCTGGCTCGCCTTCTGCCGCGCCTCGAAGCCGTCGATGTCGTTGCGCTTCTCGAGCGTGAGGCCGATGTCGTCCAGCCCGTTCAGCAGGCAGTGCTTGCGGAACGGGTCGATGTCGAAATGCACCTTCCCGCCGTCCGGCCGCGTGATCTCCTGCTTGGCGAGGTCGATCGTGAACGTCGCATTGGCGCCGTTCTTCGCGTCCTCCATGAGCCTGTCGATCGTCTCCTGCGGCAGCTTGATCGGCAGAATGCCGTTCTTGAAGCAGTTGTTGTAGAAGATATCGGCGAAGGACGGCGCGAGGATGCAGCGGATGCCGAAGTCGAGCAGCGCCCACGGCGCGTGCTCGCGGCTCGAGCCGCACCCGAAATTCTCGCCGGCGATCAGGATCTTGGCGTTGCGGTACGCCGGCTTGTTCAGGACGAAATCCGGGTTCTCCTTGCCGTCGGGCGTGTAGCGCAGCTCGTCGAACAGCGCCTTTCCGAGCCCCGTCCGCTTGATCGTCTTGAGATGCTGCTTGGGGATGATCATGTCGGTGTCGACGTTGATCATCGGCAGCGGTGCCGCGACGCCCGTCAGCGTGGTGAATTTGTCCATGGTCTCCTCCTAGCAGGGGCAGGGCCGGACGCCCGCCGCGTCCGAGGGGGCGCGGACGACGAAGGTGCCGGCCAGCATGTCGTGCAGCGCCTGGTGGCGCGGGGTGAAGGCGGCGATGAGATAGGTGATCCCGCTCGAAAACAGTTCGAGCAGCTTCATCAGCTGCCGGAAGACGGAGCGCAGCAGCGACAGACGGCGCCCCTCCCGGTCCGTCACGCGCAGTCCCAGCGCCAGCTTGCCCAGCGTGCCCTGGAGGCGCGACGCCTCCATCGCCGCGAAATAGACGAACGGTACGAGCGCGAACAGGGCCCGCGTGAGCCAGTCCCGCCGGATATCGGCCGCGTTCCGCCCGATCAGCACCTCGGCATGGGTCGTCTGCGCGGCGCCGTCCGCAGCCGTCAATGTCGTATCGGCGACCACGTAGATCCGCAGCGTTCCATCCGCGTATATCCGCGTTTCGCGGCCGACGGTGCGTTCGCGCACGGAACCGTCCTTCTGGCGCTCGCTGTTCCGGCTGGCGACCTCGACCTCGCGGCGGACCGGCTCTTCGCTGACCCAATAGGGCATGAGCCAGCGCCGGCCGGCGACGGCATTGACGGCGTGGACCGATCCGATCAGCAGCAGCGCGAGCACGGCGGCATCGAGCGCAAGTGCGGCAAGGCGCAACCCGAATGGTGCGTATTCAAAACCCGCCGATGAGGCCAGCGCCGCCATGCCGGGCGACCGGTCCTCAGCGCATCAGCTCGCGCACGTCGGTGAGCCGGCCCGTGACGGCCGCCGCCGCGGCCATGCTCGGGCTCACCAGGTGCGTGCGTCCGCCGCGCCCCTGCCGCCCCTCGAAGTTGCGGTTGGAGGTCGAGGCGCAGCGCTCGCCGGGTTCGAGGCGGTCGGCATTCATCGCCAGACACATCGAGCAGCCCGGCTCGCGCCACTCGAACCCGGCCTCGCGGAAGATGCGGTCGAGCCCTTCCGATTCCGCCTGATGTTTCACCAGGCCCGACCCCGGCACGACCATCGCGCGCACGTTGCCGGCGACCTTGCGCCCCTTGACGACGGCGGCCGCGGCGCGCAGGTCTTCGATGCGCCCGTTGGTGCACGAGCCGATGAAGACGCGGTCGATGGCAATGTCCCTGAGCTTCGTGCCCGGCTTCAGCCCCATGTAGCTGAGCGCGCGCTCCATCGCCGCGCGTCGGTTCGGATCGGACTCGTCGGCCGGATCGGGCACCTGTGCGGTGATCGGCAGCACGTCCTGCGGCGACGTCCCCCAGGTGACCTGCGGCGCGATCTCGGCGGCATCGAGCCTCACTTCGCGGTCATAGGTCGCCCCCGCATCCGACGGCAGCGTCTTCCAGTACGCGACGGCGGCCTCCCACGCGGCGCCCTTCGGCGCATGCGGCCGTCCCTTGAGGTATTCGAACGTCGTCTCGTCCGGCGCGATCAGGCCGGCGCGGGCCCCGGCCTCGATCGCCATGTTGCACACGGTCATGCGGCCTTCCATGGTGAGGCCGCGGATGGCGTCGCCTGCGAACTCGATCACGTGGCCGGTGCCGCCCGCCGTGCCGATCTTGCCGATGATGGCGAGGATGACGTCCTTGGCGGTCACGCCGAACGGCAGCGCGCCCTCGACCGTGATGCGCATGTTCTTCGCCGGACGCTGGATCAGAGTCTGCGTCGCGAGCACGTGCTCGACCTCCGACGTGCCGATGCCGAAGGCAAGCGCGCCGAACGCCCCGTGCGTTGCCGTGTGGCTGTCGCCGCACACGATCGTCATGCCGGGGAGCGTCAGCCCCTGCTCCGGCCCGATGATGTGGACGATGCCCTGCCGGATATCGTCCATGCCGTAATACGGCACGCCGAAATCCCTGCAGTTCGCCTCGAGCGTCTCGACCTGAATCCGGCTTTCGGGGTCCGCGATGCCCTTGCTGCGGTCCGTGGTCGGCACGTTGTGGTCGGCGACGGCGATGGTGGCGTCGGGACGGCGCACCTTGCGGCCGGCCATGCGCAGCCCTTCGAAGGCCTGCGGGCTGGTGACCTCGTGCACGAGATGCCGGTCGATATAGAGCAGGCAGGTGCCGTCGTCCTGCGTGTGGACGACATGGCTCTCCCAGATCTTGTCGAACAGCGTGCGCGGCTTCACCATCGCTCGTCCCTCTCCCCCTCGACTTGCAGCGGCGGCCGGGCCGTTCCGGGCGGGCCGCTTCGCCCGCCCCGGCTGGCGGCTGCCGTGCGTTGCTTACTCCTGCGCCTGGCTCTCCGGCGCCGTCTCGGCGCCGGTCATTTCGGCGGCCGTCGCGGTGCCCGTCTTCTCGGTGATGCGGGCCTTCTTGCCGGTGCGGCCGCGCAGGTAATAGAGCTTCGCCCGCCGCACGTCGCCGCGGCGCACGACCTCGATCGAGGCGATGCGCGGGCTGTAGAGCGGGAACACGCGCTCGACGCCCTCGCCGAACGAGATCTTGCGGACCCGGAACGACGAGTTGATGCCGGCATTGCGGCGCGCGATGCACACGCCCTCGAACGCCTGGATGCGTTCGCGGTTGCCCTCGATGACCTTGATGTTGACGCGCAGCGTGTCACCCGGCCCGAACTCGGGCACCGCCCGCTCGGCCGTGAGCTTCGCGATCTGCTCTTTTTCGATCTGTTCCATCAGGTTCATGGTGATTTCTCCTTGAATTTCATTTTAGCGGTTTCGGGGGCGGTGCGCACTCAATGCGGCGTGTGCGTCCGGGCCTGGTAGCGGGCCCAGAGATCGGGCCGCCGTTCGCGCGTGATGCGCTCGGCCTCGGCCAGACGCCAAGCGCGGATCTTTTCGTGGTGACCGGAGACGAGGACCTCCGGCACCGGACGCCCCTGCCAGAGCTGGGGGCGGGTGTAGTGCGGATATTCGAGCAGGTCCCGCTCGAAGCTTTCCTCCTCGAGCGAGCCCGCCTCGCCGACGACGCCCGGCAGGAGCCGCACGCAGGCGTCGATCAGCGTCAGCGCGGCCGGCTCGCCGCCCGAGAGCACGAAATCGCCGAGCGAGATCTCCTCGAGGTTGCGCGCCTCGATCACGCGCTGATCGATGCCCTCGAAGCGTCCGCACAGCAGTATCACGCCCGGTCCCGCCGCCAGCTCGCGCACGCGGGCCTGGTTGAGCAGCCGCCCGCGCGGCGTCAGAAAAATGGCCGGCGCGCCCGCGGGCGCGCGGTCGAACGCCGCCGCAAGCGCGTCATCGACGACGTCGGGCCGCATCACCATGCCGGGCCCGCCGCCGAACGGCGCGTCGTCCACGCTGCGATGCCGATCGGTCGCGAAGGCGCGGATGTCGATGGCGATCAGCTTCCACACGCCGTTCTCGAGCGCGCGCCCGGCCAGCGAATGGCCGAGCGGCCCGGGAAACATGTCGGGGAAGATCGACAGCACGGTCGCCGTCCAGGGCTGCGTCATGCGCACCCCCCCGCAACGAGGCGCCGGCAGGCGCCTGACGCCGCCAGGACACCGGGACCGGCAGGCGCGCACGGCCGACCATGCCGGCGCCGGGCGCCCGCATGCACCGTTCCCTCGGTGAACGTGGTGTCCTGGTGGATCATCTCGTCGCTCTCGACCTCTCTTGCCCGACCTTCCCGGTATCGGCGCTCTCGTCGTCGTCTTCGTCCGGTCTCGCCTCGATCTCCACGGGCGGCTCGACGACCAGCCTGCCGCCCTCGATGTCGACCTCCGGCACCACGCGCTTGGTGAACGGCAGGAACTCGGTCGTGCCGTTCCGCGCGATCTCCAGCACGTCGCCGGCGCCGAAATTGTGCACCGCCTGTACCGTGCCGAACGCAGCGCCATCCGCCGTCACCGCCGCGAGCCCGATCAGGTCCGCGACGTACCACTCGCCGCGCTTCGCCTTCGGCAGCCGGTCGCGCGGAACGTAGAGCCTCAGGCCCTTGAGCGCCTCCGCCTGGTTGCGGTCGGCGACTCCGTCGATCCGCGCGATGACGAATCCGCGCACCTGGCCGCGCACCTTGAGCGTCAGCCGCCGCCCGCCGGTCTCGTCCTCGACCGGGCCGTAGCGGCCGATCGCGGTCGGGTCGGCGGTGAAGCTCTTGATGCGGACCTCGCCGCGCACGCCATGCGCGGCAGCGATGGTCCCCACCAGGATGCGGCGCGTGGTCCCGGCCAGGGTGCGTTACGCCGAGGCGCCTTCGCCGGCGGCGGCCTGCTGAGCGGCCTTCATCCGCTCCTGGGCCTTGGCCTTGGGCGCGCTCTTCTTCGGCGTCTCCCGGATCTCGGGCTTCGGCAGCACGCCGGCATCGGCGAGGAAGCGGTGCACGCGGTCGGACGGCTTCGCGCCGACCGTCAGCCAGTGCTTCACGCGGTCGATCTTCAGCGTGACGCGATCGGCATGCCCCTTGTCCAGCATCGGATTGTAGGTGCCGACCCGCTCGATGAACCGCCCGTCGCGCGGGCTGCGGCTGTCGGCAACGACGATGTGATAGAAGGGCCGCTTCTTCGCGCCAGCCCGTGCCATGCGGATCTTGAGTGCCATCTTGTCTCCTTGGTCCCTTTCTCGAACGGTTATGGATTTACGAAAATCATTCGGGGTGATTACGGCAGGCGACGCGGCCGGTCATGTCGCGCCTATCGCCGGAACAGGGCGCCCATGCCGGTGCGCATGAGCCCCTTCTGGCCAAGCTTCGAGACCTGCTTCATCATCCGCTGCATCTCGAGATACTGCTTCACCAGACGGTTGACGTCCTCGACCGAGGTGCCGGAACCCGCGGCGATGCGGCGCTTGCGGCTCGCGTTCAGCAGCTTCACGTCGCGCCGTTCGGCCCTGGTCATCGAGCTGATGATCGCCTCCTGACGCTTGACGATGCGGTCGTCGATGTTGGCCCCGGCAAGCTGCTTCTTCATCTTGCCGATGCCGGGCAGCAGGTTCATGACGCCCGTCAGGCCGCCCATCTTGCGCAACTGCCTGAGCTGCGCCGCCATGTCGTCGAGGTCGAACTGCCCCTTCTGGACCTTCTTGGCGAGCTTCTCGGCCTCCTCGCGCTCGACCGTTTCGGCGGCGCGCTCGACCAGGCCGACGATGTCGCCCATGCCCAGGATCCGGCCGGCGATGCGGTCGGGATGAAAGGCGTCGAGCGCGTCCAGCTTCTCGCCGGTGCCGATCAGCTTGATCGGCCGGCCGGTCACGGCGCGCATCGACAGCGCGGCACCACCGCGCGCGTCGCCGTCGACGCGCGTCAGCACGATGCCCGTGATGCCGATCTTCTCGTTGAAGGCGCGCGCGACGTTGACCGCATCCTGGCCGGTCATGGCGTCGGCGACGAGCAGCGTCTCGGCCGGCTTGACCGCGTCGCGTACGGCGGCGGCCTCGGCCATCAATTCCTCGTCGATCGCAAGGCGGCCCGCGGTATCGAGCAGCACGACGTCATAGCCTTCGCGCGACGCCGTCTCCATCGCGCGCCGGGCGATCTCGACGGGCCCCTGGCCGGGCACGATCGGCAGGGTCGCGACGCGCGTCTGCTGGCCGAGCACGGCCAGCTGCTCCTGCGCCGCCGGCCGCCGCGTGTCGAGCGAGGCCATCAGCACCTTCTTCTTGTCGCGGCCCGTCAGGCGCAGCGCGAGTTTGGCCGTGGTCGTCGTCTTGCCCGAACCCTGCAGCCCGACCATCAGGATCGGCACCGGCGGGTTCGCGCGCAGGTTCACCTCGGCCGTGGTCGAGCCCAGCGTCTCGACCAGGTGGTCGTGCACGATCTTCACGACCATCTGCGCCGGCGTGACGCTCTTGATCACTTCCTGCCCGATCGCCTTGAGGCGCACGCCCGCCACGAAGTCCTTGACCACGGGCAGCGCGACGTCGGCCTCGAGCAGGGCCACGCGCACTTCGCGCAGCGCCGCAACGACGTCGGACTCCGACAGCGCGCCACGCTTGCGCAGCCGGTCGAAGACCTCGCCCAGTTTCGTCGTCAGGCTCTCGAACATTCGGTCCTACCTGTCGTCCTCGCCTCCCGGCAGGGATGGGGCGAGAACCCTGGTTCCGGCCCCCGTGCCGAGCTTGCCGCGGCGAGGGGACCCGCACAAAACACGAGCGCCCCAGTGCGCGACACTCGCGGACTGGGGGAGACCCGCCTCGCTTCAGGAGAGCTGGGCCCAAGGGGCTCGATTGTCCCTTGAATGGCGCGGACCCTACCCGGCGGGCCGGCGGTCGTCAAGTCCGCGCCGGTCGACGGAAATGCCGGACGAATTTGAGCAAATCTGTCCGCACCGCATTTCGCAACGGCCCCGCTGCAAATTGCGACGGACCCGCCGCCGCATCGGATTTGAGCGGTATTTTCGCGACCGGCGCAAACCGCTGCCGTTCCCGGCACTTGACCCCGGCCGGCAGCGCCGCCCCCGGCCTGGCACGCTTTCCGCAATATCGCGGCCGAAGCGTCCCGCGCCGTGCTCCCTTCCGGCGCGGGACCTCGGACGAGAGAGGAGGTCATATGCACAAAGCTCAATCGGCCGAACGCGCGGATGCCATGTGGCGCGCCTCGATGCTGGCGCTGCTCTTCATCGCCGTGGCGACGGTCGCCGGCACGGTTTAGCACCCGCCCCCGACACCGATCCCGTTTCCTTCGGGGCCCGGCCGCGTCGTTCCCCTTCACCTCCAGATCGGCCGGACAGTCCCTGCTGCGGCGCCGCGCGCCTCCGACGCGGCGCCGCAGCTCCATTGGCTTTCCCGTTCGCCGGTGCCATATATCGCGGGCATGAGCCAAGCCCGCTCCTTCATCAAGATGCACGGCCTGGGCAACGACTTCGTCGTCTTCGATGCCCGGGAGCGTCCGTTCGCGCTCAGCGAGGACGAGGCGCGCGCGATCGCCGACCGTCATACGGGGATCGGCTGCGACCAGGTCATCATCATGGAGCGGCCGAAGAATCCGGCCGTTGCCGACGTGTTCATGCGCATCCTCAACGCCGATGGCGGCGAGGTCGGCGCCTGCGGCAACGCGACCCGATGTGTCGCTGATCTGCTGATGAAGGAGAGCGGGCGCGACCGTCTCGTCGTCGAGACCCGGGCCGGGCTGCTCGATGCGACCCGGGCGACGGGCGGGCGCGTCGCCGTGGACATGGGGCCGGCACGGCTCGACTGGCGCGACATCCCGCTCAAGGAGCCGGCCGACACGAACGACGTTCCGCTCGAGCTCGGCCCGCTGCGGAATCCGGTTGCCGTCAACATGGGCAATCCGCACGCCGTGTTCTTCGTCGACGACGTCGCGCGCATCGACCTCGCGACTCTCGGTCCCGTCCTCGAGCATCACCCGATCTTTCCCGAACGCGCGAACATCGGCGTGGCGCAGGTCCTGGCGCCGGATCGCGTGCGCCTGCGCGTGTGGGAACGCGGCGCCGGCATCACGCGCGCCTGCGGCTCGGGCGCGTGCGCCGCGCTCGTTGCCGCCGTACGGCGCGGGCTTGCCGGCCGCCGGGCGAGCGTCGTGCTCGACGGCGGCGAACTCGAGATCGAGTGGCTCGAGAACGGCCACGTGCTGATGACCGGGCCGGTCGCGATCAGCTTCACCGGCGAACTGCCGCAACGCGCCGCCTGATCCGGCGGCGCATCACGCATCGGGGACCATGGATCACGCCGCGGCCGCCGTTCATTCTCCGCTTCCCGAACGCGACGACCGCACGGCGCCGCAGGTCATCACGTTCGGCTGCCGGCTCAACATGCGCGAATCGCAGCGCATCGCCGTGCTCGCCCGCGAAGCCGGCGCCACCGACACGGTCATCATCAACACCTGCGCCGTGACGGCGGAGGCCGAACGGCAGGCGCGGCAGACGATCCGGCGCCTGCGGCGCGAGCGGCCCGGGGCCCGCATCGTCGTCACGGGCTGCGCCGCGCAGATCCACCCGGACCGCTTCGCCGACATGCCCGAGATCGACCGCGTCGTCGGCAACGTCGAGAAGCTGGCACCGGAGACGTGGCGGCCGGACGCCGCGGCCCGACGCGTTGCCGTCGGCGACGTCATGACGGCACGCGAGGCCGACGCCGACCTCGCCGTCACCGCCGATGCCGCCCAGACGCGCGCCTTCGTCGAGGTGCAGCAGGGCTGCGACCATCGCTGCACGTTCTGCATCATTCCGTTCGCGCGCGGCCCCAGCCGCTCGGTTCCCGCCGATGACGTCGTGCGGCGCGTGCGCGCCTGCGTCGACGCCGGTCACGCCGAAATCGTCCTGACCGGCGTCGACCTGACGTCCTATGGCGCCGACCTGCCCGGCCGCATGCGCCTCGGCGCGCTCGCCCGCCGCATCCTCGCGGAGGTGCCGGAGCTGCGCCGCCTCAGACTTTCCTCGCTCGATCCCGCGGCGGTCGACGACGACGTGTTCGCGCTGCTCGCGGACGAGCCGCGCCTGATGCCGCACCTGCATCTGAGCCTCCAGGCCGGCGACGATCTGATTCTGAAGCGCATGAAGCGACGCCATTCCCGGGACCAGGCACTGGCCGTCGCGGCACGGGCGCGGGCCGCGCGGCCCGATGTCGCGCTCGGCGCGGATCTGATCGCCGGTTTCCCGACCGAGGACGAGGCGATGTTCGCGAACACGCTGCGCCTCGTCGAGGAAATGGATCTCGCCTTCGTGCACGTCTTTCCGTTCTCGCCGCGGCCCGGCACGCCGGCGGCGCGGATGCCGCAGCTCCCGGGCGCGGTCGTGCGCGCGCGGGCCGAACGGCTGCGCGCGGCGGCGCGGGCGGCACGCGCGCGTTTCGCCGCCGCCCGCATCGGCACGACGGCGCGCGTCCTCGTCGAGCGCAGCGGCCGCGAGGGCTATTGCGAGCACTTCGTCCGCGTACGCCTCGACGGAACGGCGCCCCGGGGCGCCATCGTTTCAACCCGCATCGTCGGCGGCGACGCCGACGGCCTGATCGGACATCTTTCATGAGTTGGTTTCAGCGCCTCAAGGACGGCCTGTCCCGGTCTTCCAACCGCCTCGTCGACGGCATCAACCAGGTGCTCGGGGGACGCAAGCTCGACGACGCCGCGCTGGACGAGCTCGAGGAGGCCCTGATCGCCGCCGATCTCGGCCCTGCCGTCGCGCAGCGCGTCGTCAATGGCCTGCGCGGCCGCCGCTTCGAGAACGGCGACCCGGCTGCCGTGCGCGGCGTGTTCGCCGAGGAGATCGCCAAGATCCTCGCGCCGGTCGCGAAGACCTTCGACCCCGACGAGACGCGCAAGCCGCATGTCGTCCTCGTCGTCGGCGTCAACGGCACCGGCAAGACGACCACCATCGGCAAGTTCGCCTACGGCTACCGCAATGCCGGCTGGCGGGTGATGATCGCCGCCTGCGATACGTTCCGCGCCGCGGCGGTGAGCCAGCTCCAGATCTGGGGCGAGCGCGCGGGCGTTCCCGTCGTCACCGGGCCGGAGCGCGCCGATCCGGCCGCCCTCGCCTATCAGGCGCTCGAACGGGCGCGCGCCGAGAACATCGATCTGCTGTTCATCGACACCGCCGGACGGCTCCACAACAAGGCCGACCTGATGGCGGAGCTGCAGAAGATCATCCGCGTCCTGCGCAAGCTCGACCCCAGCGCGCCGCACAGCGTGCTGCTGACGCTCGATGCGACGACCGGCCAGAACGCGCTGGCCCAGGTGGAGACCTTCAAGTCGATGGTCGAGGTCAACGGGCTGGTCGTGACGAAACTCGACGGCAGTGCGCGCGGCGGCGTCCTCGTCGCGATTGCGGAGAAGTTCGCGATCCCCGTCGTCGCCGTCGGCGTCGGCGAAGGCGTCGAGGATCTCGCCCCGTTCACCCCGGACGATTTCGCCAAGGGCCTGCTCGGCCTGTCCTGAGGCTTCGCCGCCCCTCGTCCCGCGGCGTGCCGCGCGGTGAAAACCTACGGTTTTGCGCCGTTTTCCGCGCTTCCCGCTCCGCGTGTTTCTATCCGCATCTTGCGATTTGCCGGCCGGCGAGGCCCATGTGTCGTGGTGGCCGCACGATGTTGTGGATGTCCTTTGTCAAGCCCCTGCATATTGAATTTAGTTGACACCGGGTTGATTTTGTTGATGTTCTATACGCGTTCGGATCGATCTGTTAGGGGTGGGCGTCGTTCGGACTGACGGAAACATCATCGCTTCGCACGTGATCCGTCTTCTTTCCGCGCCCGCGTCGGTCCGGCTTATCGGAAAAAGGAGTCTCAACATGGCAGCGAAGAAGAAAGCCAAGAAGAAGACCGCGAAGAAGAAGAAGTAACTTCTTCACTCGGTGCGTTAGAACAAGCAATTTGCGCTAAGGCTAACTTGCCGAATGCGTTGGGCGGTACGACCGCCCAACGCATTTCTTTTAAGGCTCATCCCCTTTGTTTCGGTTAGCTCAATATCTTGATCTGGCGCCGTCCCTTCGCCTCCACGCGGTGCCTAGGGGTCTTGTTGTATCCGATGGCTGGGTCATTGGCGCGTAGCGCGACAATCAGCTCCTGTTCCTTCCGTAGCACCTCGGCGTCGGAAGCTGTTTCGGATTCCCACAGAATCTCCCTCCGAACGACCATATCGCGCCGCGCTTCCCTTGTTGGGAAGTCAGCCTCGATCAGTTTCTTGTCCGGACTCCCGAAGTAGGTGATCGAATCCGTCAGGTCGCTACCGACGTAGATCTTCCCGTTCGGCCAGGTGATCTTATAGACCACCTTCATTCTCGGCTTCATTCACGCCCCTACCGAATCAATGCGCTTTTCCAATGTAGCGCACGGCGGAACGTTGTGGTCTAGGCCGCGGTTGCTCGGATGTCGTTGCAGGCCGCTGGCGTGAGGGAGACGCCGATCCCGATGAGCCGCTCGAAGGTCGAGCTGCGGCGATTTCCGTGACCGATGACCGCGCCGGCAACGAACCGCACCACGCCATCGGAATATCCCCAGGGATCCGCGTGTCCCTAGGACGGCGGGATAAGCCTTCGGCGTTTCGATGGCGCCGTTCAGCCGTTGGCAAGCCTGAGCCCGATGATGCCGGCGACGATGAGACCGATCGACGTAAGGCGGGCGACCGTCGCCGCCTCGCCGAACAGCGCGATGCCGACCAGCGCCGTGCCGATCGTGCCGACGCCCGTCCAGACCGCGTAGGCCGTGCCGAGCGGCAGCTGCTTGAGCGCAAGCCCGAGCAGGCCGAGACTGGCGATCATCGACAGCACCGTCACGATCGTCGGTACGATCCGCGTGAACCCGTCGGTGAACTTGAGTCCGACGGCCCAACCGACTTCGAAAAGACCCGCAAGGATCAGGACGATCCAGGCCATGATGCACCTCGCCGGTGGTGCAGGGTCGTCCCTGCGGCAAAGAACGAAACGCGGGGTCGTCCCCGCGCCGGCTCCTAGATAATGGACCGCTGTATGGGACTTCAAGGTTGCCGCCCGCCGGACGGCGCCTGTCTGCATCGCCATGCGCCGCGGGACCACCTGCCGCGCCCATCGCGCAGTTGTCAGATTCCGCCGATCGCCCTAAACCGTAACGGCACGCCATCCGCGTGCGCGCGATCCGCGCGCGGACCGCGTATTCATGTTCATGGTCGCGTCGCACAGGAGAGCCCGTGCCGCAATCCGTCTCGCCCCGCATCGCCGCCATCGGCGAATGCATGATCGAATTGCGTCATCTGGCCGAGGATCGCCTGGAGCTCGCCTTTGGCGGCGACACGTTCAACACCGCCGTCTATCTCGTGCGCGCCGGGCGGGCGCGCGGGTTCAAGGTCGATTACGTCACCGCGCTCGGAACCGATCCCTACAGCGCGGCGATGCGGGCCTTCTTCGCACGCGAAGGCGTCGGAACCGACCTCGTCGGCACGCGACCGGATCGCCTGCCGGGCCTCTATGCGATCCGCACCGACGCCAAGGGCGAGCGCACGTTCTACTACTGGCGGCGCGAGGCCGCAGCACGCGCCATGTTCGACGGCGCGGCCGGCGATGAGCTGGCGGCGGCGCTCGCCGGCTACGACTGGCTCTACCTGTCGGGCATCACCGTTTCGATCCTCGACGAGGCGGGCCGCGCGCGGCTGCTGGCGACGCTCGACCGCGCCCGCGCCCGCGGCGGCCGGGTCGTGTTCGACAGCAACCACCGGCCGCGCAACTGGCCGGATCCCGACGCCGCGCGCCGTGCCTATATCGAGGTCCTGCGGCGAACCGATGTGGCGTTACCGACTTTCGGCGACGAGCAGATGCTGTTCGGCGACGCCGACCCGCGCGCGACCATCGCCCGGCTCCACGCCCTCGGCGTCGGCGAGATCGCCGTCAAGAACGGCAGTGCGCCGGCGCTGGCCTCCGACGGCCGCGCGGTGCTCGAGATCGCGGCGACGCCGGTCGCGAACGTCGTCGACACGACGGCGGCGGGCGATGCCTTCAACGGCGGCTATCTCGCCGCGCGCATCGCGGGCCTGCCGATCGCCGCGGCGGTCGAACACGGCCATGCGACGGCGGGTGCGGTCGTCCAGCATCGCGGCGCCATCATCCCGGCCGACGCGATGCCCGCACCGGTCTGACGCGGGGCCGATCGCAGGCGCGCACCATGAAACTCGACCTCCTCGTCGTCGGCCTCGTCCTGCTTTCCGCGCTCATCCACGCGAGCTGGAACGCCATCGTCAAGTCCGACAGGGATCAGCTGGTCTCGTTCGCGCTCGTGATGTTCGCCGGCACCGTGATGGGTCTGATCGCAGTCCCGTTCCTGTCCCTGCCCGGCGCCGCGGCGTGGCCCTTCCTCATCGCATCCACCCTGATCCATAACGCCTACTATTTCTTTCTGCTGCGCGCCTACGCGCATGGCGATCTCAGTCACGTCTATCCGATCGCGCGCGGACTCGGGCCGCTCCTGGTCGCCCTGCTGTCCGGCACGCTCATCGGCGAACATCTGACGGCCGGCGAGGCGGCGGGTGTCAGCCTCGTATCCGTCGGCATCATCGCGCTCGCGCTGTCGAAAGGTCTGCCTCGCGCATCGGAATGGCGGCCCACGCTCTACGCCGTCGCGACCGGCGCCACGATTGCCGGCTACACGATCGTCGACGGCCTCGGCGCCCGCGCCTCGAACGACGCGCTCAGCTACATCGCCTGGCTCAACGTGCTCGAGGGGCCGTGGGTGATGCTCGTCGCGATCATGCAGCGCGGGCGCGCCATCGCACCTTATCTGCGCAAGCACGCCTGGCGCGGCGTCGCGGGCGGCGTCATCGCCACGGTCGGTTACGGCATCGCCATCTGGGCGCTCAGCCTCGGCGCCATGGCGCATGTCGCGGCGCTGCGCGAGACGTCCGTCCTGTTCGGGGCGCTGATCGGCACCGTTCTGCTGCGCGAAGCCTTCGGCTTCCGGCGCGTCATTGCCGCCGCGCTCATCGTCGGCGGCCTCCTCCTGATGCACATACCGTTTTAGCGGCGGGCCGTGCTTCTCAGCGGTCGCCCGTCTCGCCGGGCGGATTGGTGCGCGCGCAGAACTCGCGCGCCTCGCCGACTTCGCGCCAGTGATTGAGCGCCCAGCGGACCGACGGGAACGCCAGCTCGTGCCACGGCACCTCGTCCCAGCCGAACAGGCCGACTTCTTCGCTTTCCGGCCCCGCCGCGATGTCGGGCGTCTCGAGCCGCGCGCGGAAGATGAGCTGCACCTGGCTGAGGCGCGGGATGTTGTACACGGCGAGCAGCCCGTCGATGGCGATGCGGGCGCGAGCCTCCTCCCACGCCTCGCGACGCGCGCCGTCCATCGCGCTTTCGTTGAGCTCGAGATAGCCGGCCGGGAGCGTCCAGAATCCCTTGCGCGGCATGATGCTGCGGCGGCACAGCAGCACCTTGTCCTGCCAGCGCACGACGGCACCCACGACGATCTTCGGATTGTCGTATTGGACGAATCCGCAGTCGGGACAGATCAGGCGCTCGCGCGTGTCGCCGTCGGGCACGGCGCGGATGGAGGGGCCGGCGGGCTTCGCGGTCATGGGGCTAATCTGGCGCGAGGCCGGATGGCTCCGCAAGCCGGTTGGCGCGCACCCGTCCGAACGCACGCCTCTGCCAGGGGCGAACGCGTCCGGTCAGACGACCATGTTGATGAAGCTGCCCCGCGGCAGCACCTTGGCCGTCGACGGCGCGCTCGGCGCCGCGGACGGGCCGGCCGCCGGTGCGCCTGCCGCGGGCGATGCGACGGGCGACGACTTCAGATTCTGGAAGGCAGCCTTCGCCGCGGCACGGGCCGCCTCGGGCGGCGTCACCGGGCGGGTGCCTGCGGACGGCGCACTTGGCTGCGGCGCCGCAACCTGGCGCGGCGCGGCGTTCGCCTGCATGTCGCCGAGACGCGAGAGAGCGTGAAGCAGCGATGTGCTGGGCGGAATCTGCATGCGCCGGCAGTCTGGAGGGATCTCTCCTAATCGATCGTTAACACGGACGGGCCGGAATAATGCCGATGCGTCCGTGTTAGTATGCTCGGCCGCCACGAGAAACCTGGTGGCTGCCGAGAAAGGGAGACGCAACGATGATCAGACGTACCCTGTTTGCCGCCGTCGGTCTGGCCCTGCTCGCGACCCCAGCCCTTGCGAACCAGTGCCCGGCCAATATGCGCCAGATCGATCAGGCGATGGCCAGCGCGCAATTGTCCGCCGCGGACAAGGAGAAAGTGACGCAGCTCCGCAATGAAGGCGAGGAGCTGCACAAGGCGGGCAAGCATGCCGAGTCGATGCAGAAGCTTAGCGAGGCCAAGCAAATTCTGAAGATCCAATAGCGCCTGCCACGCGCCCGGCCGGGTCCGCCGGATTCGGTCGGGCTGCGTCCCCGGCGTATGGCCCGCCCACCGCAGGATCATCCGCTCATCGCGCAGATCCCGCATCTGCGGCGCTATGCGCGCGCGCTCATGGGCGACCGGGCCATGGCCGACGACCTCGTCCAGGACTGCCTCGAGCGGGCCTGGAGCCGGTTTCACCTGTGGCGGGAAGGCAGCAACCTGCGCACCTGGCTGTTCACGATCATGCATAATCTCCATGCCAACGCGGTCCGTAGCGCGACGCGGCGACCGGCGACGGTGCCGGTCGACGCGCCCGGCGTGATCGCGCCGACGCGGCCCGCGCAGGAGGACGGGCTTGAGGTCGCCTCGATCGACGCCGCGCTCGCGCAGCTGCCCGAGGATCAGCGTCAGGTGATCCTGCTCGTCGGACTCGAGGGAATGAGCTACCAGGAGGCGGCCGCGAGCCTTGGCGTGCCGATCGGCACCGTCATGAGCCGCCTGCACCGCGGCCGCGAGCGGTTGCGGCAGATCCTTGCCGCCGCCGGCGGCCCGACCCTACGGAGGGTCAAGTGATTCCCCGGCCGGTCAGCGAGGACGAGCTCCACGCCTTTGTCGACGGTGAGCTCGAGGCGATGCGTCGGGCCGACGTCGAGGCGTGGCTCGCCGACAACCCCGAAGCCGCCGCCCGCGTCGCCTTTTACCGGCAGGTCAACGAAGCGTTGCATCGGCGCTACGACTACGTCCTGGCCGAGCCGGTGCCGCCGGCCATGATGCGCCCGCCGCGCTGGCGTTTGCCGGCGACGATGGCACGCGCCGCCCTCGCCGCGAGCTTCCTTGTCGCCGGCCTCGTCGGCGGCTGGTTCGCGAACCAGGCACTGCGTGCGCCGCAGATCGTCGAGCGGGTCGTCCAGGTGCCGGTGCCGATGACGGCACAGGCGGCGATGGCGCATGCCATGTACGCGGCGGAGGTGCGTCACCCCGTCGAGGTCGGCGCCAACGAGGAGGCGCATCTCGTGCGCTGGCTGTCGAACCGCATGGGTCGCGAGGTCAAGGCCCCGCATCTCCAGGCGCTCGGCTATCGGCTGATGGGCGGGCGCCTGCTGCCGGCCGCCGACGGCGGCGCGGCGTGCCAGTTCATGTACGAGAACGCGAGCGGCACCCGCGTCACCCTGTTCATCCGCAACGCCGGCGCGGATCAGAAGGAAACCGCGTTCCACTTCAAGGTCGAGAGCAACGGGGTCAGCGTGTTCTACTGGATCGACCGCCACTTCGGCTACGCGCTTTCGGCCAACCTTCCGCGCGACGAGCTGCTTCGCCTCGCCCGCGCCGTCTACGACCAGCTCAGCCTGTGATCGTCACTCGACGCGCTCGACCCGGATCTTCGCCCCGGCCTTGACGGTCTTGAGGCGGGTGACGTCGTCCGCCGTGCGTCCCCACAGATTCCAGCCGGATCTCGTCGCCGCGCGAGATCGGCGTCGGCCCGAACCCGATCGCGATCGCATCGCCGTCTGGCCAGAAGGCAAGCTCCCCGCGCGCGACGACGTCACGCGCCGACGCCTCGCGCGCGACGCTGACCGGCGTCGTGAAATAGACCTCGTCACCCCAGGTCTGCGCCCGCGCCTCGAACGGCGCCGCCTGCCACAGCGCATCCGCCGTCGGCGTGTCGAACATGTCCACGGTCAGCGCAATTCCATCGACGATGATCTTGAGTCGGCGCGCCATCTTCGCGAACCCCGGGGCTCCGTAATCGATACGTTGACAGTGTGTCGCGGGTCCCGGCGCGGATCAATGGCGGCACCGCTGGCGTCGCGAACGCGGGACCACACGGATCCGGACGGTTCCGCGTGCCGCGTCGCCGTAGTACGAAACGGGGGCCGGCGCTCCGGCCGGCTTTCAGGGAGTTGGCACGATGGCGCTGGGGCGCAGCATCTATCATGACTTTCCGACCTATGCGTTCCGGCGCCCGCCGGAATTGGACGGACAGGCCCGACGGCATCCGGTCGCCATCGTCGGCGGCGGGCCGGTGGCATTGACGCTCGCCATCGGCCTCGCCCGTTACGGCGTACCCAGCGTCGTCATCGAGCCGCGGGATTGCGTCAGCTTCGGCAGCCGCGCCTGCTGCATCTCGCGACGCAGCCTCGAGATCTGGGACCATTTCGGCGTCGTCGAACGGCCGCTCGCCAAGGGGCTGGCATGGACCGGCGGACGCAGCTTCTGGCATGGCCATCAGGTGCTCGCGTTCGAGATGCCGCACGATGCGGACCAGAAGCACCCGCCGATGATCAACCTGCAGCAATGCTACGCGGAGCAGTTTCTCGTGGATGCGCTGGCAGAACTGCCGCAGGCGGAGCTTCGCTGGCAGAGCCGCGTCACCGCTGCCGTACCTCACGACGATTTCGTGCGGCTCACGATCGAGACGCCGGAAGGCGTCTACGACCTCGAGGCCGACTGGGTCGTCGCGGCGGACGGCGCCCGAAGCTTCATGCGCGAGGCCCTCGGCCTTTCCCTTGAGGGCACGTCCTACGAGGGACGCTACCTGATCGCCGACATCAGGCTCAGGAGCGATCATCCGACCGAGCGGCGGGCATGGTTCGACCCGGCCTCGAATCCGGGTTCGACCGTGCTGATGCACCGGCAGCCGGACGACATCTGGCGGGTCGATTACCAGCTGCGCGACGACGAGGATGCGGAGATCGAGCTGCGCGAGGAACGCGTGCGCGCGCGCATCGACGCGCATCTCGGGATGATCGGCGAACGCATGGATTACGAGCTGATCTGGATCAGCCTCTACAAGGCCCATTGCCTGACGCTTGCGCGCTACCGGCATGGCCGGGTCCTGTTCGCCGGCGATGCGGCCCATCTCGTCCCGATCTTCGGCGTGCGGGGACTCAATTCGGGCATCGACGATGCCGGCAATCTGGCCTGGAAGCTGGCCGCCGTGATCCAGGGCTGGGGCGGCGAGGCCCTGCTCGACAGCTACAGTCACGAACGCGTCTTCGCTGCGCACGAAAACATCCGGCAGGCGCGCAAGAGCACGCTGTTCATGACGCCGCCGTCGCCGGGGTTCGCCCTGATGCGCGACGCGGCGCTGAGCCTTGCGGTGCGTCACGACTTTGCCCGGCCGCTCGTCAATCCGCGCCAGACCACGGCCATCACGTTCCCGGACTCGATCATCAATACGCCCGATGACGGCACCGGACTCGCGGGGCCCCCGGTGGGGGCGACGCTGCCGACCTGTCCCGTCGCGGTGCGGCGCGGCAACCGGGCATGGGACGGATACCTGCTCGATCTCGTCGGGCTCAGGCCGGCGGTCGTGCTGTTCGCGGGCGATGCGACGGCGGAGACGGCCGTGCAGGCCGCGGCGGCGCAGGGTCCGCTCGACGTCGTCCTCGTCACCGCGGACGATTGCACCGCCGCGCATGCCACGGTCGCCTGGGACGTTCGCGGCCGGGCACGGCGGCTCCTCGACGGCGCACCCGGCACGGGCTATCTCGTCCGGCCCGATGGCCACATCGCCGCACGATGGCGGCATTTCGATGCGGCGCGGTTTGCGGCCGCCCACGCCCGCTTGCTCAAAGGTGGAGATTGATCGATGGCCTCTGCCCTTTCCGTCGAAGACCTGGAAAGCGTCTGGGAGCAGCTCGCGGTCGCCATCGACCGTGCCGGCCCGACACGCGACCGGCTGTTCCTCGCCAAGCTCGCCGTTCTGCTCGCCAATGCGCTCGGCGACCGGACGGCGGTCGAACGCCTGATCGACGCGGCACTGGCAGATCTCGAATGACCGTCGCCACCGCCGGTTGACGCGCGGCGTCGTTTGTGGTGTCGTCGGGGCCGGATCAGTGCGCCCGCCGGGTCGAACGTCCCTGGCGGGCGTTTCATTTGGACCGGCCCCGCGCGTGCCGCTGTCCCAGTGTCCCAGCGTCCCACACGCCCCCGTGTCCCACCGTCCCGGCGTCGTGTGCGACTTAAAGCCTACGAACGACGGCGCGGTTCCCCGCACGGGCGGCTGTCCCAGTGTCCCGCCGTCCCATCCATCGCGGTGTCCCACTGTCCCACCGTTCCGGTGTCCCAGCGTGCCGGTGTCCCGCCCGTCCCGCTAAAACGACCGCGACGCCGGCCGCGTCAGACGAGACAAGCCATTGAGCCGTCGCCAGATTCAGGCTTGGCGCCGGGTCCCGGCCGGGTGGATGGGACAGTACGCCACGTGTCCCAAAAAACTGTCCCGGGACACGGCCGCGCGCGGTTCCTCGGCAACCTTCGCGGTCGAAACCGGCCTTGGTGCTGCGCGGTTCGGATTCGACACCAAGGCCACGAAGGACCACGGCTGGCGCGCGGCCGGCCGATGCGAATGCGGGCGTCAGCGGCAAGATCGGGCATGGCGCATCCGCGCGTCGGCCCGACGGATGGGGAGGATCGCCGCCGGCCCGACCTGGCTTCCGCCTGTCCGGCGCCTCAGCGCATCAGGGCCGCAACGCCCGGCAGTTCCTTGCCCTCGAGCCACTCGAGGAACGCGCCGCCAGCCGTCGAGACGTACGAGAAGTCGTTCTCTACGCCGGCATGGGCGAGCGCGGCCACGGTGTCGCCGCCGCCTGCGACCGACAGCAGCTTGCCTTCCTTGGTCAGTCTCGCGACCGCTTGCGCCAAGGCATTGGTCCCCCGATCGAAAGGAGAATGCTCGAACGCGCCCATCGGGCCGTTCCACACCAGCGTCCGGCAGGACGAAATGGTCTCGATCGTCTCCTCGATCGAACGCGGGCCGATGTCGAGGATCATCTTGTCTGCCGGAACGCGCCCGATCGGCACCGTCTCGGCCGCGGCACCGCCGGTCAGCGCCGGCGCGACCACGGCGTCCACCGGCAGGACGATGCGGCGTCCCGCGGCGGACGCATCGGCCATGATGCGGCGCGCCGTGTCGGCGAGGTCGCGCTCGCACAGGGACTTGCCGATGTCGACGCCGTTCGCGAACAGGAACGTGTTCGCCATGCCGCCGCCGATGACCAGAACGTCGACCTTGCCGATCAGATTGCCGAGCAGGTCGAGCTTCGTCGACACCTTTGCGCCGCCGACGATCGCGGCGACCGGCCGCGCCGGCTGCTCGAGCGCCTTCGACAGGGCCTCGAGCTCCGCCTGCATCAGCCGTCCCGCCGCGCTGGGCAGCAGGCGTGCGATCGCCTCGGTCGAGGCGTGCGCGCGGTGGGCGGCCGAGAACGCGTCGTTGACGTAGACGTCGCCGAGCTGCGCGAGCTGCCGGGCAAACGCGGCATCGTTCTTCTCTTCGCCGGCGTGAAAGCGCAGGTTCTCGAGCAGCGCTACGTCACCATCGCCGAGTCTGTCGACGACCGACGCCGCCGCCGGACCGATGCAGTCGTCGGCGAACTCGACCGGCACGCCGCCGAGCGCGCGGCTCAACGCGGGCACGAGCGGGCGCAGCGACATCGACGGATCTGGTTTTCCCTTGGGCCGGCCGAAATGCGACAGCACGACGACCCTGGCGCCCTTCTGCCGCAGCTCGGCGATGGTCGGGGCGACGCGCTCGATCCGGGTCGCGTCGGTCACCTGGCCGTCCTGCATGGGCACGTTGAGGTCGGCACGGACCAGCACGCGCTTGCCCGTCACCTGTAATTCGTCGAGGGTCGCAAAATTAGTCATCGGAGTCGTATGCAAGTTGATGAAAAACTCGGCGGATGCTTCCTTGGAGCACAGAAATTCCGACGTTGCAATGCATCAAAAGACGGAACTTGGGAGGAAAACCGCCCCGCGGCGCCTGTTCAGGCGTATAAAAAACAGGATTTGTCGCTCCGGGACGAGAATGATAGGGTTAGCTTTACTGTTCCATAAGAATAACTGGGGACGAAAACCCCGGATCAGGAGAGGAGACTTAGGGGAACGACATGCAAGCGTCTGGGGACGGCGCGATTCGTGCCACGGTTAAATGGTTCAACGCAGCCAAAGGGTTCGGTTTCGTTACACCCGTCGACGGTTCGCCGGAAGCCTTCCTGCATCTGTCGGCGCTGAGGCAGGCGGGGTATGACTCCGTCGGCGAAGGGGCTGGCATGCTGGTCGAGATCGGGCAGAGCCCGAAAGGCCGGCAGGTGATCCGCGTTCTTCAGGTCGATGCCGGCGCGCAGCCGCGGCCGGCGCAGCCGCGGCCGGCGGGACCGATGGGTGCCCCGATCTCGGTCGAGAACGCGGAGGAAATGGACGGCGTGGTGAAGTGGTTCAGCGCCCTCAAGGGCTATGGATTCATCTCGCCCAACGCCGGCGGCAAGGACGTCTTCCTGCACATTACCGTCCTGCGCAACGCCGGACTGAGTTCGCTCACGCCCGGTCAGACAGTGCGCATGAAGGTGGTGCAGGCCCGCAAGGGACCGGAGGCGGTGGCGGTCGAGGTGACCGGCAACGCCCCGATGCAGAGCGCGCCCGTCGCCTGAGCACCGCGCGGCGGAAGTCGCGCGCCTCGACCGGTTCTTGTTACGCGCGAACGCATCTTTTCTTTGCATGCGGCTTCGCAAAGGGAGTGTTGCGCTCATTCGGGCACGAGCGTCTCGACGCGCGTGCGTCCGTCGCGCGTCGCACCGAAGCGCCGCAGCAGGTCCGGCAGCAGCTCCGCGAGCGCCTGGTCGAGCCGCCATGGCGGATTGATCACGATCAGGCCCGAGCCGTTGAGCCGCTCGGGATCGGTATCAGGCCGAAGCAGGAGTTCGGCTGCCAGGATGCGGCGGATGCCGGACGCGATCAGCGCGTCGTGAAACGCCCGCACCGGTGCCCGATGCTTGATCGGGTACCAGACCAGATAGATGCCGGTCGCCCAGCGGCGATGCGCGTGACCGAGCCCGCGCGTGATCCGCGCGAACTCGTCCGTCACTTCGAACGGCGGATCGATCAGGACGACCCCGCGCCGCTCCTTGGGCGGCAGCAGCGCCTTCAGCGCGATGTAGCCGTCGGCATGGTACACGCGCGCGCGCCGCTCGCCCGCGAAATGCTGCTCCAGCGCGCGTGCATCCTCGGGATGCAGCTCGCACAGGACCAATCGGTCCTGGCGCCGCATCAGCGACAACGCAAGGCCGGGCGAGCCGGGGTACCAGCGGATTTCGGTGCTTCCTTTGTTGAGTGCGCGCACGACGGCGAGATAAGGCGCAAGCCAGGGCGACGCCGGCGCGCCGAGCACCTTCATGATGCCCTCGCGGTACTCGCCGGTCTTCTGCGCGGGTTCCGCCCACAGGTCATAGCGGCCGGTTCCGGCATGGGTGTCGAGCATGCAGAACGGCGTTTCCTTCGTCTTCAGGTGTTCGAGCACGAGCGCCAGCGTCGCGTGCTTCATGACGTCGGCAAAATTGCCGACGTGAAAGGCGTGCCGGTAGTTCATCGCTGAGACTTACATGGGCGTTGTCGTGCGCCGGTCGGATCGCTTCATGTCGTGCCCGACGGAACCGACCTGGACCGAACGCAAAGAGGAACATGCGCCCGTACCGCCACGATGACAACCGTCTTGGCAGGGCGCGAGGCAAGGTCGTGCACGACGTCGCCTCGGCGCTCGACCTGCCGCCGCGGCGTGATCCAGGGCCGGGCTTGCCGTCATCGTCGGCCGGACCGGCACCGCCATCGGGAAGGGGCCGCCCGGCGGGGCCGCGGCATCGTCGGAACGTGGCCGCGACAGGACGCGTTTCGACGATATGTCCCGTCTCGCGCGGATTGCCGCGATCCTCGGCGCCGTTCTCGTCGTCCTGATACTGGCCGGCGTCGCGTTCCTGAAATCGGACCTGCCCCGGCAGATCGCCGAGCGACAGGCCAGCGAGCAACTCGGCCGCGCCGTGCGCATCGGCGGTCTCGACATCGACCTCATTCCGCGCCCGCGCATCGTCGTCACCAATCTCACGGTCGCGAACATCGAAACGGGTAGCGCGCCCAACATGGTCGAGATACCGCGCGTTGAAGCCGTGCTTGATCTCACCAGGCTTCTCGCCGGCCAGATCGACGTTCACCGGCTCGAGCTCGACCAGCCGCTGCTCCTGGCCGAGAAGGATGCGGAAGGCCGCAACAACTGGCAATTCCGGCAACGGCAGGAACCCACCGAAGCCGCGCCCGACTTCCCCGTGCGGCAAGTCGTCATCAATGAAGCACGCGTCATCTATCGCGATCCCGCCGCCAGGATCGACCTTGGGGTCGGCATCGATACCGTCGCGGCGGACGAGCGCGACGGCGGGCGCGTCGCCATCGACGGGCGTGGCCGGATCGGCGAACAAGAGATCCGCCTGTCGGGCGGCACCGATCCGCTCGCCGACCTCGACAACACGGAAAAGCCTTATGCCTTCGGGCTGGCCTTCGAAGTGGGTTCCACGCAGGGCAGGATCGACGGCACGCTCGAGGAGCCGCTGCGCGCTTCGGGCCTCGCGGCGCAGGTCCATCTCGATGTGCAGGATGCGGGCGATTTCTATCAGCTGACCGGCATCACCATACCGCCGACGCCGCCCTACGTGTTCGACGGCAAGGTCGTGCGCGAGGGCGAGGTCTGGCGGCTGGCGCCGTTCGAGGCGAAGATCGGCGACAGCGACCTGACCGGCGAGATCGCCTATGACCCGCGCGGCGAGCGGCCCAAGATCACGGCCGATCTCACCTCGCGCATGCTCGATCTCGGCGACCTCGCCGGCAGCAGCCGGAAGGAGCGCGGCGAGACCGGCCGCGAGCAGGCCAAGCGCCGGACCGAGGAGAAGCAGGCCGCCGGCATCGAGACCCGCAAGCCGCCGCCGAAATCCGAAGATCAGGGCGTGATCCCCGAAACGCCGATCGATTTCGGCGCGCTCCAGACCGTCGACGCGGCCGTCTCGTTCAACGGGCGTCGCGTGAACTCATCGATCCTCCAGGTCGAGCAGGTCACGACGGAGGTGCGGCTCGAGAACGGGCACCTCCGGGTCGGACCGCTGCGCTTCAGGATCGGCGACGGCAATGCCGATCTTGTGCTCGACCTCGATACGCATGCGAAGCCGGCGACGTACAAGACCGTGGTATCGCTGAACCGCCTGCCAGTCGGCCAGGTCGTACGGTCGTTCGAGCGCCGCCTCAAGCAGAACCGATCGAGTTCAGGCACGATCGGCGGCCGCGCCGAGATCCAGGGACGCGGCAACTCGGTGCAGGAGATGCTGAATTCGGCGCAAGGCGAGCTCGGCGTCGCCATGGAGCAGGGCACGATCGGCGCCTTGTTCATCGAGCTCGCGGGGCTCGATGCGACGGAGGCGCTGGGATTCCTCGCGACCGGCAACAAGCCCATCCCGATCCGCTGCATGATCGCCGACTTCGCTTTCGTCGACGGCACGATGGGCAGCCGGGCGATCGTCTTCGACACGACCGACACGAAGATCACCGGCGAGGGCGCGATCAAATTTGCGCCCGAGGAGATCTTCTTCCGCTTCGTGCCGCAGCCGAAGGACGTCAGCCTGTTCACCGGCCGCTCGCCGGTCGTGATCGAGGGAACCTTGTCCGACCCCGCGGTCCGCATCCAGTACGTGCCGCTCATCGCCCGGCTCGGACTCGCCACCATTCTCGGCGTCACCTTGACGCCGCTCGCGGTACCGCTCGCCTTCGTCGACGTCGGCCTCGGTAAGGACAGCGACTGCGCCGGCCTCGTCACCGATATCCGCGCGCGCATGCGCGAGCAGGTGCAGGACGGCGAACTGCCGGAGCCGCGCTCGGGCGCGCCTGAACGCCGGCGCTGACGTCACGCGCGTGCGAGGCGATACGCGCCCGCGACGAGATCGAACAGGTCGATGAGACGTGCGACGTAGTGGTCCCGGACGGAAAGACGCCCACCCTCCTGCCGTCGAAGATGATTCCCGAGTAGATCGATCAAGCGGTGCAGGCGTCGCTGATGAAGTCCAAGGCGCGCCTGGATCGGATCGGTCGCGAGGCCGGCGAACGCCGCGAGCGCCGCCACCGCCGACATGAGGCCGCCCGTCACCCCGGCCACGAGCGCCGGCGATGCCGCTGCCGGAAAGATCCCGTACCAGATCCCGCCGACGCCGGCGCCCAGTGGAAACGATGCGACCGCGATCTGCTGGGCGACGGTCGCGGCGATCGCCGGCCCCAACGTCATCACGCCCGGTGTGAGCTGCTTGAGCGCGGCCGCACCGATCCCGACGGATATAATGCTGGTTGCGATATCGGCGGCCGCGGCGCGCGTACCCGCGTAGGCGGATAACGCCGTGACCAGCTTCTCGCGAAACGCTGCATCTTCGCCGCGGCGGGCGACCGCAGCGAGCATGGCAACGAGCGGCGCCTCGACCCGTTGGTCCACCAGGATCTCGTCGGCCAACGCATCGCGAAATGCGACCCGCTGCCCCTGGCAATAAGGAAGCTCGAGCAGTTCCGTCGCGATCAGCCACTCGACCTCGGCGGCCACGCGCGTCTTGATCAGGAAGTCCCGCGACGCGAGCCGGTCGGCGACCGTGTTCGCCCCCAGGGCCGCGGCGGCGGCGGCCGTCAGCCTGACGCCGACCTGCGGCACCGCCAGCGCGAGATTGACCGGGGCCTTGACGACGTCCCATCCCAGGGCATGGCGATGCAGCCGGAGCGCACCGCGCGCGGAAAAGTGCCGTCCGACGAAACGTTCGACGCGCGCATGGCGCCCGGCGACATACCGGCCTATCGCCGCCGCGACGATGTCCCGTGCCGCTTGTTCGTCGAAGCCATGGCCGGGACCGGACGACTCGAACGCCATGTCGATTCAACGTGCCCGGCCGCGGCCTGTTCGCGGTCCGCCGCCCGGGGAAATGCACAATCCGCGCGCTACTCAGGACTCCGGCATGGGTGCTGCGGCCGGCGGCCTCAGGCTCACCTTGTCGATGCGCCGTCCATCCATGTCCGCGACCTCCACGCGCCAGCCGTTCCAATCGAAGGCATCGCCGACCTTGGGCAGGCGGCCGAGCTCCCACATGATGAAGCCGGCCAGCGTGTGGAAACCCTCGTTTTCCGGGATGCCGGCCATGCCGATCACCTGCTTCACCTCCGGGATCGGCATCAGGCCGTCGACCAGCCAGGATCCGTCGTCGCGCCGCGTCGCCTCGGGTTCTTCCGGCCGGTCGCTCTCCCTGATCGTGCCGACCATCGCCTCGATGATGTCGATGATCGTCGCCACGCCCTGCAGGGTCCCGTACTCGTCCACCACGATTCCCATGTGCACCGGCGATCTGCGGATGAGTTCCAGCGCCTCGAGCGCGGTCGCATGCTCGTGCAGGACCGGTGCCGGACGCACGACCGCATGAAGGTCGAACGGCGCGCCGGCGAGACACAGGGGCAGCAGGTCGCGCACCTGAACGATGCCCACGACGTCGTCCGGCGTACCGTTGCAGAGCGGAAAACGTGAACGCCCGCTCTCGCGGATCTTGCGCGCCACCTCTTCCGCCGTGTCGGCGACATCCAGCCAGACGACGTCATGGCGCGGCGTCATCACCGTCTGGACGGAGCGATCGTCCAGCCGCAGCGCGCGCTCGACGATCTCTCGCTCCGACTCCTCGAACACGCCGGCCTGCGTGCCTTCGGCGATCAGGGTGCGGATCTCTTCCTCCGTGACGGCGGTCGTCGCCTCGCCGCGCACGCCGAGGAGGCGAAGCACGACGTCGCTCGATACGCGCAGGAGCCATACCGCCGGGCTCGTCGCGCGCGCGATCAGGCGCAACGGCCGGGCGACGCGCGTCGCGATCGCTTCGGGGTTGCGCAGCGCCAGTTGCTTCGGCACGAGTTCGCCGATGATGAGCGACAGATAAGTGATGGCCGCGACGACGAGCGCGATGGCAAGTCCGTCGCTCATGGGACGGAAGCTGGCGAACCGGTCGAGCCAGTCGGACAGCTTCTCCGCGATCGTCGCGCCCGAGAAGGCGCCCGCCAGCACGCCGATGAGCGTGATGCCGATCTGAACGGTCGGCAGAAAGGTTCCGGGCTGTTCGGCGAGCTGCAGCGCCGCGCGGGCGCGGGACGAGCCGCCCGCGACGAGCGCCTTCAGGCGGGACTTGCGTGCGGAAACCACCGCAAGCTCGGACATGGCGAAGAAGCCGTTCAGGACGATGAGCGTCAGAACGATCAGAATTTCCAGGTAGATCATCGATGTCGGCCCAGATATGCCGTCATCGTAGAGGCGGCGGACCGGCGCCGCAAACGGCGCCGTGGGCGCGGCCTCGGCCGGCCTTGTGCGCGAGCCGCGGCGGTTTCAGTCGGACTTGGACTTGCCCGAGCGCATCTGCCCCGAGCGCATCTGCGTGGCGAGGAGGCCGCCGATGAGACCGGCGATGAGCGCGTAGACAAGGCCCATGTTCGCGCCCCCGAGGACTTTACCGAGATCCGCGTCGAGTCCGGCCGTCGGCACCGGCGAACGCTGGTCATGCCGGCCGTGATTGACCGCGTGCCGGGCAAGCGCGACCGCGAGTGCCGCCAGGACCAGCAGCACGAACGCGACGACGAGTGCCGCGAGCGGCGGCGACATGTTCTCGGCGAGCCACAGGAACAGTGCCGCGCCGAGGAACACGATGGCGGCGATCACGAGCGTGAACGCCACGCCGCCATAGGCGCCCGCCGTCGTCAGGCGCCGCGTCCATCCGTTGATGGTGGCGCGGAACTGCTGCAGCAGCCCGAGACCCGAGAGAACGGCGAACGGCGTCATTCGCGGGCCGAGCGCGATCTCATCGCGGCCGCGATCACCCAGCCCAGCGCGAAGGCGCCGAGGACCACGGCGAGGGGATAATCCTGAATGGTCGTCCGTACGGTATCGACCGAATGCGCGCCGCGCGCGCGCAGATCCGACCACGGATCGCCCGTGTCGCGCCGGAGCAGACCCCCGTGCGCGATCCGGTGCATCAAGCCGCGCGGCGCAGGACGGGTCCATGTCCGCGCGGCGCGCGTGGCCAGATGGCTTACCTCATTGCCGATGTCCTTGAGATCGTCCCGCAGGGTCCTCAGTTCGGAGCGGAGCGTATCGATATCGTCCCTCGTCAGACCAGCCTTCATCTGCGGCCTCCTCATCGGCTCTGCCGGCGCGCAATTCGACCCGCAAGCGGCGGCGCGACGGTCCAGGCGGGGCTTTACGCGGGTCTGTCCTCGAATATACGCGCGACCGTGGCCGTTGTTCCGCGCGCCCGTCTGGCCGCGGCGAGCGCCCGGTCGGCGGAACTGTCAGGCACCGGTGCCGTTTACAGATAACCGAGATCCGATGGCAGAGCCGCATGAACGTTTCGACCGGCGTTGATGTCCTCAACGCATTGATCGCTATTGCCCTGGACGGCGCCGAGGCGCTTTCCAAGGGCGCCGAGGCCGCAAGAGACCAGCGCATAAAATCCCTGCTCTCGGCGCTTGCCGCCGAGCATGACGCGATCGCCGCGCGCCTGCAGGAAGAGGTGCGCGGTCTCGGCGGCGTGCCGGAGGATCGCGGTACCGTCGTCGGATCCGCGCATCGCCTCTATACCGAGGTGAAGCTCGCGCTCTCGCCGAATGATCGCCGCGCCATGATCGAGGAGATCCAGCGCAGCGAGGAACGCGTGAAGGAGAAGTTCGAATCGCTGCTCGCGAGCGACCGCATGCTGCCGCATGCGGTGCGCGAGGTCGTCGAGCAGCAGTTCGAGCAGGTCCGGCGGGCCTACCGGCAAGTCGCCGCACTCGAGTTCGACGGCACCGGGCACGCCGAGACGGCGGCCGGCGCCGGTGAGGCCGTACGGCGCCCGCGTCGACGACGCGCGACCCCGAGTCAGACCCGAACGGAGGAACCAGCACCCATGACCAAGCAGCGTAACGAAGGCGAAGGCAACAAGACCGCCGCCAAGGAATACAATCAGGCGACGCGTCGGTTCGTCGAATCCGGGCAGGTCAAGAAGAAGGCCGAGGAAGCGATGAAGGCGCGTGAGGGCGCGGAGCGCGAGGCGCTCGAACGCGCCGAGAAGACCGGCAAGCAGCAGGCCAAGGAAGAGGATCCGCAGCTCGAACGCGACTACGCCAAGCCCGTCTGAGGACCGCTGTCACGATCATCCCGGGCCCGCGCGGATCCGCGCGGGCCTTTTCGTTTGCGGCGACATTGACTCGTTTCGCCCGAGCCTCCAGATTTGCCGCGCAAGAGTTGCCGGGGGAATACGGGCGTGCCAGGACTTTTTTACGAGGAATTCGAGGTCGGCCAGACGATCGAACACGCGCTGACGCGGACTGTGACCGAGGCCGACAACACGTGGTTTTCGCTGCTGACCCAGAATCCGCAGCCGCTGCATATCGACGCGGAGTTCGCCGCGAAGACCGAGTTCGGCCAGCGCATCGTCAACAGCCTGTTCACGCTGGGACTGATGATCGGCCAGTCGGTCGGCGACACCACGCTCGGCACGACCATCGCGAATCTGGGCATGACGGATGTGCGGTTCCCCAAGCCCGTCTTTCATGGCGACACGATCAGGACGGTGACCCGGGTCGTAGCCAAGCGCGAGAGCAGGTCGCGCCCCGATGCCGGCATCGTCGAGTTCGAGCACATCGCGCTCAACCAGCGCGGCGAGCAGGTGGCGGTCTGCCGGCGCAACGCCCTGATGAAGCGGCGCCCGGCATGAGATCGCTGCTCTTCGTGCCCGCCGACAGCGAGCGCAAGCTGACCAAGGCGGTCGATTCCGGCGCCGACGTGTTGCTGCTGGATCTCGAGGACTCGGTCGCCCCTGCCCGCAAGGAGGCCGCCCGCGTGATGGCCGCGGAGTTCCTGAAAGCGAGGCCGGCGGGCTTGCGCGTCTTCGTGCGAATCAATCCGCTGTCCGGCGGAATGTCGGCTGCCGACCTCGACGCGGTGGTTCCCGGCCGGCCCGACGGCATCATGCTGCCGAAATGCGCGGGCGGCGCCGACGTCCGCGCCCTCGACGACATGCTCGCCCAGCGCGAGGCCGCGCTGGGCCTCGATCCGGGCCGCATCGAGATCCTGCCGATCGTGACGGAAACGGCCCGCGCCATGTTCGGGCTGGGCACATATGCCGGCGTGAGCGCGCGGCTCTCGGCGATGATGTGGGGGGCCGAGGATCTTGCGGCGGATATCGGCGCCGTCGCCAATCGCCGCGCCGACGGCTCTTACGAGCCGCCGTTCGAACTCGCGCGCTCGCTCTGCCTCTTTGCCGCGGCGGCGGCCGGCGTGCCGGCGATCGACACCGTGTTCACGGATTTCCGCGACCTCGCCGGGCTCGAACGCGAGGCGAAGCTGGGCGTGCGGCACGGCTTCAGCGGCAAGGCCGCCATTCATCCCGACCAGGTGCCGGTCATCAATCGCGCCTTCACGCCGGAGCCGGCGGCGGTCGAATGGGCGCAGAAGGTCGTCGCGGCGTTTGCCGCGGCACCGGAAGCCGGCGTCGTCGGTCTCGATGGCATGATGCTCGACCGGCCGCATCTGATCGCCGCGCGCCGGACGCTCAGCCGCGCCGGGCTCAAGGGCTGAGCGGCGGTCGCGCACGAGATGCCGGTTCTTGGCGTCCTCGACCAGTCGCCGATCCGCGCCGGCGGAACGCCGGCGCAGGCGATCGCCGAAACCATCGAGCTGGCCCAGTATTGCGAGCAGCTCGGCTATCACCGTTACTGGCTTGCCGAGCATCACAACTCCGAAGGGCTTGCCGGAACGGCGCCCGAGATCCTGATCGCGCGGATCGCGGCGGCGACCACCGCGATCCGGGTCGGGAGCGGCGGCGTCATGCTCAGTCATTACAGCGCGCTGAAGGTGGCCGAGACCTTCCGCATGCTGGAGACGCTCTATCCCGGCCGTATCGACCTCGGCATCGGCCGCGCGCCGGGCAGCGATCCGCGCACGGCGCAGGCGCTCCGGCACGGCCCCGGCGCGTTGCCGATCGAGTACTTCCCCTCGCAGATCGCCGATCTCCTCGCCTATCTCAGCGACACGGTGCCGCCCGAGCACCCCTTCGCCGGCGTCCGTGCGATGCCGGTCGGACCGACGGTGCCGGAATTCTGGGTCCTGGGCTCGAGCGACCAGAGCGCCGCCTATGCCGCGCATTTCGGCCTGCCGTTCTCGTTCGCGCATTTCATCACCGAGCGCATGGGGCCCGAGATCATGCAAGCCTATCGCGACTCGTACCGCCCCTCGGCCGCATATCCGCAGCCCCGCGGCAGCATCGGCGTTTTCGTGCTGTGCGCCGACACCGAGGCCGAGGCGGAGCGTCTCGCCGCCAGCCGCGACCTTTGGCGGCTGCGGCTCGACCAGGGCATCATCAGCCCCATTCCCCCGGTCGAGGAGGCGCTCGCCTATCCCTACAGCGACGCGGAGCGCGCGCGCATCGCCTATAATCGCCGGCGCCAGATCGTCGGCACGCCCGAGCAGGTGAAGGCGCGCTTGCTCGAGCTCGGCGTGCGCTTCGGCGTGGACGAGTTCGTCATCGTCTCGATCTGCTACGACTTCGCCGCCCGCAAGCGCTCCTACGAGCTGATCGCCGAAGCGTTCGGCCTGGAACGCCGGCCGGCACGCGCGGCGTAAGCGAGGGCCGCGGCTACTCGTTGCCCGGGTCGGTCGCGCGCCATGCCGCCAGCACGGCGCGCTCCTCGGCCGTCATGCCAGTCACGTTTCCCGGCGGCATGGCGTTCGACCGTACGGCGTTCAGCTCGATGCGCGATGCGTGGCGGCGGATCGCCTCGGCCGTGTCGAGCCGGACGCCCTTGGGTGCCGCGGCGATGCCCGCCCAAACGGGCTCCGCGGCATGGCACATGCTGCAGCGGGCCGTCACGATCTCCTCCACGGCCGCGAAGTCGGGCCGTTCGGCCGCCGCTGCGGCGTGGTCACGCGGTCCCGCCCCGGAAAGCCATGCGATCGCGATGACGCCGGCGGCCGCGACCGCCCAGGTCCACCACGGACTGCCCTTGCCAGCATGGCGCGAATTGAAGAAGTGGCGGATGACCGGCCCGAGCGCGAGCACGATCGCGACGATCAGCCAGTTGTGGCGCGTGGCGAACAGCAGCGGATAGTGGTTGCTGACCATCAGGAAGATGACCGGCAGGGTCAGGTAATTGTTGTGCACCGAGCGCTGCTTGGCCTGTGCGCCGAGCCACTCGGCCGGCGTCTTGCCCGCGAGCAGCGCGGCTACGACCTTCTTCTGGTTCGGGATGATGACGACGAAGACGTTCGCCACCATCATCGTGCCGATCAGCGCGCCGATCTGAATGAAGGCGCCGCGCCCGCCGAAGACCAGCGTGAAGCCATAGGTCAGCGCGACCAGAAACACGTAGCCGATCGCCGCCAGTGCGGTCTGGTGCCGGCCGAGCGGCGAGCGGCACAGGGCCTCGTAGATCAGCCATGGCACGATCAGGCCGCCGAGACTGAGGCCGATCGCCGCGGCGGGCGAAAGGTCGAGGACGGAGCGGTCGATCAGGTAGA
This sequence comes from Alphaproteobacteria bacterium, assembly GCA_036381615.1. Taxonomy (GTDB): domain Bacteria; phylum Pseudomonadota; class Alphaproteobacteria; order CACIAM-22H2; family CACIAM-22H2; genus CALANV01. The sequence goes on from DASVCL010000027.1 coordinate 126,116, forward strand.
GCTCCGCGCCGAGGTAATAAACCAGGACCAGCAGCCCGAAGCCGGAAAGCCATGTCGTATAGGCTTCCCACTTGAACCAGGTCAGCTCGTCCGGCAGGCGCGCGGGCGCCACCAGGTATTTCATCATGTGGTAGAAGCCGCCGCCGTGCACCTGCCAGGCCTCGCCATGTACGCCGGGCGGCAGGCCGTCGCGCTTGCGCAGGCTGAGGTCGAGATGAATGAAGTAGAACGAGCTGCCGATCCAGGCGATGCCGGCGATGACGTGCAGCCAGCGAACGATCATGCTGAGCCACTCCGTCAGAACCAAGTCCATGTCGTTCCCCCTCTAACGTTCGGCTGCGGCACGCGCACGGATATCGTCGACTGCCGCAAGCACGCGTTCCGGCGTCGCCGGGGCATCGAGTTTCGGCGCGAGACGATAGTCGGCAAGGCTCGCGATCGCGTCGCGGATCGCGAGCCAGACCGATATCGCCAGCATCAGCGGCGGCTCGCCCACGGCCTTGGAGCGGAAGATCGTGTTCTCGCGGTTGGGCGCATTCTCGAGCAGCCGCACGTTGAAGACGGGCGGCACGTCGCGGCTGCCGGGAATCTTGTACGTCGACGGGCCGTGGGTGCGCAGGCGGCCCTGGTCGTCCCACCACAGCTCCTCCGTGGTCAGCCAGCCCATGCCCTGGACGAAACCGCCTTCGATCTGACCCAGGTCGATGGCGGGATTGAGCGAGTTCCCGCAATCCTCGAGGATGTCGACCCGCAGCACCCGCGTCTCGCCGGTCAGCGTGTCGACCGCGACCTCGGCGGCGGCGGCGGCATAGACGAAATAGAAGAACGGCCGGCCGGTCATCGTCTTCGGATCCCAATGGATCTTGGGCGTGCGGTAATAGCCCGTGGCCGACAGCGAGACGCGCTGCTCCCAGCAGAGCTGCGCCAGTTCCGCGAAGGAGAGACTCCGGTTGCCGGCGAACACCCGGTTCTCGGCGAACACGATCTCGCCGGGCGGGACGCCGAAATGCGCCGCGGCGACCTCCGTCATTCGTCCCTTGATCTGCTCGGCCGCGGCCAGCGCCGCCATCCCGTTCAGGTCCGATCCGGACGACGCGGCGGTCGGCGAGGTGTTCGGGACCTTGCCCGTGCTGGTCGCCGAAACGCGGATATTGGCGAGGTCGATCTGGAAGGCCTCGGCCACGACCTGCGCCACCTTCACGAACAGCCCCTGCCCCATCTCGGTGCCGCCATGGTTCAGGTGGACGCTGCCGTCCGTGTAGACATGGACGAGCGCGCCGGCCTGATTGAGGCGCGGGTTGTTGAACGAGATGCCGAATTTGACCGGCATCGTCGCCAGGCCCTTCTTGATCACCGGGCTCGTGCGGTTGAACGCGACGATCCGTTCGCGCCACTGGGCGAGATCCGCGCCGCGCTCGAGCTCGTCGACGACCCGGGCGATGATGTTGTCCTCCACCGTCATGCCGTAGGGCGTGACGTCGTTTCGTCCGACGCCGTAGAAGTTCCGCCGCCGGACGGTCTCGGGCGGAAGGCCGAGGTGGCGCGCGATCGCGTCGATCACGGTCTCGATCGCCAGCATGCCCTGCGGCCCGCCATAGCCGCGGAACGCCGTGTTCGAGACGGTGTTCGTCTTGCAGGGCAGGCCGCGCAGGCGAACGTTGGGCAGCCAGTAGCAGTTGTCCGCATGGCATAGCGCGCGCGTCACGACCGCCGGCGTGTGGTCCGCGACATTGCCGCCGTTCGCGGCCAGCGTCATGTCGAGCGCCAGAATGCGCCCGTCGGCGTCGAACCCGACGTCCCAGCGGATCAGGAACGGATGACGCTTGCCCGTCGCGCGCATGTCGTCGTCGCGCGGCAGGCGAAGTTTGACCGGACGGTTGGTCCGCCACGCGAGCAGGGCGGCGATGCCGGCGATGATCGTCGCCTGGCTCTCCTTGCCGCCGAACGCGCCGCCCATCCGCCGGACCTCGCAGGTAACGGCGTTGAACGGCAGGCCCAGCAGATGCGCGACGCCGCGCTGCACCTCGGTCGGGTGCTGGGTGGAGCTCAGGACCACCATGTCCCGCTCCTCGCCCGGCATCGCGAGGGTGATCTGGCCTTCGAGGTAGAAATGGTCCTGGCCGCCGCAGCGGACTTCGCCCGTCAGGCGATGCGTCGCCGCCGCCATGCCGGCGGCAACATCGCCGCGCGCGATGGTCTGCGGCGGCGAGACGTACTGCTCGCGCGCCATCGCCTCTTCGACCGTCAGCACGGGCGGCAGGACTTCGTACTCGATCGCGACCAGCTTGGCGGCTTCGCGCGCCTCGTCGAGCGTGCGGGCCGCGACGGCCGCCACGGGTTGGCCGACATATTCGACGATCCCGGCCGCGAGCGCCGGCTCGCCGCCCAGGATCGGACCGATGTCGTTCTTGCCGGGAATGTCGGCGGCGGTGACGACCGCGACCACGCCGGGTGCCGCGAGCGCGGCTGCGGTATCGATCCGGACGATCCGGGCATGGGCGTGCGGGCTCAGCACCAGCGCCGCCTCCAGTGTGCCGGCGGGAACGGGAACGTCGTCGACATAGAGCGCGCGTCCGGTGACGTGGCCGACGGCGCTGTCGTGGTGCACCGACTGGTGGACGCCGCCCTCGACGCGGCGGGCGACCGGCGGACTCACCGGCGCACTCATAGGGCCTCCAGGCGCGTCGGCGCCGCGCCAGTGCTTTCGAGCTGCAGGCGGCGCAGAAGATTTGCGGCAGCGCGCAGCCGGTACGCGGCACCGGCGCGATGATCGCTGAGGGGCGTGAAGTCCTCGGCGACCGCCCGGTCGATCTCGGCCAGCGTCGCCGCGGTCCAGGGTTTGCCGACCAGCGCCGCCTCGACCGCGCGCGCCCGCCTCACCCGGTCCGCCATGCCGCCATAGGCGGCGCGCAACTCGCGAACGACGCCGTCTTCGACCGTCAGTCGATACGCCGCGGCGACCGCCGAGATGTCCTGATCGAAACGCTTCGACAGCTTGTAGGCGAAGAATTGCTGGTCTGGCGCAAGCCGCGGCATGCGAATCGCCTCGATGATCTCGGTCGGCTGCAGCGCCGTCCTGCGATAGCCCAGTAGGAATTCTTCGACCAGCACGGTCCGTGCGCCGGCCTGCGATCGCAGCAGGACCTCCGCCCCCAGCACCACCAGGCAGGGAAGCGTATCGCCGATGGGCGATGCGGTGCCGAGATTGCCGCCGAGCGTGCCGAGGTTGCGGATCTGCCGCGAGCCGAGCCGCCGCACGAGCCGGGCGAAAGCGGGAAACGCGGCCTCGAGATGCGGCAGCGCCTCGCTATAGGTCACGGCGGCGCCGAGCGTGAGCGAATCCGGACCGCATTCGATGCGCCGCAGCGCCGGCACGTTCGCTGTGGCGATCACGAGCGGCAGCTTGCGGCGTTCCTTGCTGACCAGAAGGCCGAGATCGGTGCCGCCCGCGAGCAGGAGCGCTTCGGGGTGCGCGGCGCGCAACGCCAGAAGCTCGTCGAGCGATTCGGGCGCGAGGAAGCGCTGGCCGTCGACCTCGTAGCGGGTGCAGCGCGGCGACGCCGTTACGGCGGCGACATCGGCGTGGGGCATGTCGGCATGGCCGGCCGCATGCCGGCATGCCGCCACGATCGGCCGATACCCCGTGCACCGGCAGAGATTGCCGGCGAGCGCCTCGTGAATGTCGTCCTCGCTCTTCGGCACCCCCTCGTGCGCGAGGGCGAAGATCGACATGACGAAGCCCGGCGTGCAGAAGCCGCACTGGGTCGCGTCGCTTTCGATCATCGCCTGCTGGACCGGATGCAGCGGGCCGCCCGGCGGGGCGAGTCCCTCCACGGTGAGAACGGCGGCGCCGTCGAGCTGCGGCAGCATCATCAGGCACGAATTCACCGCGCGGTAGCGCACGCGGCCGCCTTCGACCCGGCCCAGCGCGACCGTGCAGGCCCCGCAATCGCCTTCCGCGCACCCCTCCTTCACGCCGGTCAGACCGACAACGGTGCGCAGATAATCGAGAACGGTGGTCGTCGGCGGAACCCGATCCTCGGTCCGCGGCGTCCCATTGAGCAGAAAACGGACAGGGGCCACGACGTCCTCGCTTTCAAACCGATGCAACCGGAAAGTCTAGCACGCCGTCCGGCTGAACGGATGCAACGGCTTCTAGCTTCCCCGATAGGTCGTGTAGGACCAGGGCGAGACGAGCAGCGGCACGTGGTAATGCGCCGTGGGGTCGGCGACCGCGAACCGCACCGGCACCTCGTCGAGGAACGGCGGGTCGGCAAGGTTCAGGCCCGCGGCGCGGAAATAGGCCGCGACCGCGAACACCAGCTCGTAGCGGCCGGATTTCAGGGCGTCGCCCTCGAGCACCGGCGCGTCGGTGCGCCCGTCCTTGTTCGTCACGAGGGATTTGAGCCGCGTGCGCGTTCCGTCCAGCGAAAAGAGCTCGATGTGCAGGCCGGCGGCCGGCACGCCGCGCGCGGTGTCGAGGACATGCGTCGTCAGTCGTCCCATCGCGTTTGCCCCCACGTCGTCACGAGTCGTCGATCAGATCCGCAAGCCGGAATGCGGCGATCCGGCCGACCTGCTCGAGCGCGGTCGCGAATTCCGTCGCACGATCGTTGTCGAGCCGTGCCGCGAAAGCGGCCAGGATCTCGTCCTTCGTCCGGCCCTTCACCGCCATGATGAACGGAAAGCCGAACTTGGCGCGATAGGCGTCGTTGAGCTCGTGAAAGCGCGCATATTCCGCAGGCGTCAGCCGGTCCAGCCCGGCGCCCGCCTGTTCCCTTGCCGAATCGGCCGTCAGATCGCCCGCCAGCGCCGCCTTGCCGGCGAGCTCAGGGTGGCCGCGCAGGAGTTCCAGCTGCTCCGCCTCGCTCGCCTCCTGCACCACCTGCATCATGGCACGATGCAGTGCCGCCCGCGTGCCGAACGGCCGACGCGCCGCCGCCCGCATCGCGACCCACGGCGCGTGCTCGAAGACATGTCCCAAGGCGGCCGTGAACGCGGGCGCGTCCAGGCGGTCGAGCGCGGTAACCCTGAGCTTCGACATGACGCCGGAACATAGACGGGCGATCGCCGCCCGGCAAGGCGTGCCGACCCTTCGTCGATGCATTCGGCGACGTTGACTCCGCCGAGGCCTTCGACCACAGTCCGGCATGCCGCTTGCTTGCAAGAATCGCGACAATCGGCGGCGAGGTTTCGCGACAGGGGCTCGGCGCACGCCGAGGCGTCAGGCAACCAATGGGGACCATTTCATGTTGAATATGCGGACATCATGGACCGCGGCCGTCGCGGCGGCGGGGTTCACTCTCGTGCTCGGCGCGATGCCGTCGGCCGCGCAGACGCCCATCAAGTTCACGCTCGACTTCGTGGTGCAGGGACCGCAGGCGCCGTTCTTCGTCGCGCAGGAGAAGGGCTACTACGCGGCAGAGGGGCTGAACGTCACGGCGATCGACGCCGGCCGCGGCTCCTCCGACACGGTGAACCGCGTGGTGAGCGGCGCCTACGACATCGGCTTCGGCGACATCAACGCGCTGATCGAATTCAACGCGAAGAACCCCGGCAAGGAGATCCCGGCGGTGCTGATGGTCTACAACCAGGCGCCGTTCTCGATCATCACGCTCAAGAACAAGGGCATCGAGAAGCCCGCCGACCTCGTCGGCAAGAAGGCGGCGGCGCCGTCGTTCGACACGCCGTTCCGGCTGTTCCCGATCTTCGCCAAGGTCAACGGCTTCGACGCGACGAAGGTGAACTGGTCGAACGTCGCCCCGCAGCTGCGCGAGCCGATGCTGGCGCGCGGCGAGACCGACGCGATCTCCGGCTTCAGCTTCACGGCGATCCTCGCCCTCAAGGGTATCGGCGTGCCGGAGCAGAACATCCAGACCTTCCTGTACAAGGACCTCGGCGTCGATCTTTACTCCAACGCCGTCATCGCATCGCCCGCCCTGCTCAAGGACAATCCCAAGGCCGTGCAAGGCTTCGTGCGCGCGACGATCCGCGGCATCCAGGACACGATCGCCGATCCCAAGGCCGCGATCGCCGCGATCAAGAAGCGCGATCCGCTGCTCAACGACGCGCTCGAGCTCGAACGCCTTCAGATGGCGATCGCGACCAGCATCCTGACCGACGAAGTGAAGCGTGACGGCCTCGGCGGCGTGAATGTCGACCGGCTGAAGCGGAACATCGACCTCGTCAGCGAGGGCTTCGGCCTCGACCGGAAGGTTCCGGTGGAGCAGGTCTTCACCGCACAATTCCTGCCGCCGGCGGCCGAGCGGATGGTGAAGCGCTGAGTCTCGCGATGTCCAGCACTGCGCCGTTCGTCGAAATCGATCAGGTCAGCCTCGTCTACGGCAAGGACGGCGCCGGCACGTTGGCTCTGCAGGATGCCTCCCTGCGCATCGACAGGGGGGAGTTCGTGGCGGTTGTGGGTCCGAGCGGCTGCGGCAAGTCGACCTTGCTGAAGCTCGTCTCGGGCCTGCACCTGCCCACGCGCGGCACGGTCCATGTCGCCGGTCAGGCGGTGACGAAGCCGCTCAAGATCTGCGGCATGGCATTTCAGAACGCAACGCTGCTGCCCTGGCGCACGACGCTCGACAACGTGCTCCTGCCGCTGGAGATCGTCGAGCCGCACGCGAGCGAGTTCCGCCGCGACCGCGACAAGTACATCGCGCACGCAAGGAAGCTGCTTGCCACCGTCGGCCTGGCGGGATTCGAGGACAAGTATCCCTGGCAGCTCTCCGGCGGCATGCAGCAGCGCAGCTCGCTCTGCCGCGCGCTGATCCACGACCCGGATCTCCTCCTTCTCGACGAGCCGTTCGGCGCGCTCGATGCGTTCACGCGCGAGGATCTGTGGAGCATCCTGCAGACGCTTTGGCTCGAGAAGCGGCCGACCGTCATCCTCGTGACGCACGATCTGCGCGAGGCCGTCTATCTCGCCGACACGGTTTACGTGATCAGCGCCCGGCCTGGGCGCGTCGTGTCCAGGACCACGATCGACCTGCCGCGTCCGCGCACGCTCGCGGACACGTTCAAGCCCGAGTTCATGGAAATGGCGCACGCCCTGCGCGACCAGATCTCGCACGTCCGCAATACGCAATGACAAAACCCTGGTTCATCCGCACGCTGCCCTGGACCGTGACACTCGGCGCCCTGGTTCTTTGGCAGCTCGTCTGCGTCGTCTTCGCCGTCCCCACCTTCATCCTGCCGACACCGATCGAGGTGATCGGTTCGTTCGCGCAGTATTACGAACCGATCACGACGCATTCGCTCCAGACGCTCGTCACGACGCTCATCGGCTTCGGCGTGGCGGTTGCCTTCGGCCTGGCGCTGGGCCTCATCGTCGGGTCCTCGCGCGTGATGTACGACGCGCTCTACCCGCTGATGATCGCCTTCAACTCGATCCCGAAAGTCGCGATCGTGCCCGTGCTGGTGATCTGGTTCGGCATCGGCACCGTGCCGGCGATCCTGACCGCGTTCCTGATCTCGTTCTTCCCGATCGTGGTGAACGTGGCCACCGGCCTTGCCACGATCGAGCCGGAGCTGCGGGACGTGATGCGCTCGCTCGGCGCGCGGAAGTCGCAGATCCTGTGGAAGATCGGCATCCCCCGCGCGATGCCGTATTTCTTCGCCTCGCTCAAGGTCGCGATCACGCTCGCCTTCATCGGCTCGATCGTGTCGGAGACCGTCGCCTCCAACGCCGGCATCGGCTACCTGATGATCGCGGCGAGCTCGCGCTTCGACGTGCCGCTGGTCTTCGCCGGCCTCGTCGTGGTCGCCGTGCTCGGCGTGGCGATGTACGAGTTCTTCGTCCTGATCGAGCGGCGCGTCACCTTCTGGGCGACGCGTGGCAACGAACTGGTGACCTGAGCCCAGAGGCCGCGCGTCACTCCGCAGCCTTGGCGGCCGCCTTCTCCGCCTCGCGATAGACCGTGAGCGCGGCGTCCGCGCCCGCGCCGCGCGGCAGCTTGAAGCCTTGCGCGGCGAGCACGGTCTCGAGCGCGGAGAGCGTGATCAGCACGTTCTGCTTGCGGCAGTTGTAGCCCATCGTGCCGATCCGCCAGATGCGCCCCTTGAGCGGCCCGAACGACGTGCCGATCTCGATCCCGTAATCGGCGAGCAGGCTGCCGCGCACGGCCTCGCCGTCCACCCCGTCGGGAATCACCACGCCGGTCACGTTGGGCATCTTGTGCTTCTGGTCGCCGAACAGCTCGAGGCCCATCGCGGTGAGTCCGGCGGTGATGGCGCGGCTTGCCAGCGCGTGCCGCGCGAAGCACGCCGTCAGCCCTTCCTTGAGAAGGATGCGCGCGCATTCGCGCGCGGCATAGAGCATCGTCGTCGCCTCGGTGTGGTGGTTGAGGCGGCGCTCGCTCCAGTAATCCATCACCATCGCCAGGTCGAAATAGTTCGACTGGATGCGCGGCCCGTTGGCGGCGACGTCGTCGGTCGCGCGGATCCCCTGCTCGACGTGCTTGCGTCCGTAGATCAGTCCGGCGATGCGGTCGTTCAGCGTGATCGGCGCCACGCCCGGCGGCCCGCCGAGGCACTTCTGCAGCCCCGCCGTCACCGCATCGATCTGCCAGGCGTCGACCGGCAGGTCCATGCCGCCGAGGCTCGCCGTCGCATCGACATAGAGCAGCGCGTCGTACTTGCGGCAGATCGCGCCGATCTCCGCCAGCGGCTGCGCCATCGTCGTCGAGGTGTCGCCTTGGACGATCGCAACCATTTTCGGCCGGTGCCGGGCGACCGCGGCCTCGATCTCGGCGGGATCGAACACCCGGCCCCACTCCGTCTCGATGGCGCAGACCTCGGCCCCGCAGCGCTCGGCGATCTCGACCAGCAGATGCCCGAATCGGCCGAAGATCGGCACGAGCACGCGATCGCCGGGCATGAGCGCCGAGACGAGCACCGCTTCGATGCCGGCGCGTGCCGTGCCGTCGATCACGAACGTCCAGCGGTTGCGCGTCTGGAAGACCCGGCGGTAGAGCGCCATGGTCTCGTTCATGTAGTGCGTGAACTGCGGATCGAACTGCCCGAGGAGCTGCGCCGACATGGCGCGCAGAACGCGCGGATCGGCGTTGATCGGCCCGGGCCCCATCAGCAGCCGCGGCAGCGGATCGATTTCGTCGAAGACGGCAGGCGAGTCGGTCATGCGCTTCATGTCCTTTGGGCGGGCGGGTCGGCGCCCGCCCCTGGAAAATTCATACTGGACCGGGATTACCGGTTCGCCAAGTCGACGAGCGCGTCCGCGAGCACCCGGCATCCCGCGGCGAGATCGGCCGGCGTGGCGCTTTCCGCCTCGTTGTGGCTGATGCCCTTGTGGCACGGCACGAAGATCATGCCGGTCGGGCACAGGGCGTTGATATGCATGGCGTCGTGTCCCGCGCCGGACGGCATGTCCATGTGCGGCAGCCCGAGCGCCGCGGCGGACGCCCGGACGAGGTCGATCACCTCCGGCGCGAACACGGTCGGCTCGACATAGGAGATATCGGTCACCGTCACCTGGCAGCCCTTGGCGTGCGCGGCCGCGACGGGTGCCACCTGATCGCCCAGGCGGCGCAGCACATCGTTGTCGGGATGGCGGAAATCGATGGTGAAATGCACCTTGCCCGGAACCGTGTTCGGCGAGCCGGGATAGACTTCGAACCTTCCCACGGTGAAGCGAACGGTATCGGTGTCGTCGTGCATCAGCCGTTCGAGCGCGCCCACGATCGACACCGCCGCCGACAGCGCGTCCTTGCGCGCGGCGCGCGGCGTGGTGCCGGCATGGGCCTCCTCGCCCAGGATATCCACGGTGAAGCGGCGCGAGCCCTGGATCATCGTGACGACGCCGATGGTGTTGCCGGTGGCCTCGAGGCGCGGCCCCTGCTCGATATGGGCCTCGATATAGCCGGCGATCGGGAAGCCCACGCCCGCGCGCGCCGGCACCGGTGCCGCCTGCAGCGTCGCGGCCAGCGCGTCGCGCAGGACGACGCCGGACCGGTCGGTGACGGCGAGCATCGCCGCGAGGTCGTAGGCGCCCGCGAACACCGCCGAGCCCATGGCCCCCGGGTGAAACCGGCTGCCTTCCTCGTTCATCCAGGCGACGACCTCGATCGGGCGGCGCGTCGCGACGCCGGCGTCCTCGAGGGCTTCGAGCACCTCGAACCCGGCCAGCACGCCATAGGCGCCGTCGAACTTCCCGCCCGTCGGCTGCGTGTCGAGATGGGATCCGGTGAGCACCGGCAGCGCGTCCGCATCGGTGCCGTCGCGACGCACGAACAGGTTGCCGATCGCGTCGGTGAAGACGCCGAAACCGCGCGACCGGGCCCAGCCCGCCAGGAGCTGGCGCGCCTGGGCATCCTCGGGCGACAGGGCCTGACGATTGACCCCGCCCTTCGCCGTCGCGCCGATCGCGCCCATGTCCATATGCCGCCGCCAGAGGCGGTCTTCCCGCACCCCGTCGGAAGCCCGTCTCGCCTGCGCCCGTGCCGTAGCCGCCATCGCCATCCTCCGTTCCGCCGCGCAATCCCTATCAAGGGGACCGGAGCCCGTGCAATATCCGCCGTGTTCACCCGATCGATTGTCGGTTGCAGAAAGCGCCGTTATGCTCGCCCGGCTCTTCGAACGGTGTCACGGATGCCCCGCAAACCTTCTGTCTATCCGCGCGATCTCATCGGTTACGGCGCCAGCCCGCCCGATCCGCGCTGGCCCGGCGGCGCCTATATCGCCGTCCAGTTCGTCGTCAATTTCGAGGAGGGCGGCGAGCGCTCGATCCTCCATGGCGACCGGGAGTCGGAGGTCTATCTGCACGAGGTCGTCGGCCTGACGCCGCGCCGGGCCATGCGCGACGAGAGCGTGGAGTCGGTCTACGAGTACGGCACGCGTGCCGGATTCTGGCGCATCATGCGTCTGTTCGCCGAGCGCCGGCTACACTTCACGAGCTACGCGGTGGGCATGGCGCTCGCCCGCAACCCCGAGGCCGGCCGCGCGATGGTCGAAGCAGGCCACGAGGTGGCGAGCCATGGCTGGCGCTGGATCGACTACCAGAAGGTCGGCATTGCCGAGGAGCGCCGCCATATGCGCCTCGCGATCGAGGCGATCGAAAAGGCCTGCGGCGTGCGTCCCGTGGGCTGGTATACGGGCCGCCTTTCCGCCAACACGCGCAAGCTCGTCGTCGAGGAGGGCGGGTTTCTCTATGACTCGGATGCCTACAACGACGATCTCCCGTACTGGGTGACCGTCGACGGCAAGGGACATCTCGTCATCCCCTACACGCTCGACGCCAACGACATGAAGTTCGGCACGGCGCAGGGCTTCAATACGGGCGAGGACTTCTTCATCTATCTGCGCGACGCCTTCGATACGCTGTACCGCGAAGGCCGCGAGGGTGCGCCCAAGATGATGTCGGTCGGCCTTCACACGCGGCTGATCGGACGGCCGGGACGGTTCGCCGGCCTGGTCCGTTTTCTCGACCACGTGCAGCGCCATGACAAGGTCTGGATCTGCCGGCGCGTGGACATCGCCCGGCATTGGCGCGAGACCCATCCATATCAGGCGCCCGTCGAGCCGACCCGGACGGCGCGCCGCCGGGCCTGATCGGTCTCCTCGCCGCGCCGGCGAAACCCGTCGAACCCGGCCCCGATCGCGAGGGCCGGGGGTTAAGGGTCGTTCCCGTCCTAGCTTTCGTCGCGGCCGTGGACCTGGGCCGGCGGCGACGTCGCCTCGACCGCCGTGAAGGTCTCGACGATGCGGTAGGCATGCTCGGCGCCGCGCGGGACCGCCCACGAGTCGCCTTTCTCGAGCCGGATCGTCTGGCCTTCGATCGTCAGCTCGGCGCGCCCGTCGATCACATAGCCGACCGTCTCGTAGTCGCGCCGCCGCGGCGCCTTCGCGCCCGGCGGCTCGGCCTCCCACAACCGCATCGAAACCGTCTTGCCGGAGGCAAGGTATCTCTGCCCCTCCGCCCCCTTGGGCGAATGGTGCGAATCGACCTTCTTCACGGTCGTGTCCGGGGCCATCGTCTCGGCCATCGCTACGCTCCGTTGTGCTGCTGTCGTGCTCACGCGCCGTCAACGGCGCCGCATGCACGGGCGTTCCGGCGGACCGCCGGCGCAAGCACGGAGAGGGGCGAAGCGCAGGCCGCGCCATCCGGTCGATCAGAAGATCAGGTCGAAGACGCCGATCACGACCAACAGGCCGATCAGGAAGATGACGACGATGATCCAGCCCAGGACCTTGAGCACCGGGGATTCCTTCCGCAACGGTTTGGCTTGGGATCGAACGCGGCCGTGACGTGACGGTTCCCGACGGCCACGCTGTCCGGCACGCGCGGCCGGACCGGCGCCGTTTACACGGCTGCGGCCGAGGCTTCGCCCGCCCGCGCCAGCGCGGCGGAAGACTTGACCGGAAAGCTCAGGGCGAACCGCACGCCGCGGCCCGATTCGAATTCGTACGTCCCGTCGATCTGCTGAGCGAGCGCATTGATCAGCTTGAAGCCGAGGCCCCCGGTCGCGCCTTCATGGTGCGGCGGAAGTCCGACGCCGTCGTCGCTCACGCTCAACTGCGCCCGCGTGCCGTCGATCCGCTTGAGCCACACGGTGATCGAGCCCTCGCGACCGTCGGGAAAAGCGTGCTTGAGCGCGTTGGTGAAGACTTCGCTGAGGATCAGCGCGAACGGCAGGGCCGTGTCGATGTCGGTATCGATGGGATCGAGCTCATAGACGATGCCGATATCCGACGCGTGGGACTCGGCGAGGCGCGTGCACAGCGCCCGGACGTACTGGCGCAGGTCGACCTTCGCGAACTGATCGCCGCCGTAGATCTGCTCGTGCACGAGCGCCATCGCCTTGATGCGCCGCATGGTGTCGAGCTTGCCTCGCGGTGAGCCGTCCTGGAGATGCACCAGGCTCGAGATGACCTGCATGTTGTTCTTGACCCGGTGGTGAACCTCGCGGAGCAGAACCTCCTTCTGCCGCAAGGCCGCGGCAAGTTCGTTGTGGGTACGCTCGTCCTGCCGCAGCAGGGCGACGACCCAGGCGGCGAGGAATGCCAGCACCGAGAATACCGCCGCGGCGACCGACGTCGTCGGCAGGACGCGCGACCAGAACTCCGCCAGCGCCTCGTCACGCGCCAGTCCGACCAGGGCGATGAGCGGCAATCCATCGACCCGCCGGTAGGCAATGATACGGGCAATACCGTCGGTCGGGGAAAACGCCGAATCATATGTGCCGGCCGGTGCCTTCGGCAGATGTTCGGTGAAGAGCGGCGATTTCCCGACGTTCATCGTCGCGTCGGGCTGCGGATGATGCGCGACGAGCCAACCGTCGTCGCGGATGATCCCGATCGAGGACTGGGGGCCGAGCGAAAGCGCTTGATGAAACGATGAAATGCGGTCGACTGGAATGGTGGCGACGACCACCCCGGCGAACGCGCCCTCGCGTTCCAGCCGGCGGCTCACCGTGAACAGCTTTCGACCCGTCTCGGGGCCGACGAAGAAAGAACCGATATGCCACTCGGCACCGGTAGCGTGCGCCCTGAAATACTCGCTGGACGCAACGCGCAATGGCTTCTCATGCGGCGCCGATTCGAGAATCGCGTCCCCCTTGGCATCGAAGACCAGGATCTCGGTCTCCGGCGGTAACCGTTTCAGCACCGCGCCGAGGTTACCCACCGCGCCGCGCGTGATCATCTGCGGCGCGAAGTCGATCGCGTCCACGACGCGATTGATCACCTGCACGGCCGCCTGGATCTGCCACTGGACATGCTCCTCGACGGCGCGGACCGCGCTTTCGGCGCGCGCGTGGCCGCGCTCGAGCGCGGTCCGGTAATCCTGCCATGCCACGTAGCAGGTGCCGACCAGAAGAACCAAGAGCATCAACGCGATCAGCCTGACCGCGGCGCGAACCGGTCTGCCCGCGCGCCGAACCGTTTCCGCTAACATGAATGTCCCCTCTCGCGCCGTGCCCTTGCGCCGAAGGGGCGAAAGGCTAGGCGACTCCACCCCGCTTGGTCAAATCCGTCGATATTCCCCCGCTCCGAACCGACCGAATTGACGAGGCGCCGCTCTCCACCTGCGCCGTTGCAATCGCCGTCGGCTCGATCGGGTGGCCCGATCGCGCGCCATCTACCCAGGACGGCCAATAGAGGACCCCTTTGGCGCATGCTAGCGTCCGGTTGCGAGGACGAGCGCATACGGCCGCGGTCTTTCCCGTGCCCATGAATCGGATACGGGTCGCACTGCGTGCCGTGCCCGCGTCGTCGCAACGGACGCATCCAACAGCAATTCCATGCTGCCGAACAATTCGCGCTGTCAGGCGACGGACGTCGCGGCCATGACGCTACCCGGTTCCGTCACGGAGATCGATCTCCCGTCCCCCGTCATCCGGGTGCAGCGGTTCGCGGTCGAGTTCTCCTATGCGGTTGTCTTCACCGAGCATCTGTTCGACCCCGCGAACGCGGTTTTCGCCGATGCGCTCGCGCGGCTCGAGCCGGAACGCCGGCATCGCTTCGTCGCGCTGATCGAGGCCGGCGTCGTCGCGGCGTGGCCCGACCTGCCGGCCGAGATTGCGGCCTATGCCGCCCGCCACGATCGGCAGATCGAACTCGCGGGCGCGCCCGAGATCGTGCCCGGCGGCGAAGGGGTGAAGAACGATCCGGCGCTCGTCGAGCGCCTGCAACGCCACCTGCTGGCGCTGGGGATCGATCGTCATTCCTACGTCGTCGCGATCGGCGGCGGGGCAATGCTGGACATGGCCGGGTTCGTGGCCGCGACCACGCATCGCGGCGTACGGCTGGTGCGCGTCCCGACGACGGTGCTCGGCCAGCTCGATTCCGGCGTCGGCGTCAAGAACGGGATCAACGCCTTCGGCGTGAAGAACTTCATCGGTACGTTCGCCCCGCCCTTCGCGGTCCTCAACGACGCGCGCTTCCTGTCCTCGCTGCCGGCACGCGACCGGATCGCCGGCCTTGCGGAGGCGGTCAAGGTGGCCCTGATCCGGGATCGCATGTTCTTCGAATGGCTCGAGCGTCGCGCCGAGGACGCCGCGCGGGCCGAGCCGGACGTGCTCGCCTTCGCGATCCGGCGCTGCGCCGATCTTCATATGCGGCACATCTGCACCGCGGGCGACCCATTCGAGATGGGAAGCGCGCGACCGCTCGATTTCGGCCACTGGGCGGCGCACAAGCTCGAGACCATGACGGGGCACGCGCTCCGCCACGGCGAAGCGGTCGCGATCGGGATTGCGCTCGATACCCGCTACTCGGTCCAGGCCGGCCTGCTCGCACCCGGAAGCGAGGAACGCGTCTGCCGGCTGCTCGAACGGCTCGGTCTTCGTCTGTGGCACGACGCGCTCGAGACCCGCGCCGCGGACGGCTCCTACGCCGTGCTCGGGGGCTTACGGGACTTCCGTGAGCACCTGGGCGGCGAGCTGACCGTGACGCTGCTCGCCGAGATCGGCCGCGGCGTCGAGGTTCACGAGATGGACGACGCCGCGATCATCGACGCGATCGGCTGGCTGAAGCAGAGGGATGCGTGCCGATGAGGATCGGAAAGGGTTGCCATCTCACATACTGCACGAACATTCACCCCGGCGAGAGCTGGACGGAGATACGCAACAATCTTGAACGATATCTCCTGCGCGTGCGCGACCGCATCGCGCCGGACGTTCCGTTCGGCGTCGGCCTGCGGCTGTCGGCCGCGGCTGCCGAGGCGCTGCAGCAACCCACGACCCTGGCCGAGTTCAAGGACTTCCTCCACGACAACCGTCTTTACGTCTTCACGATCAATGGTTTTCCCTACGGCACGTTTCACCGCGCCCGCGTGAAGGAAGACGTCTACAAGCCCGACTGGCGCGACGAGCGGCGCCTGGCCTACACCGATCTCCTTGCCACGTTGCTGGCAGCCCTGATGCCGCCCGAGCCCGACGTCGAGGGCAGCGTCAGCACGGTGCCGGGCGCGTTCAAGCCGGAGGTCGGCACTGAAGCCGACGTGGAACGCATGGCGGATCTCATGATCCGGCATGCCGCGCATCTCGTGCGCCTCGAGCGGTCGACCGGGCGGACCATCGCGCTGGCGCTGGAGCCGGAGCCGCACTGCTTCCTCGAGACCGTCGATGAAGCGGTCGCCTTCTTCGAAAAGCATCTCTTTTCGAGAGCCGCCGCCGCGCGATTGAGCGCGCTTGCGGATCTGGCACCCGCAGCGGCCGAGCCGGCGCTGCGCCGGCATCTTGGCCTCTGCCTCGACCTCTGCCACGCCGCGGTCGAGTACGAAGACCCGGACGAAGCCGTTCGGCGCCTCGAGGCGTCCGGCATCCGCATCGCCAAGCTGCAGCTGAGCGCAGGCCTGCGCATTCCGCATGCGAACGGATCGACGGCGCACGCGCTGACGCCGTTCGCTGAAGACGTCTATCTGCACCAGGTCGTCGCGCGCAACGGCAGCAGCCTCACCCGATATCCGGACCTGCCGGAGGCAATCCGCGGCCTCGACGGCGACGACCGCGAATGGCGCATCCACTTCCACGTCCCCATCTTCCGCGAGGAACTGGGCGATTTCTCGACGACGCAGCCGTTCCTGCGCGAGGTGCTGGCGCGCCATCGCCGCGCGCCCGTCTCGGCACATCTCGAGGTCGAGACCTATACGTGGGACGTGCTGCCGGAAGCCTATCGCGGCGAGGACATCGTCGCCGCCGTGTCGAGGGAGATGCAATGGGTGCAGCAACAGCTCCGCATCTGAATACGTCTGTCTTCGCGCTGGCGCTGCGGCTCGGCCGCGTCTCGAACCTGCCCACGGTGTGGACGAACACGCTTGCCGGCATCGTGCTGGCCGGCGGCGCCGCCGAACCCGGCTTCGCGCTGGCGCTGCTCGCCGCGGTCTCGCTCTATTACGTGGCGGGGATGTATCTCAACGATGCGTTCGACCGCGACATCGACGCGCGCGAACGGCCGGAGCGCCCGATACCCGCCGGCCTGGTCGCGGCGGCAACCGTATTCGCGGCCGGCTTCGGCATGCTCGCCGCCGGTTTCGGACTGCTCGTCGCCCTCTGCTATGTCGACGCGGACGGCTCCACATGGGGAGCCGGCGTCGCCGGACTCGCGCTTGCCGCCGTCATCGTGCTCTACGACTGGCATCACAAGGGCAATCCGCTGAGCCCGGTCCTGATGGGGCTGTGCCGCGTGCTCGTCTATCTCGTCGCCGGGTTCGCGACGATTGCAGCACCCGCGCCGGCGCTCTACCTCGGCGCGGTCCTCCTTTTGTGCTACCTCGTCGGGCTTACCTATGCGGCAAAGTTCGAGACGCGCGCGCGCCTCGACCGTCTGTGGCCGCTGGCCTTCCTGGCCGCGCCCTTCATCTACGGCGCGGGCGCGCTGGCGGATGCCGTAAGCGGGATTCTCTACGTCATCTTTTTCGCCTGGGTCGCTTATGCGCTGTCGTTCCTGATCATACCCACGCGCATCAACGTGCCGCGTGCGATCGGCTATCTGATCGCCGGCATCTCGCTGCTCGACGCGATGCTGATCGCGACGCAGGGACAAGCCGCGCTCGCCGCACTCGCGGTCGCCGGATTTGCGCTCACGCTACTCCTTCAGCGTTACGTCCCCGGAACGTGACGCCGTGGTTGAAAGCGCGCGCCCGCGATCGACGGAACCGATGTACGATGCTGCCGAATGACGGACGCGGCATGTCGGACGCGCTGCAGCAGGTGACGTCGCCGGCCGAACTTCTGCTGGGCTGGCTCGGGCGTCAGCTCACCGGCGATGCGCGCGCGTGGCTCGAGGACAGCGCGCGCCGTCTTCGCGACGGCGCCGACGAGCGTACGATCTATACGATCCTCACTCTCGTGCCGCGCCGGATCGGCAAGGATGATCTGCATCTCGAACCCGCGGATCTCGACGCCGCGCAACAGGCGCGGCCCGGCTGGTCGCCTGTGGGGTGGAGCGTCGACCAGGCGGCGCGCATCGCCCTGCTGCTCTGCGCAAACGGTCCGGAAGATCGCTTCGCGCATCGTCTCGAACAGCTGTTCCGCACCGCCGATCTCGGCGAACTGGTCGCGTTCTATCGCGGCCTGCCGCTCTATCCGGGGCAGGAGCGCTATGTCGCCCGCGCCGCCGAGGGCGCGCGCAGCAACATGCGCAGCGTGTTCGAAGCCGTGGCGCACCGCAACCCCTACCCCGCCGAGCGCTTCGGCGAGGACGCGTGGAACCAGATGGTGCTGAAGGCGCTGTTCATCGGCAGCCCGCTCCACCCGATCCACGACTTCGATGCGCGGTCCAACCCGCGGCTCATGCGCATGCTGTGCGATTATGCCCACGAGCGCTGGGCCGCGCGCCGTCCCGTCAGCCCCGAGCTGTGGCGCGGCGTCGGCCCGCATGCGGACGAGGCGGCGATCGCCGATCTGCGCCGCGTGCTCCGCCAGGGCGGCCCCGCCGAGCGCCGGGCGGCCGCGCTTGCGCTGGCCGCCTGTCCACGCACCGAGGCGGCGGCGGCCTTGCGCGAAGAGCCGGAGCTCGCCCACGCGATCGAACGGGGGCGTCTGTCCTGGGATGAGGTCGCCGGTGCCTGAGTCCGGACGAATCCGACGGAAAAGGGGAGCCTGATCATGCAGTTCATCGATCCGCACATCCACATGAACGCACGCACCGCGAACGATTACGAGGCGATGGCCGCCGCGGGCGTAGTCGCCGTGATCGAACCCGCGTTCTGGGTGGGCCAGCCCCGCACGTCGGTCGGAACCTATATCGACTATCTGTCCACGCTCGTCGGCTGGGAGCGTTTCCGCGCCGGGCAGTTCGGCATCCGGCACTACTGTGCGATTGGCCTCAACGCCAAGGAGGCGAACAACGAAGCGCTGGCCGAGGCGGTCATGGAGATCCTGCCGCGCTTCGCCCTCAAGGAAGGCGTCGTGGCCATCGGCGAGATCGGCTTCGACGAGCAGACGAAGGCCGAGGAAAAGTATCTGCGCGCGCAGCTGGATCTCGCCAAGCAGCTCGACATGCTGGTGATGGTCCACACGCCGCACCGCGACAAGAAGCGGGGAACGTCGCGGACGATGGATCTGTGCATCGAGCACGGGCTTTCGCCGGACCGCGTCGTCATCGATCACAACAACGAAGAAACGATCCAGGAAGTGCTCGACCGCGGCTTCTGGGCCGCGTTCACGCTCTACCCGCGTACCAAGATGGGCAGCGAGCGGATGGTGGACATCGTGCGCCGCTACGGCTCGGAGCGGATCTTCATCGACTCGAGCGCCGATTGGGGCATGTCCGATCCGCTGGCGGTGCCGAAGACCGCGCAGCTCATGCTCCAGCGCGGCATCGCCGAAGCGGATGTGCGCCGCGTATGCTATGCCAACGCGCTCGCCGCCTACGGCCAGAGCGGCCAGATGAAGGAATCCGACTGGCTCGATCCGGCCCCGGTCGACCAGCGGTTGATGTTCGAAGGCAACTCCGTGCTCCGTGGCCAGCCCCCGCGCGTCGACGAGCCCGCGCCGAGGCCTGCCGACGCCGACCTGCTGATCGAATAGACGAAGCTCGGGCTGCGACAACTCGAACCGCGAAGAAAACGAAGGACACCGGGGCCGCAGGAAAAGGCGGTCACGGCGTCATTTCTTCAGGGTTCGCACATAGGCCATGATCTTCAGGATGTCGTCCTGGGACATCCGCTTGCCGAAGGGCTGCATCGCCCCGCCGGCGCCGGCGTAGATCACCTCGAACATGCCGACATCCGTGTTCGTGCGCGGATAGTTGTACGTATCGTCGATCAGGCTGGGGCCGATGCGCCCTGTGCCATCGGGGAGGTGGCACCCCTGGCACCACTGCAGATAAAGCTTCTTGCCGGCCGACAATGCCACTTCGTCACCCTTGTAGGGATTTTCGCCGCTGGCAAGGAACGTCTTGACGGCCTCCGTCACGACCTCGCCCTGACGCGGCTTGACCTCGATCGGCTGATTGTCGAGCGCGTGGCGGAAGACGATACCGTCGGCCGACGCGCGGCCCGTCAGGCCTGCGGCCAGCGCGAGCGCAACGGCGCCGATCCGATGAAAGAGAGGCCGGGCCGGCGAAGACGCCGACCCGGCCCCACCCTGTCGCGACGTGCTGCGATCCGACTGCATCAACGGACGCGCACCCGCGCTACCTCCGCGCCCGCGGGCACCTGGTCCGCGGCGACGACGCGCCAGAGCGCGCCCGGCGGGTTCGCCGTCGGCCCCTTGTCGTCGAGATAGAAGCAGTAGCAGTTGACCGCCAGGACCGTGCCGTCCTCGTCCGTGTTGCCGGCGGTGAACTGCAGCGACGTGTGCAGCAGCTCCTGCATCTGCCACTTGTTGGCGCTCTTGTCCCAGCCGACACCCCACAAGCGGCCGGAGCACCAGTCACCGACCAGCAGGACGCCGTCCATGCCGGCATAGTTGGCCACACCGAGCGCCATCGCCGAACATCCCCAATTCTCGGTGAGCTTCTGCGCACCCGGGTACGGTTCCTCGTGCGGGTACTCGGCGATTGGCAGGACGCCGACCTGCGGGCACTTGTCGTCCGGTCCGGTCATCGGATGGCAGTTGGTGCCCATGTTCCGGCTCCAGCCGTAGTTCTCGCCGCCCTTGCTGTTCGCCGGCTGATAGTTGATCTCCTCGAGATGGTTCTGTCCGACGTCGGCGATGAACAATCCGCCGTTCTTCCTGTCGAAGTGGAACATGTACGGATTGCGCAGCCCGTAGGCCCAGATCTCCGGTTTCGCCCCGATCCGGATCTTGCTGAAGTCGAGCTCCGTCACGCCGAACAGCCGCATCAGCTGGTCGCGCGAGGCGGCGCGGAACGGATTGTCGGCCGGCACCTTGTACGGAATGGAGTCGTCTTCGACATTGACGTCGATCCGCAGCATTTTGCCGAGATGCGTATCGAGCCGCTGGCCGGCATCGAGCGGGTCGCCCTCCCAGCCGCCGTCACCCTTGCCGATGTAAAGGTATCCGTCGGGACCAAACTGCATGCCGCCGCCGTAGTGATTGTAGTACGGCTGCGGGATGCTCATGATCACCTTCGCCGTCTTGTTCGCCTGTTCGGCCGTGACCACGTTCGGACTGCTCGGATCGACGGTAAAGCGGACGATCAGCGCCGCGCCGTTGAACGGCAGCGACGAGAAGTGGACGAAGAAATGGCCGTTCTCCCGGAACCGTGGATGAAAGGCCACTGACCATAGGCCCTGCTCGACGAAGCCGGTCTGCACCTCACTGCCGAGCGGGTTGAGCTTGGTGAGGTCGAGGAACGGTTCTTCCTGCACCTTGCCGTCCTTGTCGACGACGCGAATCCGGCCCACGCGTTCCACGACGAAGATGCGGCCGGTCCCGTCATAGGCCGACGCGACGCCGGTCGGATCGTTGAAGCCGTCGGCCACCTTCACGAGCGCGATATTCACGGTCCCGGGCAGCTTGCCGCCCGGCCGCGCCACCTCGTCCGCGGATTTGGGTACGGTCTGGGCGGCGACTGGAAGAGTCAATCCAAGCGCCGCGATTCCCAGAAGCCGCGCTACCACCTTGAGTCTCACGTTCGTCCTCCCTGCTTGTGGGACACCCAAACGCGAATGCATCCGCCGCCGATCCGGTCGACAGCCTGGCGATCGATGATGCGTTCTGAAAGTGCGATCACGGGCTTCGGCGATCGCGGAATCACTTGCCCGCGATCGCGGCACGCCTCCTTGTCTTTGTGGAATTGCACGGCGACGGGTCGCGCTTCGTCAACTGGGCAGGGGGAGTACGCCCTGCGGTGTGCCGGCAACCTTACGTACCTGCGGCGCCGCACATCACCTTTGGGCAAATCCATGCGGATTGCATGCATGCCCATGGCGACATCGTCGATCTCGAGACGCTGCACACGCTGGCAAGACCGTCGGAGTCTTCGCGCGAGCCGGGCATCGGCTCGTCGAAATGACACGCGCTTTTCGCGGCGAAGCGCGCCAGCGGCCAGCGCCAAAAATTCTTGCATCTCGAACTTCAGATGATAAGGTGCCCCATGCTCGGTTGTGCGATCGCGCGCGTCCAACAATCAGAAAAGCGCGCGTCGCCTGAAGCCGAATCCCGGAAATTGCGATGGAGGAACTGCGACAGATGCCGAGTTGAATTTCCGTTTCCGTGGAATTTCAGCGTTTATCCTCTGGCTTCTTCTCGTATCGTCGGCATCAACGCACCGCACGGTACGTCTCCGCGTCGAACCTCGTTTCCGACGCAACATTCCGGCCCTTCGGTCCGGATTCCTTGGGCGTATTCAGACACCGCTTCACGTCCAGCTTTCCATTGAAAGCGCCCTGCCAGAGGTCGGCCTGACGGCCGAGTAAGCCGACATCGTTGCGCTGCCGCCTGTCGTGCGGTCGTCCAGAGATGCAGGACGCATCCCCGAGGGGCACGCAATTTTCCGCCGCATGTTCCGCGCCTGGCGGCCATGCGCCGGACAGACATCGGAGGTCGATCCGCCATGACGACCAAGATCGCCGTGCGAGGCCTGTGCAAGGTTTTCGGCACCGCTCCGGCCAAGGCGCTGGAGATGCTGCGTCGCGGCCTTTCCAAGGAAGAGATCTTCGCCCGCACCGGTCAAACCATCGGCGTTCATGACGCGAATTTCGAGATCGAAGCGGGCGAGATCTTCGTGGTCATGGGCCTGTCGGGTTCGGGAAAGTCGACGCTAGTTCGCATGCTCAACCGCCTGATCGAGCCGACTGCGGGTGAAATCGTCGTCGACGGCCGCGACATCATGCGGATGTCCCGGCGGGAACTGATCGAGTTGCGGCGTCGCGACATGAGCATGGTGTTCCAGAGCTTCGCGCTGATGCCACATCTGCGCGTGTGGGAGAACGCCGCGTTCGGCCTCGAGGTCGCCGGCTTCGACGCAGCCACACGGCGCGAACGCGCGATGAACGCGCTCGAGGCGGTCGGACTCAAACCTTATGCGGAGAGCTGGCCGTCGGAACTCTCGGGCGGCATGCAGCAGCGCGTCGGTCTCGCCCGCGCGCTGGCAAACGAGCCGTCGATTCTGCTGATGGACGAAGCGTTTTCGGCGCTGGATCCGCTCACGCGCAGCGAAATGCAGGACGAACTGCTGCGGCTCCAGGCCGAGCACCAGCGAACCATCGTCTTCATCAGCCATGATCTGGACGAGGCGATCCGCATCGGCGACCGCCTGGCGATCATGGAAGGCGGACGCATCGTTCAGATCGGCCGACCCGACGAGATTCTGAAGGCACCGGCGAACGACTATGTCCGCTCGTTCTTTCGCAACGTCGATCTGACGCGCGTCCTCACGGCCGGCGACATTGCACGCCGCGACCAGATCACGCTCGTCCGCCATCCGGGCGAAGGTATACGCGCCGCGCTGCGTCAGCTGCGCGAGCGCGACCGCGAGTTCGGCTACGTCCAGGACGCGCGGCGGCGCTTCCACGGTATCGTGTCGGTCGAGAGCCTGATCGGCGCGCTCGAACGCAGCAACGGCAACGCATCGCTCGCGGACGCATTCCTGCCCGACGTGGCGCCGGTGGCATCGGACGTGTCGATGAGCGAGGTCCTGCCGTTGGTCGCCCGCAGCCCCTACCCGCTGCCGGTCGTGGACGGCAACGGCACCTATGTCGGCGCCATCTCGAAAACCGCCTATCTCGAAGCCCTCGGACGGAGTCGGTGAACATGAAGTTCGAACTGCCCCTGGGCGATCTCGTCGAAGCCGCCGTCGAATTCCTGATGCGCCATGCGCAGTGGCTGTTCGACGCGATCGAAATCGTGGTCGGCGGCGTCGCCGACGGCATTGGCGCCGCGCTCGGCTTCCCGCCCGGCGTAGTGCTGGCCGGCCTCATCGTCGGCCTCGCCTTTTACCGGGTCGGGTGGAAGTTTGCCGTGTTCGCGGCGGCGGCGCTCGCCGTCATCTTCGCGCTCGGCCTGTGGCGGCATACGGTCGACACGCTGACCCTCGTCCTCACCGCCACGGTCATTGCGTTGATCCTGGGCGTGCCGCTCGGCGTCGCCGCCGGTCGCAGCGACCGGATCGAGTCGGCGCTGCGACCCATGCTCGATCTGATGCAGACGATGCCGGCCTTCGTCTACCTGATTCCGGCGGCGATGTTCTTCGGCCTCGGCAAGGTGCCGGGCGTGATCGCGACCATCGTCTTTGCGTTGCCGCCCGTGGTCCGCCTGACGAGCCTCGGCATCCGCCAGGTGCCGGACGAGCTGGTGGAAGCCGGACTCGCGTTCGGCTGCACGTCGCGACAGCTGCTGTTCAAGGTGCAGATACCGACCGCGCTTCCGTCGATCATGGCCGGCGTCAATCAGACGATCATGCTGGCACTGTCGATGGTCGTGATCGCGTCGATGATCGGTGCGGGCGGGCTCGGCAACCAGGTACTGCGCGGCATTCAGCGGCTCGATATCGGACTTGGCTTCGAAAGCGGCCTTGCCGTCGTCCTCGTCGCGATCCTGCTCGACCGCATTACCCAGAGCTTCGGCAAGCCTCGCACCAGGTCGGCGCGCGCGACCGCGCGCAGCTCGGCGGTGCCGGGAAAGGAAAAAGAATCCGCAGATCGGCGGGCTGTCATGCAGCCGGCCGAGCCCGGGGCGTAAGGCACGCGCGCCTGCCCCACCTGTCCACCACGAAACAGAAGGAGAAAGCGCGATGACATTCGGTTTCCTGAAACGGCTCGCCATGGGGTTGGCCGGGCTGCTCGCGGCCGGCGCCGTGGCGGCGCAGCCGGGCCATGCCGAAACCAAGCCGATCAAGATCGGCTGGACGGCGTGGTCCGACGCGGAAGCGGTCACGAAGCTTGCGAAGAAGGTCATCGAGACGCGGTTCGACCAGCCGGTCGAACTCGTACTCGCCGACATCGGCCTGCAGTACCAGGGCCTGGCGAAGGGTGACCTCGACACGATGCTGATGGCGTGGCTGCCCGTCACGCATGCCAGCTACATGGACAAGGTCAGGGACAAGGTCGTGCCGCTCGGAATCCTGTACACCGGCGCGCGGCTCGGCTGGGTCGTCCCGGACTACGTGCCGAAGGACGAGGTCCGCTCGATCGAGGATCTGAAGAAGGCCGAAGTGCGCCGGAAGCTCGACGGCAAGATCCAGGGCATCGATCCGGGCGCCGGCCTGATGCAGGCCTCGGAGAAGGCGATCGAGGCATACGGCCTCGACGATTACACGCTGGTTTCAGCCAGCGGCGCGGCCATGACCGCGGCCCTCAAGCGCGCGATCGACCGCAAGGAGTGGATCGTCGTGACGGGCTGGAGTCCGCACTGGAAATTCGCCAAATGGAAGCTTCGTTACCTCGATGACCCGAAGACGACGCTTGGCGGGCTCGAGCGAGTGCATGTACTTGCGCGCCAGGGCTTCTACCAGGATCATCCCGAGATCGCGGCGTTCTTCGCCCGCATGTATCTGCCGCTCGACGAGCTGCAGGCCATCATGTTCGACGCCAGCGAGACGTCGTACGAGGCTGCGGTCGACAAGTACATCAAGACCCACAAGGCGCGTATCGACTACTGGGTGACGGGCGAGTTCCCGGCGTCGTGACACCCGCAGGGGCGCATCCCGCCATGGCGCGGCGGGATGCGTCCTCTCTTCCGATTCATCCAGGCGTCGGCACGAGATCGTCATGCCCGCATCCCTGACGTGGTGGGCGGCCCTGCTGATGATCGCCCTCGGTGTGCTCGCCGCCGGTGCCGTCGTCGGCATCGTGCTCGCCCGGTTCGCGCAGCCGACCGACCGGAAGTCGGGATGCCGATGGCCGCTCTGGCCGCACTGACGGCGCTGAAATCGTGTGAGAAGCCTGAGGCGCACCGGCATCGTTCGATCGCGTCGGGCACGTCTTCAAGGCTTCCGCAACATCGACGGCTTCCCCTTCGCGGTCATTTTCCACGGCACGAAGGTCATGCGCGACATACGCCGCGCTAAGGACGCCGGGTCGGGTGTGATATCCTCGATGCCGGTTCGGTGGAGCCGCAACGCCCCGCATCCGTCATGAAGCTCAGATTGGCCGTTGCCGTCGGCGTGATCCTGACCCTGATCGTCGGGCTCATCGTCTACCTGAATGCCCGATATCCGGGTTCGCTCGGCGATCGGAACAGTCAGATCGACCTCGTCTCGCGGTTGACGATTCTCTCGCTCGTCGTTGCCAGCCTGATCGTCGCGCTCCGGTCGGCGCGGCTTGGCGCCGTCGTCCGCGCGTTCCTCGTCTGGATCGGATTGGGCCTCGCGCTCGTGGTCGGCTACAGCTATCGGGAAGAGATCGCGCCGGCGATCAGCCGCGTCAGCGGCGCCTTGTTTCCCGCGGAGCCGCGCGCGATTGCGCCCGGCACGGTCGCGTTGCGCGCGAGCAGCAGGCGGCATTTTCGCGTCGTGGCCGAGGTAAACGGCCAGCGCGTGCAGTTTCTCGTCGACACGGGCGCGAGCGACGTGGCGCTCACCAGGAGCGACGCGCGGCGCATCGGCATTGACCCGGACCGTCTGACGTACAATTTGCCGTATCGCACGGCGAACGGAACCAGCTTCGGTGCCGCCGTGCGGATCGACCGGATCGCAATCGGCGACATCGTCGTCGAGGACGTCGCCGGCCATGTCGCGGCGGGCGAGCTTGGCCAGTCACTGCTCGGGATGAGCTTCCTCGGTCGGCTCTCCGGTTTCGAGGTTCGCGGCGACGAGATGATCTTGCGACAATAGCGTGGGTGGCGCGAACCGGCGCTTACGGAAAAGGGTCGGACGTCACGACCATCCGCCGTCGACCACATAATGCTGCGCTGTGCAGGCGCTCGCCTCCTCGGAGGCGAGGAAGACCGTGAAACGCGCGATCTCCTCCGGCATCAGGCGCCGCTTGAGACATTGTCCCGCCATCAGCTCGCGCTCCGCCTCCGGCGTGAGCCACTTCTCGATCTGCCGCTCGGTCATGATCCAACCCGGCGCGATCGCGTTGACGCGGATATTATGCGGCCCATAGGCCCGGGCGAGCGAGCGGGTGAGGCCGAGGACGGCCGACTTGCAGGCCGTGTAGATCGGAAGCTTCGGCTCCTTCATCATCCAGGAGATGGAGCCGAAGTTGATGATCACGCCCGCATTCTTCCGCACCATGTCGGGGAGGACCGCCTGGGCCGCGAAGAACTGATGCCGCAGGTTCACCGCGACCCGCCCGTCGAAATACTCGGGCGTCATCTCCTCGATCGTATGGCGGTCGTCCTCGGCGGCGTTGTTGATGAGGGTGTCGATCGGCCCCAGCATGCGGCGGATTCCGTCGACCGCCTGCCGCAGCGCCTCGATATCGGTAAGGTCGGCGCGCACGAAGCGGACCTCGGCTCCGTCCTGCGCTAGCTCCTCGACGAGGCGCATCGACGGCTCCTCGGCGATGTCGATGAAGCCGACGCGCGATTTTTGCCGGGCGAAGGCGCGGGTGATCGCCGCGCCGATTCCGGAGCCGCCGCCCGTCACGATCACGACTTTGCCCTCGAGATCAGGGTAGATGGCGCCTCGATACGTCATGACAGGTCCATGATACCTCAAATGGGCGTCGGGACGCGTGCGATCCGCCGGTGCGGTGCACACGCGGTCGCATCACCCGATGCGCCTGACCGGACTCTCCGCGGATGTCCAAGGCGACGTCAACACCCGCCGCGAAGAGCATGCGCCCCTACGGCTGCTAACGCGGCGAGGCGCATGACAGCATCGGCCCGAGCTGGTCGATGCGCACCGCGATGGTCCGTGCCCGTTCCGCGATGAAATGGGAGGGGCGCACCGGCGACCATTCGCGCGGCTTGGGCAGCACCGCCGCGAGCAGCGCCGCCTCGCGCTCCGACAGCGATGCCGCCGACTTGCGGAAATGCGCGCGGGCGGCCGCCTCGATCCCGTACACGCCGTCGCCCCACTCGGCGATGTTCAGATACACCTCCATGATCCGGCGCTTGCTCCACAGCAGCTCGATCAGCACGGTCAGGTACGCCTCGATGCCCTTGCGCACGAAGCTCCGCCCCGGCCAGAGAAACAGGTTCTTCGCCGTCTGCATCGAGATCGTGCTGGCCCCGCGCGTACGCCGCCCGGCGACATAGTCGTCGACCGCATCGCGCATCGAAGCCCAGTCGAAGCCCGCGTGTTCGCAGAAAAGATTGTCTTCCGCGGCAATGACCGCACGCGGCACGTGCGCCGAGACGCGTTCGAGCGGGATCCAGTCCTTATCGAGCCCGGCGCCTTCGACATAGCGGATCACCATGAGCGGCGTGATCGGCGGCGGCACGAAACCATACAGCGCGATGACGAGCGCCGGACCGACGAGGAGGACGGCGGCCGCCCGCACGAGCCAGCGGCGAATTCTCGATTTCGCCTTCACGATCGATATGACGGCCGTGCAATGACGGTCCGGCGGCCGTCGCGGCGCGAACAATCGTCGCCCTGACCGCCGGTGATACAGGTTGCGGGCGGCATCGCCGGACCGGCGCCCGGATCACCCGCCGAGGAGCTGGCCGCCATCGACCACGATCGTCTGGCCGGTGATCCACGCCGCAAGCGGCGAGGCGAGGAACATGACGACGTTGGCGACTTCCTCCGGCCGACCGAACCGGCCGAACGGAATGCCGGTGAGGACGCGATTGTAGAGGGTCGGATTCTCCTCCTTGCGCTGCGCCCAGATGCCGCCCGGAAACTCGATCGAGCCGGGCGCGACGCAGTTCACGCGGATGCGCTTGCGGGCCAGTGCTGCGGCCTGCGTCATCGTGTACTGAATGAGCGCTGCCTTCACCGCGCCGTAGGGCGGCGTGCGCACCGATGGGCGCAGGCCGGCGATCGACGAGATATTGATGATCGAACCCGCGTCGGACTTCTCGATGAAGGGCAGTGCCGCGCGCGACGCACGCACGGTGCCGAGCAGATCGACCGCTACGCTCGCCTCCCAGCCGGCCTCGTCGTCGGTGCTGCCGAAGCCCGACGCGTTGTTCACCAGGATGTCGATCCCGCCGAGCGCATCCGCCGCCGCCTCGACGTAGCGCGCCACCGCCTTGCCGTCGTTCAGGTCGCAGACCGCCGCGTGCACAGTCCCGCCGTGCTCGGCAATCGCGGCGCGCGTCGCTGCGAGCGCATCCGCGCCGCGGGCGCAGATCGAAACGCCGGCCCCCGCTGCGGCAAATCCCAACGCGATCGCCCGGCCGATTCCGCGGCTGCCGCCAGCGACGACCACGCGCCTGCCCCGAAAGTCGAACTGCATCCCGCTTCCCCTCCGATCCTGGGCTGTCGAGTGATATTCTTTCCGCGCCGGTCGGAACCGGAACACGCCGTTCGGAACGGCGCGGCCTCCGACCGGCAGGTTTTTTTAGCGGAGTCGCCGGGCCGTTGCACGGCTTCGATATCGAGCGGATGCGGTTGAGCGCCGCGGCGCAACGACGGTATCAGGTTCGACCAAGGCGACCCGCAGGACACGCGAGCAGCGGATTCGTTCAGGGGACGGCAATGCATCGTGACGTCGTGTGGGAATGGATCCGGTATCCCGGGCTCGAGCATCTGTCGCTCGACATCGGTGGTGATGGAATCACGGCCGACGGCGTGATCGTCGCCGATTTCGGTGCCAGGCCGATCCGGGTTCATTACGCCGTGCGGTGCGACGGGGCATGGCGCGTGCGTCGCGCCGCGGTGACGGCTGATGACGGCGGCACCCGGCGCAGTGCCGAGCTTGCACGCGATGCCGGCGGCAACTGGACGGTGAACGGCGCGAGGCGGCCTGATCTCGACGGCTGCACCGATATCGACATCATGGCCACGCCGTTCACGAACACGCTGCCCATCCGCAACCTGGGCCTTGCGCCCGACGAGCGGCGGCAGATCCGGGTCGTGTACGTCAAGTTGCCCGAACTGACGTTGAGCGCCGCCGACCAGGAATACACGCGGCTCGACTCCGCCGAGCCGCCGCGGCGTTTTCGCTATCGCGGCCTCGATACCGGCTTCGTCGCCGATCTCACGGTCGATGCGGACGGCCTGGTCGTCGACTATCCCGGTATCTGGCGCCGACGCGGCGGTTGAACGATCCGGCCCTTGGATTTCCGTCTCAATGTTTCCTTAATGAAACATGTGTCTCTTTGGCGGCCGCATATCCCATCGCAATCCGTGCGCAACGGACATAATCACGTGGACAACGCCGGCTCCGATCCCGCGACTCTTCCCGTTCCTGCGGATCACCCGATGCATGCGCTCGCCGCGTATCTGGGACGGCTGCAGGCCGGCCGAAATTTTCCGCGACCGCGTGATTTCGACATCCTTGCCTGCCGCGCCTACGCCGGATGGATTCATCTGCTGGACGTGATAAACGACCCCGAGCGGGATTACGTATTCGTCATCCACGCCAGCCGCATCGCCGATCTTACCGGGCACGATCATCAGGGCCGGCGCGTCAGCGCGATCGCCGATGCGGCGCGGCGCGACCATCTGCGCGAAGTCCTCGACCGCGTCCTCGCCAACCGCATGCCGGAGTTCACGCGCGACTGCACCCGTGGCGCAACCCGGTTCGGCACGTCGCGGGCATTCGACCGTCTGGTCTGGCCAATGTCCACCGACGGAAGCGACATCGACCGTCTGCTGGTCTGCATTCGGCCGATCTGACCCGGACGCGCCGATCAGGTCGATTTGACTTTTGCCGCCTCGGGGAACAGTCCGGCGAACAGCCGTGCCGGCATGGCGGCGACGAGGCGCGAGATCACGAGCATGACGAGGATAGCAAAGATCACGCGACCGAGCGTGATCGCGACGAAGTCGGCGCCGAGCGCGGCGAACAGCAGCGTATCCTCGATGATGCTGTGGCACAGACACAGGAACAGCAGCGACAGAACAATGTCGCGCGGCGGCAGCTTGCCGGATCGTGCCTCCTGGATGATGAGGGCGCCGCCATAGGCCAGCCCCAGCAGCGCCCCGATGATGACGACGGGCCCGGCCTGCGGCCCGATTCCGAGATACCGGAGGAGCGGCGCAAGGGCACGGCTCAAAAACGCCGTGACGCCGAGCCTGTCGAACACGGCCATGAGCGCGACGATGCCGATGATGATCCAGAGGATCCAGAACAGCCCCTCGGCCGTGTCGATCGCCCAGCCGATCCAGCCGTCCTCGGTCCCTGTCAACAAATCGGTGGTCACAGGCTCCTGGCCCAGACCGGATATCCGATAGAACGCATGGAGCAGTCCGGCGAAGAAAAACCCGCCGACGAGCCGGAACAGCGTCGTGAATACGAATCCGGCGCCGGCCTTCTGTGTGATCCGCTGCTCGATCGGCAGCGCATGGGCGACCAGCACGAAGCTGCTCGCCACGGTCATCTGCGCCACGGAAAGGCTCAGATCGCCCAGCCCCGATAGCGCCCCGATCGCGCCGCCGATGCCAATCAGGGCTCCCGCCGCCAGTACGACGCTCGCCTCGGCGGGAAGGCCGAGCAGCGCCATCACCGGCTCGAATGCCGCAGCGATCCATGCTACCGCGCCGAGCACTGTGGCGATCTTCACGCCGATCGTCATCGGCACGAGAATGACCATCAGATCCCAGTAAAGCTGCAGCGAGCGTCGGAGGACCTTTTCCGCCTCCCGCAGGAGCGGAGTCATGGCTCGGGCGTTCATTGTCGCGGTTTCGGTCGTCGGAACCGGCGTGGCCGACCTGCCGCGCCGGAGTCAGCTGGGTTCGGGAGTCCTATTTATACTCTTTACACTCATTCATTAAGCGAAGCTTGCACGGGTTCTCAAGCCCGGGTTTCGGCGCGCGGGTCGACGGCGCTGCCCGCCGGACGATCGTCGATTCCCGCAAGTTGATTTCCGCAGTTCGTCGAAGCGCCGATCGAGACGTCGGCCGTCGCGGACGTCCGATGACCTCATGTCCAGTCCGCATGTCCGCATCCGCCGTCGATCGGACGACAAAAAGGGCCGGCAGATCGCCGGCCCTTCGTGACGTGACGGTGCGGCGAGGTCTAGCGGCCGCTGCCGCCGCCTGTGCCACCGCCTGTTCCGCCACCTGACCCACCCATGCCGCCTGTGCCGCCACCTCTGCCGCCGCCCATGCCGCCGCCGGTGGTGCCGCTGTCAGAACCGCCCGTGGAGCCGGAGCCGGGCCGGGTGGATCCGGTTCCGCCCGTGCTGCCGCTGCCGGGCATGTTGTCGTTCCTCCCGCCGCCCGTGATCGAGCCGCCGGGGCTGCCGGACTTCGGTTCGGTCCGCGTGTCGCCGCTACCCGACCCGGAGCCGCGGCCCATCCGGTCGCGATTCATGTCGCGATTCATCGGGCCGGTGCGCTCGCCCGGTCCAAGCGTCCGCTCACCGGGCGTCGAGCCGGTTCCCCCGGCACCCGGACTCGTGGTTTGCGCCCAGGCCGTGGCGCCGAGAAGAAGAAGCGCAACGGCTGTCGAAGCAAGAAGTCTGTTCATGAAGTCTCCTGAGTTTGGGTATGGGTGAACCAACGGCGCGCCATGCGCCGCGTTCCGGTTCGCGCGCGTTTCGTCGAGACTGCTTCGCCGAGACTTGGGGAAACGAATGTCGTCCGCGCCGACATTCGGGCGCAGCGGTATGGCAGGCGATCAGCAGCAGCGTGGCATACGCCCGCGGCTTATCTTGAATCTCTTGAATCGACTTCTTCCGACAGCACACGAAGGGCCGCTTCGGCCAGCCGTGCGTGGCCGAACGTGGTCGGGTGCATGTCGTCCCAGAACACGTACTCGCTGCACGCGTCCGTCGCGCCGTCGCGATAAGGACACGGCACCGTCACGTTCCGGAATCCGAAGCGACCCGGATCCTCGACGGCCTGTTCGAGAAGCTTGAAAACGTCCAGACGATGGATATGAACCGACCGCGTCCCTTCCACGTGCCGTAACACCTGCTCAAGCTGCGCATTGAACTTGAGCGTCAGGCTGCGGGCCTCGCGGACCCAGTCGGGACCAAAGGCGCGCGCCTCGGGCGTACGGCCGATATCGGGCAGGTTCGGAACGAGAAACCGGCGCGCGCCCGCTGCCGCAAGATCCTCAAGAGCGGCTTGGACATGATGCAGCGCATGGTCGATCACCGCCGCCCGATCGGCAGCATGCACCGCGGCGCGAAGATCGTTGGCGCCGGCATAGACGATGACGAGCGTGCGGGCATCGAGCCTGTTCGCCGCCGGCAAAGCCAGGAAATGTGCGACCTGTGCGCGAAGGCTAAACTCATGGCCGTGCGTCCTTGCGCCGCCGACCGCGAAGTTCGTGCCGCCGTCGCGGGCCGGCCGCACGGCCGCGCCGATCCCGTCGGCAAGATACTCGACCCACACCAGACCGTTCGAAAACCGTCCGGCATTTCCCGTGTCGGAAAGACTGTCACCGAAGACGACGAGCCGGTCGTAAGGAAACATCGCCGCGCCGGCCGGCACGCCGACGATCGACGCGCAGAGGGTTGCGATGGCGGCAAGTGTCGCGCGCCGGAAATTCATGGTCCGTTACTTCAACGGGTGCAGGATGCGTGCGTTCCGGACATACCGGGTGCGAAGAAGGCGGGACGGTGGCACGCGGGCGGTCTCACTTCGGGATGATCGTGATGCCGCCGCTCACCTCGAGAACCGCGAACTTGATCTGATCCATGCGCTCCAGGCCCTGAAGCCGCCGCGCCGCTTCCAGGATCTCCTCCTCGCGGACGCGGGCCCGGTCCATGAGTTCCTTGAGCGGACGTCCGTTTTCCACCAGCACCGTCGGCACGCCTTCGATGAGCCGGTTGACGCGCGCCGACCGCTGCTTCCAGACCGATATGCCGACATCGAGCGCAAGCAGCGTGACGACGACGATGATCGCGTTCGTGATGGAGAAGTCCTCGCCGAGCAGCGCCTGCTGCGTCGCCTCGCCGATGATCAGCAGCAGGATGAAATCGAATGCCGTCAGCTCGGCGAGCGATCGCCGGCCGGCGATCCGGAACAGGAGCAGCAGGACGATGTAGATGACGGCGGCGCGCAGGACGGCGTCCATCGACCTTACCTCACGGATAGACCCAGTGCCTGGTCTCGAGCGCCGGCGCGCCCTGAAGCCCCACCCGACCCGCGGCCGGCCCCGGTCGGCTGAACCTGATCTGAAACACGAACCGAAGCTCGCCCGGACCGCCGACCGCGTCGAAGGCGATGACCGCGCCGTCGGGGCTGGCACCCGCACTCGCGGCGGGCGGCAGCAGCGTCCGGAGCTCCACTGCGCGTACGTAGTCTCCGCCCAGTACGATATTCACACGGTCCCCGGCGACGAGGCGCCGGTCGACGTGGACGATCAGTTCCGATGGGGCGAAGCCGCGCACGAATCGCTCGTATTCGACCCAGAAGCCTGCGGCCGGCGATCCCGCCGTGGTCGTGCTGAACGCCCCGGCGCCGAAGAACCCCAGCGCCGCCGCCGCCAGCAGGATCGCGCACACGGCCCAGCCGATGCGCTGCACCCGCCATGACCGTTTCTGAAAGGCCAAGTCGGCATCGACATGGAGATCGCGACGGCCCTGCTCTGCGTTGCCGGGCATGCGCCAAAGGCCACGTTTCGGGGTCAGGATTGAACATTCAACCTTCGGCCGGCTACGCCGTTCCCGGACGAAGCGGGAGCATGAGAGGCTGTACGCCTTGAACCTGCACGACTTGCGGCTGGCGCGACCGCGCCGCAGCTCAGACCCTCGGGCTGCCGAGGATGACCGACGTCATCCGGGCCGGCGGATCGCTGGCCGGGAAAGAAGCTTCGGATGCCGCATCGGCAAGCGTGTCCGTGTCCATGCGTCCGTCCGGACCGGGGCTGTAGGCGGCATACCGGTCGCGCCCGAGCGGCC
Source organism: Alphaproteobacteria bacterium (assembly GCA_036381615.1). Classification (GTDB taxonomy): domain Bacteria; phylum Pseudomonadota; class Alphaproteobacteria; order CACIAM-22H2; family CACIAM-22H2; genus CALANV01. Next base: position 160,843 of record DASVCL010000027.1, read on the forward strand.
GCCGCCGGAACCGCCCGGCAAAGCGCCGTGGCGGCTTCTGCCCCATCGGGAGCCGGCGCAGCAGATACCAGGCCGCAAGCCCCGCGCCGAGCGCGATCGCGGCGAGCGGGAGCAGGACGCGGCCGCCATGTCGTTCGATTCGCTCGACTTCGTGCCCGGCACGACCCGGCCGGCTTCGATCGCGTGTGATCGGCCCGGTGGGCGCGCCGGACGGGGCGACGGCGCGGGCGGCCTTGTCGGCGTCGGCGGATGCACCGGTCATCGCGATCCTCGGCATGAGTTGTTTTCTGGCCAAGCCAAACGGTAGCCGGCGTCTCGCGTTCCCGACCGGCCGCGCGTTCATATCCGCCGCCGGTGCGACGGCGCGTCGAAGTTTCGCACCCGGATCGGGAACAACAGCCCGGCTCGTCTGTTGCAATTGCAGACGTATGTGCCCACATGGTGTTGAAGTCATTGTCGCGTCCGGCACTGCCGATCCGCCTCTTCCGAGGCGCCTGTGACGAATCCCTGGCACGGCAATCCTCGCAACGTTCGGGCGCTGCGTTGCGCAATTTCGATCAGGAGAGACGCCGGTGGCCATCGGTACCGTCAAGTGGTTCGACCCCGCCAAGGGTTACGGCTTCATCGAGCCGGACAGCGATTCGGACGACGTCTTCGTGCATCGTAGTGCCGTCGAAAGCGCCGGGATGGCCGGCCTCATCGAGGGCGATCGCGTGCGGTTCGAGCGTGTCGAGGCCGGCGGCCGGATCGCGGCGGCAAATCTGAAGCCCGTCGACTAGGCGCCCGCACCCTGATACCGGACACGGCCCGATTCCCGTCATGAGTTTCTTCAACCTGAACGATCTCGACCGCGGTCATTCCGTGTCGTCGGGCCTGGGCGAATGTCAGCTGTGGTGTGCCGTCATCATTCGTGCCCTCGAAGACGCGCTCGGCAACCCGACCAGCATCAGCGACGCGATGGCGCGTGCGCGTGCGATCGAAGAGGCAAGGCACTGGTTCTTCAGCAACGATGCCGATTTTCGGCTCGCCTGCCACGCAGCCGGCTACGAACCCGACGTTCTGCGCCGGCGGGTGATGCGTTTGCTCGCGGCCGGCGCACCTCCGGCTCGACGCCGGACAGCAGCTCTTCCGACAACCTGAAAGGAGATTCGCGATGCCCGTTCATTCGATCCTCGTCGGTTTTCCCGCGGATGGATGGCGCGGCCCGGCGCTCGCAAACTGGGAGCCCGGCTTCGTGCAGGACGAATACCTGGCGCTGCGTACGCAGTCGACGGATGACGATGCGGAGTCGGACGCACAATGGATCGGTTGTCATCTCCGCGACATCGACAGCGTGCGCTACTGCGCGGTCACGGACGACCGGGATCCGTCCTGCCTTCAGACTGCCTTCACGATTCGCGGCGCAGGCACGCTCTACGCGTATGCCTCGGAACAGTGTCTGGATCACCTGCGCGAGCAGGGCGTTTCCGCGACGGAAATGGATGCGGCGGACGTCGAGTCCTGCCGGATTCTCTGGGGCAAGATCTGCGACGCAAACCAGAACATGGCCGACCAGATCCGCGGCCTGGTCAATTCCGTGCCGGCCTGACCGGCCACCTGCCGGGATCGGCGCTGTATTCGGATCCGGACGCCGGAGAAAGCAATGGATGCCAATTTCAAACTGAACGAACGGGTGGTGCACCCCAACCACGGGGTCGGCTTCATCGGGCGTACGGAACTGAAGCATATCGCGGGCCAGGAGAGCCGCTTTATCGTCGTGGAGTTTCCGCGGACGATGCTGGTGCTCCGAATTCCCGAAGAGAAGCTGGCGCGCTCGGGGCTGCGAAGACCGAGTTCCGTCCGCGAAATGCGTGCGGCGCTTTCGGTGCTGCCGGGCCGGCCGGTGGAACCGAAAGGCTCATGGTCGCACCGCGCCGCCGAATACGGTCAGCGCCTCAACAGCGGCGAGCCGAAACTCTTGGCCGAGATCGTGCGTGACCTGAACCAGCACCAGGGCCGCCGGTGGGCATCGGCCATTTATCACGAGGCGCGACTGCGGCTTGCGGAAGAGCTGGCCGTCGTCGACGACATCGCGATCACGCAGGCCGAATCGATGCTCGAGCAGCACCTCGTGGCGGACGGCGCCGAAGATGGGCGTCGGAGCCACGCGGCGCGGCAACGCTGACCCGAAATGGAGCGGGACCGGCGCAATGTCGCATCCGATGACATCCATCGACCGGTCGGACGATGCCGACGCCGACGCGTCGGCTTTGGCTGCGTATGTTGACGCCTACGGCAACGGCGCCGACCACGGCATGGCCCTGGACATCGCCATCAAGGCATGGAATGCGTGCCGTCCGGCCATCGATGCGACGTCGGCGCGCACCAGGGTAATGCGGCTGCTCGACCTTCACGCCGACGAGATCGGCGATCGCTTCGGCGGATCGTCATGCGGATCGAACGCGCCGCGCCGCCGACGCAAGCCTTCCGCCGGGACCACGTGAACCGCAGTACCTCGGCCGGCGTGCGCCGGCGCCGTCTCGATCGCACGATTTTTCTCGTGCTGGCCATCGGCCTGTTCGGCACCGCAGCGCCCGCGCAAGTGACGCCACAGGCGACGCCGATGGAAACGGGGCGCTCGCTCCTCGCCAAATGCCGGGCGGCGCTCACGGGCATGGAGGGGGGAGGCGGAAACGTACAGGACGCCGTGGATGCCGGCATATGCGTCGGCTATCTGCAGTCGGCGGCCGATGCCGGTGTCGCGGCCGGCGGCGCTCCCCGCTCCGGGGCCGCCGCATCAGGCTTCTGCATGCCGGGCGGCGTCGGACGCGAGGAACTCGTCCGGACCGTGGTCCGGTGGCTCGAGTCCGACGCGGGCCGTCTTGACGAGAACGCGAGCGATCTCGTACGCGCGGCCTACGTCGATACGTTCCCGTGCAACTGATATTCGTCTATGCGGCGCGGATCCGGATCGACGCCGGATACGCCGTTCCGGATCATGCCTGATCTTCGACGAGACGGACGACGCGCGCCTCGGGCCCCTTCGCCGCGATCACGACCATGCCGATCACGTGCTGATCCTTCTCGAGGATCGCGAGGCCGGACTGGCGCAGCACCTTGGCACTGACGAACACGTCGTCGGCGCCGTCCTGGCGCGCAAGAAAACCGTACCCCCTGATCGAGCAGTACCAGCGGACCGTGCAGGGCACGGCCGTCGCGCCTTCGATCTCCGCTGCATCGTGGAGCGGCGTTCCGGCCCGCGGCCTTGGACGCGCGACGCCGCCATGCATCTCCATCACGCGCAGCACCTGCGGTCCCTTCTTGCCGGGACCGATTTCGCACACCAGTTCTGCCCCTTCCCCCGGCGCCACAAGCCCCGCCGCTTCCAGCGCCGCCATGTGCAGAAAGGCATCGGGCGAACCGTCCACGGGGGACACGAATCCGAAGCCCTTGGTCGTGTTGAACCATTTGACCCTGGCCTGCGTCACGCGGCCGCTCCCCGGCAGCTGGTACGGGTTGGTCATGCGATCATCTCCTGTTTGCGGAAGGGAACGGTCGTCAGCTCATGCATCGCGATCGTTCTCGTCGACATCGATTGCCGGCTCGAGAGTCTCGTCCGCATCGACGACGTCGTCGATCTCGACGTCCTCGGCTTCCTCGGCTTCCGTTTCCGGTTCGGCCGCTGCCGATGCGGCCACGGGTTCGGCCGCAACGCGCGTGAACGGCGCCCGTCGGTCTTTCCGGGGACCGCGGCCATCGGAGGCCAGCAGCACGACCGGCGTGTGCTTGACGCCGCATTTCGGACAGATGATCGGCGTCCGCCTCATGTCGTAGAACGCGGCGCCGCAATCCGTGCACCTTCGCTTCGTGCCCCAGCGCTGATCGGCCATCGATTCGGTTTCTCCTCTCGGGGTTGCAGGGAACGGACCGGCTTTCGGCCGCTCGGGATGACGGAAGGCGCACTTGGGCGGCGGGATGATCCGTCGGACATCCCGGTGCCCTCCGCACCTGGCACGTCGCGCCTGCCGGGACGCGTGGTCGCGCCCGGCCGTTCGTCAGTATCGTGAACGGCGCCGCTGCCTATACGGCGGTCGAAAGATTTTCGGCCGAGTATTTTCCGTTCTTTCCCTGGACGCGCTCGTACCGAACGCGCTGGCCGTCATTGAGCGTCCGCATCCCGGCCTTCTCGACCGCGGAAATGTGGACGAACACATCGGATCCACCGTCCTCCGGCTGGATGAAACCGAAACCCTTCGTCGCGTTGAACCACTTGACTGTGCCGATCGCCATTCTCGTCTCCGTGCCGTCGTGGAAATGCGTGCGGCCGTGCTCTCACGGAGCGCCGCAATATTCTCGAATGTGACTTGAATGCAGACCCGCCACGCGGGCTTGGCACGCAAGGCCAGCCAAGAAAACGGATTCAGCCTATGCCTCGCACGGAGGGCTGTCAATCAGCCCATACGCATGGTCGCCGATCAAAGGATGTGCAAGGCAGCGCTTCGAGGACCGCCGTCATCGGCCGCCCGCGTCGCGGCGCCGTCGAACGGCCCGTCCGATTCGTACATTGCGCGGGGATCCGTATCTCGTATCCGATCGAGCGAACCCGGTCTTGGACGCGATCCGCCCCCGTTGCGGCCAGGGTGCGGCTTACGACATGAAGCCGATCGCGTGACGCCAGGCTGCCGCGACCACGATGCCGACGGTGATCGCCGCGATGGCGCTTCGCGTGACGATCATGACGCCGAGGGCAACGGTCGCCGCCGCCGCCGATGCAGCGTCGCCCTTCACGATCGCCGGCACCACCAGGGCGACCAGGACCGAGCTGGACAGGGATCTCAGAAACGCTTCCGTCCGCGGCGTGATGGTCATGAAGCTAGCAAGCCAGACGCCGCCCGCGCGCGTGGCGTACGTAACCGCCGCCATGCCGATGACGGCGAGCAGGGCTTCCGCCTCAGCGATCATGACGGAGCGCGCCGACGATGCCGCCGGCAAGACCGCCGACGACGACGTACCAGCCGGGCGGCAGCAGATCGGCGGCCACCACCGCCGCCCCTGCCGCGGCAAGCCACGGGAGGACGTCGTCGCGCCCCCGCCAGAGACCGATCAGAATCGTCAGGAAGTACACCGTTATCAGGACGTCGAAGCCGTATCGGGACAGGTCGCCGAGATCCGATCCGACCAGCGCACCGATTGCCGTGCCGGCGAGCCAGACGATCCACAGCACGATGCCGCTTCCCACGAGAAAGCCGGCATCGCGTTCGCCGCTCTCATATGCCTTGGTCGCGAGGGCCCAGTTCGGATCGCTGAGGACCCCCACGATGGCGAAGCGCTGGCGCGGCGGACAGGCCGAGAGCCACGGATAGAGCGCCGCACCGAGAAGAAGGTGCCGGGCATTGACCGCAAACGTGGTCAGGAGGATCGGGATCAGGGCGAGCGGTGCCGTCCAGAGATCGAGCGCGCTGAACTGCGAGGCGCCGGCGAACACGAGCGCGCTCATCAGGATCGCGAGTGCCGGCGATACGCCCTTTTCGATCGCGGCCGCGCCGAAGGCGATGCCGAACGGGACGACGAAGATGGCGAGCGGAAGCATGCGGCGGAAACCGTTCCGCACCCCGCGCCACGACACGTGACCGGCATGCCGCAATCCGCCTTCGGCCATTGCCGCGATTCCTCTTTATAACCACCTACATGGTTATAGTGCGACGAGCGGCGGACCCGCGTCAACCGCCCTGGCGGCTGCGGCTTCGAGCTGTTCACCGGATATGGCCGGCGTGCAGGCGCGGCAGTGCCGCGCGCGCGGCGGCCGCGCCGGATCCCTCAAGCCGCACATCCGTCGCTGGCCGCCGTTCAGCGCAGGATCAGGCCGGGAGATCCGCCCTTCTCCTGGGTGAACTCGACCTTCGCGCCCGCCCGGCTGAACCCCTCGATGCGGCTGATCATGGTCTGCACGCGGTTGCGCAGCATGTGGTTCTGCATGACGTACTCGCGCCGCTCCATGATCCCGTCCGCCCCGCGCTGGTCGAAATGGCTGAGCGCCTGCCGGTGGGCATCCTGGATGGCGGCAACCGACCGGTCCGGGACCTGGAATATGCCCAGCCGCTGCTGGACGACCGGCGGTATGACCGCGTCGAGATCCGCGATCGGCTGGGTGACGACGACGGTCTGGCCGGCGGCGAGTGCATCGAACAGGCGCGTCGAAACATCGCGGTCGATCGGCAGGACCAGGGAGCATTTGTAGCCCAGCCATTCCCGCAGGCGTTCGGCCCGGCTCTTGCCGAAGTATCGCTGCCGGTCATCGGCGGGCATCAGCAGGACCTCGGCATCGAGCATTGCGGCCTCGAGCGCGCGCAGGAATTCCGTCCGAGCCGAAAAGCCGTACGCCACATACGGGCAGAACAGCCTGTCGCTGCGCTCCGCGGATACGGCCGCCGTCGTCGCGTCCAGCAGTTCGGACGTCGTCCACTGCGCGCAGCAGGCCGGTACGTGCCCGCCGAGAATCGAGACGGGATTCGTGATCACGCCGCGCGCGTAGTTGTGGCTGGCGAAGACGAAGTCGAACGCCAGCGCGGTATGCAGATTCTCGGCGTGGGCGAGGTGATTGTTCCAGAACCAGCCGGCCATCACGCCGGCAAATCCCTTGAGACGAAGGTTCCACGCATAGCCGGCGAGATTGCTTCCGTGCGCGGTGAGAATGAGGACGTCGGCGTCGTCCACGCCGTCGCAACCGACCTCGATCCGCTCCGTGCCGAGCGCCGCGAGCTCGCGGCCGATCTGATCCGGGAAATACCTGAGTCGGGCCGTTTCGCCGGACGGCTTGAAGACGATCTTGATCCTGGGCTTGGAGAAGACCTGCTTGACCGTCCCGTTGATGAACCGCGCACGCGCGGCTGGCAGTGGTTCCGTATTCATTTGCTTCGGTGGTTGGAGAAAGACGCCAAGGCGACCGGTATCCGCCGCCCCGACGCGGGCTCAAGTCTCGCGACCATACCCTCAGAGGCCGCCCCGGACCAAGAAGGACCGGGGGTCATCGCGCGATGCGGACACCCGGCCCATGGTCCATGGCGGCGGTCGCCCCCGAACGTGGCCGGGCATGCGAAGAGACGTCGCGCCCCGCGCCCGAGCCGGGTGCCGCCCCATCGCGCCGCCGCTGAACCCGGAAGGCGCCTCGCGCGTTAATGCGTCTCGTATAGAAACTCGGCGGCTGCGGGCTTCCGGCCGGTCGCTCGGGCACTGAACTGAAGACGCGGCGGGCGCATGCGATCACGTTCGGCCGGGGGCATTGTCGACCCGTGGCGGCCGCCGGCTGGATGGGCCGTCCTTGAGCCTTCGCGCGCGCATCATTCTGCTGGCGGTGATCGCCTTGCTCCCCGCCGTCGCTGTTCTCGTGCTCAACGAGGTCAGCGTTCGACGCCATGTCGTGCGCAACGCCCACCAAGCGATGCTCGCGCAAGCGCGCCTGGTCGATCATGAACAGGGGCGGCTCCAGGAAGGCGGACGCAAGCTCCTCGTCTCCATGGGGCTTCACTTCGCCGTGCGTTCGCCCGATACCGCCGCGTGCCGGCGCTACATCGACCCCCTCATTGCACGCGTCTCGCTGTACGTGGCGCTCTTCGTCACCGATGCGGCGGGGACGATCGTGTGCTCGGCCCCGCCCGTGCCGCCCGGGACGACCATCCGGGATCAGGCGTACTTCAAGCAGGCCCTTGCCGCTCAAGACCTGGTCGTCGGCAGGTACGTCAGGGATGAGGCCACCGGTCGGCCGGTCATCCACTACGCGATGCCCTATTGGGGCCCCGCCGGCGAGACGCTCGGGGTGGTCGCCGCGTCGGTCGATCTCGGCGCCGTCGCCAGATCGATTGCCGACATGTGGCCCAACCAGAAGACTCTCATCACGATCACCGATCGTGACGGCACCATCGTGGTGAGGGTGCCCGGCCACGACAGCCGGGTCGGCGAGAGGGCCCCGCGCGTGCTGCTGGACCGTCTTGCAGCCACCGCCGAGGAAACATTCGAGGGGCCGGACCTGGATGATCGCCTTCGGATCTGGGGCCTCGTTCCGGTCGCAGAACGTACGCACGGTCTTCTCACCGCCGTCGGAACGGACAAGGCAGCGACGTTGGCCGAGGTCGCCGAGGCGACCAACCGCGGCATCCTGATCATCGCCGTCGGGCTCGCCGGCGCGCTGTTGGCCGCCTGCTGGGCCGGATACGCCTTCATTCGCCGCCCGCTGGATGAAATCATATCCGTCATGTCGCGCTGGTGCGCCGGCGATCGCGACGTCCGCATGCCTGCCGGCGTCCGCGGCGTCGAATTCGAGCGGCTTGCCGCGTCGATGAACCAGATGGCCGACACGATCGAGAGCCTGCTCCGCGAGAAGGACCTTCTCATGCGGGAGCTTCAGCACCGGATCGCCAACAGCCTGCAGCTCCTCTCCAGCATCCTGAGCATGCAAAGCCGCATCGTGCAGAACGCGGAAACCCGCACCCATCTCCAGGGGGCGCGACAGCGCATTGCCTCGATCAGCGCCGTGTACCGCCACCTGTATGGCGCGGGCTCCGCCAAGTTGGTCGAGTTCGGCGCGTTTCTCGGCACGTTCTGCCAGGAAACGGCCCGCGCCTACCTGACCAGGCCCGGCGCGCGGATCGACGTGGACGCCGAGGAGGTGATGCTGCCCATGAACAAGGCGACGGCCCTCGCCCTGGCCCTGCACGAGCTGCTCATGAACGCGGAGAAGCACGCCTATCCCGGCCAGGAGGGCGGACCGATCCGCGTCACGCTGCGCAACCGGACGGATGGCGGCATCGAGCTCAGGGTAAGCGACGAGGGCGTGGGGCTGCCATCGGAGTTCGATCCCGGCTCGACCGCCTCGCTCGGGATGGGGATCGTGCATCGCCTGGTCCAGCAGCTCGACGGCAACGTGAACATCGAGCGCCGCGACAAGGGGACCACGTTCGCCCTCGTGTTCCCGCCCGGCATCAAGGGCCCCCGCGCACGATAGATCGGCGAGAGATCGGCGAGGCCGATCATCGAACGCCGGCGCGGCATGCGCCCTGAATCGTCAGCTTGCGTAATCGAGCGGCAGCGCGGTCGTGTACTTGATCCGCTCCATCGCGAAGCTGGAGCTGACGTCGAACAGATCGGCGGTCTTGATCAGCTTCTTGTAGACCCGGTCATAGGCGGCGATGTCGGGCACGACCACGCGCAGCAGATAGTCGACGTCCCCGCTCATCCGGTAGAACTCGACCACCTCCGGAATCCGGCTGACCGCCTTGCAGAAGGCCTCCGCCCATTCCATGTTGTGCTTGTTCGTCCGCACCGCGACGAACACCGTGACGCCGACATTGAGCTTGTTCGGATCGAGCAGCGCGACGCGGCGTTGGATCACCCCGCTTTCCTCCAGTCGCTGGATGCGACGCCAGCAGGGCGACAGGGACAGGCCGCATCGCCGCGCGATCTCGGCGACCGGCACCGTCGCGTCCTCCTGGAGGATCCCCAGAATTTTTCGGTCTATGGCGTCCATGGGGTAAAAATTACCCCTAATTCCGCCTGAACGGGAGATTATTTTCTACACGTGCGCCGAATCCGACGCAAAGTCGCAAACCGCTGTCCGCGGCATCGCATTAGCATCGGCGCCGGTCCATTCGGAAAGGAGGAGCGATGGTCCGGCACCTCTTCACCGCGCATCCCCGTTCCGTCGGCGAGTCCTATGCCGAGCACATGCGGGCAGCCGCCGGTTTCGGCGCACGCATGATCGCGGGCGGGCTCGCCTGCCTCGTCCATGCCGTCCTGCCGTTCCTGTTCGTCCGGACCGCATCGTCCACGGTCGCGCACCTCTACGAGGTGATGGTGCGGAACAGACGCCGCGCCGCGGCCGCCGATCCGGCGCCGAAGCCGGCCCTGACGCAACCCGCCGAATGAAGGTTTGACGGCCCGCGGATCGCGGTTGATCCGCCGCCGCGTCACGTCCGTGCGGGCATCGCCTCCGACCTCAATCGGTGCAGCCGGAACGCCAGCGCCATCAGGACGATGCCGAACACGATCGCGTAGACGCCGATCGCCCATAGCAGTCCCAAAAGCCCGATCCCGGGAAAGACGGCGACGGCGAGTCCGAACAGGATCGACAGGACGCCGCCCAGAATCATCAGCCACTCGCCCTCGATCTCGCGGCGCAGACGGATCGCGGTGGCGATTTCGAGCGCGCCGGTCACGAGCGCCCAGACGGCGACGAGATAGATGAACGCCAGCGCCACGGCGACCGGCACGAACAGCGCGATCGCGCCGGCGATGATGTCGGCCGCGCCTTCGAGGATGGGGGCGCCCCACCGTTCGCCCTGTCGCGCCGCGCGCACGCCGGCGACGATGGCGAAGATGCCGTCGACCGCCGCATACGCCCCGAACAGAAGGATCAGGACCTCGAGCGTGATGCCCGGCATCAGCAGCGTCAGCACGCCGAAGATCACGGCGAGCGCGCCGCGCAAGGCGAGCGCCCACCAGTTGCGGACCAGCAATCCGAACATGGCATTCTCCCGAATTCCGGCGGGATGCGGGTCGCGGGCGGCGTCATGCCATGCCGGCGCGGCCGGCGTCCTGGGTGCTGCGCGCGCAGCGCCTCCGGTCCTTCGTTGCAGGAAGGGCTTGTGCCCTCAACCGCTCTTTCGTGTAGTCGAAGCTTGGGCGTGGGCCGGGGCGCACCGCACCTTACAGCTTCACGCGCAGGGTACCGTCGCGCAGACGGTTGGCGATCCGCTCGATGAGCTGCCGGGACGAGACCGTGCGCGTGTAGGGGACGAATTTCATGCGGCCGGCGGCGACCAGGCCGGGGAACGAACGCTCCAGTTCCTCGGGCGTGATGTCGTCGCCATGGACGGCGTAGTCGGCGCCGATGCTGTCGAGGAAATCGACCGTGACCTGCCGCGGCGCATCGGGCAGCACCCGGTCCACATAGCGGCAGGCGCTGACCACGGCGATCCGCTCCGCCATGGTCATGATCGGCGCCGGCTTGTAGTCGGCCGCGGTGGCTTCGCTGACGATGCCGGCGATGACACGGTCGCCCAACGAGCGCGCCTGCCGGAAGAACTCGACATGGCCCGGGTGGAAGAGGTCGCACACTCCGGGCGCATAGATCCAGACCAGTTTGCCCTCGCTCATCGTTCGGTCGCCTCGATTCGATCGCTTGCCGCGCCGGTGGCCATCCCACGCGCAATTCCAAGGGGATGCGCAATTCTAGGGAGACGGGGCGACGCGTGAAGTTGCCCATCGGTCGTGCGCGATGGCGCATTCCGGCGGCCGTCGGGTTGCGCCACCCGCCACGCCGTTGACGGCGCGCTCGTCCGGATGGAGAGTCCGGACAGGTCGCGGCGTGTGAGCCCGCAGCGCCGAGCCAGCCGCCACAAGGCCCGCGGGATATCGGAAGGCCCCGTGGCCGGACTGCGGGGGTAGCCTCCGGCGTCAACGACCGGGCACCGCCTCGCCCGGACCAAGGCCGCGATAGGTCCGGGACGCCGGCCCTCGCGCCACATCCCGTCAGCAACATCGCGTCACGTGAAATCGCCGGCCTGCCAGCGGGCGAGACGCTGCATCATCCGGCGCACATGACCGCCGGCCCAGTACAGCTTGTCGCATTGGCGGCAATGGTTGATCTCGCTGACCGTCTCGAGCACGGCGGGCGGCAGGCGGCTGCGCGCAAGCGGCGGCGCCGGACGCAGCTCCGTGTTGCACACCAGGCAGCGCGAGAACGGCCTTGCCAGCCAGTCGATGCCGAACCGCGGCGTGATGTCCGCCACCAGCTCGTCGATCCGCTGGCTGCGAAGCAGGACCGTATGCCGGCCGGCATCGCGGATCTCGCAAAGCTTGCGGTCGCGCGTCAGCAGCACGCGATCGTCGATGATCGCGCGGGCGACCAGCGCACGGTCGGCGGTGCGCTGCGCGGCGATGAGGGTGTCGTACCCTGCCGCGCGCAGCCAGTGCCCGAGCTGCACCAGCATCGCATCGCACAGGAACCGCAACTCCCGACCGTGCCGATGACGGATTCCGTCGATGTCCTCGCGCACGCGCCGATCCCGGAACAGCACCCCGATACGGCAAAGCCCCATGCGGGGGCCCCGAACATTCTAACCGGGCGAATGCCGGTGCCCAGGCCCGATCGATCCGGACGGCGGCGCCGTTCGCGCCGACGGTCCGCACGGGCATTCGGAACCGGCAACGGGACAGCACGTTGATTGCGCGCCCGTCCACCGATCGGTACGGTCGCGACGCATGCTGGTGCTGGGCGAAGCATCCGGATCGCCGCGCCGGCGCCGCGCCCTGGCGCTGGCTCTCGGATGTATTGTCCTGTTCGGCGCGACGGCCGCAGCCAATCGTCCGGCCTCGGCGGCGGATATCCGTCTCGAAGCGGGATTCGGTCTCGCCTACACCGATGACGACCTCTCCTTCGACGAGCGGCTCGGCCGGTTCGATCTCGAGGTGCAGTCAAACTCCACGTTGGGCGGCGCCGGCGTCATCGGCTCGGCCGCCGTCTGGTTCGACCGCGTCCTGACGGACAACCTGTCGATCGGCCTGGAATACCTGCGGTCCGCCACCGACGGAGACCTGACGATCAACGTCAGCGGCCTCGGCCAGAACGTCACGCTCGACACGGACTACGACCTCGATATCGACACGCTCTTCCTGACCGTCGCCTGGCGGCGGAATACGGGCGACGTGCATCCCTATGTCGGCATCGGAATCGGTACGTCGTGGCTCGACGGCAGCATCGACGCGCGCGCGACCACGACCGTCCTGGGTTTCGACGCTGCGGCTGCCGTCGCTGCGGATGAGGACGCGTTCGCCCCCTCGGCGCAGGCCGTCTTCGGTTTCGACTACGACGTCACGCACAGGTTCTATGTCGGTGGCGTGGCGCGTCTCTTCGTGATCGACGGTCGTCTCTTCAACGTCGACCAGGTGATCCGCGAGCTTTCGGCGCAGATCAAGATCGGCGTGCGGTTCTGACCGAACCGCGAACGCGGCGATCGTCGGTACCGGACGCGACGACACCGACGTGCCGATCGTGTGCTGCGGCTCTATCGGGGCGATGGCGTCATCCGCGAAGGCGGCCGCTTGCTCATAGCGCAATCCGTGCCATAGCACCGCCCGGCAGGTGACGCCTGCCTGCATTCAGGCTATCCGGCCGCCGGGCGCGGCGGGCGACGCCTGGGTAGCGACGTCCCGGGACGCGACAGGCGCGACGTGCCGGATCGGGAGCCGACGCGCCGCACAGGCCCGCCGCGCCGCAATGAAAAAGAGTCCCAGCAGGCACAGCGGCGCCACCTGGATACCCGTCGCGACAGCCAGCAGGAAAGTCGCAAGCGGCGTAAGCCACGCCAGAATCAGGATTCCGTTTTCGCCCACCAACCGACCCTGCCGGATACCCTCTGCGGCCAAAATTGCGATCGGCACCGCCAGCAGCGCGAGATCGTAGTGAAAGAGGTACGGCGACATCAGGACCGCGCCCGCGGCCAGAACCGCCCCCGCGAGATGGAGCGGCGCGCGTCCGCGCCAGACCCACGCCACCGTTCCCGCCACGACGGCCGCCACGATGATGTGGATCGCATACGCATGCGCCGCATCGAGGCCGATCGTGCGCAGGCCGACATAGACGCTCGGCATCAGGACCCACGGCAACCAGCCGTTGTCGAGCAGCGGCGCGACTTTCGGGATGTTGTCGAAGAACGCGATCCAGGGCTCGACCCCTAGCACCGCGACGCTGGCGCCGGCAAAGACGAGCGTCGTCACGCTGGCACTGCAAAAAGCCGTCCATTGTCGCCCGCATAAAAGCGCCAGCGGCACCAGCAGACCGAGCTGAGGCTTGTAGCTCAGCAACCCGAACAGAACGCCGGCCAAAGCAGGTTGCGTTTTGAGGAGCGCCAGCGCGCCGCCGAACAGCGCCGCGCTCAGAAACCCGTTCTGGCCGAGAAAGACGTTCATGAATGCCGCCGGAAATGCGAGCGCGAGCCAGGGCGCGTATGCATGGGCGGCAAGGCGCCCGATGACGATGAGATAGGCCGCCAGCGTGAGGGCCACCCATACGGCGAAAGCGGCGAAATAGGGCAGCAGCGACAGCGGCAGCACGAAGAGCTGAAACGTCGGGGGATAGTGCCAGAGGTACAACGCCTCGCCGCCCGGCAGCGCAAATCGTTCGACCGCGAGAATGCGCACCTGGTCATAGGCCGCGGCGGGATCACCAATCCACGCCAGATACGAGGCTGACCAGAAGGCAAGGAAATCCCGCGCCATCAGCCGCTCGATGTCGTCGTAAAGATAACAGCCGAGCAGCATCGCAGCCGGGTACAACAGGAAGAAGAGGCGCCAGGCGACTTCGAAGCACCTGGTCCTGAACCCCGTCAGGTCGAGAGTTGCGCTCGCATTCATCGCACCGCCCTCGGAAAACGGCGGATGCTACGCCGCCGCACCGCCGCCGACCTATTCAGCAATCCTGGGTAGATCGGACGAGGATGAGCGTGCGGCCTGTTCGCCGGCACGCAATCGCAATACCGGCACCGGCCGCTTCGGATACGACGCTCGCAGCATTTCCGTGCGCAGCGAGTGATCCGGCTCTGAATCCGTCGTCGCGTTTTTCATGGGGCGTCGGCGCTGCACCGCGCCGCGACGATCCTCTGTTTACGGTATATCGGCCGCCGCGCCGTCGCTGCCGTTTGCTATTCTTCCGGCCTTACGACAGCCGTCCTGCTGATCCTTTCGTGGGCGATTCTTTCGAGTCGCCGCGCATAACGGCGCATTCCATCGACCATTTTCGTCCGTCGGCGAAGGCGCCCCGCCTCGCGCCCCGTTCTCTTTCGGGCAGGTACTGCAAACGCGGGACGCGCGCGCTTGCCCCATACGCAAAGCTAAGCGCCGCACCGTCTCCTCGCGCATGTCGCGCGTGAGAGCGGGCGGACGCCCGACCGGCAGGCCAATCACGTCCGCCGGTCGGAGGTCCGGGCAGCGAACGGCACGGCCAATGCCGCTCGTTTCAACGGGCGCCTCGCGCGGTGCGGGGCGGCGGATCAGATAGGAGGTGTATCGATGAATCGACTTGTTGCGCTCCTGCACGACGACTCCGGCACGGCCGTGACGGAGTGGATCGTCGCTGCGTCCATCATGGCGATCGCGGGGATCGCCACGTTCTCGCTCATCGCGGACCAAGCGAAGATCATCCTCGACGAGATCAATACCGAAGTCACGGGGCTGGCGAATAAGGTGCAGCAATAAGAACCAGCTCCCGACAACATCCCGCCTCTCGCCGCGCGGGCCGATCCCCCCTCTCTCCGCCCGCGCGGCCTTGAGGATTCACGCAAGGAACCGACGCCTATGAACCTTCGCGCCATCGCCACGTTCGCCGCCGGGCTCGTGCTGTCCGCCGTCGCCGTGGTTCTCGTCGCCCGCGAGCTCAATCAGCGCGCCAGCCAGTCCGCGGCCGCAGCACCCGCGCCGTTCGAGCTCAAGCAGGTCGTCGTCGCCGCGCACGACATCCCCTTCGGCGCCGAGATCACGCGCGCCCACCTTGCGACGGCGCCCTGGGCCGCGCCGACGCTTCCCGAAGGCGCCTTCGCAAGTATCGACGAGGTCGTCGGCAGCGGCCAGGCGCATCGCGTGGCGCTGCGGCCGATGATCAAGGGCGAACCCATCCTCGCCGCGAAGGTCTCCGGCTTCGGCGGCAAGGCGACGCTTTCCACCGCGCTGCCCGAAGGCAAGCGCGCCTTCGCCGTGCGCGTGAACGACGTGAGCGGCGTCGCCGGCTTTCTGCTGCCGGGCGACCGGGTCGACGTGATCCTCACGCGGAATCCGGAAGGCCGCGGCGGCGAAGACAAGGTCTCGGACATCATCCTCCAGAACATCGTCGTGCGCGGCATCGACCAGATCACCGATACCGACCGCAACAAGCCGCAGGTCGTACGCACCGTCACACTCGAAGTGACGCCCGAGGAGGCGCAGAAGCTGGCGCTCGCCATGCAGGTAGGCCAGCTCTCGCTCGCGCTCCGCAACATTGCCGCCGTCGAGGAGAAGCGCACGCGCACGATGCGCATCCCCGACCTCGTCGGCGAGCAGCCCAGGAACACGTCGGCGCGCGCGCCCACGGTGCGGGTGCGCCGCGGCACCGAGCTCACCGTCACGCCGATCGGCGGCTGAGGCCCGCCCAAGGAGAGGATTACCGATGTTTTGGATGAGTCTGCTTCGCCGGTTGCGGAAATCAGGACGCGCGCTCGGCGCGGCCGTGATGTTCCTGGGCCTGGGACTCGGCGCGGTCGATGCACAGCAGGTCCAGCAGGCGCCGCGCCCGCTGAACGGCGCGCGCGTGGCCACCGTCTCCCTCGCCGGCCCGGCGACGGGGCAGGTGCTGGTCCCACTCAACAAATCGCAGATCCTGCAGGTCGACCGTGCCTTCAGCGAAGTCACCGTGGGCAGCCCCGAGATCGCCGACGTGGTGCCACTCACGCGCCAGTCCGTCTACGTGCTCGGCAAGAAGCTCGGCTCGACGAACCTGATGTTCATGGGCGATCGGAACCGCCCGCTGGCCGTCGTCGACCTCGTGGTCACCCATGACGTCGAGGGGCTGAAGCAGAAGCTGTTCGAGGTTCTCCCTGACGAGCGCATCGAGGTGCGGTCCGCCAACGAGGGGATCGTCATCTCGGGGCAGGTCAGCAGCCCCGACAAGCTCGCCCGTGCGATGGCGGTGGCGCAGCAATACGCACCCGACAAGGTCACGAACCTGCTCTCCGTCGCCGGCTCGAGCCAGGTCATGCTCGAGGTCAAATTCGCCGAGTTCGACCGCGAGGCATCCAAGGCGCTCGGCTTCAGCGTCGCCGCCGATATCGGCATCGGCGCGACCCGCTTCGCCTTCCTGAGCGGCTTTCCCGGCAGCGTGCTGGGTCAGGAAACGACACCCTTTGCCTCGGCCGCGACGCTGAACGGCGATCTCGCCACCCAGCTCGACGTGCTCGAGCGCAAGGGGCTCGTATCCGTTCTGGCCGAACCGAATCTGGTCGTGCTGTCGGGCGACTCGGCCGCATTCCTCGCCGGCGGCGAGTTTCCGATTCCGATCGCCCAGGCGCTGACCGGCGGCACCAACGCGATCACGGTCGAATTCAAGCAGTTCGGCGTCGGCCTCAATTTCACGCCGACCGTCATCGGCAAGGACCTGATCAACCTCGTCATCAAGACCGAAGTCAGCGACATCGACCGCGCGCTCACGGTGCAATCGACCTTCCCGGGCGGTGTCGTGATTCCGGGCCTGCGCGTGCGCCGCACCGAGACCACGGTCGAGGTGCGCGATGGTCAGTCCTTCGCGATTTCGGGACTCCTCCGGCAGGATTTCGCCGATACGGTCGCGCAGCTTCCCTGGCTCGGCGACCTGCCGGTCCTGGGCGCGCTGTTCCGCTCGTCCAACTACCGCCAGAAGAAGACCGAGCTCGTCGTCTTCATCACGCCCCGGCTCGTCAAGCCCGTGCCGGCCGGCACGCTCGCGATCCCGCACGACTTCGTGGCGTTGCCGAGCGAGCAGGATCTGTTCCTGGGCGGCAGGATCGATCGGTCGCGGCTTGGCAGAAGCGCCGCCGCCGGCATCGGCGGCGTCACCGGCCCGCACGGCTACGTGATCAAGTGACCGACGCGAAAGGACAACGGCCATGAGAACGTTGATCGTTCCCGTCCTCGCCGCCGCGGCGCTCGCGGCCTGCGCCGAGAGCCCGCCGTATCTGAGCGCGGCGGACGAGAGCTTCGGCAACGCGGTGCGCCACAACATGGCGCTGCAGGTGGTCAACCCCGACCCGCAGCCCGATCCCGGACCGATCGCGCTTGAAGGGGACCGCGCGCTCATCGCGCTCGAGCGCTATCGCACCGATCAGGTGAAGCAGCCGCGCCCGTTGCGGACGACGACCATCAACATTTTCGCCGGCAGCGGAAAGTAGGCCGGCGCGGCGCGAGGAGGTTCGATCATGCCGCGATCGAAGCCAACCCGTTCGATGCGCCGTCTGCTGCGCGACGACGGCGGCGCGGTCGTCCTCTGGGTGACCGTGGCCCTGGTGGCGTTCTTCGCCATCGGCGCGCTCGTGATCGATGGCGGGCGGCTGTTCAACATCCATACCCAGATGCAGTCCTACGCCGATCATGCGGCGCTCGCCGCTGCCGCCGAGCTCGACGGCCACGGCGATGCGATCACGCGCGCGATCAATGCGGCGACCGGCGCCCTCGGGCCGGGGCCCATCGTCACCGACACGCAGAACTTCTCGGGCGACGGCTCCCTCGCCGTCCAGCGCCTGGTCTTCCTGTCCGCGCTCGGCTCGGGCACGGGCCCGGCCGGGACGGTGCCGGGCGACAACGTCGTGTACACCTATCCAGACGACGGCGCGCCCACGATCGAGCAATCCCGCCAGGCGCGCTTCGTCCAGGTGACGGTGGAGCCGCGCTCGGTCCTCTACGCGCTCGCGCCGGTCATGAACGTCTTCGGCGCCGGGGTCGCGTCCGCGGGCACGGCGCAGACCTTCGCGATCGCAGGCTTCACCCGCACCGCCTGCCGCTTCCCGCCGCTCATGATCTGCAATCCGACCGAGGACACGGCAAACGGCACCTTCGATTGGGAGAGCATGAAGGGCAAGCAGATCCTGCTCAAGACCAAGGGCGGGGGCAACAGCGCGCAATGGGCGCCGGGCGATTTCGGCCTGCTCGACCTGTCCAAATACGCGACGTCGAACCTGTGTCCGAGCGGCGGCGGGGCCGCGGCCATCCGCTGCCTGCTGGGATTGCGCGATCCCGGCACGCAATGCGTCGAGCAAGGCGCCCTGGTCGATGTCGCTCCCGGCGAGCGGGAGTCGGTCCATGCCGGGCTCAACGTTCGCTTCGACATCTGGGATCCGCCGATGGGCAGCAGGATGTCGGATCCCGCCTTCGCGCCGGCCCGGAACGTCACCAAGGGCAAGGTCCAGAGCCGGCAATGCACGTCGAACAAACTGACCGAGCTGCCCCCGGGCGATCCCGCCGACACCGACGCCTTGCCGCAGGACGACTGTTTTGCCGCCGGAAACTGCGACTTCGACAATCGCGTCGGCCGCGGCGTGTCGGAGGCCGCACTTCAGGCCTACTGGCAGAAGAACCATCCTTCCATCCCCTGGAGCGCGGTCGTGTCGCATTTCGGGCGGGTTCCCACCCGTTACGAGATCTACCGCTACGAAATCGCCAACGAGATCCCGAACAAATCGGCGCAAGGCGGCGAGAACGGCAATCCGACCTGTGCGCCGGCGCCGGTCACCGAACCCGCCGACATGAGCCCGGTGCTCGATCGCCGCGTGCTGCTCGTCGCGATCATCAATTGCAAGGAACATGGCGTCAAAGGCAGTGCCGACAACATTCCGGTCGAATCCTTTGCCATGATGTTCCTGACCGAACCTGTCGGCGCCGATCCGAGCGATCCGCAGATTTCGGACATCTATGCCGAATTCATGGATTTCGTCGAAGCCAACGACGAGACCGGCATCCTGCACGAGCTGCCGATCCTCTACCGGTGAGCGCCATGGCGGGCAAACGCGCATATTCCGGTCTGCGCAGGCTGCGTTCGGTCGGATGGACGTCCGCCGACGGCGCGCCGCATGCGCCCCAACTGCCGCCGCCGCGCAGGAGCCTGCGTGCGCTCGGCGACGACCGGGGCTCGGTCGCCACCGAGTTCGTGGTGACGCTGCCCATCCTCACCATCCTCCTCTTCGGCTTCATCGGCATGGGCCAGCTGATCTGGTTCCACCACATCGTGACCAAGGGCGTGCGCGACGGCGTGCGCTACCTGAGCCGCGTGCCGTACGAGGACGGCTTCATCGCGCAGGCGAAACAGATCGCGATGACCGGCCTGCCCTCCGGCGGCACCGTTTTCCAGTTCTGGACCGATCCGGCGTCGATTCAGGTCGCGCGCGTCGAGATACCGAACGACGGCGCGTTCCGGACCCAGGGCCCGGTGCCGGTGGTGCGCATGACCGCCACGGTGCAGGTGGATCTGCCGGTCCTTGGGTACGGCCTCCTCGGCATGAGTCCGCTGGTGACCTACACCGTCGCCGACGAAGCGCGCTGGATCGGGCAGTGACGCCATGAGATCGCTCCTTCATCTTCGCAGCGACGCACGCGCCACCGCGGTGACCGAATTCGTGATCGTCGCGCCCCTCTTCCTCGCGCTCGTTTTCGGCATTCTCGAGATCACGCTTCAGCTCTACTACGCGACCGCGGCGGAAAAGGCGGCGCAGCTCGGCGCGCGGCTCGCGGTCGTCGTCAATCCGAACGGCGCGGTGCCGGCGATCAACGACCGCGCCGATCCCGAAGACTCCGGGCTGTGGGGATTGCCGTGCTACAGGGACCCGGATCCGTGCGCGGGTTTCGGCGACGTCGTATGCACCGGGACCGCGTGCGGCGGCGGCTTCGACCTGCTGCTCGAGCGGATGCAGGCCATTCTCCCGACCATCACCGCCGCCAACGTCACCATCCGCTACAGCTACGTGCGCCTGGGATTCGCCGGCGGCCAGGCATTTCCGGCCGTGACGCTCACCTTGAGCGGCCTCACCTGGCCGGCGGGGCCGTTCGCCGCCGTGCGCGGCCTCCTGGGCGGACCCACCAAGTACGACGCGACCATGCCCGACATCACCGCCACACTGACCGGGGAAGACCTCGCGACCTGAGTCCTGGAGATGGAAGGAAAGCCGATGTTTGACGGAAACCTGACCAACATCCTCGCCATCGTCCGCTCGGCCACGACTGCGCAGATCGTGACCGCCGCCGCGCAGAAGGTAGGCAACACGAACGTCTCGGCTCGCGTGGGCGAGATCAAGTCGCTCGGCGCGTACGTCATTCAGGGCGCGCAACCCGACGTGCTGATCGCCGAGATCGATCCGGACGATCCCCAGGATTTCGCCGCGCTCTCGAGACTCGCTCGCGCGCATCGGGGGATGTGGGTGGCGGCGACGGCGCCGACCGGTTCGGTCGCGACCATGCGCCGTCTGCTGCGCGAGGGCATCGACGATTTCCTGCCGCAACCCCTCGACGAGCACGACCTCATCGACACGCTGCGCGCCGCGGCCGCGAGCCGGCGCGAGGCGGCCGGCCCGCCGGGCCGGCAGGGCAAGGTGCTCGCCTTCATGCGCGCCTCGGGCGGCGTCGGCGCGACCACGCTCGCCGTCCATACCGCGGTCGGGCTTGCGGCCGCGGAGAAAGCCAACGGACGCAGCGTCTGCCTGATCGACCTCGACGTTCAGTTCGGCAACGCGGCGCTTTCGCTCGATCTCGAGGCAACGAGCGGTCTCGTCGACATCGTCCGCGCGCCCGAGCGGCTCGACGGCACGCTGCTCAAGAGCGCCATGCTCCAGCACAAGAGCGGCCTGCATGTCCTGAGCGCGCCCGCCATTCCGATGCCGCTCGACGCCCTCTCGCCGGATACGGCCGGACGGATCCTCGAGCTCGCATGCGAAGAGTTCGACTTCGTCGTCCTCGACATGCCCCGCGCCCTTGCCGGCTGGACCGAGGCCGTGCTTGCGGCCGTGGATTATCTCGCCATCGTCGTCCAGCTCAACGTACCCATGCTGCGCCAGGCGCGCCGGCTTCTCGACGTCCTTCAGGAGGAAGGCC
Organism: Alphaproteobacteria bacterium; assembly: GCA_036381615.1. GTDB lineage: Bacteria > Pseudomonadota > Alphaproteobacteria > CACIAM-22H2 > CACIAM-22H2 > CALANV01. The sequence goes on from DASVCL010000027.1 coordinate 182,449, forward strand.
ACTACGCGCTGCCGATCGGCATCGTGTGCAACCGCTATGTGCGGCGCTGGGGCGACGGCGTCGACATCAGGAACGCGGAAAAGGCCCTGGGGCGCCGAATCGACTACCTCGTCCCCAACGACTACCGGCTGGTCATGAATGCCCTCAACCAGGGCGTGCCGGTATTCGACGTCAAGCGCCGCTCGAAATTCGGCAAGCAGGTCCAGGCCTTCGCGCGCGCCGCCGTGCGCGAGATCGCGACGGTACGGCTCGCCGCGAACGCAGGCACCGCTCCGGCAGGTTGAGAGGAGGGATCCGCATGTTCCGAAGGTTTTCCTCGGAGATCGGCAGCGGCGCCGCCGCGCCCCCCACGCTCGCTGATACCAAAGAGAGGGCTGCCGTTATACCGCCGCCCCGCAGCGAGCTGGCGCGGCGGACCAACGACGTGACCGACCTCAAGGTGCGGTTTCACCAGCGCCTTCTCGACATGCTCAACCTGCCGGTCATCGACAAGGTGCCGATCGAGGAGCTGCGGCGCGAAGTCGGCCAGATCGTGCGCGAGATGCTGATCGAGGAAGGAATCGCGCTCAACGCCAAGGAATGCGTGCAGCTGATCGAGGAGATCCTGGACGAGGTGCTGGGCCTGGGGCCGCTCGAGCCGCTCCTCAAGGACGACACGATCTCCGATATCCTGGTGAACACCCACAAGCAGGTCTTCGTCGAGCGCTTCGGCCGGCTGGAGCTGACGCCCGTGCGCTTCAAGGACGACAAGCACCTGCTGCGCATCATCGACAAGATCGTGAGCGGGATCGGCCGGCGCATCGACGAGTCGCAGCCCTGGGTCGATGCCCGCCTTTCCGACGGCAGCCGCGTCAACGCGATCATCCCGCCCAGCGCCATCGACGGGCCGCTGCTCTCGATCCGCAAATTCACCCGCACGCCCCTGACGATCGATCGCCTGATCGAGATCGGCACGATGACGAAGGACATGGCCGAGTTCCTGAAGCGGGTCGTCCAGAGCCGGCTCAACCTGCTCATCTCGGGCGGCACGGGGTCCGGCAAGACGACGATGCTGAACGCGCTCTCGACCATGATCTCCGATCGCGAGCGCATCATCACGATCGAAGACGCGGCCGAGCTTCAGCTGCAGCAGTCGCACGTGCTCCGGCTCGAGACGCGTCCGCCCAACATCGAAGGCAAGGGCGCGGTTACCCAGCGCGACCTCGTGCGCAATGCCCTTCGCATGCGCCCCGACCGCATCATCGTCGGCGAGGTCCGCGGCGCCGAGGTCCTGGACATGCTTCAGGCGATGAACACCGGCCACGACGGCTCGATGACGACGGTTCACGCCAACAGTCCGCGCGACAGCCTCGCACGGCTCGAGCAGATGATCGGAATGACCGGGTTCAACCTTTCCGACCGCACCATGCGCCGGACCATGGCCTCGGCGCTCAACGTGATCGTCCAGCTCGAGCGCATGTCCGACGGCAAGCGGCGCATCGTCAGCATCCAGGAGATCACCGGCATGGAGGGCGATGTGGTGACCATGCAGGAGATCTTCGTGTTCAGGCGCACGGGTATCGACGGCAACGGCAACGTGCTCGGGCATTTCGAGGCGACCGGGGTCCGGCCAAAGTTCGCGCAGCGCTTCGAGGCCTGGGGCGTACCGCTGCCGGCCGACATGTTCGAACCCAGACGGCGGCTGGCTTGAGCCATGGATGCGTCGTCCTTGCTCAATGCGCTCATCGCCGGCGGTGCCGGACGGCCCGCGTCCATGCGACGCCCGGCACGGAGGAGCTGATCCATGATCGATCAAATTCCTCTTTCCGGCGTCGAGACGGTCCTCATCTTCGGCGCGATCGTGCTCGGCGTTCTCCTCACCGTCGACGGGCTCTACAGCTTCGCTGCGAGCGGTCGGCGGCGCGCGCAGGGGCGGGTCAACCGCCGGCTCGACATGCTGGCGCGCGGGGCCGACCCCAAGGCCGTGCTGGCGCTCCTGCGCCGCATCCCCAGCGAGCAGTCATTGTGGCTGCAGAGGCTCGGCGCCTTCCTGCCGGTCGCATGGCTTTCGCGCCAGCTCGCCCAGGCCGGCATGACCATATCGCTGGCCAGGATCTTCCTCGTGATGACGGCTCTGGCGCTCGCCGTCTTCGCCGCGCTTGCGTTCGGTCTGCGGCAATCGCCAATCGTCGCCTTGCCCGTGGCGCTCACCAGCGGGTTCATGTTGCCCGTTCTGTTCATCCTGCGGCAAAAGCGCCGGCGCCTGGCCCGCTTCGCCGAGCAGCTGCCCGACGCGGTCGACATGCTGGTCCGATCCCTGCGGGTCGGCCATCCGCTCGCCGCGGCGATGGGGCTGGTCGCCGAGGAAATGCCCGATCCAATCGGCACCGAGTTCGGCATCGCGGTCGACGAGATGACCTACGGGCTCGACGTGCAGGAGGCGATCGCCAATATGGGCAGGCGGCTGCCGGTTCCGGACCTCCAATACCTCGTCGTCGCCGTGAACGTCCAGTACGGCACCGGCGGAAATCTCGCCGAAGTCCTCGACGGGCTCAGCAGGGTCGTGCGCGCGCGGTTCCGCATGCATCGCAGGATTCTCTCGGTCTCGGCCGAGGGGCGTCTCGCGGCGAAGTTCCTGACTGCATTCCCATTCGTCGTGGTGGGGGCCATCTGGCTCATGCGCCCCGACTACTATCTGAAGACCGCCGATCACCCGCTGTTCACGGTTCTCGCCATTATCGGGGCCATCCTGGTGATCATGAACAGCGTGATCATGAAGTGGCTCACGAACATCAAAGTCTAGGAGGGTATCGTGGAGCATCTCTCCGCTTTCGGTGACGCGTTCGTCGAAGCCGGCTCGGCACTGCTGACGAGCGGCGCGATCGGCTCGCTCGCCCTCCTGTTCGTCGGTCTCTTCATCAGCGTGATCGGCCTCGGCGGCCTGTTCTTCGCCGGGGACGCCGTGCTGCGCCGCCTCGCCGTGCCGTCGTCGAACACCGCCCCGATCGCGCTTGCGCGGGCCCGGGAGATGGCTGATCCGCTGCCCGATTGGCTCAAGCGCCTGGCGCTGCCGCCCCCGGAAAAACGCACGCCCGTGCGCGAGAAGCTCATCCGCGCCGGTTACCGCTCGCCCGCCGCGGTCGGAACGTTCTATGCGGCGCGGGTGATCCTGACGTTGCTGCCGCCGGCAGTGGTCGCCTTCCTCCTGCCGACCGTGCTGGCAAATGTCGACTTCAAGCTCGCCGTCGCGGCGACCCTTCTGGCCGCGGTGATGGGCTTCGTCCTGCCTTCGGCCTGGGTCGATCGACGCATCGAGGCGCGCCAGAATGCGATTCGGCTCGGATTCCCGGACGCGCTCGACATGCTTCTCGTCTGCGTCGAGGCCGGGCTGGGCCTGGATGCGGCGATGCAGCGCATGGCGCTCGAAATCGGCAACGCGCATCCCATCATCGCCGAGGAGTTCATGATCGTCGGCGCCGAGCTCCGCGCCGGCAAAGCGAGAGGCGAAGTCCTCCGCGACCTCGCGCGGCGCGTGGGCGTCGACGAGGTCAGCGCCTTCGTCACCATAATGGCGCATGCCGAACGCTTCGGCTCGTCGATCGCCGATGCGCTGCGGGTCACGGCGGCGGAGATGCGCGACAAGCGCCTGGTGCGCGCCGAGGAGAAAGCCAACGCCCTGCCCATCAAGCTGTCGATCGCCGTCGGATTCTGCACGGTCCCGGCGATGATCATCCTGGTCATGGCACCGGCGATCGTCACGGTCGTGCGCGGCCTCGGCATGATCAGCAACCGCATGTGACGGCACGCGCCATGAGACTCACCTCGCTTCGGATCATCGCCTTGAGCACGCTGGCCGGCGCCTGCAGCGGCATCGGGCCGGATCTCGAGCTGCGCCCGGTCGCGAGCCAGCCCTTCGCGCAGCCCGGCGCGGACGCCGAGGCGCGCGGCAAGGCGCATCTCGCGGCAGGAAATTACGGGCTCGCGGTGCAGGACCTGCGCGCCGCCTTGCGCCGCCGGCCGGATTCGGTCGAGATCCTGAATGCGCTTGCCGTCGCCTACGACCTCCTGGGCCGCAGCGATCTGGCGCAATCCTATTTCGCGCAGGCGCTCGCGTACCAGCCCGACTCGCTTCAGACGCTCAACAACCTGGCGCGCCTGCATCTGCGTCACGGCGAGGTCGAGCAGGCCCGCGTCCATCTCGAACGCGCGGCGGCGCTGGCGCGTGACCACGCAGATCCGGCGCTCGCGGCGAACCTCGATGCGCTCGCGGCGCTCGAGGCGGAACGCCAGGCCGCGTCCCGCGCCGGGACCGCGCCGGCGGCCGCTGCGGCCGGCCCGTTCGGCCGGGTCGAGCGTACGGATCTCGGCGTACAGACGATCGTGACGACGTTGCCGCCGGGTTCGCCGCCACCCGCCCATCCGCCCGCGATCGTGGTGCCGATTCCGCCGGCGGAAACCACGCCCGCCGCGCACGCGCCGGCACCGCAGCCCGATCGCACCGCTCCGCCGGCCGATCCGCCGCCGAAGGCGCCGCTGGCACTCGCGCCCGGGGCGTCGGTCGTGCCGGCCTCGTTCACGGCACCGCCCACCCGCGCCGCAGTCGGCAAGGCGACGTTCGCGATTGTCAACGGCAACGGCCGCACGCGCATGGCCGCCCGCCTGAAGCGGTTCCTGGAAAATCGAGGCTGGACCATTCAGCGGCTGCGCAACGCCGATCATTACCGATACGCCGACACCCTCATCACGTACCGGCCCGGGCACGCGGCCGCCGCCGCCCGCCTCGCCGCGGAGCTGCCGACCGCGGCGACGCTGCAGCTCAATCCCCGCCAGGACGTCGACGTCAGCCTGCGCTTCGGCCGCGATCTCGCCGATTTCGACGTCAAAGTCCTGCTTCGATCCGCTCGCCAAGGAGACAATGCATGAGCCACGCCTCCCGTCTTGTGCTGGCATTCGCGGCCGCGCTGTCCCTCGGCGCCTGCGCCACGGCGACCGCGCCGAACGAAAGCGCCGCGCCGTACGCGGCGATCGAGCCCGTACCGATTCCGCGGCTCCTCGAGGCGGCCGACAACCTCCTTGCCCGCGAGCAATACAAATCCGCGCTGCGATTCTACGTCCAGGTTCTCGACCGCGAGCCCGACAACGCCGCGGCCCGCCTGGGCGTCGCCGAGTCATATCTGGGATTGGGCGCCGCACCGGCGGCCGAGGCGGCGTTCGCGGCGATCGAGGACGTGCCCGCGTTCGCCGCGCGGGCGCGCCAGGGCAAGGGGCTTGCGGCGTTGCGCCAGGGCGACCATGCCAGGGCCGGCACGCTTCTGCGCGACGCACTCGCGCGCGACGATACGCTGTGGCGCGCGCATCTCGGCCTCGCGCGCATCCTCGACGGCGAGGCGCGCTGGCGCGAGGCGGCGGCGGCCTACGCACGCGCCGCCGAGCTCAACCCCGACGCCGCCGCGATCCACAACAATTGGGGCATGTCGCTCCTGGCACAGGGGGACTATGCCGGCGCCGAGGCGAAATTCGCGCGCGCGCTCGAGCTCGCGCCGGACCTGGAAGCGGCGCGGAACAACTATCGCTTTGCGATCGCCCTGCAGGGTCGCTACCGCGAGGCCTTCGCGGGGGCGAGCGACCGCGATCTTCCTGCCGTGCTCAACAACGTCGGCTATGCGGCGATGATGCGGGGCGACAAGGACCGCGCAAGGTCGTATTTCGCGCGTGCGCTCGAGGCGAGCCCGCATTTCCTCGCCGTCGCCCACGAAAATTTGCAGCTCGCCAAAGGTCAGGGCGAGCCGAATGACTAGGAAGACCCGATGATACTGCCCGCTCTCATCGCCACGCTCGTCGCCGCGGCCGCGGCCTACGACGCAGCCACGCGGCGGATTCCCAATCCGATCACCGCCGCGCTCGCGCTCGCCGCCGTTGTACAGCTCTTTCTTTCCGGCGCGCCGCTCGCCGAGATCGGATGGCACCTCGCCGTCGGCGCCGCCGTGTTCGCGGGCGGGGCGGTCTTCTTCTGTTTGCGTTGGATCGGCGGCGGGGACGTCAAGCTGCTCGCCGCGACCGCGCTGCTGGCGGGACCCGGACTCATCCTGCCTCACCTTCTGATCACGTCGCTGGCGGGCGGCGCCGTTGCGCTTGCCCTCGTGCTGGCGCGCACCATGGCGCCCGCACTCGCGTGGATCTTGCCGGCGCGACTGGCCCCCCTGGTGCCGGCGCTGGCGATGAAGGACGGCGTCCCTTACGGCGTCGCGATTGCGACTTCCGCCTTTCTCTTGAACCTTCCGGGCGCGGTCGCCTAGCGTCCCCGGCCCGCACGCGGCTGTCGCGCGTCAGCCACGCCGCGACTTGCCGTCCCTCGAGGGCGGCTCACCGCCGTCCCGGTGATAGGCGACCTTGATTTGCGCCGGGCCGCGCAGCAGAAGCGCCACCAGCTCGACCTGGTAGTGCGTATCCGTCTTGCCGAAAATGCGCTGAAGATGCGTTCGCGCCGTGCTCGGCGTGATGTCGAGCTTCGCGGCGGCGGCCGCGAGCGTAACGCCGCTGGCGATCATGACGGCAAGCCGCGCTTCGGTGCGGGTCAGGCCGTACAGCTGGCGCAATTTCTTCACGTTGATGTCCTCGAGGCCGTCGTCGTCCGGGCCCTGCGCCTCTTCGTTGTGAAGCACCAGCGGCAGCCATCGCCGTCGGCGATGCGTCGTTTCGGTCGCCGGCCCCTCGCCTTCATCCGCGCGCCCGGCGATCAACGCGACCGGCATGATCGGCGCCGGATCGGCCTCGTCGCAATCCCTGGAATCGCCGCCCGCCGCTGCCTCCGGCGCCGCTTCTTCTTCGCGCGCGGGCAGGACGTCCCGCCCATCCCGGGCTCTTTCGGCATCGCCCGCGTCGACCGGCGCATTCTCGGCGCCTTCGCTCCGTCTTGCGGCCAGCAGGTCCTGTTGCGCCGCCAGAATCGCCGGCGCGCTCCCCATGCGCAGCACCATGTCCCCCATGGGATGGAGCGAGCGGGGATCGACGCGCGTCACCATCCACCGCAGTTCGAGCGATTGCTTCAGATGCGCGATCAGCCGCTGCAGCGGAAAGAGCTCTTCGCGCATGAACGGCTGCCGCCGCGCACCGCGGAACGCCTCGATATAGACGGCCCGGTCGTGCTCGCGAAACAGCGTGACGCTGCAGCGATGCGCCAGTCCGAGCGGACGCAGCCAGCCGGCATGGAACGCGCTCGCCACCAGACGCCGGTGCGGAACGATGTCCTCGCCCGTCCAGACCGCATCGCTCGCGCGATAATAGCTCTCGCGTGACAGCCAGGGATTGATCGGCGCAAAGGTCTCGCGATACGCCGCAAGGTCGGCCGCTTCGAAACACCCGCTATGGACGGCGATCGCGCCGCGCCCGGTTCCGAAATCGTGGACCGAGAGCGCGCAGGCGTCGGCGCCGATCAGCGCCTCGATCTCGTGCAGCAATATCGGCCAGCGGCCATCTTCCGGAACCGCCCGGTAAAGGCTGTAAACGACCGAGAGGAGCACTTCACCGAGGCCGTTGTCCGGCCTCAACCCTGCTGGATCCGTCGTGCCCCACTCTGCCATGCCCCCGGCTCCGAAACGGGCCGCAAGGGGGCATTCAAGGGAACGCCCGGCATATGTATGCCGGCCGGTTCCATCGGCTCATCGCACCCCGCAGCCATCCGTTTTACGTTACATCCATTTGTAATCATGAATGCTCACTCAGTCTCGTTCACGTTGTGACTATCCCGTCCGGATAACTGCCGGCTACGCTTCTGAAATGGGCCTTTTGCCGTGTTTTTCGCGCCGCACGCATTTCACCTGCGCCTATACTCTCGCGGCGATCTTGCATCTCCACGTTGCCGGTGGATCGCCACTCGCAGGAGAAGAACCGAAGGGGGTGAAATGGATACGGCGATCGGCCGGATCACGGGCGTCGCGGGCGACCGTCTGACGGCCCGCGCGCTTCGCAAGGGGGAAATCTCGTATGGCGAACTCGTCAAGGTCGCCGCGCCGCGCGGCAACGTGTTCGGCTTCGTAAGCCGGCTGTGGTCCATCTCGTCAGCCGAGGATTTCGACATCGACATCCTGGGCGAGATCGCCCATTCCGGCCATCGCTTCGAGCGCGGCGTGTCGGCCTATCCCGCACTCGACGCGGAGGTTCGTCTCGCCACCGCACAGGACTTCGCCGCCATATACGCGCGCCCGAATGTGCCGAGCGTGCGCATCGGTGCGCTTTCGCAGGCCCCGGAGCGCGGCGTTCACGTCATGGTCGACGCGCTGCTCGGCAAGCATTTCGCCGTGCTGGGCACCACGGGCGCCGGCAAGTCTTGCGCGACCGCGCTTATTTTGAAGGCCGTGCTCGATGCGTGCCCGCACGGGCATGTGGTGATTCTCGATCCGCACAACGAGTATTCCCGCGCCTTCGGATCGCGGGCCGAGGTTTTCAATACGGCCAACCTGCGCCTGCCGTACTGGCTGCTGAATTTCGAGGAAGCGGCCGCGACATTCTGCTCCGACGATCCGGTCACGCGCGAATACGAAGTGGCGATTCTCAAGGATGCGATCCTCGCCGCCCGTCTCGGCTATGCGCGCGCCCGGGGCGGGCAGCGTGCCGACGTGGGCTACGTCAGGGTCGACACCCCAAGCCCCTATTTCCTCGACGACGTCGTGGACGCGCTCGAGAAGGGTGCGGGGAAGCTCGAGAAGCCGGGCGGCGCGCTTCCCTATATGCGTCTTCTGGCGAAGATCGACGCCTTTCGCCGCGACGAGCGCTTCGCCTTCATGTTCCCGCCCGAACCCGTCGACGACACCATCGTCGATATCATCAGCCGGCTCGTGCGCGTGCCGACGGACGGGCGCCCGATGACGATCGTCGATCTCTCGGGCGCGCCGGCGGAGATCGTCGACGTTCTCGTGTCCGTGCTGTGTCGACTCATTTTCGATTTCGCGCTGTGGAGCGCCGAAACTCACGCCACGCCGATTCTGCTCGTATGCGAAGAAGCGCATCGCTACGTGCCGCGCGATGCGCATCTCGGCTTCGGGCCGACGCGCCGTGCGATCGCCCGGATTGCGATGGAGGGGCGCAAATACGGGGTTTCGCTCTGCCTGATCTCCAATCGGCCGTCCGAGCTGTCGCCGACCATGCTCGCACAGTGCAACACGCTCTTCGCGCTGCGCCTGTCCAACCAGCAGGATCACGATTTCGTTCGCAGCGCGTTGCCCGACGGCATGGCGGGCCTCGTCGGGGCGCTGCCCGCATTGCGGGCGCAGGAGGCGATCGTCTTCGGCGACGGCGTCAGCGTGCCCATGCGTGTGCGTTTCGATACGCTCGGGGAGGCCGATCGCCCCCGCAGCGCCACCGCACCGTTCGCGAGCGCGTGGCAGCGCACGGATGTGGGCCGGGACTATGTGCGTGCCACCGTCGCGCGCTGGCGCCACCACCGTGCCGATCCACCGGCCCCAGCTGCAACGTCGACGGCCGCACCGCGGCCAAACGACGCTGCAGGGATCCGGATCACGCCGCTTCCGGCGCGGCGACATTCCCAGCCGGGCGAAAACCCGCCGGCCCGCTGAGTCATCGCCGCCGGCCGGCGCCCGAGATTCGCCACCGCGGCGTACACGCGGATGAGCGCCGCCGGGCTCAGGCCGACGCGCACAGCGTCGCGAACAGCCGGTGCATGCGAGCTGCGTCCGGGCGAATGCCGGTGAAGAGGTGGAACGCCTCCACCGCCTGATGGACGCACATGCCGCCGCCGGTCATGACGCGGCACCCCACGCGCCGCGCCGCCGCGATGAGCGGCGTCTCGAGCGGCGTGTAGACCACGTCGGCCACCCACAGCGTCGCGCGAAGAAGCTCCGGCGGGATCGCCATGCCGGGATAGCTGTACATGCCGATCGGCGTGGCGTTGACGACGCCATCCGCGGCGGCAACCGCGTCGGCGAGATCGTCGGCCGCGCGGCAGCGCTGCGGGCCGACGCGCGCGGCGAGCGCCGCGGCGAGGTTCTTCGCGCGCGCGGCATCCTTGTCGTAGATGTCGAGCGCGCTGACCCCGAGGTCGAGAAGCGCGCAGGCGACGGCGCGGCCGGCGCCACCCGCGCCGACGACCACCGCGCGGCGTCCCTCGGCGGCCTCGCGGCCGAACGTCTCCTCGAAGGCGCGGCGCCAGCCGATCGAGTCGGTGTTGTGGCCGCGCGTGCGTCCCTGCGCGTCGATCACGACGGTGTTGACCGCACCCACCGCCTGGGCATCGGGGGCGATCTCGTCAAGCAGCGGGATCACGGCCTCCTTGCACGGATGCGTGACGTTCACGCCGGCGAAGCCGGTGACGCGGACGGCGGCGATGAGCGTCGCGAGATCGGCGCGCGGACCCAGCACGTTCAGATCCATCAGATGGTAATGGCCGATCATCCCGGCCGCGGCGAACGCGTCCTCGTGAAGCGCCGGCGAAAGCGAGCGCTGGATGTTGGCCCCGATCAGGCCGACGAGCCGCCGCGTGCGCATGACGTCAGCCATATCCCGCAAGCCGCGGCAGGAGCGTCGAGAGCTCCGGCACCATCGTGACCAGCGCCAGCACGACGAGTTCCGCCACGAGCAGCGGCCAGATCTGCCGCATGATCGCCGGCAGTCCGACGCGGGCGATGCCGTCGACGACGAACAGGCAGAGGCCCATCGGCGGCGTGATCAGGCCGATCATGAGGTTGAGCACGACGACCGTGGCGAAATGGACCGGATCGATGCCGAGGTGCGTCGCGATCGGCGCCAGGATCGGCACCAGCACGACCATCGCCGCCAGCCCCTCGACGAGGCAGCCGACGATCAGAAGCAGGATGTTGACGAGGAGCAGATAGAGCCACGGGTCCGCCACCTCGCCGACGATGAAGTCGGCGAAGCGCTGCGGCACCTGGTCGGTCGTGAGCAGCCAGTTCACCACGTTGGCGGACGCCATGATGAAAAGGATGACCGACGACAGCAGCATGCTGCTCGCGAACACCCGCACCAGCACCGAAAGCGAGAGGGTGCGCAGCACGAACAGGCCGCCGACGAGCGCATAAAGGACGGCGACCGCAGCCGCCTCGGTCGGCGTCACCACGCCGCCCAGGATCGTCACCAGGATGATCACCGGCATCAGGATCGGGATGATCCCGGCCTTGAGCGCCGCCAGGATGTCGGCGAGACGCGCGCGCGGCTTGGGCGTCGGGCTCGACTTGCGGACGGTGTAGTACGCGACGACGGCGAGGGCCACGCCGAGAAGAATGCCAGGCACGACGCCCGCCAGGAACAGTGCCGCCACCGATTCCTGGACGATCAGCGCGAAGACGATCATCGGAATGCTCGGCGGGATGATCGGGCCGATGACGGCGGCGGCCGCGATCAGGGCCGCCGCGAAGTCGCGCCCGTAGCCCTCGCGTTCCATGGTCGGGATGAAGATGCGGCCGAGCGCCGAGGCATCGGCGACGGCGGAGCCCGAGATGCCCGCGAAGATCACCGAGGAGAGGATGCTGACCTGGCACAGGCCCGTGCGCACGTGCCCGACGAAGGCGTCGGCCAGGCGGATGATGCGGTCGGTGATGCCGCTTTCGTTCATCAGCTCGCCCGCGAGGATGAACAGCGGCACGGCCATGATCGGAAACGAATCGAGTCCGGTGAAGAGCCGCTGCGCCAGCAGCATGTCGGGAAGCCCGCGTTCGAGGATCGAAACCCCGCAGACGAGGACGATCGCGAACGAGATCGGCAGCCCGATGAGAAGGACGCCGACCAAGAGGCCGACGGTCAGGCCGCTCATGGCGCCACCCGCCGCACGAGGCCGCCGATATCGGCGACGAGATGCCGCAACGCCTCGATCGCGAGCAGCGCGGCGCCGGCCGGGATCGCGGCGTAGATCCAGATCATCCCGATGCCGCTGCTGGGCGCCTCGATCATGCCCAGAAGGCTCGCGAGCGCGCCGCCCGACCGCCACAGCAGCGCGGCGACGAGCAGGACGAGGACGTGACACACGAGCCTGAACGCGGTCAGGACCCCGCGCGGCACGGCGTCGGTCAGCAGCGTGATGGCGACGTGAGCGCCGGCCCGGTAGCCGAGTGCGACGCCGAGCAGCGTGCCCCAGATCATGCAGTAGCGCGCGATCTCCTCGGCCCAGACGAGCGGGGTTGCGAAGAAGTACCGGAGCACGGCGTTCACGATGATGACCGCGAACATGCCGACGCCCGTGAGCGCGAGCAGGCCGGTGGTCGCGCCGTCGTAGAGTCGCCAGAACGTCGGCATTTGCGTCGAAGCCCGGGGACGCGGGGCCGGGTGCCGCCTGGGCGCGCCCGGCCCACGCGTGGATCAGTCGGCCAGCGCCTTCTGCGCGTCGGCGACCGCGGCCTGGACGTTCTCGATCCAGCCGGGCTCGACCTGCTGCTTGAGCCAGGCAAGCACGGGCGGCTGCGCGGCGGCGCGGAACTGCTCGAGCTCCGCCGCGGTCGGCTTGTAGATCTTCATGCCCTTGCTTGCGAGCTCGGCGACGCCGGCGGCCGAGTTGATCTGCTGGATCGACCGCCCGGCATTGGCCGCGACGATGGCGTTGCGCTTGAGGAGCGCGCGGTTCTCGGCGTCCAGCCCCTGATAGAACTTCTCGTTCACGAGCAGGAAGTCGGTGCCGTAGACGTGCTGATCGAGCGTCAGGTAGGTCTGGAACTCGTAGAACTTGTTGCCGAGGATGACGCTGACCGGATTCTCCTGGCCGTCGACCACCTTGGTGCGCAGCGCGCCCGGCGTCTCGGGCCATGCGACCGGCGTCGGGATGCCGCCAAGGCCCTTCACCATCTCGACATAGAGCGGCAGCTGCTGGACGCGCAGCTTGAGCCCCTTCATGTCGGCCGGGCTCCTGATCTCGCGGACCGAGTTCGTGAAGTTGCGGAAGCCGGTCTCGCCGTAGGCGAGGGTCCGCAGACCCGTCTTCTTCAGGCAGTGCTCGGCGAGCTTCTCGCCGAACGTGCCGTCCAGCGTCTTCCACGCGACGGCCGCGGAGGGGAACAGGAACGGCATGTCGAGAACCGCGGCTTCCTTGCAGTAGTTCCCGAAGACGCCGGACACCATCACGACCTGGATCGCGCCGGCCTGCGCCTGCGCCACCAGCTCCGTCTCGCCGCCGATCTGGCCCGCCGGATAGACCTCGACCTTGAGCTGCCCGCCGGACTCCGCCTCGACGAGGTCCTTGAAGACCTTGGCGGCAGCCCCCTTCTTGGACGTCGTCCAGTCGGCGGGGTCGACATGGGCGAACTTGATCGTCTGGGCCTGCGCCGTGCCGGCCGCCACCAGCAATGCGGCCGCGCAGGCGGCGCCGAGCGCCAGTCGCGCCGCGCTGTGGCGTTCTTTCCGGCGGCGGAACGGCCATGACGAGGTCGGTGATGTCCAGCTCATGCTTTCCTCCCTTTTGCGTGCCTTTGGTCGCCGTTATCCGGCCAAAATGTACGAACCGGTTCGTACAGTCAAGCAACCGCCGGGCGGCACATCCCTGACTACTGTCGGTTACTGTCGGTCGTTCGTGCGCCGCACGGATGCAAGGATCGTCTCGATGATGCGGGCGCGCCGCGCCGCCAGCGCCTTCGGCGATTCCATGTCGAGCTTGAAGATCGTCGAGAACGTCGCCCGGTTCGACACGTTGAAGAAGCAGAGCGCGCTGATCGTCATGTGCAGATCGATGGGGTCGACGTCGCGCCGGAAGATGCCTTCCTTCTTGCCGCGCTCGAGCACGCGCCGCACCGCCTCGATGGCCGGAACGTTCAGCTCCTGGATGAGCTTCGACCGGGCGAGATATTTGCCGTTGTGTATGTTCTCGTTCATGACCAGCCGGATGAATTCCGGATGGCCGTTCTCGTAGTCGAACGTGAAGCCGACGAGCTTGCGCAGCGCGTCCTCTGGCGGGAGATGATCGAGCTGCAGCTCGCCTTCGATGTGCCGGATGCGCCGGTAGGCTTCCTCGAGAACCGATATGTAAAGCGCCTCCTTGCCGCCGAAATAGTAGTAGATCATCCGCTTGCTCGTCTTCGTCCGCGCGGCGATCTCGTCGATGCGCGCGCCGGCCAGCCCCTTTTCCGCGAATTCGACGGTCGCGACCGCAAGGATGTCCTGCTTCGTCTTTTCGGGATCGTTCGTCCGCGAGGCCCGCGGCGACGGCGCGATCTTCTTCTTTTTTCGCACGCTCATGGGATGGCGTTCACTTTCGGATCGACGTTGGCGGCTGCATGTCCGTCCGGCCGGCGCAACCGAGGGACGTCAAACGGTGGTCCGCGTATCGCCGGTTGTTTTCCTGTGGCCGCCGAGCGCTGTCAACCGGCGCCGCCGATCCGTCCTTGTAAAGCGGCGCCGGAACCCCTATCTTTCCTATGTCAACTCGATTTGGGTCGGCCTCGGTTTATCGGTTCCTTCACGGCCCGACCCGGTTCCCTCCAGACCGCAGCTTGATCCGTCGCGCCGGTGGCGTGGCGGTCGTTCATTCATGGAGGGACTTCATGTCCATCGGTACAGTCAAGTGGTTCAACCCGACCAAGGGTTACGGCTTCATTCAGCCCGAGAGCGGCGCGGACGTTTTCGTGCACATCTCGGACGTCGAGCGCGCGGGCCTGGGCACGCTCAACGAAGGCCAGCGCGTGAGCTTCGATGTCATGCGCAACCCGAAGAACGGGAAGACCTCGGCGGCCAATCTCAAGGCCGTCTGACCTCGACGGGGCAGCTTCGGCTGCCCCGTTTCGATTCGGGATGCGGACTGCGCGTCCTATGATTCCGGCGATTCCGGCACGACCGCCCGCACCGCGAAGGCGCGGGCGATCAGGGAAATACGGCCGTCGGCCTGCGTCGGCAGCGCATCGCGCAGCCGGATCCTGAGCGCCTCGCGCCGCGCCGGCGAAAGACTCATGCAATAGCCCGGCGCCGGCCCCTGCGCGCCGAGGAACGGCGTCCAGTAATCCGCGAAATCGCGGAAGACCGTCGGCACGTCGATCGTGCGGACCTCGATGTCCGCGAGACCGGCGTTCCGGAACAGATCCGAAAGCGGCGCGGGGTTGCAGATCGGAAAACGGCGTCCTTCGTCCAGGGCTTCGGCCTCGGGATCGAGCGCGACGACGGTGTTCCAGAAATGGCGCATCAGCTGCATCTCGCCGGCATAGTCCCAGACATACAATGCCACCGTGCCGCCGGGCCGCACGACGCGCCGCATCTCCGCGAGCGCGCGCGCCGCATCTGGAATGAAGTTCAGGACGAGGCCGGAGGCGGCGGCATCGACCGCGCGATCGGCGAGCGGCAGCGCCTGCGCATCGCCGATCCGGAAGCTGAGACGTGGATCGCACACATGCGCCCGCGCGTAGTCGAGATAGCCGGCCGAGGAATCGACCGCGAGCACCGATCGCGGCGCACCGTCGTCGAGGATGGTCCGGCTCAAGGCGCCGGTGCCGCATCCGACGTCGAGCCACGCGAGATCGGACGGCAGCGCCAGCCAGCGCAGGAACGCGCGGGCGACGGACCGGCTCCACCGCCCCACATACGGCTCGTACGCATCGCCGGCGGCCCACACATCTGCGGGCGTTTCCGCAACCATGGCCGTGCGCCCTGCCCGACGTGGGAAAACGTCGACATCCTGCCACGGACGCGCGGCGTTTGCAGCGCCGCCGCGCCGCCAATCCGCGAATCGCAAACGGTGTGCACGAAGGTGTTCTGGTGGCGTCCCCGGGGTGACTCGAACACCCGACCCACAGTTTAGGAAACTGTTGCTCTATCCTGCTGAGCTACGGGGACGCGGCGGCGTCGTTATAGCAGCCGCAGCGCCGTCTGCCAAAGAGGGCGCGGGGTTCAGGCCGGCACGCCGGCGGCGGCGCGGAGCTTGAGCCAGAAGCGCAGCAGGTCGCGCGCGCAGCGCACCGCCTCGTCCTCGGACATGCGTCCGATGGTCGCGGCGAGCCGTCCCTCCTCGCCGCGGGCAGCGCGGTAGGAGACGGCGTCGAGCAGGCCCAGATATTGCTGGCGCAGCTCGCCCGCCGGCAGCATCGTCTCGGGCACCGACACGATCGCGATCCAGGCGCGCAACAGCCGCTGCTTGATGCCGCCGGGTCCCGTCGCCAGCGCTTCCAGAGCACGGTCGAATTCGTCGATCGGAATACCGGATCCGCTCATGGCCCGTCAGCCGCCCTGATTCCGCATGCAGGCACGCCTTAGCGCGCAGCCGCGGGCCGCCGCAAACGTCCAATGTAAGTATCGCCTTTGGGACCGG
>DASVCL010000028.1:0-63926 GCA_036381615.1 Alphaproteobacteria bacterium
TCGGACGACCTGGTGATCATAGCGAGGGGCCCAACACCCGATCCCATTCCGAACTCGGCCGTGAAATCCCTCAGCGCCGATGGTACTGCGTCTCAAGACGCGGGAGAGTAGGTCGTCGCCAGGTCTTCCCACCAGACCCCCCCCAACACCCTCTTCACCACACCAACCCCACACCACGCCGCGGGGTGGAGCAGCCCGGTAGCTCGTCAGGCTCATAACCTGAAGGTCGCAGGTTCAAATCCTGCCCCCGCAACCAATCCCCACCCAAGCCGTGCAACGCAACCCGCGCTGCACGGCTTTCTCATTCCCGCACTCCGGAAATGGCGGCGGCGACGGACGACTGACGGCGCAGCGACTAGGGGGCCGGCTCGACCGGATCGCGCCTTGATTGACATCATGGCCAAGCGCTCTCTCGGCACACGGTCGAGTTAACTGATCCGCTTCTCCAGCAGCCGGATTCGAACCGAGCCGAGGAACCTCTCGTTTTCGGGGACGGTTGAATTTTTCGAAGGGCCATTCGAAGCGGAGAAGCGCTCGCGAGATATCAGCATCAGCACTTATCAGTTCAGTGCTACCTCGGTGCTACCGCCTGGATTGCCCCCGATCAGAACGCTTCACTGGCCGTGAGGAGGTAATCCAATGAGGCTGAGCGCTTTTCTTTCAGTTGTGTCGGTTCTGGGCATCACCGGAGGAATGGCCAATCCGGCCGTTCCGCAAGACCTGCGGAAGGACGCTACTGATGCAACCAGAGCAGCGAATCAAAGGCTGTTGAATCAGTTGCCGTTCTCCAACAGAGCTGATTTCGAGAACGCGCGCCGTGGTTTTATCGCGGCCCTGCCGATGGACGTCGTCACGGCTGAAGATGGCAAGGCAGTATGGAATCCGGGGCAATACGGCTTCATCCAGGAAGACGCCCCGGCGCCGGATAGTGTCAATCCGAGCCTCTGGCGCCAATCGCAGCTAATCAACATCAGCGGTCTCTTCGAGGTCGTGGACGGCATCTATCAGGTCCGCAACCAGGATCTGTCGAACATGACCATCATCGAGGGGCGTGAAGGGATTGTCGTCGTCGATCCGCTCGTTTCAGCGGAAACGGCCAGGGTCGCTATTGACCTCTACTATGCCAATCGCGGACGCAAGCCCCTTAAAGCCGTCATTTATACCCATAGCCACGTCGACCACTATGGTGGCGTGCACGGTATCCTGGACGAGGCCGACGTGACGTCGGGCAACGTCAAGGTCTATGCCCCGTCTGGATTCATGGAGGCGGCTGTTGCGGAGAACATCTTCGCCGGCAACGCCATGAGCCGGCGAGCCAGCTACATGTACGGCAATGTGCTTCCCCCCGATGCCAAGGGGCAGGTCGGTGCGGGGCTCGGGACCACCACCTCAGCTGGCACCGTTACGCTGATCCCGCCGACCGATCTCATCAAGGAGACGGGGGAAAAGCATGTTATCGACGGTCTGACCTATGAGTTTCTCATGGCGCCGGGCTCCGAAGCGCCGGCCGAGATGCTGTGGTTTGTTGAGGAAAAAAGAGCCGTCTCTGCCGCCGAGGACATCACGCATACCCTGCACAACACCTACTCGCTTCGAGGCGCGAAGATACGTGACCCCCTTTCATGGTCGAAATACATCAACCAGGCGCTGTCGATGTGGGGTGATAAGGCCGAAGTTGTTTTCGCCCAGCATCATTGGCCGACCTGGGGCAATGAAAACGTCGTCGAGCTTATGCAAAAGCAGCGCGATCTCTACCGTTTCATCAACGACGAAACCCTTCGGATGGCCAACCAGGGCCTCACGATGCTCGAGATCGCCGAGCAGTTCAAACTACCGGAGAGTCTCGCCGACTTCTGGGCCAGCCGCGGCTACTATGGATCGGTGAGCCACAATGTGAAGGCCACATATGTGCTCTACCTCGGATGGTTCAACGGCAATCCCGCGACGCTGCATGAGCTTCCGCCCGTCGAGGCCAGCAGGAATTACGTGGAATTCATGGGCGGAGCCGACGCCGTTCTTGAAAAGGCGCGGCAGTCCTTTGATGAAGGAAACTATCGCTGGGTGGCGCAGGTCGTAAATCACGTCGTGTTTGCCGATCCCGCTAACCAGGAAGCCAAGAACCTACAAGCCGATGCCCTGGAGCAACTCGGCTATCAGGCCGAGTCAGGTCCGTGGCGCAATTTCTACTTGTCGGGTGCAAAGGAGCTGCGAGAGGGCGTCAAGCAGTTGCCGACGCCGGACACCGCCAGCCCCGACACTGTTCGGGCAATGACGCCCGAAATGTTCTTCGACTATCTCGGTATTCGTCTAAACAGCCCAAAAGCGGCGGAAGCGAACCTCGCGCTCAACTTCGACCTCGGCGGTTCTGAAGGGCAGTATCTCATCGAACTGAAGAACGGCGTACTCAACCACACGGCCAATCGCCAGGTCGACAATGCCGATGCAACGGTGACGTTGACGCGACAGACGCTGAACAAAGTCATTCTTCATGAGACGTCAGTGGCCGACGCGATCAGCTCTGGCGACATCCGGGTGAACGGCAGTCAGGAGAAGCTGGAAGAGCTGATCTCCTATTTCGACACCTTCGAATTCTGGTTCAACATCGTCACGCCTTAGTCCGGTCAGGTCGATGGTTCCGGCTGGATTCAGGTGCGACAGGTCAGAAACGCCAGCCGGTAACCATCTGACGGAAGAACTTTGCGGCAGTCCCAAGATCAGAACGACCTGTTGAGGAGCATCTGCGCCAGACGGGGCGAGTATGCAGGTGGTGGAACGCCCCAATCGAATGGTTGGTCTTTTGTCGAACCCGGAAAGTTCTTGCTCTTGCGGTAGGCCGCACAAGGTAACTGATCTCGGACAAGTGACTTGTGCCTCCCGACGCTCGCAGATCTCGCTATGCGAACCAAGTTTGCTGCTTTGATGGACATATTTTCACTTTGGGGAAGCGCTGCACTTGATGGTCTCAGCCAATCCGAGCGGTGCGAGGTCACGTGAACGAGGATTGATACGCATTACCTCCCGCTCCGCGACCGCCCCGATCTCGACAATCGCGCGCGTCGACGGCTCGTCAGCAGCAGCGGGTGCGTTATCAACGGCGCTCCACTGATCGGCGAGCGCGGCAAGCGCGGCGCTCCGCAATCACACGCTGAACTCGTCGGCACGACTACGCCGGCGGGTTCATGCATGTCTGCCGGGCGGTCGCGCGTAGTCGGGAATCCGGAAGCGCCGGCGATAGGCCCCGGGTGTGAGCCCCGTGACGCGCTTGAAGAGGCGGCGGAAGAAGGCGGGCTCCTCGTAACCGACCTGCCAGCTGATCTCGTCGACCGACGCTTCCGTCCGCTCGAGGCGGCGCTTGGCGTCCTCGACTCTCAGGCGCTGCACATAGGCGATCGGGCTCAACCCCGTCGCGTTCGTGAACCGCCGCTTGAAGGTGCGCTCGGTCAGCCCGGTGCGCCGAATCATCTCCTCCACGGGACTCGCCACCGCGAAATGCGTGGCCACCCAGTCCTGCGCCGCCCGGATCGCGAGGTCGCCATGATCCTTGCGTCCCTCGAACACGATGTAGGGCGCGAGTCCGTCCTGGTGCCACTGCAGGGCAAAGAGCCGCGCGACGGCTTGTGCCGCGGTCGCGCCGGCATGCCGGCTTATCAGGTACAGCACCAGATCGTGCCAGGTCATGGAGGCGCCCGAACTGATCAGTTCCTCGCGCTTGCCGGCGACGACCAGGACGCGCTCGGGATGGATCGGCACCTTTGGAAAGGCGGCCGTGAAGGCGCGGGCATAGTCGTAATGCACCGTCGCATCCACGCCGTCGAAGAGCCTTGTCTCGGCGAGCAGAAAGATACCCGAACAGGCCGAGCATAGAAGGGCGCCGCGACGATGCATGGCGCGAAACCACTCGACCAGTTCCGGATGACGGCCTTTCTGCCAACCCTCCGGTCCAAGTAGGATCGACGGGACGATGACGATGTCGGTCGCATCGATCGCAGCGATGCTTCGCTGCACGATGACCGGTACGTGACTGGCGAGCTCCAACGGGCCGGGGCGCAGCCCCACGATCTCGACCCGGAACGGCGGTGCAGGGGATGGGCCGTCGCCGGACGGGGGCATCATGGCGAAGGCGTTCATCACGTCGAAGATGCCGCTCAGCGTCGAAACCACGGCTTCGGGAATGGCGACGAGGCTTACATGGCGCGGCGCCGACCCGGCCGACGCAATGTGACGTGGCATTTCGGGATCCTCTCGACGTAAGGGACAAAAGCCTAACGCCGACTGGACAGTGGCGCCAGGCTTCCAGGCCGGCGATCTAGGAGATTGTCGTCGCCTGGATTGCGACGTCACGTGGCACAAACGGCCCGATTTTGGACAGCCCGGCTCTGCCGTTCATGCGCCGCAACTGCGATTCTCCGCGAAGCCTCAGATTGTCTCGGGCGCTTCAACAGGAGATTTCGATATGGACGGCATTCAGACCAACGCGATCGACCCTGCGAAACTTGATGCTTTTCTTGCGCGTGCAGTCGGCGACCTGTCGGCCGGCTACGGCGGCGTGATGGTGAGCCTCGGCAACCGGCTCGGCCTCTACAAGGCGATGGCCGGCGCCGGCCCGCTCAGTGCGCGCGAGGTGGCGAACCGCGCCAAATGCGCCGAACGCTACGTCCGCGAATGGCTCAATTCGCAGGTTGCCGGCGGCTATGTCGTCTACCATGCGATCAGCGACACCTACGAGCTCACGCCGGAACAGGCCTTCGTCCTTGCCGACGAGGACAGCCCCGTCTTCATCCCCAATGCCTGGGCCGTCCCAGCCTCGATGTGGTTCGACGAGGACAAGGCGGAGGAGGCATTCCGCACCGGCAAGGGCATTCCCTGGGGCGACCATGACGGGCGACTTTACTGCGGCGTCGCGGCCTTCTACCGCAATGCCTATCGCGGCAGTCTGGTCCAGGAATGGTTGCCGGCGCTCGACGGAGTCGTCGAGAAACTCGAGGCTGGCGCCCTCGTCGCCGATATCGGGTGCGGTCATGGCCATTCGACCACGCTCATGGCGCAGGCCTTTCCCGCCTCGCGGTTCCATGGCTTCGACGCGCATCGGGAATCCGTGGTGGAGGCCCAAAAGGTCGCGGTCGCGGCGGGCGTTTCCCAGCGGGTATCCTTCGCGACGGCCCGGGCGGACGATTATCCCGGCACCGGATATGACCTGATCTGCTTCTTCGACTGTTTGCACGACATGGGCGATCCGGTCGCGGCGGCGACACATGCAGCAAAGGCGATTGCGCGCGACGGCACCGTGATGCTGGTGGAGCCCTTCGCCAACGATCGCGTCGAAGACAACATCTCGCCCGTCGCGCGGTTGTATTACGCAGCCTCGACGACGATCTGTTGCGCCCACGCGATCTCCGAAGGCGGCCGCACGGTGCTCGGCGCGCAGGCCGGTGAGGCGCGCCTTGCCGAGGTGTTCCGCAAGGCGGGCTTCACGCATTTTCGGCGCGCTGCCGAGACGCCCTTCAACCTGATTCTCGAAGCGCGGCCCTGATCCGCCGGATCAGGCAAGTGTCACCGATGCTGCAGCGGCGCTGCCGGCGCGTCGCCGCAACCTAGCCGAACCCTCAGTCCGCCCGGACTGAGGGTTCCTGCCTGCCACCTTCGGCAAACGCGGTTCGTAACAAGGCACGGATAGCCTGTCCGCTCGTTATTCAGGCGACGCACTCGCGGAGAACGACTTTCGTCCGGCTGAGGCCATAACGGTCAAGCTTCAGCACGCCGTCATCGGCACTGCAGGCCGATGCGTCCATGACCAGCAACGGCGTCAGTCGGCCTCTTACGAAGGAGGACATGCCGTGGACAGGTATCTCCGACGGGCGGATCACCGCCGGTATCGCGTCGCAAGAGTCGCGATCCTGTTGATGATCGGCTCGATCGCATCATGCGCCGACGGCCCCGGGCCGTATACGGGTGAGGCGGCATCCGGCGCCGCGCAGGAAACGTATCTCTGCCGACAGGCGCCGGTCGGTGGCCGCATCGTCGTCGCACCGTCCGGCGACGCGGCCGAGCGACGGTGTCAGGCCGGTGCAGCCTGGGAAATGAACAAATTTCTTTTCCAGAACGACAGCTTTCCCCAGTGAAAGGCAGGCCGATCTCGAGGCCATCAACCGTCGCCGGGCGCGCCAAAGGCCGATATCGAGACGTCCGGTTCAGGCCGCCGTACTCGAGGCGGCGATGGCACGATTGACCTCGGGCATGACCTTTTCGACCATCAGCTCCATGGAGCGGCGGGCGAGCGCCGGGTCGGCCCAGTCGTGCCCGGCATAGAGCAGGGTGCCGAAGTCGCCGATCTGGTCGCGGAAGGCGAGCAGATCGTCGACGACCTTGTCGGGCGTGCCGTAGATGACGAGGTCATTGACGAGGCCGTCGATGGTGATCGACTCGTCGGGCTGGGCCGGATCGCGCTTGAAGAGATTGGCCCGGCCGTTGCGGATCAGCTTCGTGCCCAGCGACTTGTAGTAGAAGTAATACGGCCCGCTCGGGTCGGTGGCGTAGCGGCGTGCGGTCGCCAGATCGTCGGCGACGAAGATGCTCTTGGCCACGCGCCAGTTGGCCGGATCGGCGGCGCGGCCGCCCTTGGCGCAGCCCTCGACATAGCTCGACCAGTGCGTCTTGACCCATTGCGGCAGCAGGAAGTTGGCCGAGATCGGGTCCCAACCCCGCGCCGCCGCCGCCGTCACCCCCTTCGAGAATGGCGCCACCGCCGTCACCACGATCGGCGGGTGCGGCTTCTGATAGGGCTTATGGATGATTCCCTGGCCGAGCTCAGGGATGAAGGTGCGCGCGGTCGAGATCGTCCAGTAGCGGCCGGAGCGCTGGTAGGGCGGGGGGCTGCTCCAGATCGCGAGGATATGGTCGATCGCCTCGACGAACATGGCGTTGCGGTCCTCGTCGAGATTGCCGAACGCCTCGGCATCGGACAGCAGTCCTCCCGGGCTGATGCCCATGATTAGCCGGCCCTGGGCCATGTGGTCGACCATGGCCACCTCGGCGGCCACCGCCGCCGGGTGATGATTGGGCAGGTTGATCGTGCCGGTCCCCAGCCGGATCGTCTTGGTTTCGCGCAGCAGCCAAGCGATGAAGATGAGCGAGGACGTGATGGTCTCGGCCGCGTCGGTGACGTGTTCACCGAAGAAGCCCTCGACGAAGCCGAGGCGCTCGGCCAGCAGCGTCAGCTCGCGATCCTCCTGCAGCGTCTCCGTCAGGCTCCGCCCCGGCGGATGAATGGGCATGGTGAAGAATCCGAGTTTCATCGAACCTCTCCTGCCACAGCGTATGCCGATTCTTTGACTCCGCGCGGCGCGACGTCGGAGCCGGAATCGGCGAGGACTTCAGGTACGCAGTACCGGCCGGCGCTGAAGATCAGCGGCTTGCCTTCGCGATACGTCGCGCGATTCACCCGGCCGATGAAGATGATGTGATCACCGCTCTCGATCGCGCTCTCCGTGCTGCACTCGAAGCAGGCGAGGCTGTCGGTCAGAATCGGGCAGCCGCCCAGGCCATAGGCGTGCGGGATATCGGCAAACTTGTCGGGGGCCGGCGTCGCGAAGTGCCGCGACAGCGCCTGTTGATGGGCGCCAAGGACGTTGACGGCAAACCAGCCCGAGGACCGGAACCCCTGGCAGGATGGTGCCTTGAGCTGCAGGCTCCACAGCACCAGTGGCGGATCGAGCGACACCGACGAGAACAAGTTCGCCGTCAGCCCCTTCAGCTTGTTCGTTGACGTGCGCGTCGTCACGACCGTCACGCCCGTGGCGAAACAGCCGAAGGCGTGCCGAAGCTGCCGCGTATCAGGCGTGCCATGTCGAAAATCCAGTATCTGTTCCATCCTGCGTGTCCGCCTCTCCCGCGATCGCGGCCGGTAGCGTAGAGCCGTGCCCAAGATTATAAAAATGATATGATCTGCTCGATACCATTATGAATTGTAATGGCCCCGGCCATGCATCCGAGCCTGCGCGACATCCGCCTGTTCGTTGCCGCCTACGAGGAGAGATCCTTCACCGCTGCCGGCGTGCGCGAGAACGCGACTCAGTCCGGCGTCTCACAGCACGTCAAAAAGCTGGAGGACCGGTTCGGCGTCCGGCTGTTTTCGAGGAACGGCGGCGCGGTTCTGCCCACGCCGGCCGGCGATTCCTACTACCGGCACTGCATCGAGGTTCTACGCGCCGCCGATGCCGCCAATCGGGCGGTGATGGAGTTCGGCCGGGGACTCGACGGTGAAATCGTCGTCGGCCTGATGCCGACCATGACCCGCTGCGCACTGGCGCCGGCGCTCTCGCGCTTCGTTCAGGTGCACCCCAACGTCGTCGTACGCGTCGTCGAGGCCTATAGCGGCGTACTGACGCAGCAGGTGAAGGCGGGAGAGCTGGCGTTCGCGATCGTCCCGGCCTTTTCGGGCGGTGCCGGCTTGAAGAGCCGTCTCTTCGCGCGGACGCCTGAAGTGCTCGTCTCGCGGCGGACGTCCGGCCTCAAGCATCTCAAGCCGGTGCGGCTGTCGAAGCTGGGACCGCTCAAGGTCGTCGTGCCGGGCAGCTCGAACACGCGGCGCCGGATCCTCGAAACCTATTTCGCTTCCAATGGCGTGCGGATCGAGCGGATGCTGGAACTGGACGCCATGTTGGGGACGCTCGATTTCGTCGCGAACACGGATTGGGTGACGGTGTTGCCGGGAATCATGATGGCTTCCGATATCGACCGGCGCCAGTTCACGATCAATCCGCTGGCCCAACCGCCGCTCGATATCGATCTCGTGCTCATCGAGCCGGCACGCCAGCCGCTTTCGCCGGCAGCCGACGCGTTTTTGGCGATCCTGCAGGAGGAGACGATACGGCTCAACGCGCGTTTGCGGCGGGTCACCGCGGGCCGCCGTTGACGGCGGCGCTGCATCGGGCAATCCGCGTCGACCATGGAATGGCCGGGCCGGCATCGACGTCGGGACCGGCGACCGATCGCCGTCGCCGAAACCGGGATCTTCGTCGCAAATCCTTGACGATCGGGCCGTCAGGCTGCCACGTTCGCGGGCGGCTTTGCCGATCCACCGTAATCTGCCGGAGACACCTGGACATGGCGAACGAGTCCGAACGCCCGACGAGCAAAGATGCCGTGGAAAGCGCCGGGCAGGCTACCGCGACGCCGGAATCGCTTTTGCGTCCGCTGCGCGACCAGATTGACGCGGTGGATGCGCAGCTCGTCGATCTGGTCGCGCAACGCTTCGCGCTCGTCGCTCGCGTCGCAGAGGTCAAGGCCGCCCACGGCATGCCGGTCGTGGTTCCGGAGCGATTCAAGGCGGTCCTTGCAAGAGCCGAGGAGCGCGCCGCAGCGCGCGGCCTCGCCCCGAAGGTGATCCGCCGTCTTTATGAGGCGATGCACGACGAAGCGTGCGAGATGGAAACGTCACTGATTGCACGTCGCCAGGAAGGCGACGCGGGAGACTGACCGGGCGTCCCGCGCCT
Organism: Alphaproteobacteria bacterium; assembly: GCA_036381615.1. GTDB lineage: Bacteria > Pseudomonadota > Alphaproteobacteria > CACIAM-22H2 > CACIAM-22H2 > CALANV01. Next base: position 9,492 of record DASVCL010000028.1, read on the forward strand.
AACTTCTTGACGACGCGTAGGCTTCGATCCGGTGCTCGATCCAGCCGATCGCCTCGGAGGCGGCGAGGGCAAACGCGAAGATGAACAAGGTCAGCGCCCAGAATTCGGGCATCAGGAAGTTTCGCGAGTAGAGCTCGAAGAGTTCGCCGAAACCCACGATCGATACGAGCAGCTGGCCGATGACCACCCCCTTGACGCCGCGAATGAGGCCAATGCGGATGCCGGCGAGGATTTCGGGCAACGCCGCCAGCGGGAGGATTCGGCCGTAGATCACCCGAGGCGATGCGCCGAACGAACGTGCCATCTCCAGCAGCGACGGGTTGACATGTTTCATGCCGGCGGCCGTGTCGAGCGCGATGATCCATACGGCGAACAGCGTGACGGTCACGACCACGGTCGTCGATCCAAGACCGAACAGGATCATCAGAACCGGGACGAGCGCGGTGAGCGGCGCGCTCGCGAACAGGTTCACCCACATGCCGAGCAGCCGGTCGGCCATCTCGACACGCCCCATGAGCATGCCGAGGGGGATGCCGATCGCGATCGCCAATCCCATGCCGGCGGCGAAGGAGGCCAGGGTCGTGCGCGCGCCGGACCAGAACTGATCGGTGTGGACGAGCTGCCCCATCGCGATCACCACGTCGCTCAGCGGCGGCAATATCGGGACCAGCCCGAGACGGCCGGTGACCTCCCACAGCGCCCCCCAGAGCAGGAGCGCCACCGGCATGGGAAGGCGATAGCCGAGGATGCGCATGGCTCAGGCCAGGTACTGCTTGAGCATCGCCCAGATTTCCTCGACCGCGTCGAGATAGGCAGGATCCCGGCGGACGGCCTCGGGCCCGCGGGAGCGGTCGACCTGCGGCTCGAGAATCTTCGCGACCGTGCCCGGCCGGCGCGTGAGCAGCACGATCTGGTCCGACAGGTAGGCGGCCTCCTCGATGCTGTGGGTCACGAAGATCACGGTCTTTCTCTCGACGGCGAGCAGCTGCAGCAGGTCCTCCTGGAACTTGCGCCGCGTCTGCTCGTCGACCGCCGAGAACGGCTCGTCCATCAAGATCACGTCCGCGTTCACGGCGAGGGCACGGGCAAGGCCGACCCGCTGCTTCATGCCGCCTGAAAGTTCATGCGGGTAACGCTTTTCGAAGCCGGCGAGGCCGACCTCCCGGATGTACTTGGCGGCAATCGCCTCGCGTTCGTCCTTTGCCATTCCCCGCAGCTCAAGGCCGAACGCGACGTTGCGGAGCACGTTCGCCCACGGCAGAAGGGCGAAGTCCTGGAACACGAAGGCGCGTTCGGGGCCGGGGCCCGTCACGATCCGGCCGTTGACGTGGACGTCGCCGGCATCGGCGGGGATAAGGCCGGCGATGATCTTGAGCAGCGTGGTCTTGCCGCATCCGCTCGGGCCGAGCAGGGTGGTGAGCCGGCCGCGCGGAAACGCGAGACTGACGTCGCGCAGCGCCTCGATCTGGTTGCCGTAGCTCTTGGAGATGCGCCTGACCTCGACGATGTTCGGCGCATCCGTCGTGGCGGCGAGCGTCAGTCGAGGCGGGCGTGCGAGCTGCCGTGTCATGCACGTTTCTCCGGCCGGACGAAGCGCGTCTCGGCCTGCTGGAGGATCGAGACCGTGACGCCGGCAAATACGATCAAGGAAAAGATCGTGGCGTACATCGTGGGATAGTCTGCGATCGAGCTGCTGTAGGTAATGATGTCGCCGATTCCGGTCGGGGTAATGAGGAGTTCGGCGAGCACGATGCCGATGAAACCGGCGGCGACGCCGAGGCGAAGGCCGGCGAAGATCACGGGGCCCGCGGCCGGCAGGATCACTTTCATGATCTGCTGCATCGGCGTGCCCTGGAAGCTGCGGCACATATCCAGAAGCGACGGGCTGACCGTACGAACCGCCTTGTAGGTGTTGAGGACGATGACGGGAACGGCCAGGAGGCATACGGCCAGCACCTTGGCGGTGAGGCCGATTCCGTACACGAACGTGACCAGCGGAATGAGCGCGGCCATCGGCGCCGCCTGCATGACGATGAAGATCGGCGCGAGCGCCCATTCGGCCGTCCGCGAAAGCCCCATGAGAACGCCAAACATGACACCGAAGACCGCACTTGCGACGAGCCCGATCGCCAGCGGCTGCAATGTCGTCAGATAGGCCGCCGGCAGCGTGCCGTCGAGGACGATGCTGACGAAGGCCGCGAACGTGACGCTGAACGGCGGAAACGCGAAGCTGACGGGAATGCGGCCGGCGATCTCCCACGCGCCGAGCACGAGCGCGATGGAGACCACCCGCCAAAACAGGACGTTCGCGAACCGGGCCCTGACTAGGCGTGCCGTACCGGCCGGGGCGACGGAGGTTGCCATGACGGCGCGCGGCGCTCAGCTTCCCAGTTTGGCGAGGGCGCGATCGAGCGGACCGAGATCCCAGTAATCATCCGCCTTCAGCGTCGCCGGATCGCCCTTGATCGCCCCCGATACCGTAAAGAACGCGAAGTCTTCGCTGACTGCCTTCGCGCGGCCGCCGTCGACCGGATAGACGTTCGCCTCAGCCGCTTCCTTGTAGTAGGGAACGATGTCGGCCTGCAGATTCGCCGGCAGATCCGGCAGCAGGCCGTACTTCGCGCGCTGCTCGACCACGAAGTTCGGGTCGGCCTTGATGGCGCGCCAGACCTTGAGGAACTCTTCGACGATCACATCGGCGGTCTGCGCGTTCTTCTGCAGCCACTCCTGCCGCGCGAACAGGGCGTCGTCCGTCGCCTGGACGTCGCCCATCGGCAGGAAGATGAACTTGCCCGGCGCCTGCGCCTCGAGGAAGCGCTTGTTGGCAGTATCGACGACCGTCGCCTTGATGTTGCCGCGGAGCATGGCGAGCGCGCGTACCTCGGATCCGGGTACGTAGCTGATCGACTTGAACTTGATGCCGTTCCTCTGGGCCATCAGGTTCGCGATCGCCTCCGTGCCCGAGCCGCGCGAATGCACGACGAAGTCCTGTCCGTCCAGGTCTTTCCAGGTCTTGTAGAACTCGCCGTTCACGACCGGGAAGAAACGCAGCGTGCTCAGCTGGTAGAACAGGCGCAGCGGCACCCCGAGACGCTGCATCGGCGCATATGGCGTGCCGACGCCGACTTCCGCCTGACCGTTGGCGACGGCCTGGGTCGCGAGGTCTTCGGACTTGAGCGTCATCAGGTCGACCTTCACCCCGCGCTCCTTGATGCGTTCGAGCGCGATGAGGAAGCCCATGGCCTCGACGCCGGGCACGTCGCCATAGGCGACGCGCACGGTCGGCTGCTGTGCATTTGCCGCGCCGACCAACGACGCGAGGGACAGGGCGACGAAGGCACGGCGTATGACGGGCAGGATGAGCCTACGCATCGTTTCCTCCAGAATGGCGGGCTTTATTTCGTTTCTTTTGCCCAACATGCTGCCAGACGCCGGGCGGGTGTCAATACGCCGACTTGGACCGGTTCAGGATGCGCCTTCCGGCAGGTCTTCGGGGGCGGCCACGGAGCGAAGACGAATTGTATGGGGGCGCGTATTATGGGAATCTGCGCCACGGTCGAATTCGACGCACCAGCAGAGGAGGACGATGAACCAGCTTTCGGGCGCCGAGGCGTTCGTGCGTATGTTGCAGCTCCATGACGTTCGGTATGTATTCGGCCTGTGCGGCGACACGAGCCTGCCGCTCTACGACGCGTTTTACCGGCTGGACCATGGCATCACGCACATCCTGACGCGCGACGAACGTTCGGCGGCCTACATGGCCGACGGCTATGCGCGCGTTTCGGGCAAGGTGGGCGTGTGCGAAGGGCCATCGGGCGGTGGGGCGACATACATCCTGCCCGGCGTGGTGGAAGCCAACGAATCGTCGGTTCCCGTCCTGTCGGTCACGACCGACGTATCGGTCGCATCGCGCGGCCGGTTCACCTTGACCGAACTCGACCAGGAATCCCTGTTTCGGCCGCTGACGAAGTGGAACCGGGTCATCGACCGGGCAGCGGACGTGCCGAAGGTGGTGCGCGCGGCGTTCACCCATATGACCTCCGGCCGCCCCGGCGCAGCGCATATCGGCCTTCCGCTCGACGTCCAGAAGGATCCGGTCGACGAGTCCGACGTGTGGGCCGATCGAACGTTGGGCTATTACCCGTCGCGCCGCGTCGGGCCGGATCCCGAGGCGGTCGCGAAAGTCGCGGAAATCCTCCTGCAAGCCCGGGCGCCCGTGTTCATCTGCGGCGGCGGCGTCGTGATTTCGGGCGCGACGGCGGAGCTCGAGCAGCTCGCCGAGGCGCTCGGCGCGCCGGTGGCGACGACGATCAGCGGCCAGGGCAGCATTGCCGAAACCCATCCGCTCGCCGTGGGCGTGGTCGGGTCGAACGGCGGGGTGCCCCAGACGCGGGCCATCGTCGATCGGGCCGACGTGATCGTGTTCGTCGGCTGCCGGGCCGGGTCGGTCACCACGGAACGTTGGCGACACCCGGCACCCGGCAAGGCGAAGATCGTGCACATCGACGTGGATCCGACCGTCATCGGCGTCAACTACCGTACGGACGCGTGGATCGTCGGCGACGCCAAGCTGTGTCTGGGGGCGCTCGCCCAGGCGATCGCGGCGGCGAAGCCGGATCTGGGTCGCCGGACGCTGGGTGCCGCCGACGTCGCGGCCGCAAGGAAGGAGAAGCTGGCCGCCTTCAAGGCGCTCGCGACCTCCGACGAGACGCCGATCCGGCCCGAGCGGGTGATCGCCGAGCTTCAGGCCGTCTTGCCGCGCGACGCGGTCGTGGTCGCGGACCCCGGCACGCCATGTCCGTACATCTCCGCCTATTACGAGTTCGCCGAGACGGGACGCCACTTCATTTCGAACCGGGCCCACGGCGCGCTCGGCTATTCGATGTCTGCCGCCGTGGGCGCCCATTTCGGCAGACCGCAGGCAAAGGTCGTCGCCGTGATGGGCGACGGGAGCTTCGGCTTCACCTCCGGCGAGATGGAGACGATCGTGCGCCTCAAGGTGCCGGTCACCATGCTCGTCATATCGAATAGCAGTTACGGCTGGATCAAGGCCGGGCAGAAGAGCGGCTTCGGACAACGCTATTTCTCGGTCGACTTCGGCCGTACCGACCATGCCCGCGTCGCCGAGGCCTTCGGCGTGAAGGCATGGAAGGTGACCGACCCCGGCGATCTCCGAAAGGCGCTGGGTGCGGCGGTGGCGCATGGCGGCCCGACGCTCGTCGACGTCATTACGCAGCCGCTCCACGAGGCAAGGGCGCCCGTGTCGGAATGGGTTGCATAGGCAACGGTCGAGCAACGATTCCATCGCATAATGGCCGGCCATGAGCAGACTGGAGGACCACAGGAAATCAGACGGCGCAATGACGCAGCAGATGGCCACGCCCGATATCATCATCACGCGGCGCGACAAGGAGCGCCTCAGGTTCCTGGTCGACTACTACGCCGCCCAATCGTACGACGCGATCGTCGAGTTCCTGGACCAGGAGATCAGCCGTGCGGTGGTCGTCGAACCCGAGGCCGTGCCGCGTGACGTCGCGACGATGAACTCGCGGGTCCGATACCGCGACAATCAGACGGGCGAGGTGCTGACCGTCAGCCTCGTCTATCCCGGACAGGAGGACAGCATCTTGGGGCGCATTTCGGTGCTGACGCCCGTGGGCAGCGCCCTGCTCGGACTGTCGGTGGGACAGTCGATCACCTGGACGACGCGCGACGGCACGCCGCGCAGCCTGACGCTGCTCGCGGTCCTGTTTCAACCCGAAGCCGTCGGGCGGTTCGACCTGTAGGCGGCGTCAGCCGGCTGCCGCGACGTCGGCGGTCAGCGGCCGCCAGCGCGAGTCGCTGATCGCGAAGCGCTTCGGCGAGGTCGGCTGAAACCGCGCGCCGTCCCATACATAGGGCGTGCAATCGACCTGTCCGTCGGCGATGCAGATCAGATTGAAGCTGTTGGCACCCTCGCGCAGTCGCGTCGATATCGCCGTGCCGGCGTGCACGATCAGGACGGAGCGCTTCGCCGCGACGTACTCGATCCCGACTTCGGCGCTGTGTTGCCGGTGATAGTGGCCGGAGAGCAGCATTTGAACGCCCGCGGTGGCAATCGCCTCGATTCCATGGCGGGCGCCGCGTACCGCAGGCAGACGGTGCGACGTCCATGGCACCAGCAACGGGTGATGCGTGACGAGAATCCGCAGCACCGATGGGCCGACATCGCTGAATCCGGTCCGAATCTCGGCCACGTGCCTCGTCGAGATGCGGCCGTTCGGGCCGATCCAACCACGCGCCGTGTTGATCCCGAGCACGGCGATCTTTTCGTCGATGATGACCAGCTGCCGATCGCGCGTGATGAGACGGGAATATCGGGACAGCGGCCGGAACAGCCGGTCGAACAGGTTGTAGAGCGGGATGTCGTGGTTGCCGGGCACGACGAGTGCGGGCACCGCCAGTCGATCCAGGAACTGCCGGGCTGCGGCGAACTCGTGCGAACGTGCGCGCTGCGTCAGGTCGCCGCTCACCGCGACGAGATCCGGCCTCCTTTCTTGGAGGGCCGTCAGGAGGCCTTCGGCAACCGTCGGATCGTGGCGACCGAAATGCAGGTCGGAAATGTGCGCGATCCGCCTCATGGCGCCGGATTCGCCGGCGGCGGGACGATCACGCGCAGGGCCCGCGGCCGGATGCGGTAATGCAGCGGCGGCCGCATCGTCTTCAGCTCTCCATCGATCGCGACGCGGAGCCGTTTGGCGCGCGAGCGGATCTCAATCTGCGCGACCCGGAACAGCTCGAAGTCGTGCTCTTGCGAAAGGCGCCCCGCAATCGCCTTGATGGTCAGGATGAGAAAACGGAGCCGGCTGCGGCTGACGGCAACGTAGACGCCGAGCTCGCCCCGGTCCAACGCGGACCGCGCGCCGAACGAGACGGCGTCGAGATTGTACAGGTTGTTGGCGATCAGCACGCAGGGGGTTCTCCGCGGCTTCGTCTCGTTCAGCGCGCGGATGTACAGCCGATGGATCGGGAAGCGCAGCATCGCCCTGCAGAAGGCCAGGATCATGGCGGCCCATTTGCCGAGGCCGAACCGCCGCCGCTGGCGATCGCGGCTGCTGAGCATGTAGGGATAGAGTCCGATCGACGAGTTGTTGATGAAGATGTTGCCGTTCACGTCGGCAACGTCGACGTGACGCGTGTAGCCGGACGCGATCGTCCGGACGGCATCCTCCAGCTCGAGCGGCAGTCCCAGATCCCGTGCGAAATGATTGAGCGTGCCGAAGGGCAGCACGCCGAGCGCGATCTCGCTGCCGACCAGATGTCCTGCCGCCGTTCCGAGGCTGCCGTCGCCGCCTCCCACCACGATGACATCCGGTGCCGCGCCTGATCCGGCCGCCGGCGAAAGGGCCTCATGAACGGTCCGGGCCAGCTCCGGGCCCCGAACGAGCTTGACGGCGGCATTGATCCCGGCGGCCGCGAATGCCGCGGCAACGCGGTCGCGGACGTCCATGGCGCCTGTTTCGGCGATCTCCTTTCCTCCGGCATTCAGGACGACCAGCGCACGCATCCGTGCCACGCTCTTACTAGGGGCCGGAGGTATAACGCCGAAACGCGAGGCTTGGCGCCGGCCGCCGGTATCAGGCCGCGGCGCAGTCCGAACCCGGCGGCGGTCCCGAGGGCAGCGCTCGACGATCAGGTCCGTTGCGGCTGTGGCTGCGGCGCGGCGACGAGCGTCCGGCCAAGCGGGGCGATCATGAACGTGATCGCCAGCAGCGCCGCGGCCCCCGCGACGATCAGGCCGGTGATCGCCATGCTGCCGTGATAGCCGTAGGGCCCCACCAGCACCGCGGCAACAAGGGGCCCGGCGACGCTGCCGGCGCGTTCGATCATGCGGAACATGCCAAGCACGGCAGCACTACCCAGCTGTTGGCGTTCGCGCGGCGTGACCTGCGTCACGAGCGTGATTTGCGACGTCATGCTGAACGCCTGCGCAATTCCGAGCAGCGTAATCGCCGCGACGACGCCCCACGTATCGGGGCGCAGCCACACGACGATCATGCCAAGACCCGACAGCAGCCCGCCACAGATGACGAACGGCAGCGGATTGCGCCAGCGATCCACCAGCTTCGCCCAGAGCGGGTTCGAGAATGCCATCATGACCGCATAGATCATCATGACGCGCGCCGTCTCGGGCTTGGAATTCTCAAGCGCGTCGAGGAAAAGCGGGGCCAGATAGAACAGGAATGCCCCGTTGATGAGGCGCGCCGGCACGCCGGCCAGCATCGTGACGGCGACGAAGTGTCGTTGACGTCACACGTCCGGCCCCGACGCGTTGCCGGCGACGCCCGCGATCGTCAACGCCGGATTTTCATGACGCCGCCCTGCGAAGACGCGGATGGGCGGTCGAAGGCCGCATTCGATGAATACACCAATGGATCACCGCCGACCGTTCGTATAGGCGGGCATGGGCCGCCTTTGTAGCTGGAGCCCGGTCGGAACCCGGCCGGGGCGCGGCGGTTTCGTTCGTGGAGAAATGCGGCGATCGACGCCGCCAAACGACCAGGACGGGAGGCGCCGATGGCGTTTTCGTTCGGCTCCAAGCGCGCTTCGCTGCTGCTGTCCGCCAGTATTTTCGGTCTCGCACTCGCGGCTTCGCCACTGTCCGATGACTTCCATTCTGGGAGCGCAGAGACGCAGGTGGCGCACGCCAAAGGCGGCGGCGGTGGTCACGGCGGTGGGGGCCGTGGCGGCGGTCCCGGCGGTGGTTCCGGCGGCAGTGGCGGCCATGGCGGCAGCGGTGGGAGCAGCGCTTCCGGCGGCGGGAGCAGCGGCGGCGGCGGAAGCGGCGGTTCAGGTGGCGGCGGCTCGGGTGGCGGCGGCCAAGGCGGCGCCGGCGGTGGCGCTGCTGGTGGCGGCATCGGGGGAATCGGCGGCGCCATCGGAAGCGCCATCGGTGGCGCGATTGGCGGCGCCCTTGGCGGCCATGGCGGCGGCAGCGCCGGTAGCGCCGGCTCGGGAGGTGGTTCCGGAGGCGGTGGTTCGGGCGGCGGTGGTAAAGGCGGTTCGGGATCGAGCGCCAGCAGCGGTGGCTCCGGCGGTGGACGTGGCGGCAGTGACGGTGGTGCCGGCGCGGGCGCCGCAGGCGGCGGTCATGGCAGCGGAATCGGCGGTGCAGGCGGACTTGGTGGACTGGGCGGCATCGGTGGCGCCACCGGCAGCGGCAGTTCGGGCGGCAGCAGCAGTTCGGGCCGTGGCGGCGGTGGCGGCAGCAGCGTCGGTTCAGGGACGGCCGGCAACAGCGGTTCGGGAGCCGGCACGTCGTCCGTCGGCACCGGAACGGGCAGCGTCGGCGGCGGTGCGTCGAGCGCCAGTAGCGGCAGCACATCCGGCGGCGACGCATCGAGGCCCAGTCCCGATTTCGACATGGGCGGGCAGAGCCAACCCTTTGCGACGGCGCCTGACCGCAGCGGCGAGGATCCGGCGGATGATTTCGGCACGGGTGCCGCCGGCGGCGGATCGGGCGGACGGCCGCCGGCGATCGCGCTCGCGAGTGCCGGCGAGGGGCCGAGCGGTGCGGCCGATGCGCCCGCATCCGATGCGAGCGCGATCGCCGACGCAGTGCGCGGCCGCGTGGTCGTGGCGGCATTCACCAGTGCGCGTCATGGCGAGGGCGTCGCCGAGGTCGTCTACTATCGCCGGGACGGAACCGGCTATGTGTACCGGCTCGCGAAGCAGGAGCCGCGGCTCGAGACGTTCCGCTGGCAGATCCGCTCGCGTGGGGCTGGCGGTTCGAGCTACGCCTTCGTCTCGCGCAACGGCGACGACGATGGCGCCGCCGTAACCCTGGCTCAGGAGAACCAGCGGCTGGCGTTCTCGGACACGCGCTATGGCCCGCATTTCGCGTTCGGCGTGATCCAGGGCTGCTGGCCCGGCTTCATGCCGGTGCGGCCGCCGACCGTCGCGGTCTGCAACGCCGATGCGGACGGAACCACTCTGCGCAGGCTCGAGATGGAGCAGATTGCCGTGGCGGCAATGCGTCGCGGCTATCAGCGGCGTCCCGATCCCGGCGCGTTCACCACCCGCCCGGGAACGATCTACACCAACAGTCTCGGCAACACGATCACGGTGACCGGCGTGGTCGGACGCACCGTGCGCTTCGTCGACCAGAACGGAAAGGAATTCTCGTCCCACGCGCTGCTCTACGCGCAAAACCCGAAAGTCATCGGCAACGAATCCGTGATCGCCGCGATCGACAGCCTGTGGCCGCTCGAGGTCGGCAAGCAGGCCGAGGCCTGGGTCTACAATCCCGACTGGTCGTGGAAGCTCACGTGGAAAGTGCTGGGCCGCGAAACCGTCAATGTGCCGGCCGGATCGTTCGATGCATGGCTCATCGAACACACGGAGGCGTCGATGGGGGATTACTATATCGGCAAGTCCCAGACCTGGTACGCGCCCGAAGTCGGCTGGAACGTGCGCTATCGCGGCTGGGTCGAGGTGGGGACGCGCGGCGAGGAAACCGAATGGGTCTTGACCGGTGCGCACCTCGTGCCGCCTTGACGCGCGGCGCGCCCCGGTATCGCGCCGGACGGACCGCATGGCGACCCGCCCGGTCGGAAAGCCGGGCTAGGCGGGGGCGGGGAGCTGGAACCCGATCGGCTGGCGACGCGGCACCTCCTGCTTCAGCGACTGCAGCATCCGCTCGTATTCCTGCTCCATCTCGCGTGTGACCGACGGCCGGGTTTCGGCCAGCGCGCGCTCGAAATGCGCCCGCGTCACCTGTCGCGCCTCCATCGACTCGCGCAGCGCAAATAGGCCGGCGCGACGAACGACGTCCTCGAGATCCGCGCCGGTATAGCCTTCGGTCCGGCTTACGATGTCGTGAAGGTCGACGTCGCCGGCCAGCGGCATGTCCTTGGTATGAATCCGGAGGATGTGCAGGCGCCCCTCCGTACCGGGCACCGGCACGTAGACGAGTTCGTCGAAACGTCCCGGGCGCAGCAGGGCGGGGTCGAGCAGGTTCGGGCGGTTGGTCGCGCCGATCACGACCACGCCTTCGAGCTCCTCGAGGCCATCCATCTCCGACAGCATCGTGTTGACGACACGCTCGGTAACCGCGGGCTCGGCCAGTCCGCCGCCGCGCACCGGCGCCAGGGAATCGATCTCGTCGATGAAGATCACGGTGGGTGCCACCTGACGCGCGCGCGCGAACAGGCGAGCGACCTGCTGTTCGGACTCGCCGTACCATTTCGACAGGAGATCCGACGACTTCGTCGCGATGAAATTGGCATTGGCCTCGCGGGCGACCGCCTTGGCCAGAAGAGTCTTGCCGGTGCCCGGCGGCCCGAACAGCAGGAAGCCTTTGGCCGGCCTAATGCCGAGGCGCCGGAACGCTTCGGGGTTCTTGAGCGGCAGCTCGATCCCCTCCTGAAGCCGGCGCTGCACGTCCTCGAGCCCGCCGATGTCCTGCCAGGTGACGTTGGGGATCTGGATCATGATCTCGCGCAGGGCGGACGGCTGGACCCGCTTTATCGCGCTCAGGAAGTCCTGGCGCTTGACGTGAAGCTTCTCGAGCACCTCCGCCGGAATCCCGTCATTGAGGTCGATCTTCGGCAGGACGCGACGTAACGCGTCCATTGCCGCCTCGCGGGCGAGCGCGGACAGGTCCGCGCCGACGAAGCCGTAGGTTATGCGCGCCAGCTCGTCGAGGTCGATATCCTCGGCAAGCGGCATGCCGCGGGTGTGAATGGTGAGGACTTCGCGGCGGCCGTCCTGATCCGGCACGCCGATGACGATCTCGCGATCGAACCGTCCTGGGCGCCGCAGCGCCTCGTCGATCGCATCAATGCGATTGGTTGCGGCGATCACGACCACGTTCTGGCGCGGCGCGAGCCCGTCCATGAGCGTGAGAAGCTGCGCCACGACGCGGCGCTCGACCTCGCCGGTGACCTGCTCGCGCTTGGGTGCGATCGAATCGATTTCGTCGATGAACAGGATCGACGGCGCGTTCTGTTGCGCCTGCTGGAAGATGTCGCGCAGGCGCTGTTCCGACTCGCCATAGAACCGTCCCATGATTTCCGGACCGGCGATATGGAAGAACGCGGCCTCAGCTTCATTGGCGACAGCGCGGGCGAGCAGGGTCTTCCCGGTGCCCGGCGGGCCGTGAAGGATGACGCCCTTCGGCGGATCGATGCCGAGACGCTGGAACAGCTCGGGGTGCTTCAACGGCAGTTCCACCATCTCCCGCACCTGGTCGAGGACCTTGCCCAGGCCGCCGATGTCGTCATAGGTGACGTCCGTCTGCCGCGCTTCCTTCGGTTCGACATATTCGGGCAGGAGCTCGACCTCGGTCTCGCGCGTCAGCTCGACGATGCCGCGCGGCGATGTCGAGACGACCACGAGGCGGATCTCCTGAAGGCCGTAGGCCGGCGCCTCGAACATCGCGCGGAAGACGTCGTCGGGGAACCGGCCTTGGTCGGCCGGAGTCGTCCGTCGGTGATAGACCGAGGTCGAAATGACGTCGCCCGCCACCAGTGGGCGCCGATAGAAGGTGCGACGCAACGCATCGCCGGATCCTTCCAGGCGCAGATGCTTCTGGGCCGGCGCCAACGTCACGCGCCGCGCTGGCCGCACGTCGGCGCGGCGGATTTCGATGAAGTCGCCGCTGGTGACGCTGGCGTTGGCGCGCTGCAGTCCGTCGAGGCGGATGATCTCGAGACCCTCGTCCTCGGGCGCGGGCGGCACCGCGATCGCCGCCGTGCTGCGCTTGCCGATGATCTCGATCGGCTCGCCTTCGTGTATGTCGAGCCGGGCAAAGACCCCCCGGGCGATGCGGGCCACTCCCTTACCGACGTCCTCGCTGCGGGCGTTGGCAACCTGAATGCGTACGGTCTTCGTTTCGTTTTCCGGCATTTGCTTTTGGCACCTCTCGGCTTTTGCGATGTCGCATCTCGTGGCCGTCGGGCGAGGAGATGCGCGTGATTGGTCGTGTGGGGTTGCCGCGGGGACGGTCTTCCAGTGTTGCAAACCGGATCGGCGCCGATGGGTTCCAGCGCCGATTCGGGCACGACGTCGAGGCTCAGCTCGATCGCCGGCGCAACTGAAACGGATCTGGCGCGTTGTTTGGAGGGCGGTGATGCGTCGGCGTATGCCGCGCACGCCGTGAATGATGTCGGTTCGGTCGCGTTTTGGCGGGATCAATGACGTGAGCGGCGTGCGATTGCTCGAGCCGGGAGAAACCTGCTGGCGTGTCGCGCGGGCCCATCGTGTCGCCTATGTCGTCGACACGGCGGCCTATTTTGCCGCGGCCAAGGCGGCGATGCGGTGGGCGCAACGGTCCATCGTCATCCTCGGCTGGGATTTCGATCCGCGGCTGCGCTTCGAGCCTCACAAGGAAAGCGACGGGACTGACGAGCTTGGCCGTCTTCTCGAGTCGCTGCTGGACGAAAAGCCGGAACTCGAGGTCCATATCCTGATTTGGGCAATGGCCCTGCCGGTCGCGGTGCAGCGGCTGATGATTCCCTATCGGGCACAGTGGTGGCTCTCGCACGAGCGCCTGCATTACCATCTCGATCATCAGCATCCGCCGGGCGCTTGCCATCACCAGAAGGTGCTGGTCGTCGATGATGCGGTCGCATTCTGCGGCGGCACCGATTTTGCCGGCAACCGGTGGGATACGTCGCGGCACGATGGCGCCGATCCGCGCCGGCGTACGCCCGATGGGCAGGCCTACGAACCGCGACACGACGTCGTGATGGCGGTGGACGGACCGGCTGCCGCGGCGCTCGGCGATCTTGCGCGTGCGCGCTGGCTGCGGGCGACGGGCGAGGTACTTCGCGCGCCCGGCATTGCGAACGATCCTTGGCCCGCGTGGCTGCCGGCAGACCTGTGCGAGGTCGAGGTCGGTATCGCGCGGACGGAGCCGTCTTGGCGCGAGCAGGCCGAGGTGCGGGAAGTGGAGGCGCTGCATATTCGCGCCGTCGCCGCGGCGCGTCGCTGGATCTATGTCGAGAACCAGTATGTGGCATCGCCGCTGATCGGGGCCGCGCTCCGCGCTCGGCTCCGCGATCCGGACGGGCCGGAGATCGTGATCGTCTGTCCCGAGCACAGCCCAAGCTATTTCGACCGTTTGGCGATGGACCCCGTGCGCGATCTGCTGATCGATCGTCTGCGCAAGGCTGATCACCACGACCGGCTCCGCGTGTTCGTCCCGGTCGCCATGGACGGAACGCCCATCATCGTGCACGCCAAGGTGATGATCGTGGACGACCGGTTGGTGCGAATCGGTTCGGGCAATCTCAACAATCGCTCCTTCGGCTTCGATACCGAATGCGATCTTGCCGTCGATGCGAGGCACGCCGCGCGCCCGGCGGAGGCGGTCGACGCGAACCGGCGCTTCCTCGTTCGTCTGTTGGCAGAACACATGGCCGCCTCGCCGGATCGCACCGCCCGGATCCTGCAGGAGACGGGCAGCCTCATTGCGACCATCCGGGCGCTCAATCGCGATACGGGCCGCCGCTTCGCGCCGGTACGGACGGAACCGCCGGTCGGCATCGGTGCCGTCATCGGCTCGCATCATCTGCTGGATCCGCGCGGCACGGCCGACAACTTTCGGCCCTGGAAGCGCCGCATCTCGGCGCGCGCACGCCGGCGACGGCGTGCGCGGGATGGCCCGGTGCGGCCGGCGGGGTGATCGCGATCAACGGGCGGCGTTTCTGATCGGCCGGAACCGTGCACGTTGAGGCCCGCTGGATCAGTCAAGGTCCGGCTTTCCGTCCGAATTGAAGGCGTGGAAACGCGAATGCGGCATCGTGCGCCGTGTCGGTCGGCACGTCCGGGCCGTGATCCGTAAACTCTCGTCCGGGCCGCGGTCCGTAAACTGCCGCCATCAGCTCTCGCCCGATCGAACATGATGAGGTCGACGTGGCGGCGCCTGCCGCTCGTGCCGAAGCTCAGGACCCGGCCATCGACGCGGCGGTCGTGGACCACCGCCGAATTGCGCAGCGTGCAATATGCCGCTGCCACGGTGTCGGCAGGGCGCCGGCATATGCGCGTGATTGGCTGCATCGACGGCCACTATCGCGCCACGGTCGTTGCGTTCGCCGCGCGGGAAAAAAACACGAGACGCTGAAGATCGCGATACGCAAGCCTTGGCCCGATGGCAGCGTGGCGATTGCGCACGCGAACGTGAGTTGAAGACGGCACGGCGCGTGGTACGCCATCGGTATGGACAATCACAATTATGGACAATGACAATTGGCGCGTCGCGATCGTGGCGTGGGCGGTGGCCATCGCTTCGATCGTCAGCGTCGTGTTGACGGGTACCTTGATACAGTCGATCGAACCCACGGATCCGATACGGGTCGATTACGGTCGGCCGCGCGCGATGTTCGTCGATTTCGGCGCCGCGATGTCCTTCGGGTTGACAGACGCGATGGATTGCCAGTCGCGGGACACGGCAACTCCGTCGAACGCGGCGGTCGATCCGGACCAGCAGATCGCCCCGCGCGCCTGCTAGAGACCGTCGGAGGTCAGAGACGGTGCGAACTGTCCGGCCGGTCGGAATAAGGTACTCACCGACTCGTAAACGAATCGCCCTTGCGGCTCAGTCGTATGCGCCCATGACGTTCTGATCGAAGTCGATGAGCGAGCCCGTCATCATCTCGCTCGCATCGCTCAGCAGGTACGCCGTCATGACCGCGACGTCGCGCGGCTTGATCAGGCGGCCGAACGGCTGCACTGCCTCGGCGCGCGACAGCCAGTCCGCCGGCTTGCCATCACGCTGCTGAATGACGTGTTCGCCCGGCGTGTCGGTCCAACCGATGTTGAGGCCGTTCACTCTGATGCGGTGGCGCCGCAGGGCATGCGCGGTGTTCTTGGTCATGACGGCGAGCGCGCCCTTGGAGCTCGAATAGGCGGTGAGGAACGGCTGCCCGCCGTGGCTCGACATGGTGATGATGTTGACGATGCTCCCGGGTCGGCCGGCGGCCTTCAGGCGTCGAACGACCTCCTGGGTCAGAATGAACGGCGCGCGTACGTTGACCGCGAACAGCCGGTCCCAGAGTTCGACGGTCGTATCGTCGATCGTGCCGCGGTCGGTCAGGCCGGCTGCGTTGACGAGGCCGTCGATGCGGCCGAATCGCTCTTCGGCCTTCGCGACGATGGCGCGGCAGGCGTCCGGATCCTCGAGCTCGGCGGGGACGAACAGGGTGGGGCAGCCGTCCCGCTCGATTGCTGCTGCGACGGCCTGTCCCCTTGCGACATTGCGCCCCGTGATGCACAGGCCAGCGGCACCGGCCTCTGCGGCGGCGCGCGCGATCGCCTCGCCGAGGCCTTGCGTGCCGCCGGTGACGAGGATGATCTTGCGGTCGAGCCGGACCTCGATCATGCGCGACTCCGTCCGATCGTGCCGACCTTCACCGGCCGTCCGGTGCGGTGCGATCTGACGGCGGCTTCGGCCAGGACGAGCGCCTGACGGCCGTCGATCGGTCCCACCGGCATCGGCTTTTTCCGCTTCACCGCCTCGATGAAGGCGGCGAGCTCGGCGCGATACGCATCGGCATAGCGTTCGAGGAAGAAGTAGAGCGGCTTGTCGCTGCTGACCGCGGTCCCGTCGGCCTTTTCGACCGTGGTCGGCACGCGGTTGCCGGCCGAAAGCCGTCCCTTGGCGCCGTGCACCTCGATGCGCTGGTCATACCCGTACGCGGCGCGCCGGCTGTTGTTGATATGGCAGAGCCTGCCCGAGGCCGTGCGCATCACGATCATGGCCGAGTCGATGTCGCCGATCTTTGCGACCGCCGGATCGATGAGACAGCTTCCGGTCGCATAGACTTCCACCGGCTCCTCGCCCAGCAGCCAGCGCGCCATGTCGAAGTCGTGGATGGTCATGTCGCGGAACTGGCCGCCGGACACCTTGAGATATTCGAGCGGGGGCAGGCCGGGATCGCGGCTGGTGATGATGACCTGCTCGACCGCGCCGATCTCGCCTGCGCGCAGGCGGTCGTGGAGGGCACGGAAGCTCGGGTCGAAGCGCCGGTTGAAGCCGACGAACATCGGCACGCCGGCCTTCGCCACGACGGCAAGGCAGGCATCGACCCGCTTCAGCGACAGGTCGATCGGCTTCTCGCAGAAGATCGCCTTGCCGGCGCGCGCCGCGGCCATGGCGAGCGCGGCATGGGTGTCGGTCGACGAAGCGATCACGACCGCATCCACGGTCGGATCCTTGAGTGCCGTGTCGGCGTCGGTCACCGTGGCGCCGTATTTCCCGGCGAGCGCCGCCGCGGCCTTGGCGTTGACGTCGATGACGTAGCGGAGCCGCGCATCGTCCCGGGCAGCGATGTTCGCGGCGTGGATGGCGCCGATGCGCCCGGCGCCGAACTGGGCAAACGTGAGCATGGTCCCCCGATTCCGCCCGCGCATGAGGTCTGGCGCGGTGCTTGTGGCGGATGTCATAAATCCGTAATGTTCAGCTTCGCGTCAATTCATTTCAATGCCGCCCTCATACGATAAATCCGGCGCGTATTTGACAGGGAGAAGACGGAGCATGGCGAGCGTCCGCTTGACCGCCGCCGAGGCCATCGTGCGCTTTCTTGCCGCACAGGAGACCGACATAAACGGCCGCCGCGTGCCACTCTTCGGCGGCGTGTTCGCCATCTTCGGCCATGGCAACGTCGCCGGGATGGGGCCGGCGCTGCATGCCGCGCGCGATCGTCTGCCGACCTTCCGGGCGCATAACGAACAGGCGATGGCCCATGCCGCCATCGCCTATGCAAAGACCTACGCCCGGCGGCGGATGATGGCATGCACGACGTCGATCGGGCCGGGGGCCACCAACATGATCACGGCGGCCGCGGTCGCCCATGTCAACCGGCTGCCGGTGCTGTTCCTGCCGGGCGACGTGTTCGCCGACCGCCGCCCCGATCCGGTCCTGCAGCAGGTCGAGAACTTCGCCGATCCCACGGTTTCCGCCAACGACTGCTTCCGGCCGGTATCGCGCTATTGGGACCGGATCACGCGGCCGGAACAGCTTCTGGTCTCGTTGCCGGCCGCCTTGCGCGTACTGACCGACCCGGCCGATTGCGGACCGGTGACGTTGGCCTTGCCGCAGGACGTGCAGACGCTCGGCTATGACTTTCCGGCCGAGTTCTTCGCGCCGCGCCTCCATCGCCTGCGCCGGCCCGGGCCCGATCCCGACCAGCTCGCCGCCGTGGTCGCGGCGCTCAAGCAGGCGCGGCGGCCGCTCATCATTGCCGGCGGCGGCGTCAAGTATTCGCTGGCCGAGCGCACGCTCGCGACATTCGCCGAACGCCGCGGCATTCCGGTCGCGGAGACGCAGGCCGGTAAAGGAAGCCTCGCCTGGGATCATCCGGCCAATGTCGGCGCCATCGGCGTGACCGGTTCCGCCGCGGCGAACGAGCTGGCGGCCGCGGCGGACGTCGTGCTTGCGATCGGCACCCGGCTCGGCGACTTCACCAGCGGGTCGCGCGCCCTGTTTCAGGGGCCGGAGACGACCCTGATCCAGCTCAATGTCGGCGCCTTCGACGCGGCGAAGCACGGGGCGCTGCCGCTGGTCGCCGATGCGCGCCGCGGCCTCGACGACCTCGATGCGAAGCTGGGGCGGTGGCGTGCGCCCGACGCGTGGACCGCGCGGGCGCGCCGTCTGACGCGGGCCTGGAACCGGACGGTCGAACGCGCGACCAGGGCGGCCGACGGGTTGCCGACCGACGCCCAGGTACTGGGCGCCGTCAACCGTGCTGCGGGGGCGCGCAGCATCATGGTCTGCGCCGCCGGCGGACTGCCGGGAGAGCTGCACAAGCTGTGGCGGGCGACCGACGGTACGTCCTACCACCTCGAGTACGGCTATTCGTGCATGGGGTACGAGATCGCCGGCGGGCTCGGTGCGAAAATGGCGGCGCCGGAGCGCGAGGTGTACGTACTCGTCGGCGACGGCAGCTACCTGATGATGAATTCGGAGATCGCCACGTCCGTCGCGATGGGCCACAAGCTCATCATCGTCGTGCTCGACAATCGCGGATTCGGCTGCATTCATCGCCTGCAGCAGGCCTGCGGTGGGGCTCCTTTCAACAATCTGCTCGGCAAGGCGGCACCGCCGGTCGACTTCGCCGCCCATGCGCGGAGCCTCGGCGCGATCGCGGAGAAGGTGGATGGAATCGCCGGGCTGGAGGCGGCCCTTGCCCGTGCCAAGCGGACCGACAGGACCTGCGTGATCGTCATCGATACCGATCCCGGAAAGGGGACGGCCGACGGGGGCGCATGGTGGGACGTTGTCGTGACCGAGGTGCCGCGCACCGCCGCGGCACGCGAGGCGCGGCGGCGCTATGAGAAGGCGCGGCGGCGCCAGAGACTCGGCGCCTGAGCCAGAGGGGGACGGGTACGCGCATGGACGTACGGATCGGTATCAATCCGTTGACCTGGACCAACGACGACATGCCGGAACTCGGCGGCAACACGCCGCTCGAGGTTTGTCTCGCCGAGGCCCGTCAGGCCGGCTATGACGGCATCGAGCTGGGCAACAAGTTTCCGCGCGACGAGCTGGTGTTGCGGCCGATCCTTGCGCGTCACGGCTTGGCGCTCATCTCCGGCTGGTACAGCGCGCGTCTCCTGGAGCGCAGCGCCGCCGACGAGATCGCGGCGGTCGAATCGCACCTCGCGCTGCTGGCGGCGATGGGGTGCACGACGATGGTCTTCGCCGAGGTCACGGGCTGCGTTCACGGCGACCGGCGGGTGCCGCTCTCGCGCCGCCCGCGGCTCACCGACGATCAGTGGCCCATCCTGGCCGCGCGCATGACAGAAGTCGCGCGCCATCTCGCCGCGCGCGGCGTGCGGCTCGCCTATCATCATCACATGGGCACCGTGATCGAGACCGAGGCGGAGATCGACCGGCTCATGGCGCTGACCGGGCCCGAGGTCGGGCTGCTGCTCGACACGGGACACCTGACCTATGCCGGCGGCGATCCCGTCGCCCTGGCGCGGCGCCATGCCGCACGCATCGTCCATGTGCACTGCAAGGACGTGCGTCCCGAGGTGCTGGCGCAGGCAAAGCGCGACGACTGGAGCTTCCTCGATGCGGTGCTCGCCGGCGTGTTCACCGTGCCCGGCGACGGCTGCGTCGATTATCCCGGCGTCCTGCGCATATTGTCGGAAGCGGGTTATCGCGGCTGGCTCGTCGTCGAGGCGGAGCAGGACCCCGCCAAGGCCCATCCGCTCACCTACGCCCGCATGGGCCACGACTACCTGCGGCCGAAAGCACGGGCGGCATGAGCGCGGGCAGACGGCGTTCCGATCCCCTCCATTGAAGGGCTAGGCGGCGCGCACGTTCTCTTTGCGTGCGGGTGCGGCGGATGCTGAGTGTTGCCTTTGGGCGCGGCCGACGCCGCGCAGACGCGTCCTCCACATCTCTGATCGCCTGTTTCCATTTCCCCGGGCAATGCACGCCCAAGGGATGAACTCCAGGGATTGTCAGGTGCTGTCCGGCACCACGGTTATGCGGTGGTCTCCGAGCGCAACGTGAATGTCGGTGCCGGGCGGCAGCGGCCGGTCGACGGCGCGGTCGATGACGAACAGCTCGCCGAGCTCGGTCGCGACCGTATACTCCATATGCGTGCCGAGATAGGAGGCTTTGCTCACGTGGCCGCGGATCGACGGCCGGCTCGGCGGCTCGCGCGTCAGGACCAGGGACTCGGGCCGGATCGCGACCTTGATGGGGCCGATCGGCGCGTTGCGATGCGGCAACTGCGCCGTCAGGCCGCCCAGCCGGACCGTGCCCAGCTCGCCATCCTTCGCCGTGAGCTCGCCGTCGACGAGATTGGCGTCGCCGATGAAGTCGGCGACGAACACGTTCGCCGGCGCTTCATAGAGTTCGCGCGGCGTGCCCGATTGCGCGATCGCCGCGTTCGACATCACGATGACCCGGTCCGAGACGGCGAGCGCCTCCTGCTGGTCATGCGTGACGTAGACGACGGTGAGATTCAACTTGCGTTGGAGTTCCCGAATGTCCTCGCGCACGCGACGGCGCAGCTTGGCGTCGAGGTTCGAGAGCGGCTCGTCGAACAGCAGGACCTGCGGTTCCAGCACCAGGGCGCGGGCCACGGCGACGCGCTGCTGCTGGCCGCCCGACAGTTCCGAAGGCAGGCGCGACTCGAACCCCTTCAGGCCGACGAGCGCCAGTTTCTCGGCCGCAAGCTCGTGCGCCTTCGCCTTGCCCATGCCGCTGACGGTGGGGCCATAGGCGACGTTCTCGAGCACGGTCATATGCGGGAACAGGGCATAGGACTGGAACACCATGCTCACGTCGCGCTCGGCGGCCGACAGGCGCGTGACGTCGCGGCCGCCGATCAGGATCTGGCCTTCCGATGCCATTTCCAGGCCGGCGATCAGGCGCAGCGTCGTGGTCTTGCCGCAGCCCGACGGCCCCAACAGCGTCACCAGCGTGCCCGGCTCGATCGTGAACGAGACGGCATTGACGGCGACGACGCGACCGTAGCGCTTGGTTACGCTGCGGAACTCGACGGAAGCAGGACCTGATTTCGTCATACCCGCCGCGCCTCATCCTGGCAGCCGCGCATTGCGTGACGTGGCGTGCCGTTCATTTCGGAAGTCCTCCGACCTCTTTCTCCCACCGCTCGATCAGACGCTTGCGCTCGGCCGAGCGGCCGTATTTCGCGAAGTCATAGTCGATCAGCTTGATATCATCGAGCTTCGATGCCTGGGGCGGGACAGTCGCCTCCATGTTCGACGGCACCTGGTAGGATTTCGCCTTGGCGGCGAGGCTCTGCGCCGGTGCGGAGAGCGCGAACTCGTACCATTTACGCGCATTTTCCGGGTTGGGGCCGCCCTTGATGATGCTCATGGAGCCGATCTCGTATCCGGTCCCCTCGCACGGCGCTACGACCTTGACGGGGAAGCCTTCGATCGCCTCGGCGACGGCGTCGTGAAGAAACATGATGCCGATCGCCGTCTCGCCCCGCGCCGCGTTGCGGGCAGGGGCGGGGCCGGATCGCGTGTACTGGTTGATGTTCTGATGCAGCTGCTTCAGGTAGCTGAAGGCCTGGTCTTCGCCGAACACCTGCACAAGGGTGGCGACGGCGGTGTACGCCGTACCGGACGACGCCGGATTCGACATCTGGATCTCGTCGCGATACGCGGGTTTGATCAGGTCGGCCCAGCATTTGGGGGGCTCGAGCTTGCGCTGCGCGAGCTGCTCGGTGTTGTAGGCGAAGCCGAGCGCGCCGGCGTAGATGCCGACCGTGCGGTAGCCTGATTGCTCCGCCTGTCTGCGCGCCCATGCATGGAGTTTCGAAAGGCTGGGCGAACGATATTCTTCGGTGAGACCGAGTTCGGCTGCCTGGAGGTGCGGGTCGCCGGTGCCGCCCCACCATACGTCGCCGCGCGGATTCGCCGCTTCCGCGCGGATCTGCGCGAACGTCTCGCCGGAGCCTTTCTGGGTGATGGTGACCTTGATGCCGCTCGTGCGTTCGAACTCGGCCGCCATCAGGTTGCACCAGTCGATCAATACGCTGCAGTAGACGACGACGGATCCCTGGGCACGGGCCGATCCTTGCGGCAAAGCGGCTAGGAAACCTAGGGCGAGGGCAATGGCTGCAATGACGCGTGACATTCAACTACCTCCTTGGAGGGCAAGGTCTCCGGTTGTTGCGGTACGGCGGCCGAGGCGTCGCTCGCCGACGGCGAGCTGGATCAACAGGATGGCCGCGATCATCACGAGGATCAGGACCGACGAATAGGCGATGGCAAGGCCGAATTCGCCCGCCTCGACGCGGCCGACGATGTAGGCCGTGGCCAGGTTGTACTGGGCGGACACCAGGAAGATCACGGCGCTGACGGCGGTCATCGCGCGCACGAAGCTGTAGACCATCGCGGCGACGATGGCCGGCCGAAGCAGCGGCAGCACGACGCGTCGCACCGTCGTGAAGGTCCTTGCGCCCAGCGTCAGGGAGGCCTCGTCGAGGCTGCGGTCGATCTGGCTCAGCGTCGCAATGCCGGCGCGCACGCCCACGGGCATGTTACGGAACACGAAGCAGATGATGAGGATGAGGCCGGTGCCCGTGATCTCGATCGGTGGCACGTTGAACGCAAGAATGTAGCTGACGCCGACGACCGTGCCCGGAATCGCGAAACTCAGCATCGTCACGAATTCGAAGGCGCGCTGGCCGGTAAAGCGCTGGCGCGCCAGGAGATAGGCGGTCAGCAGCCCGATCGCGGCCGTGAGCGGCGCCGAGATCGCCGAGACCTGGATCGTCGTCCAGAACGAATCCCACGCGGAACCGACGAAGTGAAGGCCGCGGGGCGTGACGTCGATCGCGAAGCCGGTCAAAAGGTGATCGAGTGTCGGCGTGTAGTCGCGCCCCATCGAGCGCACGAAGCCGCCGATCAGAATGGTCACGTAGATCGCAAATGTCAGGAAGGCCCAGGGCAGGGCAACGCCATAGCACAGCCAGCTCACGCGCCGCGGCAGCGGCGCTGGCAGACCGGAATCGCCCTTGCCCGTGACGGTCGTGTAGACGCGCCGGCCGAGCCAGCGATGCTGCACGTAGAATGCGCCCAGGGTGAAGGCGAGCAGGACGATCGCCAGCACGGCAGCGCGCCCCTGATCATGCGAGGCGCCGACGACCGCGAAGAAGATCTTCGTGGACAGGACCTCGAAATTGCCGCCCAGAACCAGCGGGTTGCCGAAATCGGCCATGCTCTCGACGAAGCCCAGCAGGAACGCATTGGCGATGCCGGGCCGCATCAGCGGCCAGGTGACCGTCGTGAACGTCGTCCACCGCTTGGCGCGCAAGGTCTGCGCCGCTTCCTCCAGTGACGGGCTGATGCCCTGGACGACGCCGATCAGCACGAGAAAGGCGATCGGTGTGAAGGCGAGAAGCTGCGCGAGCAGTACGCCCGGCAGGCCGTAGATCCAACGCGAGCGCGGGATGTCGAACCACTCGAACAGCAGGGCCGATACGGCGCCGGAGCGGCCGAAAAGCAGGATGATGGCGAGACCGATCACGAAGGGCGGCGTAATGATCGGCAGCACGGTCAGGACCCGCAGCAGCCATTTGTACCGGAACCCGGTGCGCAGCGCGATCAGCGCGAAGGCGAGGCCAAGCGCAGTCGTGCCGGCACCGACCAGGATCGCCAGGAACAGCGTGTTCCAGGCGACGCCGCAACGCAGGTCGCCGCTCAGGCAGTCGAGCCCCCAGATGGAATGATCGAAGAATTTCTCGGCGAACAGGCCCGGCGCGAACCGGCCGTCATTGTCCTGTACGGCGCTCAGCAGCACCGTGGCGATCGGAAAGAAGACGAAGATGCCGATCAGCCCGACGATCAGTGCGATGGCGCCGACGGTGAACACGTCGCCGCGGCACCAGCCGCGGGCCGCAAGCCCGGCCGATAGGAAAAAGAGAAAGGCGAGGGCCGTTACGCTGGCGCCCGCGCCCATGCCGGCCTGCGAGGGCCCGGCCGTGCCCATCAGCGCCCGCAGCGAGGGGGTGGACCAGCCCTGATGGTCGATGGCGAATCCCTGGGCCGCGATCCAGATCAGCCCAAGCATGCCCGCCCACACCAGCAGTCGTGCCGCGTACGGGTCCCCTGGCGGCCGGCGCAGGGCCAGGACGGGCAGGGCGAGCGGCGCGATCAGAGGTGCGAGCCACCATCGCCCGTGGGCAAGCGCCTGGATCAGCCCCGACGCGGCGGCCGTGTCGAGATACTGCGGAAGCCAGTCGAACGAGAAGAAGCCGCCGCCTGCGACCGCGTACCACGGCAGCAGGGCGAATCCGATCCAGCCGAGCGCAAGCCATCCGACGGCGGTTCTGCTCATGGCAAGCCCTGTAAAGTGTTGGGCGCCCGATCGCTGTGCCCGTGTCGCGCCAATTCCGGAAAGGCGCGCCGGCTTCTCTCCCTCCCGGCGGGGAAGAGAGATACCCGGCGCGCGCAGCCGTGCATATCGGGCCTTATGCTTGAAGCGTCCGGATCACTTCGGCAGCGACTTCACCTCTGCGTCCCACTTCGACAGAAGGCGCCGGCGCTCGTCGGTGGAACCGTACTTGGCGAAGTCGTAGTTGATCAGCTTGATCTCGGACAGCTTCGGCGCCTGCTCCGGCACATACGCGTTCTTGTTCGATGGCACCTGGTAGGACACCTTGTTTTTCGGGCCGATGCTCTGTGCCTCCGCCGACAGCGCCCAGTCGTACCATTTCTTGGCGTTTTCGAGATTCTTGGCGCCCTTGATGATGCTCATCGAGCCGATCTCGTAGCCGGTGCCCTCGCACGGCGACACGATCTTCACCGGACCGCCCTGGACCGCCATCACGACGGCGTCGTGCTGGAAGGTGATGCCGATCAGGGTCTCGCCCAGGCTCACGGCCTTCGCCGGCGCGGCGCCGGACTTGGTGTACTGGTTGATGTTGCGGTGGAGCTTCTTGAGGTAGTCGAAGCCCTTATCCTCGCCCATCAATTGCACCATGGTCGCGAGCATCGTGTACGACGTGCCCGAGGAATTCGGGTCCGCGACCTGGACCTCGTCCTTGAACCGGGGATCGAGCAGGTCGGCCCAGCATTTCGGCTCGGGTCCGCCCTTGCGCTTCATCAGCTCGGTATTGAAGCTGTAGCCGAGCGCGCCGGCATAGACGCCGACCGTGCGATACTTCGACTGCTCGGCCTGACGCACGGCCCAGTCCTGGAGCTCCGCGAGCTTCGGCGACTTGTACTCGAGCGTCAGGCCTTCCTCGGCGGCCTGGAGATGCGGGTCGCCGGTGCCGCCCCACCATATGTCGCCGCGCGGATTGGCGGCCTCGGCCTTGATCTGCGCGTAGAATTCGCCCGAGCTCTTGCGCGTCATGGCGACGTTGATGCCGGTCTCCTTCTCGAAGGCGGCAACCATCAGGCGGCACCACTCTTCCTGAACCGTGCAGTAGAGCGTGAGCGAGCCCTGCGCCGACGCAGGCATGGTCTGCATGCCGAGCGCGGCGACGGCGCCTGCGAACAGAACTGTGCGGATCCTGAGTTCCATACGTACCTCCCTGTAGTGTTCTGAAGGGTGGCCTCTTTCCGGGCCGTGCCAGTGATGCGTCCCTGGCTTCCTATTGTAGTCCGAGCCCGGGCATGGCGGCGAGCAAGGCGTCCTTGAGTGCGGGTGTCGTGGCCAGCACCGGGTTGCCCTGCACCAGTCCGTCATTGGCCAGGAAGTCGTTGACCCAGCCGCCGGCCTCCTCGACGAGCAGGATGCCGGCGAGCGCGTCCCACGAATTGATGTGAAGCTCGCAGTAGCCGTCGGTGCGCCCGTCCGCGACATAGGCCAGCCCCAGGGCGCCCGATCCGGCGCGGTGATGACCGGCCCCCGCGGCGGTCACCTGGTCCACCAGTCGCACGTAATCCTTCATCGGCCGGCGGGTCGACCAGCCGATCTCGATGGTCGCATGACGCAGGTCGCCGATCGTGCTGACGCGCATCGGCTGCCCGTTGCAAAACGCGCCCGCACCGCGGCGCGCGGCAAACATCTCGCCCTTGATCGGGTCGTAGATGACGCCGATTGCAAGCTCGCCCTCGCGCACGAAGGCGATCGAGATGCAGAAATGCGCGATGCCGCGCGCGAAGTTGACGGTGCCGTCGATCGGGTCGATCACCCAGACCTCGGGGCTGAAGCGGCCGCCGCCTTCCTCACCGAAGAAGGTGTCGGTCGGGAAGGCTTCGCCGAGGCGCTTGATCACGAGCCGCTCGATTTCGCCGTCGGCTGCGGTCCAGTAGTCCTGCGGCCCTTTCAGTTTGTAACCGTTGCGCAGGTTGCGCGTCTCGAAATGCCGCCGGGCCAGATCGCCCGCCTCGCGCGCGACCGCACACGCTGCCAGAAAACGCTTCTCGAGACCCCGCTTGGGCAAGGCAGTCGGACTCACTTCGTTCGACGGGGCTGAAGTCACGACGCGACCGGCGACGTCCCTTTGTCCCGTCTTGTTGCACTTTTATGTCAGTGTCGTTGGAACCGCGTCAACCGTTTTGGAGAGTGCCACATTGGCGGCAGCGGCGGCCTTCCCGCTCAGGTCGCCTGCGGATGCCGATCCGACCGGATGGCCTCGGCCGCGGCATGTTCGTCGAGCAGGCGCGTCTGCCGAAGCTCGCCCGCCGCCTCGAGGATGGGGTAGGCGACGGAGGTCAGGTGGCCGTTGATGCGTTTCAGGTCGCGGATGACGTCGAGGTGAATGGCGCTGGTCTCGATCGACTCCGGCCGCCCCTGGCGCAGGCGCGCGAAGTGGCTCTCGGCTGCGGCGAGTTCCTGTTCGCGGACCAGCGATTTTTCCGCCAGCAGACGCCGCGCGAGCGTCTTGTCGCGCGCCGTGAAGACGTTGAAGGCGAGCTGCAGATTGTCGCTGACGCGGGCGTGGAAGCGCTTGAGCTCGGCGAGGCCCTCCGGCGAGAAGGCATACCTATTCCTGATCTTCTTGGCCGCGAGTTCCATCAGGTTCTTGTCGATGATATCGCCGATGTGCTCGAGATTCGTCGTGAAGGTCAGGATCTCGACGCAGCGCCGGCTTTCCTCGATCGACATCTCCGCCCGCGAGACCTTGATCAGGTAAAGCTTGATCGCCTCGTGCAACCGGTCGACCGCGTCGTCGGCTTCCTCGATCTGCTTCATCAGCTTGGCATCGTCGCGTTCGAACACGTCCATGCTTGCCTTCAGCATGTGCGCGATGTGGTCGCCCAGGTTCAGGGTCTCGCGCGTGGCGCAGGCGAGTGCTTCGGACGGCGAATCGAGGCAGTCGGGGTCCAGGTATCGCGGTGTGCCGGGGATCTCGGTCTGCGGTGCCTCGGGCAGCAGCAGGGCGCAAAGCCGGGCCACCGGCTCGACGAGCGGGAGAAAGACGATCGCGACCGCCAGGTTGAAGGCGGTGTGGAAATTGATCACCACGCGCGCGCTGGCCGGCTCGAGGGTGGCGAGAAAATCGAGGGCGGCGGGCAGGAACGGCAGCACTGCCAGCGCACCCGCGCTCCGCATCAGCAGGTTCCCGAGTGGAACGCGCCGCGCCGGCGCGGCGGCGCCGGTCTGGGCGGCGAGCGGTGCGATGGCGCCGCCGACATTGGCGCCCAGTACGAAGGCGAGCGCGAGCGGCATCGGTATGGCGCCTGAGCCGGCGAGGGACATGACCAGCAGCACGATCGACAGGCTCGAATGGGAGAGCCATGTCAGAAGGGCGGAAACGAGCATGGCGATGATCGGCTCGCCCCTCATGGTGCCCAGCAGCGTCGCGAACGCGGCCGACTCGCGCAGCGGTGCGGCCGCTTCGCCGAGCAGCTTGAGGGCGAGCACCATCAGGCCGAGGCCGATGGTGATCCGGCCGAGGTTGCGGGGGCGGTCGCCCTTGCTTGCCATGAAGGCGATCACGCCGGCCGCGATCAGCAGCGGCGCCACCGCCTGGATGTTGAACGAAAAGACCTGGGCCACCAGGGTCGACCCGACGTCGGCGCCAAGCATGACGGCCAGCGCGACGCCGACGGTGACCAAACCGCGCCCGGCGAACGAGGCGAGAATCAGGGCGGTGGCCGTGCTGCTCTGCAGCACGCCCGTCACGAGCAGCCCGGTGCCGAACGCGCTCAGACGCGTGCGCGTGAAGGTGGACAGGGCCCGGCGCAGTTGCGGCCCGAAAGCGCGCGTCATGCCGGTGCGCACCATCCGCACGCCCCACAGCAGCAGCGCGACGCTTCCCAGGAAATCGACTAGCAGTTCGGTACCGTTCATGCCGATTCTCTTCGGCCCAATGTAATCAAATTGCAACAATAGGCCGAGAAAAAAGTGACCGACCTTCCACAAAAGATGTGGAAGTTGCCCGGGTTCCGGGCGCGGGCGGCGCGTCCGTAGGGCCGTCCGGGAAAACGCTCAGGGGCGGTGACCGAGGCGGGCCGAAATGGTCGCCGCGGTCGCCATGGCGAGTCGACGACTCTGATCGAGCGTCGTGGCGTTGTCGCGGATGCGGACATAGGGAAGCGTCATCGCCGCGACCGCCAGGCCCGAGGCGTCGAAGATCGGGTGGCAGATATCCGTGACGCCCGTGACCGTGTCGCTCGGTTCCATGACGAAGCCGTCGCGACGGATCTTCGCGAGCCGTCGTGCCAGGGTCCGGCGGGCGGCCGCGCTCATGCCGCCGCACAGTTCGGAGAGAAGTTGACGCTGCCGTCCGGCGTCCTGGAACGCCGTCAGGACCCGTGCCGAGACGCGATCCGGACGGAAAGGGAAATGGGCTCCGAGCCGGACGGAGAAGCCCATGGAGCGGAAGCCGTCGACCTGCGCGATGACCAGCAGGCGTCTGTCATGATGCACGCTGAGATGGACCGACTGCCCGGTCGTCTCGGCAAGCCGCCGCATTTCCGGCAGCGCGATATCGAGAAGCTGACGGATCGGCGGATGATGGTGACTGAGCTCGAACAGCTTGAGGGTGAGGCGATAGCGTCCGTCGCGGTTCGACCGTCGAAGATATCCGCGCGCCTCCAGCACCTCCAACATGCGGAAGATCTCCCCGACGGTGCGGCCGAGACGCTGCGCGATCTCATTTTGTGTGAGGCCGCCGTCGTCCCGGGCGAGCAGTTCGATGATGTCGAGGCCTTTCTCGAGTGCCGGTGCCGAGTAGTTGTTGGTTCGTGGCATGTGGCTATTGACTCAGATCAATCGATGCTTTCAGATATGAAAGTCATTTTCAAATAAGAATACCAGGAGGATGCGCGTGCCCAAAACGCTCACGGCCGCCGAGGTAGATGCGTACCACAGCCGCGGCTACCATTTTCCTGTCCAGATCTTTTCGGAGTCCGAGGCCGCGGAGATTTATCGCGGCTTGCGCGACGTCGAGGCCCGGCACGGCATCCGCATCGAAGGACGGCTGAATCAGAAACCGCATCTTCTGTTCACCCAGATCGATCGGTTGGTGCGTCATCCCAAGATCCTCGACGCGGTCGAGGACGTCATCGGCCCGAACATCTTGTGCTGGGGTTCGCAGTTCTTCATAAAGGAACCGAAGGACGGCACCTTCGTCTCGTGGCATCAGGACGCGACATATTGGGGATTGTCGTCGCCCGACATCGTGACGGCGTGGGTCGCGCTGACTCCGAGCACGCCGGAATCGGGTTGCATGCGGGTCGTACCCGGCACCCACCTCAAGCAGCTCGAACACACCGATACGTTCGAGCAGAAGAACCTTCTGTCCCGGGGGCAGGAGATCGCGGTCGAAGTCGACGAGCGCGAGGCGGTCGACGTCGTCCTGAAGCCGGGCCAGATGTCGCTTCATCACGTGCTCATCGTGCACGGTTCCGAACCGAATCGCGCGACGCTGCCGCGGGTCGGCTTCGCCATCCGCTACATGCCGACCTATGTGCGCCAGAAGGTGGGCGAGGCCGACAGCGCCTTGCTCGTTCGCGGCGTCGACACGTATGGCCATTTCGAGCACGAGCAGTCGCCCGAGGCAGATCTTCACCCCGCGGCGGTCGAGCGGCACAAGCGCATCATCGAACGGCAGTTGAGGATCCTCTACGCGGGCGCAAGGCAGCCCGGAAAACTCGGTTCCGTTTCCTGAGGCTCGCGGAAACCGGGAAGAACGAGCAAAGGGCCACGCGAACATAGAAGGGAGGAACATCGTGATCAGAATTCTTGGCGCTGCGACCGGCTTGATCCTGCTGTCCACGGGGTTCGCCTGCGCTCAGGAAATCAAGATCAGGTTCGCACACTCTCTCTCCTCGACGGAGCCGGCCCATATCGCGGCCGAGAACTTTGCCAAGAGGGTGGCGGAGCGTACCAACAACCGGGTCCAGATCCAGGTCTTCCCGAGCGAGCAGCTCGGGTCCGGCAAGGAAGTCAACGAAATGATCCGGCAGGGGGCGAACGTGATGAACATCACGGATCCCGGCTACCTGTCGGACTTCGTCCCCGATATCGGCGTGCTCAACGGTCCCTACATCGTCAAGGACCCCAAGGAATTCGACAAGCTGCTGGCTTCCGACTGGTACAAGACGATCGACCAGAAGCTGCAGCAGGCCGGGTTCCGCCTCATCATGATCGGCGGTTTCTTTGGCCAGCGGCACGTCATTGCCGACAAGCCGATCCGCCGCCCTGAGGATATCCAGGGCATGACCGTCCGCGTGCCACCGAACACGATGTGGATCGAGACGTTCAAGGCGATGGGGGCGCGGCCGGTGACCGTGCAGTGGTCCGAAATCTACAACGCGCTGCAGCAGAACGTCGTCGCTGCGGCCGAGGCGCCGCTCGGATCGCTGTGGGGGGCGAAGCTCCAGGAAACACGCAAGGTGATCTCGCTGACCGGCCATTTCACCGCCATCGTCACCTGGCCCATGAATAACGGGTTCTTCAACCGGCTGCCGAAGGACGTGCAGACGGTGCTGCTGGAGGAGGGGGCGAAAGCGAAGGACGAGATGACCCGGCTCACCCTCGATATGAACCAGGATTACATGAAGAAATTCAGGGAAGCCGGCGTCACGATCGTCGATGACGTGGACCTTCCCGCCTTCCAGAAAGCGACGGCGCCCGTCTACAACGCGTTTCCGAAGTGGACGCCCGGCCTGCATCAGACGGTGATGCAGATCCTCGCGGCCAAGTGAGGTCGTGTCGGATGCGGGGCGGCGGCGCGCCGCCTCGCATTCCGGATTTTTTCTTTTTCCATTGTCTCCAAGATTCTCGAACCAGATGCCGGGCGCCATCGTCATCCTGATTCGCAACATCGAGGAGATCATCGCCGGCTCTGCGCTGGTCGTGGTCGTTCTTTCCGTGTGCTGGGGCGTCTTGACCCGCTACATCACCGCCCAGCCGGCCGCGTGGGCGGGGGAACTCGCGGCGATGGCCTTCGCGTGGGTCGTCTTTGTCGGCGCGGGCGCCGCACTCAAGCGCTCGATGCACATCAGCATCGACATGTTCGTCACGGCACTGCCGCCAGTGCCGCGCCGCGCGGTCAATGCGGCCGCCGATGCGGTGGTTCTCCTCTTTCTGGCCTACGGCCTTTTTCTCGCCGTCGAATTCACGGCCGAGGCTTGGACCAATCCTTCCTCGGTACTGCGCATTCCCATGTCCGTGGTATACGCCGCGGTCGTGGTCGGCTTCGCAAGCCTCATGGTGCGATACATACAGGCGGCACTGGCACGCTGGCGCCAGATCGCCAACGGCGGGGGCTGAGCCATGGAGTTCCTTCCCGTCGCGGTGATGTTCGGGCTGTTTGCGCTGGGCGTTCCGGTCGCGCTGGCGATCGCCATCGCCGCGTTCTCGTTCTTCATCTTCGCCGAAGGCGTGCCGATCGAGATCTTTATTCAAAGACTGGTCAGCGCCACGGAATCGTTTCCGCTGCTCGCGGTACCGTTCTTCATCTTCGCCGGCACGATCATGAACTATGCCGGCATTACGCGCCGGCTGCTCAACTTCGCCGACGCGCTGGTCGGCCACATGATCGGTGGCCTCGCGCAGGTCAACGTCCTGCTTGCGACGCTGATGGGAGGGCTGTCGGCTTCGGCGAACGCCGATGCCGCCATGCAGTCCCAGATGCTGGGCAAGGAAATGGTCAGGCGCGGTTATGCGCCCGGCTTCGCCGCGGCGGTGACCGCCTGCTCCTCCGTCATCACGCCGATCATCCCGCCGGGAATCGGCCTCATCGTGTACGGCTTTCTCGCCGATGCATCGGTCGGCCGATTGTTCATCGGTGGCATCGTGCCGGGCGTGATGCTGTGCGCGGGCCTCATGGTCTCGATCTACTTCGTTGCCAGGCGCCGCGGATACATGCCGATGCGCGATCGGATGGTGAGCGGCCGCCAGCTCTGGACCGCCTTCATCGAGGCGCTCGGCGCCCTTTCGATCGCCGCCTTCATCCTGGTCGGCATCCGCTATGGCGTGTTTACGCCCACGGAAGCGGGTGCGATGACGGTCGTCTACGCGTCTCTGGTCGGCTTCTTCGTTCATCGGGAGCTGAAGCTCGCCCACTTCCCGGGCATCATTCTCGAGACGGTGATCGCCACCAGCGCCGTGATGCTTATCATCTGCGCCGCCTCGGCCTTCGGCTTCTATATGACGTGGGAGCGCATCCCGGCGCGGGCCGCACAGTTCCTGATCGGTCTCACCGACAATCCACTGCTGCTGCTCCTCCTGATAAACCTGCTGCTTATCGGGGTCGGCATGCTGATCGAGGGTACCGCCGCCCTCATCCTTCTCACGCCGATCTTCGTGCCGGTCATCATGAAATTGGGAATCGATCCGATCCATTTCGGACTGGTTCTCGTGGTGAACCTCACGATCGGGGGCGTGACGCCGCCCGTGGGGACGCTCATGTTCGTAAGCTGTTCGATCCTGCGGGTGTCGATCCAGCGGTTCACCATGGAGGCGCTGCCGCTGCTCGCCAGCATGTTCGTCGTGCTCGGCCTCATCACCTGTTTCCCCGAGCTCGTTCTCTGGCTCCCCAATCGATTGATGGACTGACGCATGAAGTTCCGTGCTGCCGTGCTGGAGGCGGTTAATACGCCGCTCGTGATCCGCGAACTGACGATCGACGCGTTGCAGCCCACCGACGTGTTGGTCCGGCTTGGGGCGAGCGGCCTGTGCCACACCGATCTCGAGGTGATCCAGGGCTCGCTGCCATATCCGCTACCGATCGTGCTGGGGCACGAAGGGGCGGGCGTGGTCGAGGCGGTCGGACGCGACGTCACAAGCGTGCGCGTCGGCAACCATGTCGTGTGCTCGTGGAACCCCCATTGCGGCCATTGTTTCTACTGCGAGCGCGATCAGCCGGTTCTGTGCGAGGTCTTCACGTCGACGCAGCCGCGCGGCCGGTTGATGGACGGCGGGATACGCTACCGGCTCGACGGCAAGCCGGTTCATCACTTCTCGGTCGTGTCCTCGCACGCGGAATACTGCGTCGTGCCGGAGTCAGGGGCCATTCCGGTGCCCAAGGAAATCCCGTTCGATCGGGCCTGCCTGATCGGTTGTGGTGTAATGACCGGCGTCGGCGCCGCGACGCGCATCGCGCCGGTCGCCTACGGGGCCCATGTCGTCGTCATCGGCTGCGGGGCGGTCGGCCTGAACGTGATCCAGGGCGCACGACTGGTGGGCTGCGAAAGCATTCTCGCGGTCGATACCGACCCGCGTAAACTGGAACGCGCCAAGGTCTTCGGGGCGGCCGAGTTGATCGATGGCGGCGCGCCCGACGCGCTCGAGCGCATTCGGGCGCTGACGGCAGGGCGTGGCGCCGATTACGTGTTCGAAGCCGCCGGCAGCGAGCCGGCATTTCAGCTCGCGGCGGAGGCGGTTCGGCCCGGCGGTCAGGTCGTGTTCCTCGGCAAGGTGGCGGCCGACCGCATGGTCTCGTTCCGCTGGGGCTCGCTGATGGGCGAGAAGCGGTTTACGCGCTCGAGCTACGGCGGGGCGCGCCCGCGGCGCGACTTCCCGCTGCTTGCCAGGGCGTACCTGAACGGCCGCCTCAAGCTCGACGAGCTGATCACCGCGCGCCTGCCGCTGGAAAAGATCAACGACGGGTTTGCGGCCATGGCGCGCGGCGAGGGTGTGCGGTCCGTACTTACGTTCGCATGACGCCGTTCGCATGACGCCGCCGTTCCGGCATCCGCCGTTACTGTCCTGGCAGATCGACGCGCCTCATCACTTCGTCGGGTTGGGGCGCTTTGCGCTCGAAAGCGGGGCGGCGATCGAGGATTTCCACGTCTGCTACGTCACGCACGGCAGACTGTCGGCCGCACGGGACAACGTCATTCTCGTCTGTCCGGCGATCGGCCAGACTCATCATCGGCTCGATTTTCTGATCGGTCCGGGGCGTGCGCTCGATACCGACCGGTATTTCGTCGTCGCGATCGATGCGATCGGAAATGGCCTGACGACCTCGCCGAGCACGAGCAGGCGCCAGCCGCATGGCGAATTCCCGAGATTCTCCATTCGCGACATGGTCGCCGCGCAGCATGCCGTGCTCGTGGGCGAGCTTGGCATCGAGCGCCTCGTCGCCGTTGTCGGTGCCTCCATGGGCGGCATGCAGGCCCTGCAATGGGCGGTAAGCCATTCCGCCATGATGGATGCGATCGTGGCGATGACGCCGATGGCGCGGACGACGCCTTGGTCCGTCGCCGTGAATGAAACCTGCCGCGCCGCCCTGATGGCCGATCCGTCCTGGGATGGTTCGCAATTCCGCACGACGCCGGTGCGCGGTCTGCGCGCCTGGACCGGAGTCCTGCGTATGCTCGCGAACCGGACGCCGATGGCGCTCGCCGCCGACTGCCCGGACGCGGCGGGCGTGCGCGGCTATTTCGACCGGCTTGCGGCGGATACGATCGAGATGAAGATCGATCCGCTCGACTGGATTTACCAGAGTTATGCCTATGACGCGCATGACGTCGCGGCGGAGCCGCGCTTCGACGGTGACTTGGCCAAGGCGCTTGCGCGCGTCCGGGCGCGTACCCTGATCCTCGGCGCGCCGTTCGACCTGTACAATCCGATCGAGGCGGCGCGGACCGCGGCGGGGCTCATTCCGCGCGCCGAATTTCTGGAAATTCCTTCGATACTGGGACACCAGGCGGCCGGCGCAAGCTCGGCCGAGGCCGAATTCTTGAATCGGTCCATCGCGGCGTTTCTCCGCGCCCTATAGGGGCAGTGGCCGAATTTTCCCGGCCCGGATTGGCATGGCCGGCCCGGCGCTGCCTTGGCCATGCCGCCGCACGGCAGCGCCCGAACGTGGCTGCGCCGGCTGGCCCCGTGGAGACTTCGTCCGGAACCCGCCGTTGTCGTGCCCGTTGCGGAAGACGACGAATGAATTGCGACGGAGATCCTTCCATGGCCATGAAAGTACGTGATGTGATGAGTCGCGACGTTAACGTGGCGAACCCTGACGAGACGATCCGGCAGGCCGCCATGATGATGGCGCGGATCGATGCCGGCATTCTGCCGGTGGGCGACAACGACCGGATGGTCGGGATGATTAGCGACCGCGATATCGCGATCCGCGCCGTCGGGCAGGGCAAGGGGCCGGATACCAAGATCCGCGAGATCATGACGGCCGAGGTCAAATACTGCTACGACGACGAGGACGTGAGCCACGTCTGCGAGAACATGGCGGAGCTTCAGATCCGGCGCCTGCCGGTGGTGAATCGCGAGAAGCGGCTTGTCGGCATCATCTCGATCGGCGACATCGCCCGTCACCAGTCGGCGAAGAAGACCGGCGAGGCGCTCGAAGGCATTTCGCAGCCGGGCGGGCAGCACTCGCAGACGGCGGGTCAGACGCGCGAGCCGGCAATGGGCCACTAAGCGGCCGGTCGCGCCACGACGAAGCCGCCTCACAAGGAGGCGGCTTTTTCGTTCGGGAGTTTGGCCCGCGTTGTGCATGACCCCGGTCCAATTGCGTGCTTGCCTTCGCCGGGATCAGGTGCGAAACGGGGGCATCGGACACGGTACCGTGAATGCGCGAAAGGCTCGATCTGCGCCGGCTGGTGAAGCTGCTCGGCATGCTGGGGAGTCAGCATGACGGCGAGGCGCTGTCTGCCGCACGCAAGGCGCATGCGCTGGTGCGCGACGCAGGCCATACCTGGGCGGAGCTCATCGGCCTGATTTCCGAAAGCGCATCGTCGGCGGTCGAGGCCGCGATGGCGCGCGAGGAGGCGTATGCCGCGAACCGGCGAGCGGCCGCGGCCGAGGCCCGGCTGGCCGAAGTGCTGGGTACCGTTCCGCGAAAGGCATGGAAGTACCGGTCCGGCCATCGTTACGTCTTTGCGCAGTACGGTGCCGGAACGGTCGTCAAGGCGTTCCGCCGCCGCACGTATCCGGTGACCTACCGGCTGATCGTCGATTTCGACGAGCATGGACGGCACGAGATCATCGCCCGCTGAGGTCGCGTCGACGTTTCGATGATGCCGCGCCGCCGATGACCTTGCCTCGCAAGCTGTTTCTTGATCTCGACGGCGTCCTCGCCGATTTCGATCGCGGCGTTTCCGCCGTGACCGGCAAGCGGCCGGATGAGCTGTCGCCGCGTCATATGTGGGCGGCGCTTGCGCGTTACCCGGACTTTTACGCAACCCTCGAACTGATGGCGGACGCGCGCGAGCTTTGGGAGTTCTGCCGCCCTTTCGCGCCGACCATCCTGACCGGGCTGCCGCGGGGCAACTGGGCCGAGGACCAGAAGCGCCGCTGGGTACGGAACATGCTTGGCGCCGACGTACCCGTGATCACCACGATGTCGCGCGACAAGCACAAATACGCCGAGCCCGGCGCCGTGCTCGTCGACGACCGAATCGGTCTTCGTGCGGCCTGGGAGGCCGCCGGTGGCATCTTCATCCACCACGTGTCGGCGGCCAGGAGCATCGCCGCGCTCGAAGGGCTGGGCTTTCACCGCAACTAGGGCTTGGCGCGGCATCCTCGGCCCCGCAGGCGGTGGGCCATGACGTCCCGCGCCGACGACGTCGAACCTGGCCAGGGCCGTTACGCGACTGGCTGGCACGCGAGTCCGCGTTGCGGCACAATGCGGCCCCGCTTCAACCATTCGGCGGATCGCGTCGATGTCTTTTCGCGTCGTGAAGTGCCGCAGGCGCCCGACTGCGGCCCATGTTATGGCCGCGGGCTGACCAATGGCACCGCGGGCAAACGGCGGTCTTTCCAAGAGCGAGCGCCATCGGCGCATCGTCGCGGCGCTCGGCGCGCACGCGACCGTGCGCATTTCCTCTCTTGCGGCGGAATTCGGGGTCTCGGCGGAAACGGTCCGTCGCGACATCGACGAGCTCACCCGGCGGGGGCTGGTCGCGCGCACTTATGGCGGCGCGGCCGTCACGCATGTCGGCGTGCAGCCCGGCGTCGAGGACCGTGATCGGATCGCCGTCTCCGAACGGGCCCGGATCGGTGCCGCGGCCGCGGCGCTGGTCAGCGCCGGGGACGTCGTCATGGTCGACTCGGGATCGACGACCAGCCACTTCGCCCGGGCGCTGGCGGCGCGGGCCCTGCAGGTCACGGTGCTCACGAACAGCTACACCGTCGCGACCATCCTCTCCGCGGTCGAATCGGTGCGCGTCATCATGTGCCCCGGCGATTTCTATGCCACCGAGCGCGGCGTTTACGGACCCGAGACGACGGCGTTCCTTTCGCGTTTCCACGCCGACCTCGCGTTCATCGGGGCAAGCGCGCTGAGCATCGAGGGGCCGAGTGATGTCGAGACGCGGGCGAGCTGGGTCAAGCGCGCGATGGTGGAACGGGCGCAGCGGACCCTGCTGCTGATCGACTCGGGCAAGTTCGGCAAGCATCACCTCGAGGTCGTCTGCCCGTTGCGGAACCTCTCGGGAATTGTCACGGACCAGCCGCCGCCGGGGGATCTCGGCCAGGCCATCAACCGCGCCAAGGTCCAGCTCATTGTGGCACCCACCACAATCAAGTAGGGGCGCCCCTGGCGGGGAAGGGTGGGATCAGTGCCCGTTCGGGTATTGATGTTTGACCTGCAACATAAGTTGACATACCTTCCACATTAGCGGACGGCGCCGTCACACGGCCCGGAGAACGCGTACTTGGAAGGAGCACCATGGAGCCGGTATCGCGGCCAGCTTCGCGGGTTTCAGGGCCGGTATCCGGCTCGGCGCCGCTGCCGTTGAGCGCCGTTCCCTCGGCATCGTTGCGGCAGCTTCAGTGGATTCTTGCCGACATCGACGACACGATCACGACCGATGGACGATTGACCGCCGCGGCCTATCAGGCGCTCGAAGCGCTGGAGGCTGACGGCCTCAAACCTGTTCTCGTGACCGGACGGCCGGCGGGCTGGTGCGACATGATCGCGCGGTTCTTCCCGGTGGACGCAGTCGTCGGCGAGAACGGCGCCTTCTGGTTCCGCTACGAACGTGCCAGCCGCCGCATGCGGCGCGGCTACTTCATCGACGCGGCGGAGCGCGCCCGCGCCCGGGCGCGGCTGGACCGGCTCGCCGCGGCCATTCCCGCCGCGGTTCCGGGGGCTGCCGTTGCTGCCGACCAGGCCTACCGCATCGCCGATCTCGCCATCGATTTCGCCGAAGACACCGGGCCGCTCACGTCCGAACAGATCGAGCAGATCGTGCGGATGTTTCGCGAAGCCGGCGCCGAGGCGAAGGTGAGCTCGATCCACGTCAACGGCTGGTTCGGCGACTATGACAAGCTGCGCATGACCGAGCGGCTGTTCGCCGAGGCCTATGGTGTCGACCTCGGGGCGGTGCTCGACCGCATCGCCTTCATCGGCGACAGTGCCAACGACGAGCCGATGTTCGCGCGGTTTCCCTGGTCGTTCGGCGTCGCCAACGTCAAAGCCTTCCTGCCGCGCATGAAAACCGGGCCGGCTTATGTGACGACGGGCGAGGCGGGTGCCGGCTTCGTGGAGTTCGCCGCTGCCGTGCTCGATGCGCGGCGGCCGCGGACGGCGCGCCCGTGAGGGACATCGGCATGCGCAGCGACGTCGATCTGCTGATCATCGGCGGCGGCATCAACGGTGTCGGCATCGCGCGGGACGCCGCCGGTCGCGGGCTCAAGGTCCTTCTGTGCGAGCGCGCGGATCTCGCCGGGGCTACGTCCTCGGCCTCGTCGAAGCTGATCCACGGCGGCCTCAGATATCTCGAGTACTACGAGTTCCGCCTGGTCCGCGAGGCGCTGGCCGAGCGCGAGGTGCTGCTGAAGATCGCCCCGCACATCATCTGGCCGATGCGGTTCGTCCTGCCGCACCGCGCCGGCCTGCGGCCGCGCTGGATGGTGCGGCTGGGATTGTTCCTCTACGACCACATCGGCGGCCCCCGCACGCTGCCGGGCACCGAGGGAATCGACTTCCGTCGCCATCCCTACGGCGCGCCGCTCGATCCGTCGATCGCGGCGGGGTTCGCGTATTCCGACTGCTGGGTCGACGATGCGCGGCTCGTCGTCCTCAACGCGCGCGATGCCGAGCGGCACGGTGCGGACATCCGCGTCCGCACGGAGGTCGTCGCGGCGCGTCGCGAAGGCGACCGCTGGATCTGCACGCTGCGCGCGGGCGGCCAGACCACGCAGGTTCGCGCGCGGGCGCTCGTCAATGCCGCCGGGCCATGGGTCATGGAGGCGCTCCGCGACATTGCGCGGACGCCGGCGAAGGGGGCCGTGCGCCTGGTGAAGGGCAGCCACATCGTCGTGCCGCGGCTCTACGACGGCGATCAGGCCTACATCCTGCAGAACGACGACCGCCGCGTGATCTTCGTCATTCCGTACGAGCGGCACTTCTCGCTGATCGGGACGACGGACGTCGCGTACGAAGGCGATCCGGCCGCGGTGCGCATCGACTTCGACGAGATCGTCTATCTGTGTGCGGCCGTATCGCGGCAGTTCCGCCGGCCGGTTTCGCCGGGGGACATCGTGTGGAGTTATGCGGGCGTGCGGCCGCTCTACGATGACAAATCGGCGAACCCGTCGGCCGTGACCCGCGATTACGTCTTCGACGTCGATGCGCCTGCCGGCGCGGCGCCGATCCTGTCGATCTTCGGCGGCAAGATCACGACCTATCGCCGGCTTGCGGAACATGCGCTCGAGCAGCTGTCGCCGTTGCTGGGCATCGCCAAGCCGAGCTGGACGGCCGGCGCCCCGCTGCCGGGCGGCGACTTCGATGGCCGGAG
Source organism: Alphaproteobacteria bacterium (assembly GCA_036381615.1). Lineage (GTDB taxonomy): Bacteria > Pseudomonadota > Alphaproteobacteria > CACIAM-22H2 > CACIAM-22H2 > CALANV01. The sequence continues at coordinate 50,082 of DASVCL010000028.1, forward strand.
CCTTGCCGAGATTCGCGCCGATTTCGTGGCCCGGTATCCGTGGCTCGATCCGATCCGTCTCGACCGGTTCGTACGAAGCTACGGGACGGAGCTTGCCGAAATGCTCGGCGACGCACGCAGCCCCGCCGATCTCGGCGCGGACCTCGGTGGCGGACTCAGCGAACGCGAGGTCGACTGGCTCATCACGCGCGAATGGGCGCGGACGGCCGAGGACATCCTCTGGCGACGTACGAAGCTGGGCCTGCACGTCCCGGCCGGAACGGCCGAGCGCATCACCGGCTATCTCGGCCGTCGCGTCGCGGCCTGACGCGGGCGGGCGCAAGGCGCGCGGGGAACGCAGACGCGCGGCGGCGGTTGTGTCGTCAGGTCGCCCGCCTATGCGGCAGGCGATCGAGGGGGCCGCTGCGAGGGGCTCGAGCCATGACGACCAGGGCCGGTGTCACGGCATGCGCCGCCGTGGTCCTGTATGCCGTTGCGACATCCACCGCAGCCCAGGGCCGGACGGCGCAGCAGATAATCGGACACGTGATGGGGCCGGACAGGCTGGCGCCGACCGACGAGCGGATCGCGCAGCTCGATCTGCCGCCGAACTTCCGGATCACGAAATTCGCCGAAGGATTGATCAATCCGCGCATGATCGCGGTCGGCGCCGACGGCACCGTCTACGTGACGCGACGCAACGTCGGCGACGTCGTCATGATGAAGGATACCGACGGCGACGGCCGCGCCGACGAATTCCGGACGATCGCATCGCGACCCGGCATGCATGGCATCGCGATCGACGGCCAGCGCGCGTACCTGGCCACCGTGAAGGACGTCTATCGGACGGAGATCCGGCGCGACGGCTCGTTCGGCGAGCTCGTGCGAATCATCGACGACCTGCCCGACGGCGGACAGCATGCCAACCGCACGCTCGCGATCGGACCCGACGGGATGCTGTACATTTCGGTGGGCAGCACATGCAACGCCTGCGACGAGACCAATCCGGAGAGCGCCACGCTGCTGCGTGCGACACCGGATGGCTCCCGGCGGCAGATCTTCGCTTCGGGCCTGCGCAACACGATCGGCTTCGACTGGCATCCGCAGACTGGCCAGCTCTTCGGCATGGACCATGGGATCGATTGGCTCGGCGACGAGCAGCCGCCGGAAGAGCTCAATCTGTTGGAAGAGGGCAAGAAGTATGGCTGGCCCTATGTCTATGCCGACGGCCAGGTCAATCCGCAGAACGAGCCGCCGGTCGGCATCACGCCGCATCAATGGGCCGCCGCAAGCGAACCGCCGGTCCTGATGTACACGGCTCATGCCGCGCCGATGCAGATGGCCTTCTACGACGGCACGCAGTTTCCGCCCGAGTACCGCGGCGATGCCTTTATCGCCATGCGCGGGTCGTGGAACCGGCAGCCGCCCAGCGGCTACGAGGTCGTGCACGTCCGCTTCGAGAACGGACGGCCCGTCGCGTTCGTGCCGTTCGTCACCGGCTTTCTCATCGACGAAGGACACGGGCAGTATGGACAGCTCTCGCGTCTGGCTGGCCTCGCGGTCGCGAAGGACGGCTCGCTCCTCATCGGCGACGACGACAACGGAGTCATTTACCGTGTCAGCTACGATGCGCCCGTCGCGGCGGCGGACGGCCCGAGGGCCGGCAGCGGAACGGCGGAACAGCCCTCGGGGACCGCGACGGCACGCGTCGTGCCGGATTCATCAGGGGCCCGGAAAACGCCGCAGCTTGCTGCGGCCGTCCTCCGGCCGCGCGACAGCGCCGATCTGCACCTGTGGTCACCGGCAATTGCCGCCGGCCAGCCGATTCCGCGGATCTTCTCGGCCTACGGCCAAGGAATCTCGCCGCCGCTCCGGTGGAGCGAAGGACCCGAGGGCACGCAAACCTTCGCGATCCTGCTCGAGGATCCCGACGTGCCGGAGGATCCGCCCTTCGTCCATTGGGTTGCCTACAACATCCCGGCCGAGGTCCGGCACCTTCGGGAAGGATTGCCGACCAAGCCGCGGCTGCCGCTACCCCAGGGCATGATGCAGGGAAGCAACTCGTACGGGTCCCCAGGCTATTACGGCATGAGGCCGCCGGCGGGCGATGCGCCGCATCGCTATCACTTCCAGATCTTTGCCCTCGACACGACGCTGGACCTGCCGCCCGGCGCGAATCGGGAACAGGTGCTGGAATCGATGCGGGGGCACGTGCTCGCGACGGGAGAGCTCGTGGGGACCTTCGAGAACGGCCGATGAGCAGGCCGTCGCCGCACGACCGACGACGGCCGAAGGGGAGGGCAGGCCGGCAAAAACCGGCCGATCCTCAGTCGAGTTCGACGTAGCTCTTGATCTTCCGTTCGTATTCGGAGGCGATGCGGAAATGCTCGTTCGCCAGATCCTCGAGGCCCTGGGCGAGCGCCTCCTGCGCGAAATGGAGACGCATATCGGCGCGTCCTTTCCACCAGCCGGGCATGCGTTCGAGGGCCGCCATGGGACTCCGTGTCCGGACGACAGCTAACCGCGTAGCCATTCCTGTCTCCCGTGTGATCGCTTCCGTCAGGGCCCCACCGCCGCTGCCGGAAGGCGTTACCAGTACTGTCGGTGCCAATTCGTGTCGTTCCGCGATCCTTTCGCGGGATCTCCGCCGCCGCAGGAGAATTGTGCCGATAAGCGTCATTAACTTTATCGGTTAACTATGATCGGACCCGCGAAGACTTCATTACTCGCGTACCGCAGATCGTGCCATTTCTGCGAGTGTTTCAGTCTTTTTTATTCCTTAGAAACGAGTACTTCCGACGTCAATCGCCAAGCTTAGCGAGCGTTTACCACGGCCGGGTGAGCAACCCCCGCAGGACGCCGAAATTCGTAGCCGGTCCAAGCGGTTGGATCAGTGTTGCGGAATCGTCACGCACTCGCGCGGATTGATGACATCGGCCGGTCGAGGTCCGGCCGGCGCAGCGCACGGCCCGGCCGCGCGCCGGTCGCGGCACCGTTCTGCCACACCGGAGTCCCGTTCACGATGACGAGGTCGATTCCCGCCGCGGGCACTTTCGGCCGCTCGAAGGTCGCGCGATCGATAACGTGCTCGGGATCGAACGCCACGAGGTCGGCATAGGCACCTTCGCGTACGACGCCGCGGTCCTTCAGGCCGAATCGATCGGCGGTCAGGGACGTCATGCGGCGAATCGCTTCCTCCAGGCTGAAGAGTCCCAACTCGCGCGCGTAGTGGCCGAGGACGCGCGGGAACGTACCCCACAGGCGTGGGTGCGGGTGAACGTCGTGCGGCAGCCCGTCGGAGCCGATCATCGCCTCGGGCCAGGACAGGACGCGGCGCAGATCATCCTCGTTCATCGAGAAATAGATCGCGCCGGCGGGCTGCAGCCGCTCGGCCGCCTCGACCAGCGATACGCCCATCTCGCGTGCGACGTCGGCGAGGTCGCGCCCGCCCGCCTCGGGGCGCGCCTTCGACCAGGTGATGAGGATGCGCTGGGCCTTGTCGAACCAGTCGGGATGGAGAATGGTCGACGACGCGACATAGGGATAGACGTCGATCGCGATCGGTTGCCGCCGCCGAGTCGCCTCGATCAGGGCGAGCGTCTCGCGGGTCCGCCCGAAATTGCGCACCCCGACCACCTTGTGATGCGAGATCACGACCGGCAGATCGGCGGCACGCCCAATGGCGAACGCCTCGGCAAGCCCGTCCATCACCTTGTCGGATTCGTCGCGCATATGCGTCGTGTAGAGGCCGTCGAAACGGCGCACCGTGCGCGCGAGCTCGATCACCTCGTCGGTCGGCGCGTGACGTGCGGGCGGATAGAACAGCCCCGTCGACAATCCGATCGCGCCGGCCGTCATCGCCTCCTCAAGGCGATCCTGCATCAGCCGTATTTCGTCCCGCGTCGCCGGCCGGTCGAGGCGATCCATCACGCCCGCGCGCAGCGTCGTATGGCCGATGAGGCAGGCGGCATTGACCGCGGGCGGCGCCGCATCGAGTGCGTCGAGATAGTCCCCGAAACGGGCGAAGCGGTATTCGCCGCGGTCGCCGAGCAGGTCCAGCGGGGGCGGCGGCGCGCGGTCGGGCAGGAGCGGGGCAAGGCTGACGCCGCAGTTGCCGACCACGACGGTGGTGACGCCCTGGCTTGCCTTCATCGTCATGTCCGGGATGCGCAGCAGGGCGTTGTCGTCGTGCGTGTGCGCGTCGATGAAGCCTGGCGCGACGACGCGGCCCGACACATCGATCCGCCGTGCTGCGGCGACCTCGGCAAGCGTGCCGACGCCGACAATGCGGTCGCCGCGAATTGCGACGTCTGCGGTCCGCGCCGGGGCGCCGGTGCCGTCGATCACGCGACCGCCCGTCAACAGAATGTCGCACTGAATGGTCGCCATCGGGACACCTCGCTCGTCTGATCGAACGGCGTGATCAAGACGGCACCACGCGCGGGAACGGGAAGGGGCGCGCGGTCTCGAATGCGCGGGCCGCGCGCAAGACCAGCGCGTCCTCGTCGTGCCGGCCGACGATCTGCAGGCCGATCGGCAGGCCGCCGCGGGTGGCGCCGCACGGTACCGTCACCGCCGGCTGGCGCGTCATGTTGAACGGGTAGCTGAACGGGGTCCAGTCGATCCAGTGCCGCTCGCTGCCGGGATCGTTCAGGTCCTGTCCGACGGGCAGCGCGGGCACCGCCACCGTCGGCGTCAGCAGCAGGTCATAGGTCCGGTGGAATGCCGCCATGCGCTGGATCAGCTGCAGGCGGACGGCCTCGGCGGCAAGATAGTCGACGGCACTGTACCGCGCGCCGATTTCGGCCATGGCGACGAGGCCGGGGTCCATCTGCGCGCGCTGCTCCGGCGAGAACGCCGCGACCAACCTTGCGCCGCCGGCCGCCCATAATGTGTAGAAGGCATCGCGCGGCGATTCGAAGCCCGGATCCTTCTGCTCGACGACGGCGCCGAGCTGCTCGAAGACGCGCGCCGCGTCGGCCACGGCCGACGCAATCTCGGGATCGACCTTCGCGTAGCCGAGCGTCGGGCTGAAGGCGATCTTCAAGCCACGGACGCCGCGCTCGAGCCCCGTCCGATAGTCGATTTGCGCCGGCGGCAGCGCGTTGGCATCGCGATCGTCGGCGCCGACAAGCACGGCCAGCATCAACGCCGCATCCTCGACCGTACGTGTCATCGGGCCGACATGGGAGACAAGCGCGAACGGGCTGGGCGGATATGTCGGCACGCGGCCATAGGTCGGCTTGAGGCCGACGATGCCGCAGAACGCGCCCGGGATCCGGATCGAGCCGCCTGCATCCGTGCCGACATGCAATGCACCCATGCCGGCCGCCGCGGCCACCGCGGCGCCGGCACTGCTGCCGCCCGGGGTCCGTGAGCGGTCCCACGGATTGCGCGTGATGCCGGTCAGCGGTGAATCTCCGAGGGCCTTCCAGCCGAACTCCGGCGTCGTCGTCTTGCCGAGGATCACCGCGCCGTGCTCCTTCAGCCGCGCGACCGCAGGTGCGTCCTCGTCCCACGGCTGATCCTTGGCCACGAGCTTCGATCCGCGCAGAGTCGGCCATCCTCTGGTGAGGACAAGGTCTTTGACGGTGACGGGCACGCCGTCGAGAAGTCCCATCGGCTCGCCCTTCATCCACCGCGCCTCCGCGGCGCGTGCGGCCGCGATCGCGCCTTCAGGGTCGACCAGCGTGAAGGCGTTGAGCGAAGGATCGACGGCGGTAATGCGGTCGAGCGCGAGCCGGGTCGCCTCGACGGGGGAGGCGCTGCGGCGCCGATAGGCCTCGATCAGGACCGTCGCCGGCCACAGGGCCGGATCATCCGAGATCATCCAAGTCTCCAACACCCCAGCCGCGCAAGGAATCGTCGCGGCTTCGACATTCAGACCGGTCCGCTGCGGGCCGGCCGACTATCCGCATGTGGCACAGGAATCGCATTCCCATCAACCACGGAGTTGTGCCTATGATACGGGGTTCGGGCGCAATAACGCATAAGACAGGGAGGATCTCATGCTTTTCAGCATGTTAAAGGCGTCTGCCCGCGTCGCGTTGGTTGCCGGTCTCGTCGCGGGTGCCATGGTGCCGTCGGACGGCGCCGCTCAATCCGCAAACAACACGCTCAAATTCATTCCGCAGGCCGACCTGCGCGTGCTCGATCCGATCTGGACGACGGGTTACATCACGCGCAACCACGGCTACATGGTCTACGACACGCTGTTCGCGGTCGATGCCGATTTCAACGTCAAGCCGCAGATGGTGGACAAGTGGACGGTGAGCGACGACAAGCTCACCTACACGTTCACCCTGCGCGACGGCCTCAAGTTCCATGACGGGCAGCCGGTCCGGTCCGCCGACTGCATCGCCTCGATCCAGCGCTGGGGCAAGCGCGACACGTTCGGGCAGAGCGCGATGCAGGCGGTCGCCGCGATGGAGGCCGTCGACGACAAGACCTTCAAGATCGTGCTCAAGCAGCCGTTCCCGCTTCTGATCGAGGCGTTGGCGAAGCCGAGCAGCAACGTGCCCTTCATCATGCCGGAACGTCACGCCAGGACGGACGCCTTCGAGCAGATCAAGGAAGTCGTCGGCTCGGGGCCGTTCAAGTTCGTCGCCAGCGAGTGGGTGCCCGGCAACAAGGTCGTCTACGTCAAGAACACCGATTACGTGCCGCGCAACGAGCCGCCGAGCTGGGGGGCCGGCGGCAAGGTCGCCAAGGTCGATCGCATCGAGTGGATCTACATCCCGGACTCGGCGACGGCGGCGGCCGCCCTGTCGGCCGGCGAGGTCGATTGGTGGGAGCAGCCGCCGGGCGATCTGCTGCCGATCCTCCAGCGCGACCGTAACATCAAGGTCGAGAACATCGATCCGCTCGGCAGCATCGGCATCATCCGCTTCAACCACCTCCAGCCGCCATTTGACAATCCAAAGATGCGTCAGGCGCTGCTTCACGTGGTCAACCAGCGGGATTACCTGCTGGCGATCGCGGGCAGCGAGAAGAACGGCCAGCCCTGCTATTCGTTCTTCACCTGCGGCACGCCGATGGCGAGCGAGGCCGGATCCGAGGTGATGAAAGGCCCCCGCAGCATCGAGAAGGCGAAGCAGCTGGTCAAAGAGGCGGGCTACAACGGCGAGAAGATCGTCGTTCTCTCGGCGACCGACCAGCCGATCGTGCACTCGCAGGCGCTGCTGACGACGGATCTGCTGCGTCAGCTCGGCCTCAACGTCGAGCTGGCGGCAAGCGACTGGGGCACGCTCCTGAACCGGCGCGCGGTCAAGGAGCCGGTCGACAAGGGCGGCTGGAGCATCTTCCACACGTGGTGGGTCGGCACCGACCTGGCGAACCCCGCCGTCAACGCGCCGCTGCGCGGCAACGGCGCCGCGGGCTGGTTCGGCTGGTCGACCGACGCGAAGCTCGAAGAGCTTCGCAATGCCTGGTACGCGGCGCCGGACGTCGAGGCCCAGAAGAAGATCGCGATGGAGATGCAGCAGCGCGCGTGGGAGGTCGTTCCGTTCATTCCGACCGCGCAGTTCATTCTGCCGACCGCGTTCCGGTCGAACATCACCGGCGTCATCGTCGCGCCCGTGACCTTCATGTGGAACGTGGAAAAGAAATAGGTGCGAAATCGGACCTGATCGATGGCGCCGTGAGTGCCGGCCCCGCCCATACCCCGATCCTCTCCCGCGCGCGGGACGGGGACAACGAGCGCGATCGAGCGCACCCTCTCCCGTTTGCGGGAGAGGGGGCGAGCGAAGCAAGCGGGTGAGGGTGGCGCCGCGCGTTTTCCAAACGTCGTAGTCTCATCGTGTTCGCCTATATCGTCCGTCGACTGCTGGCGACCATCCCCGTCATGGGGGTGGTCGCCGTATTCGTGTTCTCGCTGCTTTATCTGACCCCGGGCGATCCCGCGGTCGTCATCGCGGGCGACTTCGCCACGGCGGAGGACATCGCCCGCATCCGGGAGCGACTGGGCCTGAACGAGCCGTTCCTGGTGCGGTTCGGCACGTGGCTGTGGGCCGTGCTGCGCGGCGACCTCGGCGTCTCGATCTTCACGAACCTGCCGGTGACGACGTTGATCGGGCAGCGCGTCGAGCCGACGGTCGCGCTGACGGTCTGCACCATGCTCGTGTCGGTGGCGCTCGCGGTACCGCTCGGCATCATCGCCGCGTGGCGGGCGGGTACGCTGATCGACCGGCTGGTGATGGCGTTCGCCGTGCTCGGGTTCTCGGTTCCCGTCTTCGTGCTCGCCTATGTCCTGATCTTCGCGTTCTCGCTCGAGCTCGAGCTGCTCCCCGTTCAGGGCTATACGAGCATCCGCGAGGGACTCTGGCCGTTCCTCGAGCGCATGATCCTGCCGAGCCTCGCGCTTGGCATCACGTTCATGGCGCTCATCGCGCGCATCACGCGCGCGAGCATGCTCGAGGTGCTGAGCCAGGACTACATCCGCACCGCACAGGCCAAGGGTCTCGACACGGGGCAGGTGCTGGTCGGGCATGCCCTCAAGAACGCGGCCGTGCCGATCATCACGATCATCGGCATCGGTGTCGCGCTCGTCATCGGCGGCGTGGTCGTGACCGAAACGGTTTTCGCGATCCCCGGCATGGGACGGCTCGTGGTCGACGCCATCCTGCGGCGCGACTATCCGGTCATTCAGGGCATCATCCTGATCTTCTCGGCCGTCTACGTGCTGATCAACCTGCTGGTCGACATCAGTTACACCTTCCTTGATCCGCGCATCCGGTACTGACGACATGGCGACGCCGGCAGCAGAAACACTCCAAGTTCCCACCGTGCGACGCAGTCGGCTGCGCGATGCGTTCCGCCGCCATCCGACCGCGATCATCGGCGGCGCGCTGCTTTTGGCCATGATCGCGATGGCGATTCTGGCGCCCTATCTCGGCACGATCGACCCGCAGGCGGTGTCGCCGATCCGGCGCCTGCGGCCGCCGTCCGAGCTCTACCTGTTCGGCACCGACATGCTCGGCCGGGACGTCTACAGCCGGGTCGTCTACGGCGCGCGCATCTCGCTGATCGTCGGCCTCAGCGTCGCCGTGCTGAGCATCCTGATCGGGCTCGCGCTCGGCCTCGTGACCGGCTACGTGCGCGCGATCGACGCGGTGCTGATGCGGGTGATGGACGGGCTGATGTCGATCCCGCCGGTGCTGCTCGCGATCGCGCTGATGGCACTGACCAAGGCCAGCGTCGAGAACGTCATCGCCGCGATCACCATCGCCGAGGTGCCGCGCGTCACGCGCCTGGTGCGAAGCGTGGTGCTGTCGTTGCGCGAGCAGCCCTTCGTGGAAGCGGCGGTCGCCGCCGGGACCGGCTTTGTGCGCACGCTCGTGCGCCACATTCTTCCCAACACGATCGCGCCGCTGATGGTGCAGGGGACCTATATCTGCGCCTCGGCCATGATTACCGAGGCGATCCTGTCGTTCATCGGCGCGGGCACGCCGCCGAACATTCCGAGCTGGGGCAACATCATGGCCGAAGGCCGCAGCGTGTTCCAGGTCGCGTATCACATCATTCTTTTCCCTGGCATCTTCCTTTCGGTCACGGTGCTGGCGGTCAATCTGCTGGGCGACGGCCTGCGCGACGCGCTCGATCCGCGCCTGGCGCGGCGGATGTGAGCCATGACGACGACGGCAAACCCGGCGCAGCAGGGTCCCGATACGGCGCCGCCGTTGCTCGCGATCGAAGACCTGAAGACGTATTTCTTTACGCGCGACGGCGTCGTGCGTGCCGTCGACGGCGTATCGTACACGGTCGGCGCCGGCGAGACCCTTGCCGTCGTGGGCGAGTCCGGCTGCGGCAAGAGCGTGACGGCGCTGTCGATCCTGCGGCTGATCGCCTCGCCGCCAGGGCGCATCGTCGGCGGCGCGATCCGCTTTCAGGGCCGGAACCTGCTCGAACTCGACGACGCGGCGATGCGCGAGATCCGCGGCAACGAGATCTCCATGGTCTTCCAGGAGCCGATGACGTCGCTGAACCCGGTGCTGACGATCGGCCGCCAGATCGCGGAGACGCTGATGCTGCACCAGGGCCTGGACAGGACGGCGGCGCTGGCCAAGGCCGCGGACATGCTGCGCCTCGTCAACATCCCCGAGGCCGAGCGGCGGCTCGCCCAGTACCCGCACCAGCTGTCGGGCGGCATGCGCCAGCGGGTGATGATCGCGATGGCGCTCGCGTGCAATCCGAAGCTTCTGATCGCCGACGAGCCGACGACCGCTCTCGACGTCACCATACAGGCGCAGATCCTGGACCTGATGCGCGCGCTCAAGGACAGGACCGGGGCGGCGATCATCCTGATCACCCACGATCTTGGCGTCGTCGCCGAGATGGCGCAGCGCGTCGTCGTCATGTACGCCGGGCGCAAGGTCGAGGAAGCACCTGTCGAGGCGCTGTTCGGGCGGCCGCGCCACCCGTACACGCGCGGCTTGCTGGCCTCGGTGCCGCGGCTCGGCGAGACGCTCAAGGCGCGGCCGCGCGAGCGGCTCATGGAAATCCCGGGCATCGTCCCGTCGCTCAGGGACCCGATCGTCGGCTGCGCATTCGCGCCGCGCTGCGCGCTGGCGACTGATCGCTGCCGCCGGGAAGCGCCGGCCTTCGAGGCGAAGGCGCCGGGCCACTTCGCCGCCTGTTTCGAATCCGATCGCGTGGAGCCGCCATGATCCGCGCGCCCGCAGCCGCCGCACGAACCCAGCCGCTGCTGCAGGTCGTCGACCTGCGCAAATATTACCCGGTGCGGCGCGGCCTGTTCTCGCGCATCTCGGGCCACGTCTACGCCGTGGACGGGATCACGTTCACCATCGCCGAGGGCGAGACGCTGGGCCTCGTCGGCGAGAGCGGTTGCGGCAAGTCGACCGCGGGCAAGACGATCCTCAAGCTGATCGAGCCCACCGCCGGGACGATCCGCCTCAGGGGCGAGCGTATCGATCACTTAAGTCCGCGCGAGATGCGGCCGTACCGGCGCGAGCTCCAGGTCGTTTTCCAGGACCCGTACTCCTCGCTCAATCCGCGTCTTTCGGCCGGCGCGATCGTCGCCGAGCCATTGATCAACTACGGCGTCGCCTCGGGCCGGGAACTCAAGGACCGCGTGGCCGCACTGTTCGCAAAGGTGGGCCTGCGCGAGGACCAGATGGCGCGCTACCCGCACGAGTTCTCGGGCGGGCAGCGGCAGCGCATCGGCATCGCGCGGGCGCTCGCGCTCAACCCGCGGCTGATCATCTGCGACGAGCCGGTCTCGGCCCTCGATGTCTCGGTCCAGGCGCAGGTCGTGAACCTGCTGATGGACCTGCAGCGCGAATTCGGCCTCTCGTACCTGTTCATTGCGCACGATATCGCCGTGGTCGAGCACATCTGCCACCGGATCGCGGTCATGTATCTGGGCAAGATCGTCGAGATCACCGACCGCCGGTCGCTGTTCTCGAACCCGCAGCACCCGTACACGGAGGCGCTGCTGTCCGCCGTGCCGGTGCCTGACCCGAAGGCGAAGCGCAAGCGCATCATCCTGTCGGGTGACGTGCCGAGCCCGATCAATCCGCCGTCGGGATGCCGTTTCCACACGCGCTGTCCCTATGCCGAGGCGCGCTGCCGCGTCGAGGAGCCGGCGCTGCGCGAGGTGCGTCCAGGCCACTTCGTCGCGTGTCATCTGCGCAATGTCGATACGGCCGCTTTCGCGGCCGCCGGTGCCGGCGGAGCCGCGCGGTGACTGCCGCCGCATCAGCCTTATTCTCTCGTCGGCCGCAATGCGCGGGCCGGATTCCCGGCGACCGTTGCGCCGGCGGGAACGTCGCGGGTGACCACGCTGCCTGCAGCGATCACCGCATCGTCGCCGATGACGATACCCGGCAGGATGATGGCGCCGCCGCCGATCCAGACGTTGTTGCCGATCCGTACCGGCCTGCCTTGCTCGAGGCCCGCGCGTCGCAAGTCGGGATCACGGGGATGGTCGGCCGCATAGACATGGACGCCCGGGCCGATCTGGCAGAGATCGCGGATCTCGATCGGCACGACGTCCAGGAAAACGCAGCCGAAGTTCAGGAACACGCCGCTCCCCAGGCGGATGTTGTAGCCGTAGTCGCAATGAAAGGGCGGCCGCACCGTCGTGTTCTCGCCGACGGCGCCGAGCAGATCGCGCAGGAGGCGCGCGCGTCGCTCCGGCTCATCGGCGGTCGTGGCATTGTAGGCGTGGAGCAGCGTCTGCGCCCGCCGCCGGTCGGCGGCGAGCTCCGGTCCGAAGGGGAGGTACAGCTGGCCGGTCAGCATCTTTTCCTTTTCGCTGCGCTTCGCCATGCCGACCGCTCCGTCTTTTGGCGGCGTCCGTCCCGCCGAATACCATAGAGCAAAAGGAAACCCGGCCGATGGAAAACCTTCAGATCAACGCCGACCGGCTTTGGAACAGCCTCATGGAAATGGCGCAGATCGGCGCGACGCCGAAGGGCGGCGTGTGCCGGCTGACGCTCACCGACCTTGACCGGCAGGGGCGCGACCTGTTCATCCGCTGGGCCCGCGAGGCCGGCTGCGAAGTCACGGTCGACCAAGTCGGCAACATCTTCGCGCGCCGGCCCGGCCGCAATCCCGATCTGCCCGCGATCGTGACCGGCAGCCATCTCGACACGCAGCCGACGGGCGGCAAGTTCGACGGCGCCTATGGCGTGCTGGCCGGGCTCGAGGTCATCCGCACGCTCAACGACTACGGCCACCAGACCGATGCGCCGGTGGAGGTCGTGGTGTGGACGAACGAGGAAGGCTCGCGCTTCTCGCCGGCCATGATGGGGTCCGGCGTCTATGCCGGCGTGTTCACGCTCGACGAGGTCATGCAGAAGCAGGACGTCGACGGCAGGCGTTTCGGGGACGAGCTCCGGCGCATCGGCTATGCCGGCGAGGCGCCGGTCGGCGGGCGCAGCGTCGCCGCCTATTTCGAGGCGCATATCGAACAGGGGCCGATCCTGGAGGCCGAGCGCAAGACGATCGGCGTCGTCACCGGCGCCCAGGGCCAGCGCTGGTACGAGATCACTGTCACGGGGCAGGAGGCCCATGCCGGCCCCATGCCGATGGCGCGCCGCAAGGACGCCCTGGTGGCAGCCGCGCGCATGATCGACGCCGTCAACCGCATCGGCCACCGGCATCAGCCGGGCGCCTGTGCGACGGTCGGGCACGTGCAGGTCTCGCCCAACTCGCGCAACACCATTCCCGGCCGCGTCTTCTTCACGGTCGATTTCCGTCATCCCAGCGACGATTCCCTGACGGCCATGAACGACGAACTTCACGCGACCTGCCGCGACATTGCCCGCGCCGCCCAGGTCGAGGTGGAGGTTAGGGACTTCTGGTACTTCCCACCGACCCCGTTCGATCCGAAGCTGGTCGACGCCGTCCGGGCCGGGGCGGCACGCTACGGCTATCCGCACATGGACATCATCAGCGGGGCGGGGCACGACGCCGTGTACATGGCGCACGTCGCGCCGTCGGCGATGATCTTCGTGCCCTGCGAGGACGGCATCAGCCACAACGAGGTCGAGAACGCCAAGCCGGCCGACCTCGCGGCCGGGTGCAACGTCCTGCTTCATGCGATCCTGAACTGCGCGCACCGGGGCTGAGCCGGCGTGCTGTCCGCCGCTTCGGCGTCGGGCTGGATCGGCACCGCACGGCGCGATCGGAGCGGCAGCACTGCTGCATCGGACTTGACACGCGGGTCGGGGCCGCGCGACGGCCATTCTGGTTGCCTTTCAGAGAGTTCGCCGTCTCAACTGTCTCGCCGTCTCAACTGTCTCGCCGTCTCAACTGTCTCGCCGTCTCAACTGTCTCGCCGTCTCAACTGTCTCGCCGTCTCAACTGTCTCGCCGTCTCAACTGTCTCGCCGTCTCAACTGTC
>DASVCL010000029.1:0-58844 GCA_036381615.1 Alphaproteobacteria bacterium
TGCCAGGCGGACCGCCCTGTCGGGATTGACCGCGCCCACGGGCACGCGTCCCTGCGCGATCTCGGCCGCCTGCCGTGCCGTCTCGAGCGCCTGGTGCTCGACCGCAGGAGGCGTCAACCCGGCCACGTGCGGCGTCGCAACGACATTGTCGCGTCGCGCGAGCTCGGGCGACGGCATCTGGTCCGGCGCGCGGCCGACATCCAAGGCCGCCCCGGCGATACGCCGTTCATCGAGCGCACGCGCCAGCGCCGCCTCGTCGACGAGGTTGCCGCGCGACGCGTTGATGAAATAGGCCGTCGGCCGCATGCGCGCGAACTGGGAGGATCCCATCATGCCCTCGGTCTCGGCGTTGGCAACGGCAAGGCAGACCACGAAGTCCGCCTCGTCGAGCAGCCGGTCGAGGTTCACCTGCATCAGCGACGGATCCTCGATCCTGACATAGGGGTCGTCGACGAGCACACGCATGCCCATCGCGAGCCCCAGCCGGCAGACATAGCGGCCGATCGCGCCGTAGCCGATCACACCGAGCGTGCTGCCCGCCAGCTGAACGCCCATGCGTGCCTCGGGCACACGCCCGTGCCGATAAGCCATCGTGTAGTGACTGGTATGCCGGGCGAGATCGATCATGGCGCCGATGACCCATTCGGCCACGGACTGCACGAAGCCGGGGCTCGCATGGGTCACGAGAACGCCGTTGGCGCTGGCCGCCTCGACATCGATGTTGCGGATGTCGACGGCCACACGGACGAACGCCACGAGATCCGGCAGCGACTCGAAAACGGTCCTTTCACCCGGCGTCTGCCGATCGGAGATGATGATCTGACAGCCCTGGGCGGCGTCGACGAGCTCATGTGCCGACAGCACCCGGCCGAGCGGATTGACGACGACCTTGCCGACGACCTCGAGCTGCGCAAGCGCCCTCTTGCCGTAATAGTTCCGCAGCGCCTCGGGCGGATGGGTCAGGAAGATCTGGACGGGCTTCATGTCTTCATCCGGTGGTCATGTCGAAGCAATCCGTCGCCGGGCAACCGGGCCGTGCCGGCGCCGTGCGAGGCTGCTGGCGGAAACGCTTCGCCGTCGCGGCCTGATCAGCCGATGTCATCGCCGAAGGCCGCGATCAGCAGCCGCTGCAGCTCCGCCATCTCGTCGTCCGTCAGATCGGTGAGCGGCGACCGCACCGGGCCGGCGGACCGTCCGACCAGGCGCATACCCGCCTTCACGATGCTGACGGCGTAGCCGCGGCGGCGGTTGCGCAGCGCGGTATAAGGCAAAAAGAACCCCCGAAGCATGGCATCGGTCGTCGCCGCGTCGCCGCAACGTACCGCCGCGTAGAACTTCTGCGCGAGCCGCGGGATGAAGTTGAACACCGCCGACGAATACGTCGTAAATCCGGCCGCGAAGTACGGAACGGCAAAGACCTCGGCCGTCGGCATGCCGCCGATGTAGACGAAGCGGTCGCCGATGCGCTGGCGGATCCGGACGAGCTGCTCGACGTCGCCGTGCCCATCCTTGAAGCCGATCAGGTTCGGGCAGGACTCCGCCAGCCGCTCGAGCGTCTCGACGGCAAACAGCGAATTGTCGCGGTTGTAAACGATGACGCCGATGCCGACCGACCGGCAGATCGCTTCGATGTGGCGCCGCAGACCTTCCTGTTCGACGTTCATCAGATACGGCGGCAGGACGAGGAGACCGTCGGCCCCCGCCGCTTCCGCCGCGCGCGCGAACTCGATCGCCATCGCCGTACCATAGCCGGTGCCGGCGACGATCGGCAGACGCCCCGCAGCTTCGGCGACGGCGGCCGCGACGACACGGCGGAACTCGTCGAGCGTGAGCGAGAAGAACTCGCCCGTGCCACCCGGCGCGAACAGGCCGGCCGGGCCGTCCTTGACGTTGACCTGGATGTTCGCCCGATAGGACGCCTCGTCGAAGGCGCCCTCGGCCGTGAAGTGCGTGACCGGAAACGCGAGCAGACCCGAACCGAGAGCCGTTTTGAGCTTGGCGGGATCCATTGCCATGGCGCCCCCTCAATCGCGGAGCGGATCGAATTCGCCCGCGAATTCCTGGCTGCAGAACGGGCCGCCTTGGTAATGGCGCCCGATCGGATCTGCGGGCAGCTTCGCCTCCGCGGCAAGCGCCGCGTCGCGGTGCTGTTCGGCCCGGCCGGTCGGACGGTAGCCGTAGCGATACGCGACGCTGTTGTCCCACCATCCACGCTCGTTGTCGGACACGCCGTACATGACCTCGTACACGAGGTCCGGGTGCTCGAGCCCGATGCGGACGAGCTGGACAAGATCCTCGGGCTTCAGCCAGATCGACAGGCGGCGCAGATCGGCGGGTGCGTCGCCGACATTGCCGATGCGCAGGCACAGGACGCGAAGGCCGTACTTGTAGGCGTAGAGCGCGCCGAGCGCTTCGCCGAACGCCTTGCTCACGCCATAGCGGCTGTCGGGGCGAGGCAGCACGTCCGGTCCAAAGCGTCGATGGCGCGGATAAAAGCCGACGACATGATTGGACGAGGCGAAGACGACGCGCTTGACGCCATGACGCCGCGCCGCCTCGAACAGATTGTATGTTCCGACGATGTTGGACTGAAGGATCGTCTCCCAGGGCCCTTCGACCGAGAACCCGCCGAGATGAATGATGCCGTCGACGCCGGCGACCGCGCGTTCGACCTGCGTCAGATCGGCGAGATCCGCCTCGACGAACGCTTCGTCGGCGGCGATGTCGTCGGGCGTCCGGATGTCGCTGAGACGAAGTTCGGGGTAAACGCCCTTCAGCAGCCGTCGAAGGCGCCTGCCGACGTCGCCGGCCGCCCCCGTCATCAAGATCTTCTCCATACCTCCCCCAACTCGGTTATGAGTCGCGACACGCCATGTCCGACCGACGCATTGCGGCGCCAGCCGCCGGCTGCGCCGGCACTCGCGCCCCTATGCGCCGTTGCTCTTGGCGGCAAGCCGCCGGTAGCGCTCGCGACCATTCACCAGGTGTCGGCGCATCGCCTCGCGCGCGCCCGTGACGTCACGATCGCGAATCGCGTCGTAGATCCGGCAATGCTCGGCCTGGATCGTCTCCAGATATCCCTTGCTCTGCGACGGCCCTATCGCCGTCACGCGGACGCTCTGACGGGGAATGATGAAACGGCCGAGGAACTCCAGGAACCTGGCGAACTGCGGATTGCCGGTCGCCTTGGCGATGGCATGGTGGAACTCGAAGTCCTGGTCGATGGCCGGCTCGCCGCGCTTGATCGCGCGCTCGATCGCATCCAGGGCCTTGCTGATCGCGCGAATGCCGGCAGCACCGCAGCGCTCGGCCGCGAATGCCGCGGCCTCGACCTCCACCGCCATGCGCAACTCCATGACGTTGAGCACCTCCGCGATCGACTGCAGACCGTCCGGGTCGATCCGGAACGGACGGCGCTGCACGTCGGCGGCGACGAAGGCACCGGCGCCCTGGCGGGTGGTGACGAGCCCCTCCGCCTTCAGCGCGGCCACCGCCTCGCGCACGACGGTGCGGCTTACGCCGAGCGCCGACATGAGCGCCTGCTCGGTTGGAAGGCGTGCGCCGGGCTTGAGCTTGCCGCTGGTGATCTCGGCCCTCAGCCGCTCCACGACCTCGCTCGTGCGGTTGCGCAGCGGGGCGAGCGGCGTGAGCAGGGAGCGCTTGTCAGCCGATTTAGTCGATGCTAGTGTCATTATTTGTACGTCATCGTACAAGTTACAACTAACATGCCAATAAACAGGAGGTCAACGCCAATCAGACCGCATCCGCGAATGTCGCCGACCGGCCGGTGAGCCGGCGACGCGCGACGAGATCCGGGACGGAATTCCGCCCGTTCGCGATCGGGTGACAGTGCCTGCGACGCCCCGGTCCGACGTCCGGTCGGACAACACACAGAATCCAGTAGGGAGGACGCAACGATGAAACGACGTGACTTCATTCGCACCGGCGCCGCCGCGCTGGCGCTTTGCACCGTGACGTTCGGTTTCGACTCGACCGCCGTCGCCCAACAGAAAATGGTTCTGAAGGCCGCCGACGTGCACCCGCTCGGCTACCCCACCGTCGAAGCGGTCGTGCGAATGGGCAAGAAGCTCGAGCAGGCAACCAATGGACGCCTCACCGTCCAGATGTATCCGGCGATGCAGCTCGGCGGCGAGAAGGAAATGATCGAGCAGGCGCAAGTCGGCGCGCTGCAGTTCGCGCGCATCAGCGTCGGCCCGGTCGGGACCATCATCGACGAGCTCAACGTCTTCAATCTGCCCTTCATGTTCCGGAACGAGGACCACATGCGCAAGGTCATCGACGGGCAGATCGGCGACGAGCTTCTCGAGAAGATTTCCAATAACCCGCAGACACGCCTGATCGCGCTCGCGTGGATGGATGCGGGCTCCCGCAACGTCTACACCAAGCGGCCGATCCGCACGCCCGAGGACCTCAAGGGCCTGAAGATCCGCATGATGGGCAACCCCATCTTCGTCGACACGATGAACGCAATGGGCGGCAACGGCATCTCGATGGGCTTCAACGAGCTGTACAACGCGATGCAGACCGGCGTGGTCGACGGCGCGGAGAACAATGCGCCGACATACATCACGCACAACCACCACCAGATAACGAAGTACTTCTCGTTCACGGAGCACCTGATCATTCCCGAGATCCTGGTGTTCTCGCGGCGGACCTGGGAGTCCCTGTCGAAGGAGGACCAGGCCCTGATCAAGAAAGTCGCGCGAGAGGCGCAGACGGAAGAGCGGCAGCTCTGGGACGCGATGGTCAAGGAATCGATGGACAAGCTCAGGGCCCAGGGCGTCGAGTTCGTCACGGACGTCGACAAGAAGGCGTTCAAGGATTCGGTGAAGCCCGTCTATGACAAGTATGCCGGCAAATGGCAGGGGCTGATCGAGCGCATTCAGGCTGTCCAGTAACGAGGTCGACAGAGCCTGACGCCTACAATCCAGCCCGGACCGCAACATCCGGGCTGGATGCTTCTTTCGATGCTCCGGGAGAAGAAACGATGAAAGCCGCCTATGTCAGGGCGATGGACGCACTGTACCTGATCTGCGTCGCGCTCGCCGGCGTCAGCCTGATACTGATGGCGCTCATCATCCCTTGGGGGGTGTTCACGCGCTATGTACTCAACAGCGGATCGTCATGGCCGGAGCCGCTGTCGATCCTGCTGATGATCCTATTCACCTTCGCCGGGGCCGCGGCCTGCTATCGCGCCAGGGCGCACATCGCCGTCACATTGTTCGCCAACCTCGCCACCGCGCCGGTGCGGACCGGGTTTGCGCTGCTGGTCGAGGTGGCGATGGCCGCGCTCAGCCTGTTCATGGTGATCTGGGGTACGGAGCTGGTCGGGGTGACCTGGAACCAAGTCATCGCCGAGTTCCCGTTCCTTTCGGTCGGCGTCACCTATCTGCCGCTGCCGATCGGCGGTGCCATTACGCTCCTGTTCATCGTCGAACGTGCCTGGATCGGGCCGCCCTCGCGGGATTCGATCGTGTTCCGCGAGCCCGCCAGCGCCGACTGACAGCACCGGAGCACCGAGTCCCATGGACGCGCTCATCCTTCTCGGCAGTCTGTTCCTCCTGATCGCGATCGGTGTGCCTGTCGCCTACGCACTCGGCCTCGCGGCACTCGTCGGCGCCATCTGGATCGACATCCCGCTCGAAGCGGTGATGCTCAAGATCTCCGACGGCGTCGACAATTTCTCGCTCCTCGCCATCCCCTTCTTCGTCCTTGCCGGCGCCATCATGGCCGAAGGCGGCATGGCGCGACGCCTGGTCGCGCTCGCGAACGTGATGGTCGGGTTCATTCGCGGCGGGCTGTCGCTGGTGAACATCCTGGCCTCGACCTTCTTCGGCTGCATCTCCGGATCATCGGTGGCCGACACGGCTTCGATCGGGTCGGTGATGATCCCGCAGATGGAGAAGGCGGGATATCCGCGCGTTTTCGCGACGAACGTGACGATCACCGGTTCGGTCCAGGCGATTCTCATCCCGCCGTCGCACAACGCCGTGATCTATTCCCTGGCGGCCGGCGGTACCGTGTCGATTGCCCATCTGTTCCTGGCCGGCGTGATTCCCGGCCTGCTGCTCGGCCTGTCGCTGATGACCCTGTGCCTGGCGATTGCGCAGCGCGAAGGCTATCCGAAAGGCAAACCGGTCCCCTTGCGGGAAGCGGGCAAGATCGCGATCGAGGCCTTCTGGGGCCTGCTGACCATGTTCATCATCCTCGGCGGCATCCTCTCCGGCGTGTTCACGGCGACCGAGTCCGCCTCGATTGCCTGCGTCTACGCCTTCCTGGTCACGATGTTCATCTACCGGGACTACAAGTGGCGGGACCTGCCATATCTCGTCCATCGCACGGTCAAGACCGTAGCGATGGTGATGATCCTGATCGGCTTCGCCTCGGGCTTCGGCTACATCATGGCCCTGATGCAGCTGCCGTTCAAAGTGACGGAGTTCTTCCTTTCGATTTCCGACAACAAGTACGTCATCCTGCTGCTGATCAACCTGATGCTGCTGGCACTCGGGACACTCATGGACTTGGCGCCGCTGCTGCTGATCTGCACGCCGATCCTGCTGCCCGTCGTCGTCAAGTTCGGCGTCGATCCGGTGCATTTCGGCATGATCATGCTGGTCAATCTCGGTATCGGCCTGATCACACCCCCCGTCGGCTCCGTCCTCTTCGTGGGCTGTGCCGTCGCCAAGGTTTCGATCGAGCAGGTGACGAAGACGATCTGGCCGTTTTATCTCGCCATGTTGATCGTGCTGATGCTGGTGACGTACGTACCCGCGATCTCGCTGTGGATCCCCTCGCTGGTCACGTTCTGACACGGCGCCGACGGACGGAACGCGGGACAAACGCAAGAATGACCCGGAGGTATGCATGTTCTCGATGAAAGGCCGCATTGCGCTCGTGACGGGGGCGTCACGGGGTCTCGGTCTCGCCATGGCGCGGGCCCTCGGCAAGGCCGGCGCAAGCGTCGTCATCAATGCACGGAATGCCGATGCGCTCGACACGGCGGTCAACACGCTGACGTCCGAGGGGATCGCCGCGACCGCCCTCGCCTTCGACGTCTGCGACGAACCGGCCGTCGTGCGCGCGATCGAAGGTATCGTGCGCGATCACGGCCGGCTCGACATCCTGATCTCGAATGCCGGCATCAACATCCGCAAGCCGTTGCTCGAGTATCCGACGGCCGATTTTCAGACCATCGTCGCCACGAACCTGACGTCCTGCTTCGTCCTTGCGCGCGAGGCCGCCAAGGTGATGTCGCGCAACCGGTTCGGCCGGATCATCCACACGACCTCGATCATGGGCCGGCTCGGGCGCCCGACGATCGCCGCCTATTGCGCGGCCAAGGCCGGGCTGGATTCGCTGACGCGCGCGCTCGCCGTCGAGCTGGCGCCGCACGGCATCACGGTGAACGCGATCGCGCCCGGGTTCTTCGCGACCGAGCTCAACGCGCCGCTGCTCGCCGACAAGGCGTTCACGGCATGGGTCGAGCGGCGCACGCCGGTCGGACGTTGGGGCGAACCGAAGGAACTGGGCGGTGCCGCCGTGTTCCTCGCCTCGGACGAGGCGGCATACGTCACTGGCCACACGCTGGTCGTCGATGGCGGGTTGACCATCGCGATGTAGCCGGTGAGCGCCCCCTCGCCCTCCGGGAAACGTCAGGCCGCCCGCGGCGCCATCGCCGCCGCCTCGGCCGGATGGCGGGGCGTGAGCAGCGCACCGGCAAAGACCAGCAGTCCGAAGGCCGCCAGCACGACGTAGACCGACGTGAACCCGCCGGCGCCGTCGTGAAGAAAGGCGACGAGCGGCACGGCCGAAGCGCTCGCGGTGAACGAGACGAGGTAGCGCACCGCGTAGACGCGGGCCCGCCATTCATCCGTCGTGTACCGGGCGACGAACGTGTCGTTGATGGTCACCTGGCCGAAAATGGCGAACATCATCACGGCCGCCACGACGAGGAGCGCGCCGTCGGCGACATAGCCGGCGATGAACAGGGCGGGCGCCTGCAGCGCCGCCAGCGGCACGAACACCGCCCGCAGCGGATAGCGGTCGACCAGCCGCCCGACGACGATCTGCGCCGTCGCGCCGATCACATATACGGCCGCAGCAAGCGCGCCGACACCGGACGGCGTCGCGGCAAGGCCGGCAAGGCGCTCGTCGAACAGCTTCGGCATCGACACGGTCGTGGCATTGAACACGAGGCCGCCCGCCACCGTGACGGCGGCGAGAACGGCGAAGGCCTGCACGATCGTGCGTCGCGGCAGATCCGCGGTTTTCCTGTCCAGGCCCTTCTTCGGCGCGCGAATGTCGGGAACCATTGCCAGAAACGCGATGCCGGCGGCGACCGCGATCGCGCCGGGCAGGATGAAGGCGGCGCGCCAGCCGAAATGCTGCGTGAGCGCGCCGGTGACGAGCGCGGCGCCGGCGACGCCCAGATTGCCCCAGACTCCGTTGATACCGATCGCGCGCCCGACTTTCTCCGAATGCGCCACCAGCATCGCGGTGCCGACCGGGTGATAGATCGAGGCGAACAGGCCGACCAGCGTCAGGCCTACCGCGAGCCCGGCCGGCGTCGTCGCGAACCCGGTCGCGGCCGTGGCAAGACCGATGCCGATGAAGAAGACGGCCATCATGTTGCGCCGGCTCCACAGATCGCCGAGCCAGCCCGACGGAATTGAGCCGGCGCCGAAGGCGATGAAGCCGCCGATCGACAGTGCGAGGAGCTCGCCATAGGGTCGGCCGAACTCCGCCTCCATGCCGAGCACCGCGGTCGGCAGGATCAGCATGAACATGTGGTCGATCACGTGCGCGACATTGATGAACGAGACGATCGTCCGCGACGAGCTCATTGACTGCCCCCTTCCGGCCCACTCAAGTCCTTGACGTCCGTCGCCCCGGCATACCGCCCGCGGCACGGACGCGATCCGGTGGACAGGATAGCCATGTCCCATACAAGATGTCCTGCCATCCTTCGTCGCGAAACGGACATGGAGCCGGGGAGCATGGGCGCGAGACAGACACCAAAGCCGCGGCGCAGCGTCGACGCCAGGGATTACCAGCATGTCCCCCGCCCGATCACGGCCCTCGCCAAAAGTTTTGCGAGCGGCGCGCACGTCGCGCCGCATTCGCACCCGCGCGCGCAATTCCTGTATGCGGTTGACGGCGTCATGCGGGTCACGACGGCGGACGGCGCCTGGGTGGTTCCGCCCTCGCATGCCGTGTGGATCCCGCCCGGGATCGAGCACGAGATCCGGATGGCCGGCAACGTGGCGATGCGCACGCTCTACATCGATCCGGATGCGGCGCCATGGCTGCCTGACGTGTGCACGGTCGTGGCAGTGACGCCGCTCGTGCGCGAACTCATTCTTGCGGCGGTCGAGGAGCCGGTCATCTATCCGCTTGGCGGACGCGCCGGGGCGGTCATGCAGCTTCTCCTCCACGAGCTGCAGCGCCTGGCAACGGTGCCGCTGCGCATTCCGCTGCCGCGCGAGCGGCGACTCGCCGCGCTGTGCCGCGCGCTCCTCGACGACCCGGCGGCATCCGACACTCTCGAAGATTGGGCCGTCAAGGTCGGCGCCAGTGCACGCACGCTCGCCCGCCTGTTCCGTCGCGAAGCGGGCCTGAGCTTCGGCGCATGGCGACAGCAGGTGCGCCTCGCCGAAGCGCTGTCGCGTCTCGCGCTGGGCGAGCCGGTGGCGACGGTCGCCCGGCAGCTCGGCTATGCGAGCCCGAGCGCTTTCACCGCGATGTTCCGTCGCGCCCTCGGCATCCCGCCGACCCAGTACATCGTCCGCAACCCGGCGCCGGTGCGCTGACGCGCCGCAGGCAGCCACCCAACGGCGCGTGCCGATGGGCGCGCCCTGCACCGCTTGACACGCTCAACGCGTTTTATTAGGAGTCCTAACTATGCCGTCTCACCCGCCGCCATCACCCCCCGCGAAGCGCCGGCCGCGTCCGACGTCACCGGCGCGCAGACAGTCGGCGCGGTCGTCGCAGGAGTCCGGGGCCGTCGATTTCGACGCGATCACCGAGCCGCTCGCTGCGCGCGTGACGGCGGGTCTCGTCCGCATCGCCCAGGCGATCCGGAGCAACGCCTGGCGCAACGGCGAGCGCGACGACCTGACGCCCACACAGGCGCAGATCCTCTCTCTGCTTGCGGATGCCGGCAGCGACGGCATGCGTCCTGCCGCGATCGCCGAGCGGATGCAGGTAACGGCGCCGACGATCAGCGACGCGCTCGGCGCGCTTGCGCGCAAGGGTCTCGTGACCCGCACGACGGCCGCATCGGACCGCCGCGGCACCGTCGTTCGGCTAACGGCCGATGGTACGCGCGCAGCCGCCGCAGTTTCGGATTGGCCCGAGTTCCTGCGGCGTGCCGTCGGCGCGCTGCCCCAGCCTCACCAGATCCTGTTGTTTCGCGGCCTGATGGGAACGATCCGCGAGCTGCAGCGCCGCGGCGACATCCCGGTCAGCCGCATGTGCGTGACCTGCCGCTACTTCCGCCCGAACGTTCACGCCGATCCCGAGCGGCCCCATCACTGCGCGTTCGTCGATGCGCCGTTCGGCGACCGGCATCTGCGTCTGGATTGCCCCGACCAGTCACCGGTGCCGCCCGGTGACGCAGCGGCGGTCTGGGCCCGCTTCATCGATCCCGCATCTTCGACATGAGCAGAAACGAGGCTGTCATGAGGTCAAGTTTGCTGCTGTCGGTCGCGACGCTCGTCACCGCCGGTTTACCCGCGCTTGCGGCCGACATAACCGCATCCAAGGGCAACGACAATGTCCGTCCGGCCTTCGACATCGTCCGCGCCGCGGTCCGGACGTCCGGCGACGACGTCGTCTTCCGTATCGAAGTAGCCGGCGTCGCGGGCAGCGAGAAGCCGGCACCGGTCGGCAAGACGGCCGGCAGCGACGTCTATTCATATGTCTGGCCGACCACCATCGACAGCGCGGCGGTCGGCTTCGAACCGAACCAGGGTATCCTGGCGCTGGCCGTCACGGCGCATCCCGACTTCGACGATACGCCCGCAAGCGACGAAAGCGGCGACGGCAACACGAAGAACGACGGCGCGCTCTGGCACAGCCACTGGGTCGTTCTCGTCAAGGACGATGCGTGCGGCGCCGGTGCCCTGAAGGTCAAGGACATCCCCCAGGGCACGTCACCGCGATTGCCGCCGACATGGCCGGGCCTGCCGATCCTGATCGACAGTCCGGATTACCGGCCGCAGATCGGGGCGAATACGGTCGAGGTCCGCGTGCCGCTGTCGCGCCTTGGAACGGTGCGCGAGGCATCCTACGACGGCGTGACCGCAGGGCTGCGGGTCAACGCCAACATGCACGCGCCGCTCCTGTGCGTGGTCGACGTCTTTGACGTGGCCTCCGGAGACCTGAGCCTTCCCGGCAAGGTCGAATGAGCGCCGTCGCCCGCATGCGTGAGGAGGAAGCATGATGT
The DNA here is from genome assembly GCA_036381615.1 of Alphaproteobacteria bacterium. GTDB lineage: Bacteria > Pseudomonadota > Alphaproteobacteria > CACIAM-22H2 > CACIAM-22H2 > CALANV01. The sequence goes on from DASVCL010000029.1 coordinate 11,468, forward strand.
CGCGCCTGGCCCCCGAATGGAGCGTGCAGACCTGGTTCAACACGCCCGAGCCCCTCACCCTGGCCGGACTTCGCGGCAAGGTCGTCGTGCTCCACGCGTTCCAGATGTTGTGTCCCGGCTGCGTGCAGTACGGTTTGCCGCAAGCCCAGCGCATCCATGACATGTTCGACAGGGCGCGCGTGGCGGTGATCGGACTGCACACGGTCTTCGAGCATCACGAGGCGATGACGCCCGCCGCGCTCGCCGCGTTCATCCATGAATACCGCTTCACGTTCCCGATCGGGATCGACCAGCCTGCCGCCGACGGACCGATTCCCGTAACGATGCGCGCCTACGCCATGCAGGGAACGCCGACGCTCGTTCTCATCGATCGCGCCGGGCGCCTGCGCAAGCAGCATTTCGGGCCGGAACCCGATCTTGCCGTCGGCGCCGACATCGCCTTCCTTCTCGGCGAGGCCGATCCTGAGGCGAAACCCGCCGGCAACGAAGATCGGCACGCCGCGGCAGTCTGCACGCCGGCAGGATGCGCCTCGTGACGCCGAGCCGTCCGCGACCCGCGCCCTGCCCTTCAGTTCGCCCGGCCAACCCCTTCCCCGTCGCCGCCGGCGCCGTGATGCAGCCCGGCGGACCGGCGTGCGCGGAGTTCCTCATAGGCGGCGCTGACCCAGGCCTGACCGTGGCTGCGTTCGAGCCGCCGAACGATGAAGTGGCCGCGGGCGATGGTCTGGAAATGATCGATGAAGGCGTAGTTGATCGCGGCGCCACCGAGCGCCCCGATGACGGGCACGAGCTGCGCCGCCATCTTGTGGCTGACCGCGATTCCGAACCGCGCGCCGATCTTGGCGATGAACTTGGTCACCGGCGATACCGGATAGGCACCGGCGCCGGTCGCGGCGAGATAGCGCGCGGCATCCGATACGACGGTCGCGAGCGACGAGCGAATGGCGAAGTAGCCGGCCTCCGCATCGTCGTCGGTATCGGTCCGCGCACCGAGCGCAAAGACCTCCATGCAGGCAAGGCCGGTTTCGGGTCGCGTCAGATCCTCCCCCTCCTCACGCGCGATATCGGCGATCGACCGCAGCATCAGCACGGTCGTGATCGGCAGCTCGATCGGCAGGGCGGCGAGCCCGAGCCCGCCGCCGAGCGCGCCGGACGCCGCGACCACCGCCTTGTGCAGCAGATCCGACGAGGTGCGCCGTTCCTCCGCAAGCGTCATCAGCGCGACGTCCGCCGCCCGGTCGAGGGCGATGCGCGTCGCCGTGACGACGCGCGCGCTCAACGGCGCCGGCAAGGCCGAGACGATGCGGACCATCGGCCGGCCGATGGCCTGAGCGAGACGCGCGGGCAGCCGCACTTCCTCGAGCAAATCGACCGCGCGCCTCAGGTCGTCGATCTCGTCGCTCCGCAACCCCTCGAGAGCCATTCACCCGTCACCGTCGTCCCTGCAACCTGCGTTGAGGAGCATGAACCAACAGAGCACAAAGATCACCAAGGAATGGCCTGAGGCGCAAGGCACCCGAAACACGCCCTGGTGTCTTTCGGAAAACTGGTGGTATGCCCGACGCGGCGAGACGCAGCGTAATGTCCTGGGGCGAAAAAGAGGACGATCTGCGGCCGCGGTTCTACGCGGCGGGCTGCAGGTCGTCTTCGATGAATGCCTGGATAATGGCGTCGAGCGACGGATCGGCTTCGAAACCCATCGCCCGCGCCCGCCTGCTGTCGAGGCGCTTCGGCCAGCCGTCGACGATCTTCTGGATGAGCGCATCCGGCCGCCACACGATACGCTTATAGGCATCGGCGCCGGCGACGCGCTTCACCGCCTCGGCCATTTCGCCGACCGTCGCGTCGAGCGACGGCAGCATCAGGGACCGATTCCAGCCCCATGCCTCGGACGGCAGATCGTGGGCGCGGATGAACGCCTCGACCGTCTTGCGCGGGCTGAGCAGCGGCATCCAGTTGTCGGGGCGAACCGGACAGATCGCCTCCTGCCCCTGCAGCGGCTCGCGAATGATCGACGACGCGAAGGTGGAGGCCGCCTTGTTCGGCTTGCCCGGCCGAACGACGATCGTCGGCAGACGCAACGAACGTCCGTCGATGAAGCCCTTGCGCGTGTAATCGGCGACGAGCAGCTCGCCCATCGCCTTCTGTGCGCCGTAGGACGTCTGCGGGGTGAGCTTCTGCTCGTCCGTTATCACCTCGGGCAGATCGCCGCCATAGACGGCGATCGAGGACGTGAACACGACGCGCGGCGGCCGCGGCAGCGCGCGGCACGCCTCCAGCACGGCGCGCGTACCGTCGAGGTTGACACGGTAGCCGAGGTCGAAATCGGCTTCGGCGCCCGCGCTGACGACGGCGGCGAAATGGAACACGCTGCCGGTATCGCCCGCGATCAGCCTGCGCATGAGCGACGTATCCGACACTTCGCCGGCGACGAACGACACGCGCGGGTCCTTGGGAATGTCCGGCGCCTCGGCCACGTCGAGCAGGATCAGCCGCTCAATCTTCGTCGGCGTGCCGTCCGGCCCGGCGAGCGTCCCGCGCTCGAGGAGCTTCTTCGCCAGCTTCTTCCCCAGCATGCCGGCACCGCCGGTAATGACCACTTGCATGTTCGTCCGTCTCGCGTCCGTTGGTTTGTCCTGCCCCGTACTCAGTTCGGCCGCCGGTACGCCCGCATCATGCGGCACGTACCTTCGACCTCGAGCGGCAACATCCGCTCATAGACAGCCCAATTGGCGCCGTTGGGCATTCTGATCGCCTACTTCATCTCCTGATGCGGCTTACCTGCGCACGGCAGAGGCGCGATGCACTGCGTCCATGTCATGACGATTTCTTTCCGACCCTTTTCATGCACGAACGGCAGCCGACCGGGCGCTATTCCTTCACCGCGCCGGTGAGGCTCGAGACGTAGTGCTCGACGAAAAAGGAGTAGAGGATCGCCACCGGCAACGAGCCCAGCAGTGCGCCGGCCATCAGTGCGCCCCAGTGATAGACGTCGCCCTCAACGAGCTGGGTCAGCACCCCGACCGGCACCGTCTTCTGTTCCGATGAGGAAATAAAGGCGAGCGCGTAGATGAACTCGTTCCACGACAGCGTGAAGGCGAAGATGCCGGCGGAAATGAGGCCGGGCACCGCGAGGGGCAGCGTGATCTTCCACAGGATCTGAAGCCGGGTTGCACCGTCGATGAGCGCGCATTCCTCGAGCTCGTAGGGGATGGACTTGAAGTAACCCATCAGCAGCCACGTGCAGAACGGGATGAGGAAGGTGGGATAGGTCAGAATCAGCGCCCAGTTGGTGTCGTAGATCCCGAGCCCGAACACCATCGTCGCCAGCGGAATGAACAGGATGCTCGGTGGGACGAGGTAGGCCAGAAAGATCAGCAAGCCCACGGTCTGTGCGCCCTTGAAGCGCAGGCGCGTGATCGCATAGGCGGCGAGTACGCTTGCGAAGATCGACAGAAACGTGGCCGCCACCGCAACGACCATGGTGTTGAGCAGCCATTCCGGATAGTCGGTCTGGAACAGCAGCTTATTGATGTTGGCGAGCGTCGGACTCGAGATCCAGAACGGGTTGTGTTCCGAGAAATTATAAAGTTCGTCGTTGGGTTTGAACGTCGTCACGCCCATCCAGTAAAACGGGAAGAGCAGGATGAAGAGGAAGATCGCAAGCGGAATGTAGAGCGTGACGACGCGGCGTGGCAGCGTCTCGAGATAGGCCATGCCGGTCGAATCGGCCACCGGTGTGGCCACGGTCTTCGCTGCCTCAGTCATCGGCCGATCCTTGCTGCCACTTGCGGCGCTGCAGGCCGTAGTAGCTGAACACCGTGGCGAACACCAGGAACGGGATCATGGCGGTGGCGATCGCCGCACCTTCGCCGAGCTGGCCGCCCGGTATGGCGCGCTGGAACGCCAGTGTCGCCATGAGGTGTGTCGCGTTCATCGGCCCGCCGCGGGTGATGGCGTAGATGAGCTGGAAATCGGTGAACGTGAACAGCACCGAAAATGTCAGCACGATCGAGAGGATCGGCATCAGCATCGGCACGGTCACGTGGCGGAACTGCTGCCATGCATTGGCACCGTCGAGCGCCGCGGCCTCGTAAAGCGAGGGCGAGATCGTCTGCAGGCCGGCGAGCAGGCAGATGGCCACGAAAGGAATACCCCGCCATACATTGGCAGCGATCAGCGACCATCGCGCATTCCACGGATCGCCGAGGAAATCGATATAGTAGTCGATGAGACCGAGCTGGTTGAGCGACCAGGAGATGATCGAGAACTGCACGTCGTAGATCCACCAGAAGGCGATCGCCGAAAGCACCGTGGGGATGATGTAGGGCAGCAGCACGATCGCCCGGATGAACGCCTTAAACGGCAGCGAATGGTTGAGCAGCAGCGCCAACCACAGGCCGAGCCCGAACTTGAGCACGGTCGCGACGATCGTATAGAGCAGCGTATTGAAGACCGACAGCCAGAAGACGCCGTCGTGCCATAGCGAGATGTAGTTCTCCAGCCCGATGAAAACGCCTGGCCGACCGATCCTCATGTCGGTGAATCCCATCCAGATCCCGAGCCCCAGCGGATAGGTCAGGAACAGCAGCAGGATCGAGGCAGCCGGCAGCATGAAGATCACCGACAGCACGGTCGGGTGATCCAGGGCCCGCGACAGCGCCACGAAGCGCGGCGAAACGGATTGCGGCTTTAGAACTGTTGCCATGCGTCATGCCGACGCGGCCTCCGGCGGCTCGCGCCGGAGGCCGTCGTCTCGAGGCTCAGAGCTTGTAGTAACGCTCGGCGCGGCGCTGCGCTTCCGCCGCCGCTTCCTTCGGCGTCTTGGCACCCGAGGCCGCCTGCGCCACCATGTTCACGATGATGAAGTCGGCCATCGCGCCCGCCGAGGCATAGCCCAGCGAACCCGCGTAGCCGGGCCAGAGCATCCTGCTCATCAGGTCCCGGTACGGCGTGTGCTTGGGATCGGCGGTCCAGATCGGGCTCTTCTCGTAGGCACGCAACGGCTGGCTGAAGTAGCCGATCGAAGCGTCCTGCCACGGCACGTACTGCTCCTGCTCCATCATGAAGCGGACGTAATCCTTGGCCGCATTCGGATACTTCGTGTACTTGAAGATCATCGCCGGCACAGTCAGATGCAGCTCGGTGGGCCTGCCGACCGGTCCGACAGGAAGCTCGGCGTGCTCGATGTCTTCCGCCATCGCCTTGAGCTGGGGATCGTTCGAGGTCTTGGCCGAGTAGTAGACCGAGATGCCGTTGATGGTCCAGCTGATCTGGCCGTCGATAAACGCCTTGTTGTTGTTCGGATCGAGCCAGGACAGCGTGCCCGGTATGAACGTCTCGTAGAGCTGCTTCGCGTATTCAAGCGCCGCGATCGTCTCCGGGCTATTGATGACGACACGATCCTGCTCGTCGACCATCTTGCCGCCGAACGCCCACACGATCCAGTGGCACCACGTATTGGCGTCGCCGACTGCGTTGCCGAGCGCAAGGCCGCCCGGCTTGCCCTTGGCCTTCAATGCCTGACAGGCCTTGAGCATGCCATCGAGATCTTTCGGCCAGGTCTCAAACCCGGCCTCGTTGAGCCAGGACTTGCGGTACACGATCCGCGCACCGGCGGCGCCGAGCGGGATCGCGATCCACTTGCCGTCCCGCATGCCGAACTTTCTGCAGACGTCGTACCAGCCGCCGTACTTCTTATCCAGATATTCGCCGAGATCGCTGAGGTCGAGGAGCTTCTCGGGATACTGGTGGGCATCGTCGTACCAGCCGTAGACGATGTCGGGTCCCTTGCCGACGTTGGCGGCGACGGCCGATTTGGGCCGAAGGTCTTCCCAGCCTTCGCTTTCGACCCGGACCTGGACCCCCGTCATCTGCGTGTACTTCTTGGTGTTCTCCAGCCAGACCGTCTCGTCGCCCTGCACGAATTTCGCGGGCCGCAACACGCGCAGGCTTGCGCCCGGCTCGATCTTGTAGCTGAGGCTGGGTGCTCCCTGCGCCCGGGCCTCCGTGCCGGCAATCGTGCCGGCCACCGCCGCGCCCGCGACGACACCGGCCCCGATCTTCAGGGCATCGCGTCTCGAGAATTCACTCATAAGCGTATCCTCCATTGATGAGCCATTGATTTGTCGAAGACCTAAAGATGGCGGCCGGTCGCCGCATCGAACAGGTGGATGCAATCCGGCCGTGGACGGAGCTCGATGCGTTCGCCCGGCTGGAACGGGTGGCGCTCGGTGAAGACGGCGGTCACCTGGTTGCCCGCCATGTCGACGAATACCTGCGTCTCGGCACCGGTCGGCTCGACGACCTCGACGCGCGCCGGCACGCCGTCCGATCCATCGGCGAGCATCAGGTGCTCGGGGCGGATGCCGTAAATGACCTGACGCCCCACCTCGACCGGCGCATCGACCGACAACGGCAGCCGAACCCCCTGCCCGGCCTCGACCCAGGCGGCGGATCCGTCGCGGTGGACGGTGCCGCGGATGAAATTCATCGCCGGCGAACCGATGAAGCCGGCGACGAAGAGATTGGCGGGCCGGTCATAGAGCTCGAGCGGCGTGCCGATCTGTTCGACGATGCCGTCATGCATGACGACGATACGGTCGGCCATCGTCATCGCCTCGATCTGGTCGTGCGTGACGTAGATGGTCGTCGTCTTCAGGCGCTGGTGCAGCGCCTTGATCTCGGTGCGCATCTGCACGCGCAGCTTGGCGTCGAGGTTGGACAGCGGCTCGTCGAACAGGAACACCTGCGGGTCGCGCACGATCGCGCGGCCCATCGCCACACGCTGGCGCTGTCCGCCCGAGAGCTGGCGAGGATAACGCTGCAGATAGTCGCGGAGATTGAGAATGTCCGCAGCCTTGCGCACCCGCTCGTCGATGACCGCCCTGTCGGCCTTTCTCAACTTCAGGCTGAACGCCATGTTGTCGTAGACCGTCATGTGCGGGTAGAGCGCATAGTTCTGGAAAACCATCGCCACGTCGCGATCCTTCGGCGGGACATTGTTGACCTGCCGGCCGCCGATCCAGATCGAGCCGCCGGTGATCTCCTCCAGCCCCGCGATCATGCGCAGCAGCGTCGACTTGCCACAGCCCGACGGACCGACGAGCACGACGAATTCGCCGTCGGCAATATCGACGTTGATGCCGTGGATGACCTTGACGCTGCCGAACGCTTTCTCAACGTCGCGGACGACTACCCCTGCCATGCGTTTCCTGTTCCTTCCCGCAATACAATTTTTGCTGGCTTAACCGGCGGGTGTTCCGATCTAACCCGGTTTCGGTGCGGCCTGCAAGGGCAAGCAAGATTCGAACCCGGCCCGCGCGGCCACCAGCCAGAGGCCGCGCGCAGCGGCTGCGTCGCCTGCGACCTCGGTAGTCCGGACATTCGCCATCGCGAGCGCCGCTTGATAACGCTTAGCTAGATTTTCGGCCCCGACCAGCACGACCTGCCGGGACGGCATGCTTTCCAACGCGGCCCGAACCTCGTGGCCGATCAGCAGACCCGACATGAACGAGCCGAGCGATTTCGCGTGGATGCGACCGAACAATCCTTCCGTGCGGACGGCGAAAAGCTGATGCAGCAATCCGCCGGCCGCGCTGCCGCGCGCCAGACCGTCGGCAAACGCGGCCGCGTCATGAACGTCGTCCGTCATGAGACGCCCAAGGATCGAATGCGCGCGCAGCACGCCATAAATCTCGCCGGTCATGAACGTCGCGAAGCGGACGATGCGGCGTCTTTCGACCACCACCCACTTGCTGTGGGTACCCGGCAGGCAGAACAAGCCATCGACGATACCCGCGATGTCGAGCGCGCCGATCACCTGCGTCTCCTCGCCCCGGATGACGTCGTCGCCCCCGGCAAGCGCCGGGCCCGCGAGCCCGGGCACGATGCGGACCGGACGATCGCCAAACGCCACCGGCGCAAGCTGCGCGGCAAGCGCATCCACGTCCGCGGGAAGCCGAACGTAAGGGGCCTCGACCCACCCCTGGCGGCTGCCGATCATGCCCGCCATCACGACCGGCGTCGCGGTACCGGCTGCCAGCCAATCGCCCACGAGCGAACGGAGCGCCCCCGCGAAGTCGCCACCTCGCACCGCAAGGATTCCTTGCGCGGCGGCACGAGTCTCGAGCACGCGACCGTCAGGCGCCATCCGAAACGCGCGGCAGTTCGTCGTGCCCCAATCCAGGGCGATAAGGCTGCCGTCAGAATTCATGTTCGGTATTTCGCCCCCGCGCGCCGGCACGCCCGACGTCACGACAGCATCGGCTCGAGCCGGTCGAGCGCGTCGGACAGCCGCGCCGGACTGGTGGCAAAGCACAGCCGCAGCCATCCCTCGCCCTCCGGACCGAAGGCGATCCCCGGCGCGAGGCCGACATTCGTCCTGGCGACGATTTCCTTGGCGAGCGCAAGCGAATCGGAAACGCCGTCGACGCGGAAGAACGCGTAGAACGCGGCCGCCGGCGGCGTGAGCCGTACGCGCCGCATCGCGCCGAGCCGCTGCACGACCAGGTCGCGCGCCTGCCGGTATTGCGCAACGATCTCGGCGACGAACGGTTCGCCCTCGCGAATTGCCGCCACGCCGGCGTGCTGGACGAACGTCGTCGCGCCCGACATGTTGAACTCGTTGATCTTGCCGAGAACGTCGCCATAGGCCGCCGGTGCCACGACCCAGCCCAGGCGCCAGCCAGTCATGCACCACGCCTTGGAGAAGCTGTTGATCGAGATCACCGGATCGTCGGGCTCCGCGATTTCCAGAAGCGACGGAGCGACACGATGGTCGTATACGATGCGTTGATAAACCTCGTCGGCGATCGCCCAGATGCGGCGCCGGCGGCAGAACGCAAGAATCGCCGCGAGATCTTCGGGCGACGCCATCCAGCCGGTCGGGTTGCCGGGCGAATTGACGAAGATGGCCCGCGTGCGGTCGTCGCACGCCGCGAACAGGCGGTCGAGGTCGAGCGACCAGCCGCCCGGCCCTGGCGTGAGCGCGACGCGACGCGCCTCCCCGCCCAGAATCCCGATCGCATCCGCACAGTTCGGCCAGAGTGGCGTGACGATGACGACGTTGTCCCCTGCATCGACCAGGCTCTGCATCACCAGCATGATCGCGCTGACGCCCGATGCGGTGATGCTCACCCGTTCCACGTCGACGGGCCGCCCGTGCAGCTTCGAGAGATAATCCGATACGGCCGCACGCAGTTCCGGAACGCCGCGGTTCGGCGTGTAGAACGTGCGTCCGTCCCGCATCGCCTGCTCCGCCGCACGGCGGATGAACTCCGGCGTGACGCGATCCGACTCGCCGAACCACAGCGGGATGAGTCCTGGGCGGCCGAACGCCGCTTCGGTCACGGCCCGGATGCGCGATCCTTCAAGGCCTTCGACATGCGATCGAAGCGGCGCCGGTAACTTCGGACTCAATGGCTCTCGCGCCCGACGGGCGCGCCGGATCCACCCACAAGGAAGTCGAGGTCAACGCCCTGGTCGGCCTGCAGCACGTGGTCGAAGTACATCTTCACGTAGCCGCGCTTGTCGGGCGGTGCCGGCGGCTTCCACGCCTTGCGACGGTTCTCGAGTTCCGTCTCGGAGACGTCGAGATGGAGCCGACGATTGGGCACGTCGAGTTCGATGACGTCCCCGTTCTTGACGAGGGCAAGCGGCCCGCCCACCGCGGCTTCGGGCGCGGTGTGCAGGACGACGGTCCCATAGGCGGTGCCGCTCATGCGTGCATCGGAAATGCGCACCATGTCGGTGATGCCCTTTTTCAGGATTTTCTTCGGCAAGGCGAAGTTGCCGACCTCCGGAAAGCCGGGATAGCCCTTGGGGCCGCAGTTCTTGAGAACCAGGATGCAGTTCTCGTCGACATCGAGATTCGGATCGTCGATCCGCGCGTTGTAGTCGTCGATGTCCTCGAACACGACCGCACGGCCGCGGTGCTGCATCAGCTTCGGTGTCGCCGCCGACGGCTTGAGCACCGCGCCGCGCGGCGCGAGATTGCCGCGGAGCACGGCGATGCCCCCTTGGGGCTTGAAGGGTTTGTCGAGCGGGAAGATCACGTCCCGGTTCCAGCAGGGCGCGTCCTTCACATTCTCCCACACGGTCCGCCCGTTCACCGTGAGCGCGTCCTTGTGCAGCAGATCGCCGATCTCGCGCATCACCGCTGGCAGCCCACCGGCATAATAGAAGTCCTCCATCAGGTACTCGCCAGACGGCATCAGATTGACGAGGCACGGCACGTCGCGCCCCAGCCGGTCCCAGTCGTCGAGCGTGAGGTCGACGCCAATGCGGCCCGCGATCGCCAGCAGATGGACCACGGCGTTGGTCGAACCGCCGATCGCGCCGTTGACCCGGATCGCGTTCTCGAACGCCTGCTTGGTGAGGATCTTCGACATGACGAGGTTCTCGCGCACCATCTCGACGATCCGGCGCCCGGCCATGTGGGCCAGGACGTAGCGCCGCGAGTCCGCCGCGGGAATCGCCGCATTCGAGGGCAGACCCATGCCGAGCGCCTCGACCATCGACGCCATCGTGGAAGCGGTGCCCATGGTCATGCAGTGACCGGGGGAGCGCGACATGCAGGCCTCCGCCTCGATCATGTCGGCCGTGCTCATCTCACCGGTCTTCAACATCTCGGTGAATTTCCAGACATGGGTGCCCGAGCCGATGCGTTCGCCGCGGAACCAGCCGTTGAGCATCGGCCCCCCGGAGACCGCGAGCGTCGGCAGATCGCAGCTCGCCGCCCCCATCAGCAGGGCCGGGGTCGTCTTGTCGCACCCCACCAGAAGGACGACCCCGTCGATCGGGTTAGCCCGAATCGACTCCTCGACGTCCATGCTGCACAGATTCCGGAAGAGCATGGTCGTGGGCCGCATCAGCGTCTCGCCCAGGCTCATCACCGGGAACTCGAGCGGGAAACCGCCGGCCTCGTACACGCCTCGCTTCACGTATTCCGCGATCCGGCGGAAATGGGCATTGCACGGCGTCAATTCCGACCACGTATTGCAGATGCCGATGACCGGCCGCCCGTCGAAGAGATGATGCGGCAGCCCCTGGTTTTTCATCCAGCTGCGATGAATGAGCCCGTCGCGATCGGTGCGACCGAACCATTCGGCACTGCGAAATCTACCTTTGCGGGCATCGTTCTTGTTATCGGTCACGGCGTTTCCTTTCGTATTTGCGCGTGTGCGGGGGCGAATCTAATGGCGGCTCTCGCCCGAGACAATGGCCACCGCCACCCGCGACACCCAAGGCGCCCGATCGACCGGGCGCGGGCCCGATCGGCGCGTGTCGCGCGCGATGGCGCGATTACCGCGCGCGACGCCGCGCACGCGACGGCCCGGAGCCGTACGGAATTGTGACTCAGATTGTCACCGGCGCGACGAAGAATATCGGGAACAATGTCCCTCGCGCGCGATTAGCCTATTAGGAAACGTGGGGCCGGATACGCGACGCCCCGCAAGACTTGCATGCCTTGCGCACCGCAGCAGTCGCGAAATATCCGGCCGAGACGGCCAAAAGTAGGATCACAGGCCGCAAAGACGTGATAAAATAAACGTCAAAATAAATTGACCGTCGGCTGCCACAGACAACTGGAGGTCATCGATGGAACACAAGACATTGGAGGAAATCAGGCAGGTAGCCGAAATCCGGCCGCATAAGCCTCTGTCGCGGCGTGAACGTCTCGAACGCTGGGCGGAAGCGCTCGAGCGGCTGAACGGCGCCCGTGTTCGCTCGCTGGTACGGACCGAGTACGTACCGCGCGAGGAGCGTGACCTGATGCGGGTCGACAATTCGCCGCTGAGCGTGGCGTTTGAAGATCCCGTCCTCCGTGCCGAGGGCTTGAAGAGCGACCGTCTGGGCGATTCCACGACGTTCTTCGGCCTCTCCGAGTCCGAGATGCACTACATCGTCTGCTACTGCCACTATGGCGAGACGATGTCGTCGGAGGAAGTGGCCCGCCGGATCCGGGCGACGGCCCGGCAGAGCGACACCGGCGCGCGCACCAGCCCGCACGCGTTCGTGACACTCGGGTCGATTGCGGCTGTTGCGGCGGTCGTGATCTCGGCGATCTGACCTCTCGGCAGGGCGTCGCGGCTGCCCGCGAACGAACCGGCATGATCCGGCGTCGCTAAGGCCTGGGCTGCGTCGCAAATAGATCGGCGAGGTATTCTCGCAAGCGGCCGTTTGATCACCTTTCCTCACCCTGGGTACGGCTCCCGAGCGGGACCCGAGACCCGGGGTGGGGTTCCAGTCAAAGGGCCGCGACGGTTCCGCCGCAGCGCGGTCTCATGCGTCTTGATCAGCCCTGCGCGGAGGCGCGTTTGAGCGCGGCTTCGCGTAGTGCCGTGAGTGTCGTGCGCGTGGTGACGAGCTCGGGATCCGTTTGCAGTTCGATCACGGCCGGCTTGCCGGCGGCGATCGCCCGCTCCAAGGCAGGCTGAAACTCGTCCGTCCGCCTCACCGTCTCGCCATGGCATCCCATGGCACGGGCGAGCGCCGCAAAATCCGGATTTACCAGATCAGTGCCCACGACCCGACCCGGATGCTCACGTTCCTGGTGCATCCGGATGGTGCCGTACATGCGGTTATTGAGAACGAGCGTAATGACGTTCGCGCCGTATTGCACGGCCGTTGCCATCTCCTGCCCGCTCATCATGAATCCGCCATCCCCGACAAAGGAGAGCACCAGCCGGTCGGGGTGTACCAGCTTTGCGGCGACGGCCGCCGGAACGGAATACCCCATCGCCCCGCTCGTGGGCCCGAGCTCGCGGCCCGGCCTTCCATAGCTCAGATAACGTTGCGGCCAGCCGGTATGGTTGCCGGCGTCGAGCGTGACGATCGCGTTCCGCGGTAGCCAGTCGCGCAGCTGCGCCAGCGCGCGGCCGACATCGAGGGCGCCGTTGTAGGGGGTCGGTTCGAGCGTCGCGAGATAGTCCGCGCGCGCGGCCTCCGTCCATGCCTTCCATTTCGTCCCGTCGACCGGTCGTGCCTTGGCCGCAAGGGCCGCAAACGCCGCCGACGACGATTGGATCGCGAGCGTCGGCCGGTAAACGCGGCCGAGTTCATCCGCATCGGCGTGCACGTGCACCAGCTTCTGCCGCGGCTCGGGTGCATCCATGATGGTGTAGCCCTGCGTCGTCATCTCGCCCAGCCGTGCGCCGACGACGATGAGCAGGTCCGCCTCCTTGACGCGCTTGATCAGGGCCGGCGGTCCCGAGGTGCCGAGGTCGCCGGCATAGACCGGGCTGCGGTTGTCGAGCACGTCCTGGCGCCGGAACGAGGCACAGGCGGGAATGTTGTTCGCCTCGGCAAAGGCGGTGATCTGGCGGCAGGCCTCGTCGGACCAACCCGGTCCGCCGACCAGCAGGAGCGGCCGCGCCGCACGCCCGAGCAGCTTCATGAGTTCGGCGACCTGCGCTTCGGTCGCCTGCGCCTGGACCGGGACATAGGGGGCGGCATCCGCGACCACGACCCGATCGACGAGCATGTCGTCGGGAAGGGCCAGGACGATCGGCCCGGGCCGGCCCGACGTCGCGACGTGGAATGCGCGCGACATGTATTCGGGAATGCGATCGGCCCGATCGATCTGCGCCGCCCACTTGGCGACGGGCCCGAACATCTGCCGGTAATCGATCTCCTGGAAGGCCTCACGATCCATCATGTCGCGTCCGACCTGCCCGACGAGCATGATCATCGGCGTCGAATCCTGAAAGGCCGTGTGCACGCCGACCGCGGCATGGCATGCGCCGGGGCCGCGCGTGACGAGGCAGATGCCCGGGCGGCCCGTGAGCTTGCCGTAGGCTTCGGCCATGTTCGCAGCACCTGCCTCGTGACGCGCGTTCACGAGCTTGATGCGCGGGGCTGCGTCATGAAGCGCATCCAGCACCTCGAGATAGCTCTCGCCAGGGACGCAGAACGCCATGTCGGCGCCGTGAATGAGCAACTGGTCGACGAGGATCTTGCCGCCGGAACGCAGCCCGGTTTTCGACATGGCATCTCCTGACAGGGATGAAGCACGAGGTCGGGCGGAGTTAAGAGCCGTTCACTCCACCTGTCAATCGGCGCCGCCGGCCGCAACTGCAGACCGATGGATTCCGGGCGGCGAACGGGCTAGGGTTGCGCCAACATGGAAGAGTCGACCCCGCCGCCAGGGCACCTAACCGACGTTCCGAGCGGATTTCGCCAGCTCGTCGGATATCGCGTCAGCGAATGGCGCGATGGCGAGGCTGCGATTTCCCTGACGATCGGCCCGCGGCATCTGAACCGCAGCGGCGTCCTGCACGGCGGCGTCATCGCGACTCTCATCGATGCCGCCGGCGGTTACGCCGGATGCTACTGCCCGCATCCCGGCCGCGTACGCCGCTCGGTGACGATATCGCTGACGACCCAGTTCGTCGCCCAGGCAAAGACCGGATCGCTGGTCGCGCGTGCCCGCGTTCGTGGCGGCGGCAAACGCATTTTCATCGCCAGCATCGAAGTCCACGACAGCACCGGTCAGCTCGTCGCCCTCGGCGAGGGCGTGTACCGGTACCGTACGGGAAGCGAGAGCCCCGAAGGCATCCCGGTCGAGCAGAACGGCGAACGGCGCGGTACCTCGCTCGGCTGAACTTCAGCGCGTCGCGACGGCGATCCCGGCACCGACCATCATGGTGCCTGCGGTCCGGTTGAGATTGCGGACGGCGCGCCGGCTCTTGAAGAAATGGCGCGCCCGTGCCGCGAGCAGCGCGTAGAGAAGATTCGTCGAGAACAGAACGACGGCGACGACGGCGGCCATCATGCCCCAGTCGCGCGCCGTGACGTTCGCCAGATCGACGAAAGTCGGCAGGAATGCCGCGTAGAAGACGATCGCCTTGGGATTCCCCAGCGTCAGGAGAAAGCCGCCGAGCGCATTGCGCCGAAACTGTCCGTCGACGATTACATCGGCCGCGTGCGGCGCCTCAGGCTCGGCGCGCCACAGTTTCCACCCGAGCCACACCAGGTACATACCGCCGGCGATCTTCACGACGATGAACAGATCGCCCATCGTCACTGCGACGGCGGCAAGTCCGAGTACGGCGAGTGAGAGCAGCACGAGGTCGCCGGCGATCACGCCGACGTTGAATGCGACCGCCGGCCACAGGCCCGACGCGAGCGCGCGGGCGACCATTGCGAACACGGCCGGCCCCGGCGTGATGCCGAGGACGAACACGGCGAGCGCCAGCGCAAGCGTCGTCGTGAGCGTCATACCGTTCCCCTTCCCCGATGATCAGGTTCGCGCCGTTTCCGCAAGATACGACATCGCCGCTTGTACGCCACCCTTCTCATGCGGCACCTTGGCGAGGCTGAGGCCCATCTCGACGCCGGCGAGCGTGCCCATGAGCATCAGGTCGTTGAAGTCGCCCAGATGGCCGATCCGGAAGATCCTGCCCTTAAGTTTCCCCAGGCCCTGGCCCAGCGACAGGTCGAAGGCATCCAGGATCACGCGGCGCAGTTCGTCGGCATCATGTCCCTCCGGCATCAGCACGGCCGTGAGGGAGCCGGAATATTCCGCCGGGTTCTTGGCAACGATCTCGAGTCCCCAGGCACGCACGGCACGCCGGGTCGCCTCGGCGTGGCGCGCATGGCGCGCGAACACGTTGTCGAGCCCTTCCTCCAACAGCATCGCGATCGCCTCGCGCAGGCCGTAGAGCAGGTTGGTGCCCGGCGTATACGGGAAGAAGCCGTTCTGGTTGGCGCTCAGCATCGCGCCCCAATCCCAGTACGAGCGCGGCAGCTTCGCGCTCTTGTTCGCGGCCAGCGCCTTGTCGCTGATCGCGTTGAACGACAGGCCGGGCGGCAGCATGAGGCCTTTCTGCGAGCCGCCGACGGTGACGTCGACGCCCCATTCGTCATGCCGATAATCGATCGAGGCAAGCGAGGAGATCGTGTCGACCAGGAACAGGGCCGGGTGCCTGGCGCGATCGATGGCCTTGCGCAGTTCGGCAATGCGGCTGGTGACGCCGGTCGAGGTCTCGTTGTGAACGGCCGCGACCGCCTTGATCCGATGCTGCTTGTCGGCGACGAGCTTCTCTTCGAGCGCCGCGGGATCGACGCCGTGGCGCCAATCGCCCGGCACGAAGTCGACCTCGAGGCCAAGCCGCTGCGCAAGCTCGCGCCACAGTGTGGCGAAATGGCCGGTCTCGAACATCAGCACGCGATCGCCGGGCGAAAGCGTATTGACCAGCGCCGCCTCCCAGGCGCCGGTGCCGGAGGCCGGATAAATCACGACCGGGCCCTTGGTCTTGAAGATCTGCTTCATGCCTTCGAGCACGTCGCGCCCCAGCCGTCCGAACTCCGGCCCGCGATGGTCGATCGTCGGACGATCGATCGCCCTCAGCACGCGATCGGGTACGTTGGTCGGCCCCGGAATCTGCAGGAAGTGCCGTCCGGCACGATGGCGATTGCTGTCCCGGGCCATAGTACGCGTCGTCATGAGACGTCTCCTGGTTCGTCGCGCAATGCGGCCGCCGCCGCATACGCCTTGTGTCGCAAATGCTCGGTCATGAGTCGGGCGAGCGTCGTGCCGTCGCGCGCCACGAGCGCCGCAAGGATCGCCTCGTGCTCGCGCACCGCCTCGTCCCAGCGCGCCGGCGACAGGTTCGCCGCATAGCGCGCGCGACGGATGCGGATCGCAAGGCCGTTGTAGATGCCGGCCAGCACACTGTTTCCGGCGATCTCGACGATGCGGCGGTGGATTGCCTGGTTCAGGTCGAAATACCCGGGCCGGTCGCCGGCGTGATATCGTTCCACCATCCGTGCATGGAGGGCGCGGATCTCCTCGATTTCGCTGTCACGGATTCGGCGGCAAGCCGCTTCGCCTGCGGCGGCCTCGAGCACGGCCATCACCGCGAACATCTCTTCCGCCTCCTTGGGCGTGAGCCGCGTGACCTCCGCGCCCCGGTTGGGCAGCAGCCTGATCAGACCCTCGGCGGCCAACACCTTGAGGGCCTCGCGCAACGGCGTCCGCGACACGCCGAACCGCTCGCACAACATCTTTTCCGGGACACGCGTCCCCGGCGCGAGCTCGCCTTCGAGAACGAGTTCCCGCAACCGGGCGACGACCTCGTCATGAAGTGACACCCGGCGGATCGGAACAGTCGCGCGGGTCCCGACTTCGGGCCCGGAATGCACGCTGCCGCTCACCCGTCAGCACCCTCTCTTGCCAGGCGCGATTGAGTAATGCATTTTGCATTCATAATGAAAAGCGGTGTTGCGGTCAAATCCGGCTATGCCGATATGCCGGTCGACGGGGCTGAGGCTGTCCCGACCGCCGGATTCCGTTGCACCATCCGGCCCGACACGTCTAATGGCGCGACATGATCAGGAGGATCTCCATGCGTCGTCTTGCCGCCGTCTGCCTTCTCGGCGCCGTCCTTGCGTTGCCGGCCGCAGCCCAAACGCCATGCGGCCCGGCGGGCTACCCGAGCGAGCTTGCCGACGCCTGGCTGAAACGCAGATCCGTCGCCAGCCCGGGCGAGGCACTGACCATGGCGGAGGGGATCTGCATCCGGGCACGGCTCGTCGACCTCCTCGCCAAGACCCAGGGCAAACCGATCGGCTACAAGGTCGGCTTGACTTCCCCCGCCGCGCAGCAGACCCTCGGCGTAAACACGCCGGTCGCCGGCATCCTGCTGGAAAAAATGATTGTCGCGGATGGCGCGGTCGTTCCGGCGAACTTCGGCGCGCGCCCGATCTTCGAGAGCGACCTGATCGCGACCGTGCGCGACGAGGGCGTCAATGATGCGAACTCGCCGCTCGACGTCGCCGCGCACATCGTCACGATCCAGCCGTTCATCGAGCTTGCCGATCTGATGCTTGCCGAAGGACAGAAGATGACCGGTGCCATCGTCGCGGCCATCAATGTCGGCGCCCGACGCGGCGTCGTCGGCGACCCCGTGCTCGTGCGTGCCGAACCGGCCTTCGTCGACGCGCTGGCGAACATGGAGGTGACCCTGACCGACGGCAGCGGGGCCGAACTCGGCAAGGCGCCCGGCCGCGCGATCCTGGGCCATCCGTTCAATGCCGTGATCTTCCTCGCCAAGGATCTCGCTGCCCGCGGCCAGCGTCTGAAGGCCGGAGACGTCATCAGCCTCGGCTCGTTTGGTCGCCCGCTGCCGCCGAAGGCCGGACAGAAGGTTACGGCGCGCTACGAAGGCCTTCCGACCGGCCCCATGACAGTGTCGGTCTCGTTCAAATAGGTGGTCGATGCCGCTCGATGAGCGCGCCCCTTCCCGGATACCGCGCGCCGCCAACATAACGCCGGGTGACAGCCGTCTTGCCGCGCGGCTCCGAAAGGAGCTCGAGGGTGAAGTCCTTTTCGATGCGTTCAGCCGCGGACGCTATTCGACCGATGCCTCGATCTACCAGATCGAACCGATCGGCGTGGTCGTTCCGAAGCGCGTCGACGACATCACGGCCGCGATACAGATTGCGCGCGAGGAAGGTGTACCCGTCCTGCCGCGCGGCGGCGGAACCTCGCAATGCGGCCAGACGGTCGGCCGCGCCCTCGTCGTCGATACGTCGAAGTATCTGAGCCGCGTGCTCAGCGTCGACACCGACGCGCGCACCTGCTGGGTGGAACCCGGCGTCACGCTCGATGCGCTCCAGAAACGGCTGAAGCCGCACGGCCTCACCTTTCCCGTCGACATTTCGACGGGCAGCCGCGCCACGCTCGGCGGCATGGCGGGCAACAACTCCTGCGGCTCGCGCTCGATCCGGTACGGCAACATGGTGCACAACGTCCGCGCCATCGATGCCGTGCTCGCCGACGGCACGACGGTGCAGTTCGGCGAAGTGCCGGAAGATATCGACGGGTTCCCCGCCCAGCCACGCTACCTTGAACTCATCCGGCGGTCGCGCGCGATCGCCGACAGCGTTGCCGACGAACTCAGGTCGGACCGCTGGCCGCGTCTGCTGCGCCGGGTCGGCGGCTACAACATCGACATGATCCGGCCGCATACCGTACCCGGTCTCAACCGGAACGAGCCCGGCCACAACATGGCGAAGCTGCTCGTCGGCTCCGAAGGCACGCTCGCGTTCTTCACGCGTCTCCAGCTTCACCTCTCCCCCATTCCGCCGGCACGCGTGCTCGGCGTCTGCCATTTCCCGACCTTCTACCAGGCGATGGACGCGACGCAGCACATCGTGAAGCTCGACCCGTCGGCGGTGGAGCTCGTCGATCGCACGATGATCGAGCTGTCGCGCGACATCGCCATGTTCCGCCCGGTGGTCGATCGCTTCGTCCGCGGCGCGCCGGATGCCATCCTGCTGGTCGAGTTCGCCGGCGAGGATCTCGCGGCCGAGACCCGGAAACTCAAGCGGCTGGTCGAGCTGATGGGCGATCTCGGCTTCCCGGACAGCGTCGTCGAGGCGACCGATCCGGCCTTCCAGAACGCGATCTGGGAGGTCCGCAAGCAGGGCCTCAACATCATGATGTCGATGAAGGGCGACGGAAAGCCGGTGTCCTTCATCGAGGACTGCGCCGTGCCGCTCGAGAATCTCGCCGAATACACCGATCGGCTGACCAGGGTGTTCCGCAAATACGGCACCGAAGGCACCTGGTACGCCCATGCCTCGGTCGGCACCCTCCACGTCCGTCCCATCATCAACCTCAAGGACCCGGACGGCGCCCGGAAAATGCGCGCCATCGCCGAAGAGGCGTTCGCGATCGTGCGCGAATACAAGGGCTCGCACTCCGGCGAGCACGGCGACGGCCTCGTGCGCTCCGAATTCCACGAGAAGATGTTCGGGTCGCGGATCGTGCGCGCGTTCGAGGCGGTGAAGGACAGCTTTGACCCGGACGGTCTGTTCAATCCGGGCAAGATCGTGCGGCCGCCCAAGATGGACGACCGCACCCTCTTCCGCTATCCGCCGGGCTATCGTGCGCTGCCGATCGAGACGGCGCTCGACTGGTCCGCCTGGGGCGGTTTCGCCGGCGCCGTCGAGATGTGCAACAATAACGGCGAGTGCCGGAAATTCGATGCGGGCGTGATGTGCCCCTCGTATCGCGTCACGCGCGACGAGCAGCACCTGACGCGCGGACGCGCCAACACGTTGCGGCTTGCCGTCAGCGGCCAGCTTGGGCCCGACGCCCTCACCTCGGACGAGATGCGGGCGACCCTCGACCTTTGCGTTTCCTGCAAGGGCTGCAAGCGCGAATGTCCGACCGGCGTCGACATGGCGCGCATGAAGATCGAGTTCAGGCACGCCTGGGTACGACGCCATGGACTTTCGCTGCGGGCACGGCTCATCGCGTATCTGCCGCGCTATGCACCGATCGCGTCCAGGCTCGCCCCGCTCCTCAACCTGCGCGACCGCATACCGGGGCTTGCGCTCGTCACGGAGAAGCTCCTCGGCTTCAGTGCCCGGCGCACGCTGCCCGCCTGGCGCCGCGACCGGTTCGGGGACGACGAAGTACGTACCGGCCCGGCGACCAAGGAGGTCGCCCTGTTCGTCGATACCTTCACCCGATACTTCGAACCGGAGAACGCACGCGCCGCCATCCGCGTGCTCGAGGCGGCAGGCTATCGCGTGCACCTTCCGGCCGCGCCGGACGGCAACCGGCCGCTCTGTTGCGGCCGGACCTTCCTCGCCGAAGGCCTTGTTGCCGAAGCACGAGCGGAAGCGCGTCGCATGCTGGACGCGCTCCGGCCCTATGTCGAACGGGGCGTCGCCATCGTGGGGCTGGAGCCTTCGTGCCTGTTCACGCTGAAGGATGAATTCGCGGCCATGATGCCGGGCGCCCAGGTGGATGCGCTCGCCGCGCGCGCCATGCTGTTCGAGGAGTTCCTCGTCGCCGAGCAGAAGGCCGGCCGCCTCGACCTGAAACTGAAGCCGCTGACGCAGCGCAAGGCGCTGGTTCATGGGCACTGCCACCAGAAGGCCTTCGGCGCGATGGCCGCGGTCCAGGCCGCACTCCGTCTCATCCCCGGTCTGGACGTGCAGGTCGTGGAGTCGAGCTGCTGCGGCATGGCCGGAGCCTTCGGCTACGAGGCCGAGCATTACGACGTTTCGATGAAGATGGCGGAGATGTCGATTCTGCCCGCGGTGCGGGCCGCGGGCGACGACACGTTGCTCGTCGCCGATGGCACCTCCTGCCGACATCAGATCCGCGACGGCGCCGCACGCGAGGCGGTGCACGTCGCACGTGTCCTCGAACGTGCGCTTGTATGACGGCGAAGGCCCTTGCCGCATCCGGGACGGGTCACGGCACCCCCCCTTCCCGTCGCGGCTACGGCCGTGTTCGCGTCCACCGCTATGCCGCGAAGCTCATCCGGCACTCGGCGGCCGACGGCGGGCCGGCGATCGGCGCGCTCGCGACGATCCTTCCGGCAGGCGCAAGCGTTATTGTCACTGTCGCCGGCGCCCGCACTGTCGCGGTGCTCGCGCGAGGTCTGCTGCTGAAGCCGGAGTAGTCGAACTTGCCGATCAATCAAGATGTCGAATTCCATTACGCGCGCGGCGACTTGGTTGCGGCCCTCCGCGAGGCGCTGAAGGCGGCCGGCAAGCATCCGACCGCCCTGACGGTCGACGACCTGACCGTCATCGACCAGATGCACGTGCGCGGGCGCGAGGCCACGCGCGAGCTCGCCCGGCGCCTCGACCTGACGCCCGACACGCGCGTCCTCGACGTCGGCAGCGGTATCGGCGGCCCGTCACGTCTGCTCGCGGCCGAGTATGGTTGCCACGTCGTGGGGATCGACATCACCGACGACTATTGTCGGGCGGCGACGGCGATCGCGCATTGGCTCGGCCTCGACGGCCGTCTTGAATATCGTCATGGCGACGCGCTGGCGATGCCATTCGGTGACGCGAGCTTCGACGTCGTGTGGACGCAGCACGCGGCGATGAACATTCCGGACAAGGCGCGGCTCTATGCCGAGATCTTCCGCGTGCTCAGGCCGAATGGCCGCCTTGCCCTCTACGACGTGCTGCAGGGACCGGGCGGCGCGCCGCATTTCCCGGTGCCGTGGGCGTCCGAGCCCGCAATCAGCTTTCTCGTCACGCCCGACGAGCTGCGGCGACTGCTGGAAGGCGCCGGCTTCGCCACGGAGAGCTGGACGGACCGAAGCGCCGAGGGATGCGCATGGGCACGACGGACGGACGAGCGCCTGTCCGCGGGCGCCGCGCCGCCGCTCGGCGGCGCCCTTCTCCACGGCGGCGATTTCGCGGTCAAAGTGAAGAACCTCCGCCGCAACCTCGAAGAACAGCGGATCGTCCTGATCGAGGCGATCTGCCGACGTCCCTGAGCCGCCGACCCCGGGGGCATCAGCGCGCCGGGCACACCTGGACGGACGACGCTTCGCCTTCCGCTTTAAAGAAGCTTGGTAGAGCGCTTCCCGGCTGTGCCCGCGCGTCGCCGGATCGCTCGCACGGTGCGGCACGCAAAAACGTTTGCCGGCCGCAACGCCTGGCCTTAAACAACCGACAGACAACTGGGCCGATCGTCATGCCCCGCTTTTCGGCAAACCTTTCGATGCTCTTCGGCGAAGTCGCGCCGGTGGCCCGGATCGAGGCCGCGCGACGGGCGGGTTTCGATGGCGTCGAGATCCAGTTTCCTTACGAGATCCCGGTAGAGGATCTCGCCAAAGCCTGTCACAGCGCGCGGCTTCCGCTGGTACTGATCAATATTCCGGCCGGCGATTTCACGAAGGGCGACCGGGGCCTAGGCGCGCTGCCGGGACGGGAGGCCGAGTTTCGCGCCGCCGTCGACCTCGCGCGGACCTATGCCGCTGCACTCCAGGTCGGGCGGGTTAATCTGCTGGCCGGCGTTCCCGGGCCGCATGTAGAGCCGGCCCGTTGCCGGGCGACGCTCGTCGACAACATCCGTTACGCCGCCCGTGTCCTGGGCGACATCGGCGTGACCGTCTGCATCGAGGCGATCAACAGCCGCGACGTACCCGGCTTTTTCGTCAACGACCCCGATCAGGCGATCTCGATCCTGGACGAGGCCGGCGTTCCCAATGCCGCCCTGCAATACGACCTCTATCACATGCAGATCATGCGCGGGGATCTGATCCCGACCCTGACGCGCCTCAAGCACCGGATTGGTCACATCCAGTTTGCCGACACGCCGGGCCGGCACGAACCGGGCACGGGCGAGATAAATTTCGAGAACGTGTTCGAGGCCCTGGACCGCATCGGCTATGACGGATGGGTCGGCGCCGAGTACGTGCCCCGCACCACGACGGCCGAAAGCCTGGGCTGGCTCGAGGCGTGGCGCGCCCGCGCCGTCCGCACTAAGCTCGTCGGATGATCCGCACCCCGATCGTCAAGCTTCTCCTTGCCCTGCTGATATCGATCGCGACCTTGTGGTCGCCGGCCCGTCCTGCGAATGCGAAGGACGAACTCGTCATCGGCCTGACCCAGTTTCCCTCGACCTTCAATCCGTTCATCGATGCCATGGCCGCCAAGTCCTACGTGCTGGCCATGACGCGCCGGCCCTTGGTCGCGTACGACCAGAACTGGAATCTGATCTGCATGCTGTGCACCGAGGTTCCGACGATCGAGAACGGCCGGGCCAAGCCGTTCGACAACCCGGATGGCAGCAAGGGTATCGCGATCACGTATACGATCCATCCGAAGGCAACCTGGGGCGACGGCACCCCGGTGACGAGCGACGACGTCGTCTTCGCGTGGGAGGTCGGCAAGCATCCGAAGAGCGCGGTCGACGGTACGGAATATTTCCGGCGCGTGAGCCGGATCGAGGTGCACGACAGCAAGACGTTCACGGTGCACGCGAACAAGCTCACCTTCAACTACGCCGCGCTCTATGCCTTCGATCCGCTGCCGGCGCATCTCGAGCGCGCGGCCTTCATGGCAGACCCGGAAGGCTACAAGCGCCGCACCGTCTACGACGCCGACACGACCAATCCCGGGCTTTACTACGGCCCCTACCGCATCACCCAGGTGACGCCCGGCGCGAGCGTCGTGCTGGAGCCGAACCCGACCTGGTACGGCGAAAAGCCGCATTTCAGGAAAATCACCGTGCGGGTCATCGAGAACACCGCGGCGCTGGAGGCAAATCTGCTGTCGGGCGCGATCGACTACATCGCCGGCGAACTCGGCCTGACGCTGGATCAGGCCCTCGCCCTCGAGAAGCGTCATGGCGACCGCTTCGACGTCATCTACAAGGCCGGGCTGATCTACGAGCACGTCGACCTCAATCTCGACAACCCGGCGCTCAAGGACAAGCTGGTGCGCCAGGCCCTGCTCTATGGCCTCGACCGCGCCGCGATCAGCCGCCAGCTCTTTGCCGGCAAGCAGCCGGTTGCGCATTCCTTCGTCAGCCCGCTCGACTGGATCGCCGCCGCGGACCTCAAGACCTATCCGTACGACCCGAAGAAGGCGGCCGCCCTGCTCGACGAAGCCGGCTGGAACGTGATGAAGGGCGGCATCCGCCACAACGCGGCGGGCGAGCGCCTGGCGCTGGAACTTATGACCACCGCCGGCAACCGCTCGCGCGAGACGGTGCAGCAGGTCCTGCAGAGCCAGTGGCGCAAGCTCGGCATCGATGTCCGTATCCGCAACGAGCCGGCACGCGTGTTCTTCGGCGAGACCGTGCGCCGGCGACAGTTCTCGGCCATGGCGATGTTCGCGTGGATCAGCGCGCCGGAAAGCCTGCCCCGCTCCATCCTGCATTCTCAGGAGATCCCCGTCCCGGAACGGAATTTCTCGGGGCAGAACTATACCGGCTTCCGCAACGCGGAGGCCGACACGCTCATCGACCGGATCGAGGTCGAACTCGACCGGGAAAAACGCAAGGAGCGCTGGCATCGGCTGCAGGAGATCTACGTCGAGGAGCTGCCGGCGTTGCCGCTCTATTACCGTGCCGATTCGTTCTTCGTGCCGAAATGGCTCGAGGGTATCGAGCCGACCGGCCACCTGATCCCCACCACGATGTGGATCGAGACGTGGCGACCGCGTTCGTGATGAAGCCGCTCGTGCGCGCCGCTGCCCTTCTGCTCGCGACCGTCATCTCCTTCGCCGTGCCCGCGGCGCAGGCGAAGGATGAGCTCGTCATCGGCATGACGCAGTTCCCCTCGAGCTTTCATCCGGGCATGGATCCCCTGCTCGCCAAGACCTACGTGCTGGCGATGACGCGGCGGCCTTTCACCGCCCATGATCCGGACTGGAAACTCGTCTGCCTGCTCTGCACCGAACTGCCCACGCTCGAAAACGGACGCGCGAAGCTGACAGAGCGACCGGACGGAACGAAGGGAATCGCGGTCACCTATACGATCCATCCGAAGGCGACCTGGGGCGACGGCACCCCGGTGACGAGCGACGACGTCGTCTTCACCTGGGAGGTGGGCCGCCATCCGCAGACCGCGATCGGCGCCGGCGCGTTCTTCCGGCGTATCGAGAGGATCGACGTCGTCGACGCCAAGACGTTCACGCTGCATTTCGATCGGCCGGCCTACGACTACAACGCGATCAACGATTTCGACCTGTTGCCCGCGCACATCGAACGCGCGGCCTTCGCCGATCCCGCGAGCTACCGCCGCCGCACCGCGTATGACGCCGACACTACGAACAAGGGGCTTTATTACGGCCCGTATCGCATCACCGAGGTCAGGCCCGGCTCCCACATCGTCCTCGAACCGAACCCGACCTGGTACGGCGAGAAGCCGCATTTCAGGAAGATCACCGTGCGGATCATCGAGAACAGCGCGGCGTTGGAGGCCAACCTGCTGTCGGGCGCCATCGACTATATTCCGGGCGAGCTGGGGCTGACGCTGGATCAGGCGCTTGCACTCGAGAAGCGGCACAAGGACCGGTTTACGTTCATCTACAAGCCAGGGCTCAAATACGAGCACATCCCGCTCAACCTCGAACATCCGGCACTCGCGGACCGGCGCGTCCGCCAGGCGCTGCTCTATGCGCTCGACCGCGACGCACTCACGCGCCGGCTCTTCGCCGGCCGGCAACCCGTCGCCAACGGATTCGTGAGCCCGCTCGACCCCGTCGCGGCGCCGGATCTTCCGACCTATGCCCACGACCCGGACAAGGCCGCCGCTCTGCTCGACGACGCCGGTTGGCGCATGGCGAAGGACGGCTTCCGCCTCAACGCGGCGGGCGAACGGCTGTCGCTCGAGCTCCTCACCACGACCGAGGACAGCACGCGGCGCCTCGTGCAGCAGGTGCTGCAAAGCCAATGGCGCAAGGCCGGCATCGAGGTGCGGCTGAAGAACGAGCCCGCCCGCGTGTTAATCGGCGACAGCATGCGCCGGCGCCAGTTCACGATGGCGATGTACTTCTCGTTCAGCGCACCGGAGCTCAGCCCACGCGGCTTCCTGCACTCGAGCCAGATCCCGACGGCGGCGAACAACTTCGCCGGCCAGAACCGGTCCGGATTGCGCAATGCCGAGATCGACGCGCTGATCGACCGCATCGAGACGACGCTCGATCCTGCCGCGCGCCGCGACCTGTGGTATCGTCTTCAGGCGCTCTATGCGCAGGAACTGCCTGCCCTGCCGCTCTATTTTCGCACCGATCCCTACGTGATTCCGAAATGGCTCGCAGGCATCACGCCGACCGGCCATCAGGGCCCGAGCACCCTCTGGGTCGAGCGATGGCACGTGCTGCAATAGCGTGATGTCGCGGGGCCGCATCAATCCGCGCGCCGGTCGGGCGTCATGGCCGGGCGCTGTCGAATTACCCATGACACCCCTCGCGCAACCGATCCACACAACCCGCGAAGCGACCCGAGCCGAGTCATGATCCGCTATGTCGTCGAACGCATTGTCCAAGGGCTTGCGGTCATCGCGATCATGTCGTTCGTCATCTACGGCCTGATCGGACTCATGCCGGGCGATCCCGTCGACCTGATGATCAGCGCCAACCCGCAGCTGACGACCGAGGACGCGGAGCGGCTGCGGCGCCTCCACGGCCTCGACCGCCCGATCTGGGCGCGCTACGCGGCCTGGGCGACATCCGCCCTGCAAGGCGATTTCGGCTACAGCCGCACCTTCGCGCGGCCGGTCCTGGAGGTGCTCGGGCCGCGGCTCGCCAACACGGCTGCCCTCATGCTCGGTGCCTTTGCGGTCGCGCTGATGATCGGTCTGCCCGCCGGAATTTACGCCGCCTCGCGCCCCGGCAGCATCGCGGATACCCTCGTCAATCTTGGGAGCTTCGTGTCGATCTCGGTCCCGACCTTCTGGCTCGCCCTGATGATGATCATCCTGTTCGCGGTCGTGCTCGGCTGGCTGCCGGCGAGCGGCCTGCCGCCCGGTCCGGCGGGTTTCTGGGAACATGTCCGCCACCTGATCCTTCCGGTCGCCACGCTCGCCATGGTCGAGGCCGGCGCCTATGCGCGCTACATGCGCGCGGCAATGATCGAGGCGCTGCGCCACGATTATGTCCGGACCGCCCGCGCCAAGGGCGCGAGCCGGGCGCGCACGATCCTGGGACATGCGCTCCGCAATGCGCTGGTCCCGGTCGTAACGGTCATGGCGCTGAGCTTCGGGGGGCTGTTCTCCGGCGCCCTCGTGACCGAGACCATGTTCGCCTATCCGGGCATGGGAAAGCTGATCTTCGATTCGATCATGGGCAACGACTACAACCTCGCGCTCGTCGCCCTGCTGTTCGCGACCATCCTGACGCTGGTCGGGAACCTGGTTGCCGATCTCGCCTATGTCGCTCTCGACCCTCGCATCGGCCTCGGTGCAGGCCCCGGCACGGAGCGGGCGCGATGACGGACGCGAGACGCGGCCTCGGCATCGCGGCCGCCGTGGCGCTGGCGACGCTCGTCGTCCTGGCGGCTGCGGCGCCCCTCATCGCCGCCGCGATGGGCCACGACATAACCGAGGCCGACCTGCTGCAGCGCTACGAGCCTCCGTCGCTCGCGCATCCGCTCGGCACCGACGAGCTCGGACGCGACGTTCTGCTGCGCCTGCTCTATGGCGGGCGGATCTCCCTCACGGTCGGCATCGTCGCGGCGATCATGGCCGCATCGATCGGCACCGTCGTCGGCCTGTTGGCCGGATATTTCGGTGGCAGGCTCGACGCCCTGCTGATGCGGGTGACCGATGGCGTGATCGCGCTGCCGCTGCTGCCGCTTCTGATCGTGCTGGCAGCCGTCGACCTCACCGAACTTGACCTGCCGCCGGCGATCGCCGATTCCGAGCGCGTGAGTCTCTACCGCATCATCCTGATCACCGCGCTCGTCGGCTGGACGACCGTCGCACGGCTCGTCCGCGGCGCCACGCTCAGCCTGAAGAGCCGCGATTTCGTGCGCGCCGCCGCCGCACTCGGCGCCGGTCATGCGCGCATCATGGCCGTCCACATCCTGCCCAACGCGGCTTCGCCGATCATCGTCGCGACGACGCTCGCCGTCGGCCAGATCATCCTGTTCGAGTCGGTGCTGAGCTTCCTCGGGCTCGGCATTCAGCCGCCGCTGCCGAGCTGGGGCAACATGCTCACGAATGCCCAGGAAGTGATCTGGCAGGCACCGCTGCTGGCGTTCTACCCGGGCGTCCTGATCCTGATCACGGTCAGCGCGTGCAACCTCCTGGGCGACGCCCTTCAGGAATGGCTGGATCCGCGAGCCGTTACGCGACGGTAGCGCTTCAAGGCTTCGACCCCGGAACCACGCCGCCGCTCTGTCCCGCCGTCGCCGCCGCCCGGCCCGGGCCGACGGCGCCGCGCGCCACCGCCATGGCCATGCCGATCGTGACCAGCGCGACGCCGACGAGGGTGGACGTCGTCAATGTCTCACCCAGCACCGGTACCGCCAGCGCCGCGGCCATGGCCGGCACCAGCGAGGCGAACAGAGCCGCGCGCCCGGCACCGAGCAGGGCGACGGTGCGCATGTAAAGGGCGAGCGCGATCACGCCCGTGACGAACCCCTGGTAGATGCCCTGGAATGCCACCTCGAGCACCGGCGCCGACAGCAGGCGGCCGCCGGCAATCAGCAGATAGAACGGCAGATAGATGACGAACGAGACCACGGACACGATCGCGGTGGCGGCGAGCGCGTCGATACGCCAGCCCCGGGCGGTTACGGTGAACACCGACCAGAGCAGCGCCGCGACGGCGAACAGCAGATGCCCACGACCGATCTCGGCATCGCCGGTCAATCCGTGCCAGCCGATCGCCCCGACGCCGGCCATCACGACGGCCATGCCGGCGAGCTGACGGCGGTCGAAACGCTCGCCGAGAAAAAGGGCGCTCAGACCCGCCGTGAACAGGAGAACCCCGGACGGGCCGATCACCGCCTGATGGCTGGCCGGCGCCACCTGAAGGCCGGCAAAGACGACGAGTGCATAGGGAGCGCCCGCACCGATCAGCATGAGGAAGACCGCATGCCACGGGATGCCGGCGATGCCGCGCCGATTCATCCGCTGCCGCAGCAGGATCGGGAGTAGCACGATGCCGGCCACCGTGTAGCGCAGGGCGGTGACGTCGTGGAAATCCAGCGCACCGGTGAGCCCGGCGCGCGAGACCACCGCCCAGCTTCCCCACAGCAGGGCGGTGACGAGTCCGGTGCCGAGGCCGAGCCAGAACGTGGCGCGTGTATCGGTAGTAGAAGTCGACATGGCGGCCAGACTAGTCCGTCATGCCGTCCGGGGCCCGTGCCGCTTTCGCGCCCCAGCCTTGACCGCACGTCAGATCGCGAACAATCCGGTCCGGTGCGATGCCATCCCTAGTGCGACATGAATACGGGAACCGTCATGTGCGCGAGCAGATGGCGCGTCACGCCGCCGAACACAACTTCGCGGGCGCGCGCATGCCCATAGCCGCCGGACACGATCATGTCGGCCCCGAGATCCGCGGCACGCGACAGCAGGACGTCGCCGACGTCGATATCTTCGGCATAGGTGCTCGTCGCCTCCACCTTCACGCCGTGGCGGGCGAGATGCAGCGCGACATCCGCCCCGGGTATGCGCCGGGCGGCATCCGGCGGATCGACCGACAGCACCGTGACCGTCCGCGCCCGTTTCAGGATCGGCAGCGCGTCGTTGAGGGCGCGCGCGGCCTCGCGCGTCGCATTCCATGCGACCAGCACCCGCTCGCCGACCGTCGGAAAGCGCCCATAGCTGGGCACGACCAGGATCGGGCGGCCGCTGCCGAGCAGGAGATTCTCGACCACGATGCGCGACAGGTTCGGCCGGTCGTCCTCCTCGTCCGCCCCCTGGCCGATGATGGTCAGGTCCGCATGGCGCGCGTGGACCATTGCCGCTTCCGGCATCGCGTCCCTGACGAGGCGCCATTCCAACGCGACCCCGGCGCGGTCGCCGGCGGTACGGACCTGCCCTTCCAGCCGCGAGGCAATCTCTTCCGTCATGCGCGCGCTCTCGTCGGCCACCGCCTGCGGCAGCTGCGCGGCCACGAAGGTCGGGATGGCCCGGACGGCCGGCGAATACAACGCCGTCAGATGGGCCTCGTGGATCTGGGCGAAACGAAGCGCGTAGTCGAGCCGGTCGTCATTCGCCCGGTCCGTGCCGACATGCACGAGCAGGTCTTTGAAGGGCATGGCATCCTCCTGCGGCGCCGGCCGGAGACGGACCGGCCGGCGAATGGAATGAGGCGCGACCGAAGCCGAACCGATGCGCCTCGCAGCGACTTAACCCGAGAGGTGCGGCCAAGGTTCCCGCGTTCGGTATTGGCGACGATCGGGATTTGCGATAGCAGAAACATTCCAGCATGGGGGCGACATGGCCGATGTGCCGAAGATCGTACCGGTGATTCTGTCAGGCGGCGCAGGCACGCGGCTGTGGCCATTGTCGCGCGAGCTTTACCCCAAACAGCTCCTGCCGCTCGTCTCGGAATACAGCCTGCTCCAGGAGACGGCCCGCCGCATCAGCGGCGCGTCGTATGCGCCGCCGCTGGTCGTCTGCAACGACGAACACCGCTTCATCATCGCCGAGCAACTGCGCCTGCTGGGCGTCAAGCCGCGGGCGATCGTGCTCGAGCCGCTGCCGCGCAATACGGCGCCGGCGGTCGCCGTCGCGGCGCTCATGGCCGCGGCGGACGACCCCAATGCCCTGATCCTGGTCCTGCCGTCGGACCACGTCCTCACCGAGCTCGCCGCGTTCCACGCGGCCGTTGCCGTTGCCGCGGCCGCCGCCCGAACCGGCAGGCTCGTTACCTTCGGCATCACGCCGACCGGCCCGGAGACCGGCTACGGCTACATCCGCCGCGATGCCCCGCTGACCGGAATCGACGGGGCATACGCGATCGCACGTTTCGTGGAAAAGCCGGACCTGGCAACGGCACAATCCTTCATCGCCGACGGCGCGTGGTCATGGAACAGCGGCATGTTCCTGTTTCCGGCGCGACTCTTCCTCGACGAACTGGGCCGCCACGAGCCCGACATGCTGCAGGCGACGAGGGATGCGGTTGCCGGCGCCGTGACCGATCTCGAATTCGTGCGCCTGGACAAGGACGCGTTCGCACGCTGCCCGTCGAAGTCGGTGGACTACGCCGTCATGGAGAAGACGGACGTCGCTGCGGTCGTGCCGGCGCACCTCGGGTGGAACGACGTCGGCGCCTGGTCGGCACTATGGGAGCTGGGCGACAAGGACGCCGGAGGCAACGTGACGATCGGCGACGTGATCGCCCACGACACGCGCAACTCCTACTTGCGCAGTGACCGCGTTCTGCTGTCGACCATCGGCGTCGAGGACGTGGTCGTCGTCGCCACCAGCGACGTCGTCCTCGTCGCGAAGAAAGATCGCGTCCAGAACGTCAAGAACATCGTGGAGGAGCTCAAGGCCAAGGGCCGCAGCGAGGCGACGTCGCACCCGATCGTGTACCGGCCCTGGGGCAGCTACCAGTGCATCGATGCCGGCCCGCGGCATCAGGTGAAGCACATCATGGTCAAGCCCGGGCACAAGCTGTCGCTGCAGAAGCACGCGCATCGCGCCGAGCATTGGGTGGTGGTCAGCGGCGTCGCCCGCGTCACGCGCGACGAGGACCTCCTCACCCTGCGCGAGAACATGTCGACCTACATCCCGGTCGGCTGCGTCCATCGCCTCGAGAACCCGGGCCCCGGTCCGCTCCACCTGATCGAGGTGCAGTCGGGCGGTTATCTCGGCGAGGACGACATCGTCCGCCTCGACGACACCTACGGGCGGAAGTGACGTCGCGGCACGGGCGTATTTCAGGACTTTGGCCCGGCCCCCAGCAGAAACTCCTTCAGCGCGACGGCGTTGTTGTGCTCCCGGTCGCGCGCGCCGAAGACGAGGGTCAGCGTGCCTGTCGCCGCGTGACGCCACAGCAAGGCAACCGCTTCCCCCCTGCCGGCGAGCTCGCGGGCATAGCGCCGCCGGAACTCGTCCCACCGCGCCGGATCATGGCCGAACCATTTCCGGAGCTCGGTGCTGGGTGCGACGTCCTTGAGCCAGAGGTCGATCCCCGCCTTTTCCTTGGTGACGCCGCGCGGCCAGATCCGGTCCACCAGAACGCGGAAGCCGTCATCCGGCGCCCGCTTGTCGCGAACGTTCTTGACCCTGATCATGCGCCGGCCCCGCCTGCTGCCTACGCCGCCGGCGGCAACCCGGCCATCAGCGCCGTGCAGCGCTCGACGTTACGCACGTGCACGTCGCGCATCTCGCGCAGATCGGCGTAAAGGGCATCGTCCTGGATCCGCGGAAGCGTCTCGTTGAGCTTGCGCACCACCCAGTCCTGCCCGCGGTTGAGGAATGCAAGCCGTGCCCGCAGGCCGGCGACGGCGCGAAATTTCTCGTAGAACGAGCCGGTCGCCGGGCTCGGCCTCCCCCCGAGGCGCGTGATGTGCCGCGACAGCATCGCGCAGAACCGCCCCTCGTCCACGCCGACCGGATGAACCGCCTGCCGAAAATCGTCCGACGCCGCGTCCGACTGCAGCAAGGCGACAGCCTTCGCCCCCGCCCGCTCGCCTTCCAGCAAGACGTTGAGGAAGGCGATGATCTCGTCTTGCGGCATGTAGCCGGCATAGACGGGATCCATCTCATGCGCGAAGCACGGCGGCGAGCTCGTCTCGATGCGCGCCTCGCGTTCGTGGCCTTCGTCCTTGTCGGGATCGGGTTTGGAATTGGGCATCGTCCCTCGTCAGCGTCGCCTTAATGAGTCGATGCGGCTGGCGGGCGCCGGGTTCCGCGCAGCCGCTTCGAGAGCCAAGCCTGGGCCTCGCCGAGGTCGCGAAAGATCATCGGCGGGTCCGACTGGATGCGCCGGTCACACGTTGCGGTCAGGATCACTTCGCCGTCCATGCCCGCACTCAGGATACCCCGGACGGCCCCCTCGGACAGAACAAGCCAGCCTGCGGCCCGGCGCCCGCGGTCACCGAGACGGATAGGATACAACACTGCAGTCATGTTCCCTATATGTTCACATCCCGACCGCAAAACCGCAAGCGTCCAGGACGCCGAACCGGGCCGAGAATTTCGTGCACTTAGACCGGCGAATCCGGCGGAACGGCGCGCGCGGCCGGCAGGCGACGCTCCTCCACGGCATGGCATGCGACGAGGGCGCCGTTCGCGGCCGGCTTCATCTCCGGCCGCTCGCGCGTGCAGCGTTCGTTGGCCCACGGGCAACGCGGATGGAAGGCGCAGCCGGCCGGCGGATTGATCGGGTTGGGCACCTCACCCGCGACGGGCGTGCGGGGGCGGCCCGTCATCTCGAGATCGGGAATCGCGTCGAGCAGCATGCGCGTATAGGGGTGCTGCGGCCGCGCGAACAGCTCCTCCACGTCGGCCAGCTCGACGAGCCGGCCCAGATACATGACCCCGACCCTATCCGAGATGTGATAGACGACCGCGAGGTTGTGCGAGATGAACAGGTAGGTAAGCCCCAGGTCGCGCTGCAGGTCCTTCATCAGGTTCAGGATCTGCGCCTGTACCGAGACGTCGAGCGCCGAGGTCGGTTCGTCGCACACGAGGAAATCGGGCTTGCTCGACAGAGCCCGCGCGATCGAGATGCGCTGGCGCTGGCCGCCGGAGAACTCGTGCGGATATTTCTCGCCGTCCGTGGGCGAAAGACCGACCTGCCGGAGCAGCTCGTCGACCCGGCGGCGGATCGCCGTCCGGTCCGTCATCAGACGGTGCGAGCGGATCGGCTCCGCGATGATGTCCGCCACCCGCCAGCGCGGATTCAGGCTGGCATACGGGTCCTGGAAGATCATCTGGAAGCGGCGGCGTACCGGCGCGGTCTGAGCACGGGTGCGCAGCGTCGCAAGGTCGACGCCCTCGAACATGATCGAGCCCCGGGTGGGCTGGTAGAGCCCGACAATGAGGCGCGCGACGGTCGACTTGCCGCAGCCCGATTCGCCGACCAGCGACAGGGTTTCGCCGCGCCGGATGGCGAAATCGACGCCGTCGACGGCGCGCAGGATCTGGCGCGGCTGGCCTTCGATCACGCGGTTGAGCCAGGGCGACGACACGTCGAAATAACGCGCAAGATCCCGCGCGACGAGGATCGGCCGTTCCTCGGTGGACGTCATGGCATCATTCATCGCCGACAGCCCTCATCCGCACGTCGTCGCGGTCGTAGAGCCAGCACGCGACACGGCTGCGGTCGACATGGATCGGGTCGGGTCGTTCGACGCGGCAGCGGTCGAATGCCCTAGGACAGCGCGGGTGGAAGGCGCAGCCGGGCGGAATGGCGTTGAGCCGGGGCATGGCGCCGTCGATCTGCGTCAGCCGGGCATCGCGGCGGTCGATCTTGGGAATCGAACCCATGAGCCCGATCGTATAGGGATGCTTCGGTGTCTTGATGACATCCCGCACGGGGCCGATTTCGGCAATCCGGCCGGCATACATGACCGCGACGCGGTCCGCCGTCTCGGCGATCACGCCCATGTCGTGCGTCACCAGCATTACCGCCGTGCCGTGCTCGCGGCACAGCCGCTTCAGCAGAGTGATGATCTGGGCCTGGATCGAGACATCGAGCGCCGTGGTCGGCTCGTCCGCGATGACGAGGCGCGGGTTGGCACAGAGCGCCAGCGCGATGACGACGCGCTGGCGCATGCCGCCGGAAAACTGGTGCGGATAGTGGTCGAACCGGCGCTCCGCCCCCGGAATGCCGACGTCCTGGAGCAGACGGATCGCGCGAGTCCGCGCCTCGGCCGGCGTGACGTCCAGGTGGGTCAGGATCGTCTCGGTCAACTGACGGCCGATCGTATAGAGCGGGTTCAGCGAGGTCAGAGGATCCTGGAAGACCGCGCCGATCTCCCTGCCCCGCAGGCGGCGCATCTGCTCGTATGGAAGATTGTCGATGCGGCGCCCGTCGAAACGGATCTCGCCGCCGGCGATACGCCCGGGCGGCTCGAGCAGGCCGATGACGGCGGCCCCTGTAAGCGACTTGCCGGCGCCCGACTCTCCGACGACACCGAGCACCTCGCCCGGATCGATGTGGAATGAAATCCCGTCGACCGCGACGAGCGTACCGCGCCGCGTCGGAAACTCGACGCGCAGGTCGCGGACCTCCAGCAAGGGATGGTTGGCAGGCGGGCGCGCCATGGCGTCAGCGGAGCTTGGGGTTGAGCGCATCGCGCAGCCAGTCACCCAGCAGATTCACGGCGAGCACCATGATCACCAGGGCAGCGCCCGGGAACAGTGTGATCCACCATTCGCCCGAGAACAGGAAGTCGTTACCGACGCGGATCAAGGTGCCGAGCGACGGTTGCGTGGGCGGCATGCCGACGCCGAGGAAGGACAACGTCGCCTCGGTGATGATGGCGAGTGCCAGGTTGATGGTCGCAATCACGAGCACAGGGCCGATGACGTTCGGC
Source organism: Alphaproteobacteria bacterium (assembly GCA_036381615.1). GTDB lineage: Bacteria > Pseudomonadota > Alphaproteobacteria > CACIAM-22H2 > CACIAM-22H2 > CALANV01. The sequence goes on from DASVCL010000029.1 coordinate 47,199, forward strand.
AGAATATGGGAGAAGAGAATCCGGACCGGCCGCACGCCGATGACGCGGGCAGCCTGAACGTACTCCCTGTTCTTCTCGACCAGCGTCGATCCGCGGACCGTGCGCGCGTACTGCACCCAGTAGGACAGGCCGATCGCGAAGATCAGAACGTAAAGCGCGAGCTGATCGTGAAGGTCGCGCGGAAAGGCGGCGCGGACGATGCCGTCGATGAGCAGCGCGATCAGGATTGCCGGGAACGTGAGCTGCACGTCGGCGATGCGCATGATGAGCGAATCGAGCGCCCCGCCGGTATAGCCCGCGACGAGACCGAGCGTGATGCCCAGCGCCATCGCGAAGATCACCGAACAGAAGCCGACGAGAAGCGAGATGCGGGCACCGTACATGATCGCCGACAGCAGGTCGCGGCCCTGATCGTCGGTGCCGAGGATGAAGCGCGCGTCGCCCTCCGCCATCCAGACGGGCGGGGTATAGGCGTCCATCAGATCGACGGAGCTGAGATCGAGCGGGTTGTGCGGCGCAATCCAGGGCGCGAGGAGCGCGCCCGTGAAGCACACGACGGTGACGACGGCGGCGGCGATCGTCAGCGGCGAACGCCGGAAACTGTAGAAAATGTCGCTGTCGAGAAAGCGCGCCCACAGGCCGGGCGTCGCCTTCGGCTTGGAGTCGAGCGTCGTCGCCATGCCGCTTATCCCGTATGTCCGCCCGCGATGCCGCGGTCGGCGCGCAATCGGGGGTCGACGACGTAGTAGAGAAGATCCACGATCAGGTTGATTACCACGAAGAAGAACGCGATCAAGCAAAGATATGCGGCCATCACCGGGATGTCCGCGAAGCTCACCGACTGAATGAACAAGAGGCCCATGCCCGGCCACTGGAACACCGTCTCGGTGATGATGGAGAAGGCGATGATCGATCCGAGTTGCAGGCCGGTGATCGTGATCACCGGCACCAGCGTGTTCTTGAGCGCATGCCCGAAATGAATGGCGCGATTGGTGAGGCCGCGCGCGCGGGCGAACTTGATGTAATCGGTCCGCAGCACCTCGAGCATTTCCGACCGGACAAGCCGCATGATCAGCGTCATCTGGAACAGGCCGAGGGTAATCGCCGGCAGGATCACCGCCTTGAGCCCGCTCACGGTGAGCAGACCCGTCGACCACCAGCCGACGCGGACGACGTCGCCCCGGCCGAACGAGGGCAGCCAGCCGAGGTGAACGGCGAACACGAAGATGAGCAGAATGCCGATGAGGAAGGTCGGCAGCGACACGCCGATCAGCGACACGGTCATGAACACCCGGCTCAGCCATGACTCGCGGTTGAGGCCGGTATAGACGCCCATCGGGACGCCGACGACGAGCGCGAAGATGGCGGCGACCAGGCTCAGCTCGAGCGTCGCCGGCAGCCGTTCCGCGATCAGCTCGTCGACCGGCCGCGCCAGCCGGTAGGACAGCCCGAACTCGCCCTGTACCGCATTTTCCACGAAGCGGGCGAATTGCACGAAAAACGGGCGGTCAAGGCCAAGCTCGGCTGCAATGCGGGCGCGGTCGGCCTCGGTGTAGTCCTGCCCAAGCATGATCGAGATGGGGTCGCCGACATACGTGAACAGCGAAAACGCGACGAACGCCACCACGAGCATAACCAGGACCGACTGAAGCAGGCGTCGGATGACGAAAGCGATCATGTCATTCGCAGCAAGCGCGGGTTGCCGCGCGGGAATAGCGAGTTATGTCCCGGGAAGCAAGTGTACCATGCCAGTACGAACGAACGGGCGCAATTAATTCCACAACCCCGGATATTCCCACCGATGGTCGGGCCCGCGCCCACGGGCGCGGGCCCGACCCCTCGGGTCCTCAGTTGACGCTTACCCAGCGGACCTCGACGCGATTGTCCGCCCGGTGGACCACATCGACGTTGCTCCGCATCGCCCACGGGATCACCTGGTGATGGAGCGGCACATGAGCGACCTGGGCGTTATGAAGCTTGAGCGCCTGGGCAATCAGACCATTGCGCTTCTCCTGATCGATCTCGGCTTTGATCTGGTTGACCAGGGCATCGAACTCGGCGTTGGAGAAGCGGCCCAGGTTGAAGTTGCCGTCCCCGGTCTTGGGATCGACCGTCTGCGCCAAGCTCTGCAGCGAATAGAGCGCATCGAAGGTCGGAACGCCCCAGCCGAGCAGGTAGAAGCTGGTGTCATATTTCTGGATCTTCGGGAAGTAGGTCTGTCGCGGCATCGCATTCAGGCGCACCTGAATGCCGACCTGCGCGAGCATCGCGGTCACGGCCTGGCAGATCTCCTCGTCATTGATGTAGCGATTGTTCGGGCAGTCGAGCACCACCTCGAAGCCGTTGGGATAACCCGCCTCGGCCAGGAGCTGCCTGGCGCGCGCCCGGTCGAGCGGAAGCCGGACGTCGGCCTCCTTCGTGAAGCCGTTCACCTGCGGCGCGATGATCGAGCCGGTCGGCAGAGAGAGGCCGCGCATGGTGCGGCTCTTGATCGCCTCGATATCGATCGCGTGATAGACGGCCTGGCGAACGCGCAGGTCCTTGAACGGATTCCTGCCCTTTACGTTCGAATAGAGCAGCTCGTCGCGATGCTGGTCGAAGCCGAGGAAGATCGTCCGGTTCTCGTTGCCCTCGACGATCTTGATGTTGCCGCTCCGCTTCAGACGCTCGATGTCCTGCACCGGCGGATCGAGAACGAAATCGATCTCGCCCGACAGCAGCGCTGCGATGCGCGTCGCATCCGACTTGATCGGCTGATATACGATCTCAGTCACATTGCCGTCGCGTTTGCCCCACCAGCCGGGGTTCTCGACGAACACCGTGCGTACGTCCGGCTCGCGCGATTTCAGGATATAGGGCCCGGTGCCGTTCGCATTGCGCGCGGCATAGGTTTCCTCCTTCTCGACGAAGTTCTGGGGCCGGACGACGTTGTGCTTTTCCGCCCAGGCCTTGCTCATGATCCGCACCTCGGTCAGCTGCTGGAGCAGAACCGGGTTCGGACCGTCGGTCAGGATGTCGACCGTATGGTCGTCGACCTTGCGGGCCTCGGTGACGCCCGTGAGGTATTGCTTGAAATTCGATGTCGGCGCCATCGCCCGCTGGACGGTGAAGACGACGTCGTCCGCCGTGAACGGCGTGCCGTCATGGAACTTCACGTTCTGGCGCAGCACGAAGCGCCAGCGATTGGGCTCCGGCTGGGTCCAAGAGACCGCCAGCGACGGCTCCAGCCTCATGTTCTTGTCGCGGGTGATCAGCGGTTCGTAGATCTGCGCCGCCACGGCGTTGTTGAGGCCCTCGTTCTGGCTGTGAGGGTCCATGGTCAGGATGTCGCCCTGACTCGACCAGCGGAACGTCTTGGCCTCCGCCCCGCCCAGCACCGCGCCTGTGATGACGGCAGCAACGGCCAGCCCGCCGGCCATGCGAACGGCATTCATGCGCATCGCGCTCTCCCTGTTTGCCTGCTTGTTTACCTGTTTCTCGGGGGCGGCCGGTCGTCCCGCCTTCGTTCGAATCCTGGTGTTCCTGCAGATGACCATGCCCCCGGAACCTGGATTCAGCTAATCCGGTGCTCAGCGCCAAGTCAACGGGCCGGCGCCCATCAGCCTTGGCGCGACCTATCGGCGCGCCGCGAGCGATGGCGGTCGACACCCCGGGGGCGGCGCCCTAAAGTAAAGTTTCAATGCCGACACGAGCCGATCCGGGCGCAAAGCGCTCCGGGTCGCGCTGCCGCTTTCGAACACCCGCGAGGAGACCGGGGCATGAACGACGCACGCACCAACCATAGGGGCAACTCGATCAGCAGCCGCGACATCGCCAGCCTGATCCATCCATACACCAACCTGAAGGTTCACGAGCAGGAAGGCCCCCTCGTCATCTCCCGCGGCAAGGGCGTCTACATCTACGACGATAGCGGCAAGGAATACATCGAAGGCCTGGCCGGGCTCTGGTGCACGTCACTCGGCTTCTCGGAGGAACGCCTGATCGAGGCTGCGGTGCGGCAGATGCGTCATCTGCCCTCGTACCACGTCTTCGCGCAGAAATCGCACGAGCCCGGCATCGAGCTCGCCGAACGGCTGCTGAGCATCGCGCCGGTCCCGATGTCGAAGGTGTTCTTCGCGAATTCCGGGTCCGAGGCCAACGACACCGCGATCAAGCTGGTGTGGTACTACAACAATGCCCTCGGCAGGCCCAACAAGAAGAAGATCATCTCGCGCATGCGCGCCTATCACGGCGTGACCATCGCGTCGGCGAGCCTGACCGGGCTGCCGGCCAACCATCGCGACTTCGACCTGCCGATCGCCAACATCGTGCACGCTGACTGCCCGCATCATTACAGCTTCGCCGAGCCGGGCGAGAGCGAAGCGGCGTTCGTCGACCGGCTCGCCGACAACCTCGAGAAGCTGATCCAGCACGAGGGGCCCGAGACCATCGCGGCGTTCATCGCCGAGCCGGTGATGGGCGCGGGCGGCGTACTGATTCCGCCGCCCGGCTATTTCGCCAGGATCCAGCCGATCCTCAAGAAATACGAGATCCTGTTCATCTGCGACGAGGTCATCTGCGGCTTTTACCGCACCGGCAATCTGTGGGGCGCCCAGACCTTCGACATCCGTCCCGACATGATGACGATGGCGAAGGCGCTGTCCTCCGCCTATCTGCCGATCTCGGCCCTGCTCGTGTCCGAGCCGATCTATCGCGCCATGGTGAGTGAGAGCGAAAAAATCGGCACGTTCGGGCATGGGTTCACCTACTCCGCCCATCCGGCCGCTGCCGCCGTCGCGATCGAGACGCTGAAGATCTACGAGGAGCGCGACATCGGCAGCCATGTCCGACGGGTGGCCCCGCGCTTCCAGGCCGGCCTCGCCCGGTATGCCGATCACCCGCTCGTCGGCGAGGTCCAGTCGGTCGGGCTGATCGGCGCCATCCAGCTCGTCCGCAGCAAGTCGCCGCGCCAGTACTTCGAACCGGCTCAGGCTGTGGCGCCGTATTTCACCAAACGGGCGCAGGAGCATGGGCTGATCGTGCGGCCGCTGTTCGGCGACCGTGTCGCCCTGTGCCCACCGCTGATCATCAACGAAGATCAGATCGACGAGATGTTCCGGCGCTTCGGCCGCGCGCTCGACGACACGGCGGCAATGGTGCGGGAGAAGCAGCTCGCGCCCGTCTGAACCGGATCGGGCGCGCAGCCCCGGCTACCTCGTCGTTCCACGCCCATCGGCCGAACCGCCGATGGGCGTTGCCTGTACGCGAGGCCGGGCACGTTGTCGCACCGCCGCGAAACGGCCGCGTCAACCCTTTGCAGTTCCTGGCTTTGGTGGTTAACTGCCGCGCAACGAACGGGAAACCGGGATGAAGGGAGTGGATTCCCGGATGGATTACGAGCGCTATTTCACCGGTGCGCTGAACCGATTGCGCGCCGAGGGACGATACCGGGTCTTCGCGGATCTCGAGCGGATCTGCGGCGCCTTTCCGCGGGCGATCTGGCATGGACCGGACGGGCCGGTGGAAGTCACGGTGTGGTGCTCCAACGACTATCTCGGCATGGCGCAGCACCCGACCGTCCTCGCCGCCATGCAGGAGGCGCTCGCCCGTTGCGGCGCCGGCGCCGGCGGCACGCGGAACATCTCCGGTACCAATCACTATCACGTCCTGTTGGAACGGGAACTCGCCGAGCTGCACGGCAAAGAGGCCGCACTCATCTTTACCTCCGGCTACAATGCCAACGAAGCTGCGCTGTCGACCATCGGCCGATTGCTGCCGGGCTGCGTGATCCTGTCGGATGCGCTCAATCACGCCTCGATGATCGAGGGTATCCGCCACAGCGGGTGCGAGAAGCAGATCTTCGCCCACAACGATCCGGCGGATCTCGAACGGCGGTTGAAGAGCATCGATCCGGCACGTCCCAAGCTGATCGCGTTTGAGTCGGTCTATTCGATGGACGGCGACATCGCGCCGATCGCGACATTCTGCGACCTTGCCGCGCGCTACGGCGCCATGACCTATCTCGACGAGGTTCATGCCGTGGGCCTCTACGGGCCGCACGGCGCCGGCATCGCCGAGCGCGACGGCGTCATGGACCGTGTCGACGTGATCCAGGGTACGCTTGCCAAGGGCTTCGGCATCGTCGGGGGTTACGTCACGGGCAAAAGCGCGGTGATCGATGCGATCCGCAGCTTCGCCCCCGGGTTCATCTTCTCGACGGCGATGCCGCCGGTGATCGCGGCCGGTGCGCTCGCTTCCGTGCGGCATCTCCGGCAGAGTCAGGTCGAGCGCACGCGCCACCAGGAGCGCGCCGCGCGCCTGAAGCGGGCGCTTGCCGACGCAGGCCTTCCGGTGATGCCGTCGGCAAGCCATATCGTTCCGGTGTTCGTCGGCGATCCGGTCGCCTGCAAGCATGCATCGGACGAGCTCCTGGTCCGGCACCGGATCTATGTGCAACCGATCAACTATCCGACGGTGCCGCGTGGCCGCGAGCGGCTCCGGATCACGCCGACGCCATACCATGACGATGCCGAAATGGACCGTCTGGTCGACAGCCTTCAGGACGTTTGGGCCCGTCTGCGCCTCGCCCGTGCGGCGTGACCGGACGGGCGGCGCGCACGCGCATGGCCGCGCGGGAGCCTGACATGAGCAAACTGGGCCACGTCCTCGCCCAGCTTCGCGGCGTGCGAAAGACCTATGACGGCGAGACGCTCGTCGTCAAAGATCTCAACCTCGATATCCTCGACGGGGAGTTCCTGACGCTGCTGGGGCCGTCGGGCTCGGGCAAGACTACGACCCTGATGATGCTCGCCGGGTTCGAAACCCCGACGGCCGGGCAGATCATGCTGGCCGGCCGCGATCTCGTACGGGTGCCGCCGCACCGGCGCGACATCGGCGTGGTCTTTCAGAATTACGCGCTGTTCCCGCACATGACGGTCGCGGAAAACATCGCTTTTCCGCTGAGCGTGCGCGGCGTGTCGCGATCGGACATAGCGGTGCGGGTCGCACGCGCCCTCGATACGGTCAGGCTGTCGGGCTTCGGCGAACGGCGACCTGCGCAGCTGTCCGGCGGCCAGCAGCAGCGCGTCGCCCTTGCCCGCGCGCTCGTATTCGAGCCGAAACTCGTGCTGATGGACGAACCGCTCGGCGCCCTCGACAAGCAGCTCCGCGAGGAGATGCAACTCGAGATCCGCCACATCCACGAACGGCTGGGAATCACCATCGTCTATGTCACGCACGACCAGGCCGAAGCGCTCACCATGTCGGATCGGATCGCCGTCTTCCATCGCGGGGTGATCCAGCAGATCGACACGCCGGCCGCGGTCTACGAACAACCCCGCAATGCATTCGTCGCCAGCTTCATCGGCGAGAGCAATCGCCTCGCCGGCGTGGTCGAGGCGATCGATGGCGCACATTGCCGGGTGCGGCTCGACGACGGCACGCCGATCCTCGCAAGGCCCATTGACGTCGGAACCGGGGATGCGACGTCCGTTCTGCTGCGGCCGGAACGGATCACGCTCGCCGATCCGTCCGACCTTGACCAATCATCGGCACGCAACCGCCTGGCCGCCGAAATCCGCGAGGTGATCTATCTCGGCGACCATACGCGCATCCGGGTGTCGCTTGCCGGCCGGCACGACTGTGCGATCAAGCTTCCGGCCGGACGACGCAATCCCGCCCCCCTTCCGGGAATGCGTGTTGAGGCCGTTTTCGAGGCGGCAGACTGCCTCGCGTTCAGGCCCGAATAGACGCCGGGGCTGCCGTCCCGCCATCTTGTCGTTACCGCGGCCGAATCATAAACTCAGTGCCCTCGACTGGCCCCGTCAGAACGGGCCGCTTTCCCGTGGAGGCTCCGATGAATGGCCGTAAGACCATCCTCGCCGGAATAGCCGCCGGCGCACTCGTTACCGTCGCCGTTGCCGGTCCGGCAGCAGCCCGTGATCTCACCGTCGTATCCTGGGGCGGCGCCTATCAGGATGCGCAACGGGAGGTCTATTTCAAACCGTTCGTCGAGACGACCAAGATCAAACTGCTCGAGGAAAGCTGGGACGGTGGCGTCGGCGTCCTGCGCGCGAAGATCCAGGGCGGAAACAACAACTGGGACGTCGTCCAGGTGGAGTCCGAGGAACTCGTCCTCGGCTGCGAGGAAGGCCTGTACGAGAAGATCGACTGGGAGAAGGTTGGCGGCAAGGACAAGCTCATGGACGACGCGGTGCATGAGTGCGGCGTCGGCACCATCGTCTACAACTTCATCCTGTCCTACGACGCGGACCGCATCAAGGACGGGCCGAAATCGTGGGCGGATTTCTGGAACGTGCAGAAATGGCCGGGCAAGCGCGCGCTGCGCAAAGGCCCGAAGACCAATCTCGAGATCGCGCTGATGGCCGATGGCGTGCCGCCGGCGGAGGTCTACAAGGTGCTCGCGACCGACGCGGGGGTCGAGCGGGCCTTCCGCAAGCTGGACGAGCTGAAGCCGCACCTGATCTGGTGGGAAAAGGGATCGCAGCCGCCGCAGCTTCTGGCCGCGGGCGAGGTCGCGATGACGTCCGCGTATAACGGCCGCATCGCCGCGGCCAACCAGGCCGACAAGAAGAACTTCCGCATCGTCTGGCAGAACAGCCTGTATACGGTCGACTATTGGGTGATCATGAAAGGCACGCCCAACAAGGCGCAGGCCGAGCAGTTCATCAACTTCGCCAGCCAGCCCGAGAACCAGGCAAAGCTGCCGGCCAAAATCCCCTATGGCGTTACGGCGAAGGCGGCGACCGCGAAGATCGATCCGAAGATCCTGCCCGAGCTGCCGACGGCGCCCGAGAACATCGCGACCGCCCTCTACATCAACGAGCCGTTCTGGGTCGAGAACCTCGACCGGCTGAACCAGCGTTTCAACGCGTGGGTGGCACGCTAGAAGCAGCCGCACCGGGACCGATCCGTACGCCAGGGCTGCCGGCGCGCACCGGACGTGGTCCGGTGCGGCCGGCTCGCCGCCCGTCGGGATATCAACGGTGATTCAGGCAGCCACCGTCGAAACGACCGAGATTCCTGCGCTCAAACGCCTGCTGCGTCGCAGCCAGCGCCGACAGCAGGTGACGGCGATTGCCCTCGTCGCGCCGCTGCTCCTTTTCCTGCTGCTGACGTTCATCGGGCCGATCGGCGCATTGCTTTCGCGCGGCATCCTGGACCCCGAGGTGTCGAGCGTGCTCCCGCGCACGACCGCCGTGCTCGCGACGTGGGATGGTCGTGAGCTACCGCCGGAGGCGGCATTCGCGGCGCTGGTCGCCGACATGCGCGAGGCACGGGCGGCCGGCACACTTGCCGCCGCGGCCACCCGCCTCAACTACGACGTCAACGGGTTCCGATCGCTCATGTTCTCGACGGCGCGGCGCCTGCCGGCCGAGATCGGCAGCGCCCGCGACATCCTGATCGGGATCGATCCCAAATGGGGCGAGCGGGAGACCTGGGCCGCGATCCGTCGCGCCAGCGGGCCGGTCGGCGACTTCTACCTGCTGGCTGCCCTCGATCTGCGGCGCGACGCCGACGGGGATATTGTCGCGGCGCCGGCCGACCAGTCGATCTTCATCGACGTCGTCGCGCGAACGTTCCTGATCGCCGGCGTGGTCACGGGGCTTTGCCTTCTGCTCGCCTATCCCGTCGCCTACGTGCTGGCCTCACTGCCGCCCCGTTCGGCAAATCTGCTGATGATCTTCGTGCTGCTGCCGTTCTGGACATCGCTTCTCGTGCGCACGGCGGCGTGGGTCGTCGTCCTGCAGCGCGAAGGCATCGTCAACAGCCTTCTGCTCGGGATCGGCGTCATCGAGCAGCCGCTGGAGATGATCTTCAACCGCTTCGCCGTCTACGTGGCGATGACCCACATTCTGCTTCCCTTCATGATCCTCCCGCTCTACAGCGTGATGAAGGGCATTCCTTCCGTTCATCTCCGGGCAGCCGCGTCGCTGGGCGCGCCGCCGTTCACCGTTTTCCGCCGCGTCTATCTGCCACAGACCTTGCCGGGGATCGGCGCCGGCTGTCTGCTCGTGTTCATCCAGGCGCTCGGCTACTACATAACGCCGGCACTCGTCGGCGGTGCCGAGGACCAGATGATCAGCTACCTGATCGCGTTCTATGCCAGCCGGACCATCAACTGGGGCATGGCCGCCGCACTGTCGATCCTGCTGCTTGCGGCGACGCTCGTGCTCTGTGCCGTCTACGGACGGCTCGTCGGGTTCGGTCGGGTGAGACCCGGGTGAAACGCATGGCGCTGCCGCCGAACGCAACCACCGGCGAGCGGATCTCGCGCACGGTCCTCCATGCGGTCACCGCGCTCGTCTGCCTGTTCCTGGTGCTGCCGATCCTGGCGATCGTGCCGCTGTCGTTCAGCGCCGGATCTTTCCTGCACTATCCCCTGCCCGGGCTCAGCACGCGCTGGTATGCGGAGTTCTTCACGTCGCAGTTCTGGCTGCCCGCCGTCTGGAACAGCCTCGTCGTCGGAGTCGCGGCGACAGTATTGGCATCGGCGCTGGGAACGCTTGCCGCGATCGGTTTGTGGCGCGCCCGCTTCCGCGGCAGGGCCGCCGTCATCGCCCTCATCGCCTCGCCCATGGTCGTGCCGGAGGTGATCGCGGCGGTCGGCATCTATTTTGCGTTCGCGCCCGCCGGCCTGACGAACAGCTATACGGGGTTGATCCTCGCCCACACTGCGCTCGCGACACCGTTCGTCGTGGTCACCGTGCTCGCCACGCTGACCGGCTTCGATCCGACGCTGCTGCGCGCCGCCGGCAGCCTGGGGGCTAGTCCCGTCACGGCCTTCTTCCGGGTCATGCTGCCGCTGATCATGCCGGGCGTCGTCTCCGGCGCGCTATTCGCGTTCGCGATCTCGTTCGACGACGTCATCATGGCGCTGTTCCTCGCCGGCCCCGGCCAGCGTACGCTGCCGCGCCAGATGTTCAGCGGAATCAACGAGAACATAAGCCTGACGATCACGGCTGCCGCGACCCTGCTGATCCTCACCTCGATCGTGCTGATGGGCTGCGTCGAGCTCCTGCGCCGGCGCGCGGCGCGGTTGCGCGGCGAAGCGTGATTTCGCCGTACCGGACGCCCAAGACGTGGTAGAATAATGCCGATGTTCCGCGACAAATCGCTCATCCCGACGGAGGCCGTCCGCCTGGCGTCCCTCGGTATCCTGTCCGCCGGGCCGAAGCACTACGGCGAGCTCGCCGTCGAGGTTCGCCATTTCGTCAGCCGCATGCTGGGTCCGACGCTGGACATCCTCGGCACGTCGATCGAGCTGCTGCGGTATGAGGGCCTGATCGAGCCGGTCGGTCCGCGTGCGGCCCCCGGCCAGAGCCTGACGGCGGACACCCAGGTCCAGCTGACCGATGCCGGACGTGCCGCGTTGCGCGAGCTGCTGACGAGCCGGGTGCGCACGCCGCTGACCGACCTGTCGAAGCTGGTCATCGCGCTCAAGCTCCGCTTCCTTCATCTGCTGCCCCCGGACGACCAACGCGCCCAGCTCGACATGCTCGTCGAGCTGACGACCGCGGAGATCGCCCGCCTCAACGATCTGCGCCAGCAATTCGCCGAGGGAAACCTGCTTGGCGACTGGCTAAAGCAGGACATCGCCCAGGCGGAAGAGCGCCTTGCCTGGTACAAGGAGCGGCGCGCGGCGCT
>DASVCL010000030.1:0-65968 GCA_036381615.1 Alphaproteobacteria bacterium
GCGCGGTTCATGGCGCAGGTAAAGGGGCCCCGTGTCTTCAGTCCCCGGCATGTCTGCCACGCAAGGCGTTCAATTGCCCTCGGGCCTGTCTTCGGCTTATATCCCGGCGCACGTCTATCCCGGCGCACGTCGGAGGGAGCCTATGGCGTCGAATTTCACGAAAATGTTTCCGGTCTCGTGGCAGGAGCTGCACCGCGACGCCAAGGCGCTTGCCTGGCGTCTCGTCGCCAACGGTCCGTGGAAGGGGATCGTGGCCGTGACGCGCGGCGGACTGGTGCCGGCGGCGATCGTGGCGCGCGAGCTCGACGTCCGGGTCGTCGACACGATCTCGATCAAGACCTACGACCACATGACGATGGGCTCGGCGACGGTCCTGAAGCCGCCCTCGCCGGAAACCCGCTCGATGCCGGAGGGGCGCTGGCTGATCGTCGACGATCTCGTCGATACCGGCACGACCGCCAAGATCGTGCGCGAGCTGATGCCCGGGGCGCATTTCGCGACCGTGTACGCGAAGCCGGCCGGCAAGCCGCTGGTCGACACCTATGTCACCGAGGTCAGCCAGGACACCTGGATCATGTTTCCATGGGATACGGAGCCGCAGTTCGTGCGGCCGCTCGCGGAGACCAACGGCGCGCGCGGCACGTGATGCGGTCCGCCAACCTGCCGCGACTCGGGCTGCTGCTGCTCGTCGGCCTCTCGTTCGCCTGGGGCATCAACTGGCCCATCATGAAGATGGCGCTGCGGGAAATCCCACCCTGGACGTTCCGATCGTGGTCGTGTCTTGCCGCCGGGCTGTCGCTGCTGGTGCTCGCGCGCGCAAGCGGCGGTGCTCTTCGGCCCGCCGCCGGCGAGTGGCGGCGCATCGCCACGGCCGCGCTCTTCAACGTATCGCTCTGGCACGTGCTGATCGCCTACGGCACCATGATGATGGCCTCCGGCCATGCCTCGGTTCTCGCCTTCACGATGCCGCTTTGGGCGGCGCTGATCGGCATGCTGGTGTTTGGCGACCGGCCGAGCCCGCGCGTCGTCGCGGCGCTGGCGCTGGGCATCGGCGGCATCGTCGTGTTGCTGTCGCGGGATCTGGCGGCGGTCGGCGACTCGCCGCTCGGGGCCGGATTGGTCCTGGCCGGCGCGCTCGGCTGGGCGTTCGGCACCCTGTACCAAAAGCGTCAGCAATGGAACGTCGGCACGCTGGCACTTGCGGGCTGGCAACTCTCGATCGGATCGATCCCGATTTTCGTCGTTCTGCCGTTCGTCGAGGGTATCCATTTCCCCGAGGCGAGCCTGCTCGCCTGGGCGTGCCTCGCCTATCTGACCTTCGTCGCGCTGGTCTTCGCCTATTTCGCGTGGTTCAAGATCGTCAGCCTGTTCCCGGCGAACGTCGCGGCGATCGGCACGCTGCTCACGCCGGTCATCGGCGTAGCGAGCGGCGCGGTCATTCTGGGCGAGCCGTTCGGCTGGCGCGAGATCATGGCGCTGGTCCTGGTCGGATCCGCGCTTGCGCTGGTCCTGATCATCCCGGCGATGCAGCCCAGGACGGCGGGAGCGCCGGCGGACTAGGCCACGTCTAGTCCGCGGTGACGTGGTTGCGGAAGGTCAGCGGGTCTTCGACGTTGGGCAGCGGCTCCATGCCGCCGCCGGTGCCGCGGACGGTGACGGTGCCGAAGCCGAAGATGCGCCCGAGGATGCTCTGCTCGACCAGCACGGTCTCGACCTTGTTCATGTTCATCTCGGCCGTGAAGCGGCGGATCAGGCCGCGCTTGTAGATGATGCGCCGGTCGGTGACGACGAGCTCGGTCGTGAGCCGTTCGATCCAGGCGCGGACAAAGAGATAGAGGGCGACCGCGCCGAACCCCGCCGCGGCGACGAGGGCGAACTGCCGCCAGACCGGCTCGAGCTCGCCGATCCCGAGCAGGACCAGTGCGACGACCACGATCGCGGCAAGGGCGAAGATGAAGGCCGGCAGATAGATCAGCCAGTGGATACGCGCGACGTGCCGGATGCTCTCGCCGGGTTGGAGGATCTTGTCGACATAGCTCATTGTCCGGTCATTCTCCTGGAAAATGACAGGCGGCGGAACGTCCGGGTGCCACCTCGAGCAGGAGCGGCCTTTCGCTGCGGCAGACCGCGCGGGCGCGCGGACAGCGTGGCGCGAAGGGGCAGCCGCTTTCGGTGTCCGCCTCGACCTCGGCGTCCGCCGCCGGGGCGCGGCTGCCGGCGCCATTGAATGACGACGGGTCGGGCACGGCCTCCACCAGGGCGCGCGTGTAGGGATGGGCCGGCGCGCTGAACAGCTCGGCCGCTGGCCCCTGTTCGACGATCCGGCCCCGATACATCACCGCGACTTCGTCCGCGACGTGTTCGACGACGGCAAGATTGTGGCTGATGAACAGGTACGTGACGCCGCGCGTCTCCTGCAGATCCATCAGGAGGTTCAGGACCTGCGCCTGTACCGACACGTCGAGGGCCGAGACCGGCTCATCGGCGACGATGAGGTCGGGCGCCGTGATCAAGGCGCGGGCGAGCGCGATCCGCTGGCGCTGCCCGCCCGAAAATTCGTGCGGATAGCGCGCGGCAGCGTCGGCGGGCAGGCCGACGGCGGCCAGCATTTCGATCACGCGATCGGCCCGCTCGCGGCGCGTGAGTCGCGGTTCCGCGACGTCGAGCGGCTCCGCGACGATGCGTTCGATGCGCTGACGCGGGTCGAGGGAGCCGTAGGGATCCTGGAACACCATCTGAAAACCGCGCCGCATCCGGCGCAGTTCGTCGGGCGGCAGCGCGAAGAGATCGGCGCCGCGGAAGCGGACCGTGCCGGCATCGGGCCGCTCCAGCGCCATGAAGAGTCGCGCCAGGGTCGATTTTCCCGAACCGGACTCGCCGACGATGCCGAGGCTGTGGCCCGGCGCGATCGTGAGGTTCACGCCGTCGACGGCCGCCACGTGACGGCGCTGCCCGAACGGCGCTGCCGCCGTCAGGCGGTATCTCCGGACCAGATTTTCGGCGGCGACGAGCGGCGGCGTAGGCATCGTCATGGCCCCGGAAAGAAGCAGGCGGCGCGGCTGCCGCCGATCTCGACCACGGGCGGCGCGTTGTCGCGGCACACGTCCTGGCCGCGCGGGCAGCGACCATGGAATGGGCAACCCCGCGGCAGGGCGTCAGGCGTCGAGACCGTACCCGGTATCGCGGCGAGCCGACGGCCCTTGCGCGCACCGCGGCCGGGCAGGGCCGCGAACAGGCCCTGCGTGTACGGATGTGCCCGCGTCGTGAACACGGCCCTGGTCGAACCCTGCTCCATGATCGCGCCGCCGTACATCACCATCACGCGGTCGGCCAACCGGCCGATCACGCCGAGATCGTGCGAAATCAGGACGAGGGCCATGCCGAACTCGTCGACCAGGCCGCGGAGCAGGTCGATGACCTGCGCCTGCACGGTGACGTCGAGGGCGCTGGTTGGCTCGTCGGCGATCAGCACGTCGGGTCGGCAGGCGAGCGCCATGGCGATCATGACGCGCTGGCGCTGCCCGCCCGAAAGCTGGTGCGGATAGGCGGACAGGCGCGCCCGCGCCTCCCGAATGCCGACGCGGTCGAGCAGCCCGGCAGCCTCGTCGAGCGCCGCCCGGCGCGGCATGTCGCGATGGAGGATGAGCGTCTCCGCGATCTGGTCGCCGATCCGGTGCAACGGATTGAGCGCCGTCATCGGCTCCTGGAACACCATGGCGATGCGGTCGCCGCGAATCCGGCACATTCGCGCCTCATCGGCCTGCAGCAGGTCCTCGCCGTGGAGCCGGATCGCGCCACTGATGGCGGCCGCCTTCGGCAGCAGCCGCATGATCGCAAGCGCCGTCATCGACTTGCCGCTGCCGGATTCGCCGACGAGGCCGAGCGTGGTGCCGCGCGCGAGGGTGAAGGAAACCCCGCGAACGATCGGCAGCGCGCCCGTTCGGGTGCGGATGTCGACACGCAGGTCTTCGACGTCGAGCACGGTCATGACCGGGCGCGCCGCAGCCTGGGATCGATCAGGTCGCGCAATCCGTCGCCCAGCAGGTTGAACCCGAACACGGCCAGCGCGATCGCCGCTCCGGGAAAGATGGCGAGCCACGGGCTGCGATGCATGAACGTCTGCGCCTCGTTCAGCATCCGGCCCCAGCTCGGATTGGGCGGCTGCGTGCCGAGGCCGAGATAGGCGAGCCCGGCCTCGGCCAGGATCGCCAGGGCAAACTGGATCGTCGCCTGCACGACCAGGATTCCGGCGATGTTGGGCAGCACGTGTTCCAGCGTGATACGCGCCATGCCCTTGCCGGCCGCGCGCGCGGCGAGGATGAAATCGCGGCTCAGGACCTGAAGCGCACTGCCGCGGGAAAGCCGGGCGAACACCGGAATGTTGAAGATACCGATGGCGATGATGGCGTTGACTGCGCCGGGCCCGAGCCAGGCCGTGATCATGATCGCCGAC
This sequence comes from Alphaproteobacteria bacterium, assembly GCA_036381615.1. GTDB lineage: Bacteria > Pseudomonadota > Alphaproteobacteria > CACIAM-22H2 > CACIAM-22H2 > CALANV01. The sequence continues at coordinate 4,454 of DASVCL010000030.1, forward strand.
AGGACCGCCGGAAACGCGAAGGTGAAGTCGGCGAGGCGCATGACGGCGTCGTCGACGATCCCGCCGCGCACCGCGGCCGTCGTGCCGAGCGCGACGCCGATGCCGAGTCCGATGCCGACCGCGACGAAGCCCACGGCGAACGAGTTCCGTGAACCGGCCATCAGCATCGACAGAATGTCGCGTCCGAACTGGTCGGTGCCGAGCCAATGCCGTGCCGATGGCGGCTGCAGCCGCATGGCGATGTTCATGTCCGTGTAAGGATGGGGCGTCCACACGAGCGAGACGAGGGCGACCATCGCCAGCAGCAGCGTGATCGCGGCACCGGCGGCAAGCGCCGGGTGCCGCACGACCACGGAAACGGCGGGGGTTTTCATGTCCGCCAGTCCCGCAGGCGCGGGTCGATCAGGGCGTAGAGCACGTCGACCACGAAATTGATGAAGATCACCATCGCCGCCAGCAGCAGCACGACGTCGCGCACGACGATCAGGTCGCGTTGGGCGATCGCCTGAAAGACGAGCCGGCCCAGACCCGGCAGGTAGAACACGTTCTCGATGATGATCGCACCGGCGAGCAGGAACGAGAACTGCAGCCCCATGATGGTGACGACGGGAATAAGCGCATTGCGCAGCACATGACGGCGCAGCGTCGCGGCGCGCGTCAGTCCCTTGGCGCGGGCGGTGCGCACGTAGTCCTCGCCCAGTGCGTCGAGCACGGCGGAACGGGTCACGCGGGCGAGAATGGCGGCCTGCGGCAGCGCCAGCGAGATCGCCGGCAGCGCGAGCGCCGCGAGTGCGGCACCGATGCCGGACTGCCAGCCGGGAAATCCGCCCGAGGGCAGCCAGCCGAGCGTCACCGAGAACAGCAGGACCAGCAGCAGCGCGAACCAGAAGTTCGGCACCGCCACGCCGATCTGGCTGAACACCATGATGCCGGCATCCGCCGGGCGATCCTGCCGTGCTGCCGCGAGGATGCCGAGCGGCAGTGCGATTGCGGTCGAGAGTGCGATCGACAGCAGCGCGAGCGGCACCGTAATCGCAAGGCGCTCCGCGATGAGCCCGGCGACCGGTACGCGATAGGTGTAGCTGATGCCGAGATCGCCGCGCAGGAGGTCGATGATCCATGTCGCGAAGCGCACCGGCGCCGGGCGGTCGAGGCCGAATTCGGCACGCAACGCGGCGAGCGTTTCCGGTGTCGCCTGCACGCCCAGCATCACGGCCGCCGGATCGCCGGGCAGTACCTCCATGACGACGAACACCACCGCCGCCGCCGCGAGCAGCGTGAGGACGAAGCCGATGACGCGGCGGGCTAGGAGAGCGAGCATCGGGTCAAGTCGCGACCGCCTGCTCCAGGCTGCCATGTCCGCGCATCCCTGGACCTGATCCAGGGGCCGGTATCGACCCGCGGCTCAAGCCCGCGGGCGACGGAACATGGGGCACGAACCGCGCACGCAATTCACCGCTTCCAGGACAGTTCGGCGATCGGGTTCGCCGGCAGCGGCCAGTTCTCCCACATGCCCGTCAGGTTGACGTTCCAGACACCGATCTTGGGCAGCTGGAACAGGAAGACGTTGACCGAGTCCGCCGTCAGCATGCGCTGCGCCTCGCCGTAGAGGCGGTTGCGCTCCGCCTCGTCTACGGTCGTGCCGATCTTCTCCATCAGGGTCTTGAAGGCCGGGTTGCGGTACTGGAAATAGTAGTCGTCGCGCGCGTAGATGCCGATGTCGAGCGGTTCGGTGTGCGCGATGATCGTCAGATCGTAGTTCTTGTTGCGGAACACCTGCTCGAGCCACTGCGCGAACTCGATCGGCTCGATCGACACTTTGATGCCGACCTGCGCAAGCTGTGCGGCGATGATCTCGCCCGAACGACGCGCATAGGGCGGCGGCGGCAGGCGCAGCGTCGTGCTGAAGCCGTTGGGATGACCGGCCTCGGCAAGCAGCTTCCGCGCCCTTGCGGGGTCATAGGGATAGGTTCCGATCAGGTCGACATAGGCCGGGTGATTCGGGGAGAAATGCGTGCCGATCGGCGTGCCGTAGCCCGACACGGCGCCCTCGATCACCGCCTTGCGATCGATCGCGTGGGCAAGCGCGCGGCGGACGCGCACGTCGTTGAAGGGCGGCTTCGCGTTGTTGATGGCAAGGATCGTCTCGCCTTCGGTATTGCCCACGACGACCTTCAGGTTCGCATCGCCCTTGAGCTGATCCGCCGCTTCCTGCGCGGCCAGGTTCGACAGTGCGTCGACGTCGCCGGAGCGGATTGCGGCGACCTGCGCCTGCGGGTCGGAAATGAACCGGAACGTGGCCCGGCTGATTGCCGGAATCTGGGCCCAGTAGGCATCGTTGCGCACCAGCTCGACGCGGTCGCCGCGGACCCAGCGCTCGAAGCGGTACGGACCGGTGCCGATCGGCTTGGTGCGGTTGTCGGCGACGGTCTCCGGCGCAAAGATCACGGCGTCGCCCCAGGCGAGTCCGTAAAGGAAGTTCCCGGTCGGTTCCTTGAGCGTGATCGCCACCGTGTAGCGGTCGGGCGTCTCGATGCGCGCGATCGGCGCAAAGATCCATTTCTGCGCGTTCGTCGAATCGGGCGCCATCGCCCGCTCGAAGGTGAATTTCACGTCGCCGGCGTCGAGGTCGCTGCCGTCGTGGAACTTGACGCCGCGCCGCAGGTGGAAGGTGTAGGTCAGGTTGTCGGGCGAGACCGTCCAGCTCTCGGCAAGCAGCGGCTGGAGCTTGCCGTCGCGATCGATGCGCAGCAGGCCCTCGTAGATATTGAGGTACGTGACCTCGCGGATCGCCTGCGCGGCCCCGGTGGTGGGATCGAGCGTGGGCGGCTCGAGCGTCTGGCCGATGGTCACGGAGTCCTTCTGGGCTTGCGCGGCAAAGGGCCAGATGACGAGAAGCGTCAGTAGAACGGCACGTGCGAGACGGGACACGGCTGATCCTCCCCAAGGCAATTCAGCGCGCAAAGACTAGCCCGACAATAGCCGCGCTTCCAAGTTGCCCGCCAGCCCGAAGCGGCCGGCATCGGGCCGGTTCGGGCCTCAGGCGGCGATCGATTTCGCCGGCTTGGACTGGGCGGCGGGCGCGAGTTCGTCGGGCAGGTCCTCGAACAGCTCGTCGATATCCGGTTCCGGCGATGCCGCGCCGACATCCGCGCTCTCATGGCCCTCGGTCGGCGCCTCGTCCTCGAGGGCGGCAGTCGCTCTGTGCGCGTCGCGAACATCCGCTGCCCCCGCGGCATCGTCCGCACGCCAGCGTGTCTGCGCCTTTTGCTGTCCGAACGTCTCCAGCAGCGCGGCCTGCTCGGTCGTAACGCCCAGCTTTTCTGCGTAGTCCGTCAGCGGGCGTCCTTCATAGGCAAATTGCCGCGCGATGGCGCAGCGGCGCTGCACGTCACTCTTGAAGACGGGTCCGGACCGCGCGTAAGCGAACGTGTCGAGGAAGGTGCGCACGTAGCGCAAGTCCCGCTCGAAATCCTCGGGCAGGCGAAATCGCAGATAGCCGGCGATCAGCCGCACGAAATCGAGCTCGCGCCGGGTCGGCAGGGCGATGCCCGCACGGTCGGTGGCGCGTTTGACCGGCTTTCGGCGCTTGGTCTTCGACATCTAGCGTAGCAGTTCCCAGCTCCATACAGCATATGGGGTCTGCGCCGATCTGCAAGGCGGTTGCGCCGTCAGGGCAGGCGGCCGATGCGGTCCGAGAGCCGGGTGAACAGCGCATCGGCATCGACGCGTTCGATCACCAGTGCATTGGGCGGCCGTCGCATCGTGCCCCAGCGGTCGACGACGGTACGCCCCATCGTGAGCTCGCCCGCCGTCTCGACCGCCACATAACACGCCGTTCCGGCGAACAGCTCGGGCCAGAGCAGATAGGCGATCACGCAGGGATCGTGCAGCGGCACGCCGCGGCCCTTGTGGCGGGGAAGATGGCGCGTCCTGGTCGCATGGCGATACATGCCGCCGACCGTTCGTCCGGCACGCGTCCCGAGCGCAAGCATGCAGTCGGCCCAGGCCGCCGTCGCCAGGACCTGATGCGTCGCTTCGAGCGGCAGCATCACGATCGGCACGCCCGCCGCGAATACGGCGGCGGCCGCATGCGGGTCGGCATAGATGTTGAACTCCGCGAACGGGGTGATGTTGCCGAGTCCGATCGCGCCGCCCATCAGCACGATTTCACGGATCTTCGGTTTGATCTCGGGCGTCCGCACGAGCGCGGTCGCGATATTGGTGAGCGGCCCGAGTGCGCACAGCGTGAGGCCGCGATCCGGGGCCTCGGTCGCCGCGCGGACGATGACATCGACCGCATGCGCCTTCCCGGGCATCAGATGCGGCGTCGGCAGGTCCGCACCCTCGAGTCCGTTTGGCCCGTGGACATGCTCGGCCGTTATCGATGCACGCAGCCACGGCGCATCGCAGCCGGCATGGACCGGCACGTCCTTTCGTCCGGCGAGTTCCAGCAGCGCGCATGCGTTGCGCGTCACGACGTCGAGCGGCATGTTGCCGGCGACGGTCGTGATCGCGCGCACATCGAGCGCTTCCGGGGTGGCGAGCGCCAGCAGGATCGCGACCGCGTCGTCCTGGCCCGGATCGGTGTCGATGATGATCGGTCGCGGCGCGCCCATGTCAGCCCCACACCGAACGATAGGATCGCAGCGTGCCGAGATCGCGCGCCGCATAGACGCCACGGGCAATGGCGCGGGCGAGGCAGTCGGCGGCGAGCGAGCCGAGCCGGGCAAGATCGGCAGGGCCATTGACCGGCCGCGCGCCGGTGGCGAGTACGAACACGGTATCGCCGTCGAACGGCGTATGTACCGGCCGAATCGCGCGCGCGAATCCGTCCTGGGCCATCAGCGCGACGCGATGCGCCTCTGCCTTGCCGAGCGCCGCGTTGGTTGCGACGACGGCAATTGTCGTGTTCGCGCCGGGCAGCATGACGGAGTTGGGGGTCGTGTCGAGATCGATGCGCGTGCCCGGTGCCGGTGCGCCGCGGCCGCCGAATTCGTCACCCTGTTCCAATCCTGCTGCCCAGAACCGGTCGGTACCGGGGACCAGCACGCTGCCCGAACAGTTGACCGCCGCCAGCGCCCCGACCTCGAAGCCGTCGTCGGTCGTCCACGATGCGCTGCCGAGCCCACCTTTCAGCCCGCCGGCCCGCGCCCCGTAGCCGGCGCCGGCATTGCCCAACTTGAAATCGCGGGCGGCATTCGACAGCGCTTTGAGGCCCAGCCGTCGGTAGGGCGGTGCCATGCCCCAATTCTTGTCGCCTCCGTTCAGCAGGTCGAACAGGATCGCTGCCGGCACGATCGGCACGACCGCATTCCGCACGCGGAAGCCGCGACCCTGCGCGGCCAGCGCGTTCGTGACCGCGCCCGCGGCGTCGAGGCCGAAGACGGAGCCGCCCGCCAGCACGATCGCATCGACGCGGTCGACGAGACAGCTTGGATCGAGCAGTTCGGTTTCGCGCGTGCCCGGCGCGCCGCCGGTCACGGCGACGGCGGCCACGGCGGGGCGATCGGGCACGACGACCGTCACGCCCGTGCGGACGCGCCGATCCTCGGCGTTGCCGACCTTGATGCCGGCGACGTCGGTAATCAGGTTGCGACGCGGTCGTCGTCGGGTCACGCGAGCGGCACGCCGAGCAGGCGCAGCGTGGCGGCGGCCATCACCTTCGCCGAGGCCACCATGTCGTCGATGGCGACGAACTCGTCCGGCTGGTGGGCGAGCTCGAGCAGCCCCGGTCCGTAGGCGACGCAATCGTGCAGATGGCCGATGCGGGCGATGTGTTTCTGGTCGTATGTGCCGGGCGAGGCGATGTGCGCCGCCGGCCGGCCGAGTACGCGCTCGATCGCCGCGTCGAGCGCCCGGACGACGGGCGCATCCGGCGGCGTCATCGTCGGCTCGAACGTCATGATGTCGCGGATGCGATAGGCCAGGCCCGGCCGTTCGCGCACGGTCCGCTCCAGGAGATCGACGATCTCGCGCCGCACGTCCTCGAGCCGCTCCTCGATCAGGAACCGGCGATCGATGACCAGCCGACAGGAATCGGCGACGAGCGGCGCCGGCAATCCGTCATAATCTTCGGCAAGGCCGCCATGAATGGCATTGTAGTTCAGCGTCGATGCGCGGGCGCCGTCCGGCACGACCGGCATGGCGGTGCGGCGTTCCTGCAGCGCGGGATAAAGCTCGGTCTCGACCGCGGCAAGGAAGGCGGCCATGCCGCGGATCGCGCTGACGCCCAGAAACGGCATCGAACCGTGGGCGATGCGGCCCTTCATCTCTACCTCGGCCCACCACACGCCGCGGTGGCCGAGGCAGACGCGGTCGACCTGAAGAGGTTCGGGAATGATCACATGATCGACGCGGGGCGCCGAGAAGTAGCCGCGCTCGGCGAGCCATGCGACGCCGCCATAGCCGCCCGACTCCTCGTCGACCGTTCCCGAGATCTCGATTGCGCCGGGGAAGGGAATGCCCTCGGCGAGAATCGCCTCTACCGCGATGATCGCGGCGGCGATCCCGCCTTTCATGTCGCAGGTGCCGCGGCCGAAGATCTTGCCGTCGCGGACGATGCCGGCGAACGGGTCGACGGTCCAGCCGGCGCCGGGCGCCACCACGTCGATGTGGCCATTGAAATGCACGCAGGGGCCGGGCCCCCGGCCTTCGACTCGTGCGACGATGTTGGTCCGCGGATAGCGCGCCGTGTCGCCGCGTGCGCCGGCGGCGCGCAGATACTCGACGCGGAATCCCCGCGGCGCGAGACGCCGCCCGATCAGCTCCGCACAATCGGTATATGCCTCGCCCGGGGGGTTGACGGTCGGAATGCGGACGAGGGCCTGCGTCAAGGCGACGAGTTCATCACGGCTCTGATCGATGCGGGCAAAGAGGCGGGCAAGCCGGTCGGGTGCCGAGGTAGCGGTCATGGTGACGAGGCTATGCAGCCCACGCGATTGGGGTCAATGCCGGACCGCGTCGACGTGGTTGCCGGCGGACGAAGGGGACACATGCCGCGGCTGTGGCAGGCGCGACGGCGCATCGGCGATGCCGTCCCGACCGTCGGGGTTTCGCCTTGTGCCGTGTCGTGCCCTGGGATGGGCCGGTCGCCGGTGCACACGCCTCGCGCGTGGCGGTTGCGATATCGGTCCATGACAGGTGGCGCCTCGACCCCCGAGGGCATGGGCCGGGGTGCGGGTCGCAACTCGGGCCGCAAGTCGGCAGGAACGGTCTGACCGAAAGAATCGCCGCTGCGGCCATCATACGCATGACTTTCGCCACAGCCCTTTGCTATGAATAGCTTAACGGACCGAACGTCCATGCCCGAGAGGGCGTCGCAGTGTGGGGTGCGGGACGAACGGTCGCGCAAAGGGATTGCGGCGATGCTTGCCTGGAAGGCCGCCCGCGCCGTTCTGCGGGCGAAGAGCTTCGTTGTGCCGCTGCTGCTTGGTCTGGTGGCAGCGGACCCGTCGGCATGGGCACAGGTCCGGCCGCAGCCGGAAGGTCCCAGCGGCTTCACGGAAAAGAAGGTTGCGCTCGGCACCCGGTACATGGCGGCCGCGGCTCATCCGCTGGCGGCGGCGGCCGGCCGCGACATCCTGCGCATGGGGGGCAGCGCCGTCGACGCCGCCATCGCCATGCAGATGGTCCTCAACGTCGTCGAGCCGCAATCCTCGGGGATCGGTGGCGGCGGTTTCCTCGTCCACTACGACGCATCGACCAGGACGATCACCACCTACGACGGTCGCGAGACGGCCCCAATGGCGGCCGGTCCGGATCTGTTCCTTGATGCGGACGGCAAGCCGTTGCCGTTTGCGGAGGCGTCCGTCGGGGGCATCGCGGTCGGCGTGCCGGGTCTGCTGCGCATGCTCGAGCTGGCGCACAAGGCCCATGGCCGCTTGCCCTGGGCGCGCCTGTTCGAGCCGGCAGTACGGATTGCGAATGATGGTTTTCCGGTCAGTCCGCGCCTGCATAAGCTGATCGCCGAGGACAAGCAGCTCGCCGAGTATCCCGCGACGGCGGCGTATTTCTACGACAAGGACGGCAAACCGCGTGCCGTCGGCGAACGCCTGGTCAACGAGCCGCTGGCGGAGACGTTGCGCATCGTCGCGGCGGGCGGGGCCGACGCCTTTTATACCGGCGCGATCGCGCGCGACATCGTCGCCGCCGTTCAGACGACGGGCGCGCGGCCCGGCCGCCTGACGCTCGGCGATCTTGCGGGCTACCAGGCCGTTCAGCGCGACCCCGTCTGCGGCATCTATCGGATCTATCGCGTCTGCGGCATGGGTCCGCCGTCGTCGGGCGGCATCGCCATCGTGCAGGCGCTCGGCGTTCTCGACCGTTTCGATCTCAAGTCGCTTGCCGCCAACTCCGTCGCGGCGGTCCACCTCATCAGCGAGGCGAGCCGTCTCGCTTTTGCCGACCGCAATTATTATGTCGCCGATCCGGCATTCGTTGACGTGCCGGTCGAGGGGCTGACGCAGCCCCGCTACCTCCGTCAGCGCGCCCGGCTCGTCTCGATCGAGCAGACGATGGGTCGCGCGGAGCCCGGCCGGCCCGAAGGCATTACGCTCGACCGGCGGCAGCGCCGGGATATGACGATCGAGCTGCCCGGCACCACCCATATCAGCGCGGTCGATGCCGCCGGCAACGCGGTTGCGCTCACCAGCAGTATCGAGCAGGCGTTCGGTAGCCGGGTCTTCGTGCGCGGCTTTCTTCTGAACAATCAGCTGACCGATTTCGCCTTTACGCCGCGCGCCGGCACGCGCACCGTCCCCAACCGGGTGGAGCCCGGCAAACGGCCCCGCTCGTCGATGGCGCCGACCATCGTCACGGACCGCACGGGGCAGCTCGTGCTCACCGTCGGTTCGCCGGGCGGGGCGCGGATCATTCCCTACGTGCTGCAGACCCTGGTCGCCACGCTCGACTGGGGGCTTGACATCCAGGCCGCGATCAGCCTGCCGCATCATGCCAACTTGAACGGCCCGATCGAACTCGAGCGCGGCACGCCGATCACGGCCCTGGCCGGCGAGCTGCGCGGGCTTGGCCACACGGTCGAGATCAAGCCGCTCACGAGCGGTCTGCAAGGCATCGCCGTCGTTCGCCACGGCGATGCCGTCCAGTTGATGGGTGGCGCCGACCCCCGGCGCGAGGGCGAGGCGCTGGGCGACTGACCAGGGCGCTCGTCTCGACGCGCACGGCAGCATGTCGGGCCGGACCGCCCGGCCTGCTTTCGACCTCTTCCGACGACCTGCCGCCTTCGCCGACGAGATACGCGACGGGGGAAGGGCCTTCTTTTGTGCCCGGATCGTATGGCGTCGCGCGACGACTCTTTGACTGGAATCCGTTGGTCTTTCGCTTCGAACCCTTCGGACGCTATAAGGGCGGCACGCTGACGGCGACGTTTCGCCGTCGCCACACTGCCGAGTCTGCATGGCTACCTATCCCGTCGTCCGGCTTCAGTCCGGTCGCCACAAGCGCGTCGTCGCCGGTCATCCCTGGGTCTACTCGAACGAGGTCGTCATGGACGCCGCCGCCAAGGCGTTGCCGCCCGGCGGGCTCGTGCGGCTGGAGACGAGCGACGGGGCGCCGATCGGCGTCGCCATGTTCAATCCGCATCCGCTCATCAGTGCGCGGCTGCTCGCGCGCGATGCGGCGGTCGAGATCGACATCGATTTTCTCGCCGCCCGCATCGCCGCGGCGTGCGAGCTGCGTGAACGCCTGTTTCCCGGCGGCTTTTACCGCCTGATCCATGCCGAGGCCGACGGGCTGCCGGGATGCGTGATCGACCGCTACGGCGACGTTCTTTCGGTCCAGGCGAATACCGCCGGCATGGATCGGCTTATGCCCGCGCTCCTGATGGCGCTCGATCGTGTGCTGACCCCGCGCACGATCGTGCTTCGCAACGATTCCAACGCCCGCCAGCTCGAAGGACTGGAGAGCCGGGTCAGCGTCGAGAAGGGCACACTCGACGGACCGGTCGAACTCGTCGAGAACGGCAGCCGGTTCTTCGCAAATCTCGAATCCGGCCAGAAGACGGGCTGGTTCTACGACCAGCGCGACAATCGCGCGGCGGTCGCGCGGCTGGCTGCCGGCGCGCGCGTCCTCGATCTCTATACGTATGCCGGCGGCTTCGCCGTCACCGCCGCCCGCGCCGGCGCGCGCGAGGTCGTCGCCATCGACCGTTCCGACACGGCGCTCGAACTCGCGCGGCGGGCGGCTGCCGCCAACGGCGTCGACCGCGTGTGTCGGTTCGTGCGCGCCGAGGCCTTTGCCGAACTCGAGCGGCTCGCCCGTGCGGGCGAAAGGTTCGATATCGTCGTCGCCGACCCGCCCGCCTTCGTGAAATCGAAGAAGGATCTCGGCCAGGGCGCCCGCGGCTATCGCAAGCTGGCGCGGCTCGCCGCGGCGCTCGTGGCGCCGGGCGGTTTCCTCTTCATCGCCTCGTGCTCGCATCACGTCGACGCGTCGCTGTTCGCCGAGCAGGTCCGGCGCGGTCTCGCCGACGGTGCCCGAACGGGCCGCATTCTCGCGACCATGGGTGCGGCGGCGGATCATCCGGTGCACCCGCATCTGCCGGAGTCCGCCTATCTCAAGGGGCAGCTCTTGCAGATCGATTGAGGCGGCGGCGATTTGGTCGCGCCGTACTTAGGGGTCTCGTCAGGCAGCCGGCCGTCGCGCCGTCCGCCGGTCGGAAATCCGGGCTAATCCTTTCCGTCGGATCATCAGGCCGAACGAGTCTTATCGCCGGGCCGGCGGCAGAGCGAAGCTAAATACGCAGCGAACGAGGCTCGTCATGAGCGATGGCGGGCCCCATTTGGGAGGACGTTCCATGCGAATCATCAAGGCGATGATCGGCCTTGGTGCGGTGCTGGCGCTTGCCGGCGCCGCACAGGCGCAGTCGGGCAATCTCAAGAAGCTCCAGGACTTCAAGACGACCGGAGTGCCGCTCGAGCTGGAGACGGTGCCGCAGAGCGGCGCGTATGCGGAACAGCTCAGAAAAAATCTGGAGCGGATCAAGCTCCCGGAAGGTTTCAGGATCGATCTCTATGCCGTGGTGCCCGACGCCCGGCACATCGCGGTCGGTCCGAGTACCGGGATGGTCTTCGTCGGCACGCGCAAGACGAAGCTCTGGGCGGTCACCGACCGGAACAAGGACCGTGTCGCGGACGAGGTGAAGGTGTTTGCGCCGTCCATCGCCATGAAGGTCCCGAACGGCGTGTGCTTCTCGCGCGACGGGTTTCTCTATGTCGTCGAGCACAACCGGGTCCTGGTGTTCCCGGCCGCGGAGTTCTTCTACGAGGGACCGGACGTTGCGGTTGGAATCGTGGTCGACCAGGGCAAGCTGATTCCGCCTGAGGAAGAGTCATTCAATCACAGCGCCCGCGTCTGCCGGGTCGGACCGGACGACAAGCTCTATATTTCTCTCGGCCAGCCCTACAACGTGTTCGCGCCCGAGAAGATGGATCTATACAGCCGGTGGGGAATCGGCGGCATCGTGCGCATGGATCGCGAGGGTAAAGGCCGCGAGGTCTACGCGCGCGGCATTCGCAATTCGGTCGGCATGGATTTCAATCCGAAGACCGGCGAACTGTGGTTCACCGACAATCAGGTCGACGGCATGGGCGATGACATGCCGCCGGGCGAGCTCAATCGTATCACCAAGCCCGGGCAGCACTTCGGCTTTCCTTGGTACGGTGGTGGCAAGATCCGCACCGTCGAGTACAAGGACTCCGAGCCGCCGGCCGACGTCACGCACCCGGAGATCGAGACGACACCACACGCCGCCGATCTCGGCATGGTGTTCTACACCGGCCGGATGTTCCCGGAAAAATATCGGGGCGGCATTTTCTCGGCCCAGCACGGGTCGTGGAATCGCACCACGCCGGTCGGGGCGCGCGTGTTGTTCACCGCGATAACGCCGGACGGCAAGGCGGCGGACCCGGAGATATTCGCGGAGGGATGGCTCGACCCTGAGACGAACGAATATCTCGGCCGCCCGGTCGACGTGGCGGTGCTTCCGGACGGGTCGCTCCTGGTCTCGGACGACTTCGCCGGCGCGATTTATCGCATCTGGTACCAGGGTTGAGGCCAAAGCGAAGCCGATCGCGACGGCGACCGTCCCGGCCAATATCGGGGCGATCGCCGTCGTCCGGCAGAAGGGGCGGGTAATGAAACGTGCCGGGTTTCCGCACTTGGTCTGTTTGTTCGCACTGGCCTTCGTCGCGGTGCTTGATGCAGGCGCGGTTGAGGTGGGCGACCCGGCCGAGGGCCGGCGCAAGGCTGCTCGATGCCAGGGCTGTCACGGGACCGACGGCATCGCGCGAATGCCGAACGTTCCTCATATCGCCGGCGAGAGCGAAATCTATCTGGTGAAGCAGCTCGAGGCTTTCCGTACTGGTCAGCGCCAGGACCCGCAGATGTCGATCATGGCGAAGGACTTGAGCGACGCGGACATCGCCGACCTCGCGGCCTATTACGCCCGGATCGAAATCTCGGCCCGCGTGCCCGAGAGTTTGCGCTGACGACTTCCGCCGCGCCGAAGGCGCTCAGCGCATGCAGGCGAAAAAATGCGCGAAGTCGGCGAGATCGCCGTTGCCCTCGGTCACCCGGCGATCACTGTCCTTTTGGGGCAGCCGATCTCATCCGACTGAGGGTGTGACAACGTGCGCGGGCCGATTGAGATTCATGTTACGGCCGCGCCGACGGAGGGCATCGTAGCCGCCCGCCGATCGATGTCGGCGCCGGACGATGATGGGTTTGGTCTGTGCTGTGCATTGGTGACCCAGGCAGGAAAGGAAGCGTCATGTGGAGGAAGCCGAAGATCGTCGAGATCGCGGTCGGGCTCGAGATCAACGCCTACGCCTGCGCCGAAATCGCCTGACGTCATGATCACGGGGGGACCCGGGCCGGAGCATTCCATTCGTGCGGATTCTGGTCTTGGGTGCCGCCGCCGGCGGCGGATTCCCCCAGTGGAACTGTAATTGCGCGAACTGCCGCCGCGCGCGCGCCGGCGATCCGGCCGCGCCGCCGCGCACCCAATCGTCGCTGGCGGTGAGCGCCGACGGTGACCGCTGGGTGCTGCTCAACGCGTCGCCGGATTTGCGCCAGCAGATCCTGGCCAATACGGTGCTGCATCCGCGGCGGGATGGGCGGCACAGTCCGATCGCCGGCGTGGTGCTGACGAACGCCGACGTGGATCACGTCGCCGGGCTCCTGTCGCTGCGGGAAGGCGCGCCGTTCACCCTCTATGCGACCGACCGTGTCCTTGCCGTGCTGCGCGCCAACGCCATTTTCAACGTTCTGGATGCCGATCTCGTCGGTCGGCGGGCGATGCCGCTCGATACACCTGTTGAACTGTCCGACGTCGACGGCAGGCCGCTCGGGCTCACCGTCATGGCCTTTCCGGTTCCGGGCAAGATCGCGCTCTATCTGGAGAATGCGGCTGCCGGCGCCGACTTCGGCACGCGCGCGGGCGATACGGTCGGCCTGGAGATTTCCGCGGACTCGACGCGTCGCTTCTTCTACCTGCCGGCCTGCGCCGCGATGCCGCCCGATCTCGCCGCGCGGCTCGCGGACGCACCGCTCGTGTTCTTCGATGGAACCTTGTGGCAGGACGACGAGATGCTTGCGGCCGGTGTCGGCAGGAAGACCGGCCGGCGCATGGGGCACATGAGCGTATCTGGCACGGATGGCGCACTCGCCGCGTTCGCGCCGCTCGGCGTGCGGCGGCGGGTGTTTATCCATGTCAACAACACGAATCCGATCCTGCTGTCGGATTCGCCGGAACGGGCCAAGGTCGAGGCGGCCGGCTGGGAGGTTGCGTACGACGGAATGGAGATTCGCTTATGAGCGCGCTGATGACGCCGGAGGAACTGGAGTGTCGGCTGCGCCGGATCGGCGCCGAGCGCTATCACGACCGCCACCCGTTCCATAAGCTGCTGCACGGGGGCAGGCTCAATCGCGGCCAGATTCAGGCCTGGGCCCTCAACCGCTATTATTATCAGAGCCGGATCCCTTTGAAGGACGCCGCCCTCATCGCGCGTGCCGAGGATCCGGCGCTGCGGCGCGTATGGCGGCAGCGTCTGGTCGACCATGACGGCGATGCGCCGGGCGCAGGCGGAATCGCGCGCTGGCTCGCGCTTACGGACGACCTGGGGCTCGATCGCGACTACGTCGTGTCGACGCGCGGCGTCCTGCCGGCGACGCGCTTCGCGGTCGATGCCTATGTCCGTTTCGTGCGCGAGCGCAGCCTGATCGAGGCCGTTGCGTCCTCGCTCACGGAAATGTTCGCGCCGGCAATCATCTCCGAACGCGTGGCCGGCATGCTCGCGAATTACGATTTCATCAGCGAGAAGACGCTCGCCTATTTCGGCGCGCGGCTCACCCAGGCGCCGCGCGACGCCGACTTTGCGCTCGAGTACGTGAAGCGGGAGGCGCGGACGCCCGAGCAGCAGCAGGCGGTGCTCGCCGCACTCGAGTTCAAGTGCGACGTGCTGTGGGCGCAGCTCGACGCGCTCCATCATGCCTATGTCGAGCCCGGCAATATCCCGCCGGGCGCGTTCGTGCCCGATGGGCGGCCATGAGCGCGCCGGTCGAGATCGGGGAGACCAGCGTGCCGCGCCTGCCGCGGCACGTGAAGCTGCGTTTCGACGCGGCGCGCGGGGCCTGGGTCGTGCTCGCGCCCGAGCGTGTGCTCGTGCCCGACGAGATCGCGCTCGAGATCGTCAGGCGCTGCGACGGCGTCACGACGGTCGGGACCATCGTCGACCAGCTTGCGGCGAAATACGGCGCCGCGCGCGACGAGGTGGCGCACGACGTCGTCGAGATGCTGCAGGACCTCGCGGACAAGGGAGTGATCGCGGCATGAGCGATCTTGCTCCGCCAATGGCGCTGCTCGCGGAGCTGACGCATCGCTGCCCGCTCCAGTGTCCGTACTGCTCCAACCCCCTGAACCTGGAACGCGCGGCGGGGGAACTCGACACGGCCGCCTGGATGCGCGTGCTCGACGAGGCCGCGGCGCTGGGCGTGCTCCAGGTGCATTTCTCAGGCGGCGAGCCGACCGTGCGCCGCGACCTGGAGGCGCTGGTCGCGCACGCGGCGGGCCTGGGCCTCTATACGAATCTGATCACGGCAGGCGTCCTCCTGGACGAGCCGCGCGTGACCGCGCTCGCGGCAGCCGGGCTCGATCATGTTCAGCTCAGCGTGCAGGATCACGCGGCGCCGGGCGCCGACCGGATCGCCGGTTTTCGCGGCAGTCATGCCAGGAAGCTCGCCGCCGCCCGGCTCGTGCGCGCGGCCGGGTTGCCTCTGACCGTTAACGCGGTCGTGCACCGGCAGAACCTCGATCACCTCGAGGCCATCATCGATCTGGCGGTTGCGCTCGGGGCCAGCCGGCTCGAGGTCGCACACGTACAATATTACGGCTGGGCACTCAGGAACCGCGCTGCGCTGATGCCGACGCGGGCGCAACTCGAGCGCGCGACCGCGGCGGTGACGGCTGCGCGCGTGCGGCTCAAGGGCGTGCTGGTGATCGACTACGTGGTTCCGGACTACTACGCCAGGCGACCCAAGGCGTGCATGGGCGGCTGGGGGCGGCGGTTCCTCAACGTCAATCCGGTGGGCCGGGTGCTGCCGTGCCATGCTGCCGAAACCATTTCCGGCCTGACGTTCGAGTCCGTGACCGAACGATCGCTTGCCGAGATCTGGGCCGATTCCGACGCGTTCCGCCGCTTCCGTGGCACCGAATGGATGCCCGAGCCGTGCCGGTCCTGCGACCGGCGCGAGATCGACTGGGGCGGCTGCCGCTGCCAGGCCTTCGCCCTGACGGGCAGGGCCACGGCGACCGATCCCGCCTGCGCGCTTTCGCCGGACCATGCCGCGATGCTCACGGTCGCGGCGGCCGAGAGCGCGGGCGACGCGCCGCCGTTCGCCTATCGTCGCTTCGGGGGCGCCGAGACCGAGCCAGAAGCGCCGGCGCACGCCTTCTGAACGGGCACGTGATCGCGCACACCACTGCGGCGGCTACCCGCCCGCGTCGTCGAGCGTCCGGAGGATTCTCGCGATCGATCAGCGGATCGCGACCAGGAACAGGCGCCGAAACGGGAACAGCGTCATCCCGTCGATGCGGCGGGGATAGGCCTGCCGCAGTCGCGCCGCGTACGCGGCCAGGAACGCGGCATGCATGTCGGCCGGCATCGCATCGAGGAACGGCCGCACTGCGGTTCCCTTGGTCCACTCGAGCACGGCGTTTTCGCCCTGCAGCACGTGCAGATATTCGACCTCCCACAGGTCGACATGCGTCGCGTGCGCGGCGAGCAGGTCGTAATAGACCTCGGGCCGCTGGACCGGCGACGGCCTCAGGAGGGCCTCGACCCGCGCGCGCCAGGGGCCTTCGCGGGCGGTTTCGTAGAGAAGCGTATGCGACGGCGCCTCGAAGTTGCGCGGCATCTGCACGGCCAGGACGCCGCCGCGCGCGAGCTGCTGCACCAGTCGCGGGAAGATCGTCGCATGATCGTCGACCCAGTGCAGCGCCGCGTTGGAGAAGATCAGGTCGGCCGGTTCGTTCGCCGTCCAGCGCGCGATATCGCCCTCGATCCACTCGATCCCGGCGATCGCCCGCGCCTTGTCGAGCATCGCGGGGGAGCTGTCGAGTCCGCGCACGACGGCCGATGGCCAGCGGTCGCGCAGGAGCTTGGTGACATTGCCGGGGCCGCAGCCGAGATCCCAGACGGTCTTGTACGGCGCGTCGGGAACCCGCGCGAGGAGGTCGAGCGCCGGCCGCAGCCGGTGATCGGCGAACTTCAGGTACTGGCTCGGATCCCAGGTGGTCATGGCGGTTGCTGCATCGAGGCGTCGCGCGACTATAATCCGGCGCCCAACGAGAGAGGAATCATGAATACGATACCGACCGCGCGTCCGACCTGGCGGGAACTGCTCGCTGCCAACAAGCCCCTGCTGCTGCCCGTCGCGCATGACGCGTTGTCGGCCCGGCTGATCGAGCGCGCCGGGTTTGCTGCGTATTCGATCGGCGGCTTTCCGCTGGTCGGGGCGCGGTACGCGCTGCCCGACATCGGACTGGTCGGCCTGGGCGAGATGAGCGAGGGCATGCGCGACATCATCGCCGCGTCCCGGCTGCCGGTCCTCGTCGATGCCGATGACGGCTACGGCGACGTCAAGAACGTCACGCGCACGATCCGGACCTACGAGGCGATGGGCGCCAGCGCCATCTTCATCGAGGACCAGCGTGCGCCGAAGCGCTGCGGTCACATGGCCGGAAAGGATGTGATCGATGCCGCGGTGATGGAGCAGAAGATCCGCGCCGCCGCCGCGGCGCGACGCTCGCGCGACACGTTCCTGGTCGCGCGTACCGACGCGCGCGCGGTCCACGGGCTGGACGAGGCGATGCGGCGGGCCGAGCGATATCTGAAAGCCGGCGCCGACGGCATCTTCATCGAGGCACCGGAGAGCATCGAGGAGCTGCGCAGGATCGGATCGGCGTTCCGTCACGTGCCGCAGATCGCCAATATGCTCGAGGGAGGGCGCACACCTCTCATCGCGCCGGCGGAGCTCCACGACATGGGCTTCGCGATGGTCGCCTATCCGACGTCGCTGATCTTCCGCGTCGTGTGCACGATCGAGAAGGCGTTGACCGACATGAAGGCGGGACGGCTGTCGCTCGCCGACGAAGGCGTCGGCTTCGATGCCTTCAAGACGATCGTCGGCTACGGCGAGTGGGCCGAGGTGGAGGATCGTCTCGGCCGGTGATGTCCGGGCGCCGTCGCGGCGCCCGGCAGCTCCATCCGAAACACCGTGCCCTTGTCGGACGTCGCGGCGAGCGACAGTTCGCCGCCATGCGCGCGGACGAGTTCGCGCGCGATGGCAAGGCCGAGGCCGGTGCCGCCCGCCCGTGCCGAGCCGGCGAAGGGCTGGAACAGTTTCTCGTGCGCCTTGGCCGGAATGCCCGGCCCGTCGTCGGCGACCTCGATCACCAGCGTGCCGTCCGGCGCGGCGGCGGCGATGATGCGGACCTGATGCGCACCGGCCTCGAGCGCGTTGCGCCCCAGGTTCACGAATACGCGGAAGAGCTGGTCGCGGTCGGCGAACGCGAGCAACCCGTCGGCGATCTCGTTGCGCCAGGCGCCGTCGCTCTTGGTCAGCACGGCGACGACATGGCCGACCTCGTCGACGAGCCCCTTCAGCGCGAAGCGTTCGCGTCGGGGCGGCGGCAGATCATCGCGCGCATAAGCCAGCGTCTGCTCGCAGAGCGTCACGGCGCGGTCGATCGCGCCGAGAAGGGTGGGGGCGACGCGTGTCACCTTCGGGTCGGTGGAGTCGGCCAGCCGGTCCGACAGCAGTCGCGCCGTCGACAGGATGTTGCGCAGGTCGTGATTGATCTTCGTGACGGCGCTGCCCAGCGCGGCGAGGCGCGTCTTCTGCCGCAGTGCGGTGCGGACCGCCGCTTCCATGTCCGCGAGTTCGCGCTGGACGAGCCCGATTTCATCGCGCCGGCCGCTCGTCGCGATGACGCTGCGCGGATCCTCGGGTGCCTCTTTGAAGGCCATCATGTTGTCGGTGATTCGCCGCAGCGGCCGCACCATCATCCATTGCAGGGACAGATAGACGAGCGCCGCGGTCACGAACGAGATGATCAGCGACACGGCGAGGATGCGCCACGAAAAGTCGATCATGGCCGCGCGCATCGGCGCCTCGCGCATCAGGACTTCCACCGTGACATCGTCGACGGGCATCGACGGGCCAAGCACGCGAAGCACCCGGTCGCCGCGCTCGCTGAGTGTCATGAATGCATCCGCGATCAGGCCGACGACGGTCGCCGCGCGCAGATCGTAGGCCGCATCGGCCCTGGGGGGCATGTCGCCGGCGAGGGAGCGCCGGCCCTCGCGCGGCTTGTTGATGATGATGGCGAGCGCGCCGGCGCGGTCGAGGAGCTGGCGCTCCAGCTCCTTGCTGACCATGTTGTCCGGCGTCGCCTCCAGCGCCAGCGCGGCCAGCTGCGCCGCCTCGATCCGGTTCTCGAGGTAGTCGCGGCGGAAGCGGGCGATCGATGGCGCGTAGATCAGCACCTCGCTCAGCATCACGAAGGCGATGGTGAGTACGAGGAGCCGCGCCGACAGGCCGTAGAGGCCGCGCGGTCGATGGAGATGCGGCACCATGTCGGCGCGATTATACCAAGCCCGTCCCGTGGTGGGGCAGGACCGGTGTCGGCTGGTCGTTTGACGGCTGCGGGGTCTGTCCGTATTTTCGCGGCCCGGTTCGAACCGATTCGTCAGGGGGACTGTCCAGATGCGGCTGATGACTGTGGGAATGACGGCGGGCGCGATCGTCATGGCGGCCGGGACGGCGCAGGCGCATACGCTCGGCGTTCCCGGCAACGGTCTCGCTGCGGGCTTCGCGCATCCTTTCGGCGGCCTCGATCACGTCCTGGCCATGGTGGCGGTCGGCCTGTGGGCGGTTCAGCTCGGCGGCCGCGCCGTGTGGCAGGTGCCGGCAACTTTCGTCGCCGTGATGGCCGCCGGTGCCCTGGCCGGAATGTCGGGGTTGGCGCCTCCAAGTGCGGAGGTCGGCATCGCCGCGTCCCTGCTGGTCCTCGGTGCGCTGATTGCGGCCGCCGCCCGGCTGCCCGCCACGCTCGGCGCGGCGCTGGTCGCGATCTTCGCGCTGTTCCACGGTCACGCGCACGGGTTGGAGATGCCGGCGACGGCCGCAGCCGGCCTCTACGGCCTCGGCTTTGCGCTGGCGACGGCTGGCCTTCATGGCATCGGCATCGGACTCGGCCTGTGTTTGCGCGGAACCGCCGCGCAATGGACGGTCCGCGTCGGCGGCGCCGGAATCGCCGCGGCGGGGCTGGCGATGCTGGTCGTCGTCTGAGGGCAGGGTCGAGGCGCGATCGGGCAGGGTAGTCGATCTCGCGGCAGAAGTGCCGCGGGCGCGTTACCCGGCAAGACAGCCCGTCAGGCTGCGGCCCAGGCTTCGCATCATGGCGAAGTAGGCATCCGGCCCCGGCAGCGCCGCCGCACCGAGCGGATCGAGCACGCCGGTGCGCGCCTGTGTCCGCTCGATGACCGTCTGCACCAGCGCCGGAGCGAATTGGGGCTCGCTGAACACGCAGACGGCCCCGAGGCGGCTGATCTTGCTGCGCAGTTGCTGCAGTCGTCGCGCCCCGGGTTGGCGCTCGGCGCTGACGGTGATCGATCCGACCGCATTCAGGCCATAGCGCCGTTCGAAATACTGGTAGGCGTCGTGAAAGACGACGAATGGCCTCGCACGCACGGGCGCCAGCGCGGCCTGCAGCTCGCCGTCGAGCGCGTCGAGGCGCGCAATGACGTCCTCGGCGTTCGCCCGATAGCGGGCTGCATTGCCGGGATCGACTTCGCCCAGAACGGCGGCCGCGGTGCGGGCGATGGCCTTGGCGTTCTCAGGGTCGAGGAACAGATGGCCGTCGATCTCCTCCCCGGGCTCCGGGGAATCATGTCCGCCGTGCGGATGGTCGTCGCTGCCGTCGCGGTCGTGATCGTGCGTCTCCCACGCC
Organism: Alphaproteobacteria bacterium; assembly: GCA_036381615.1. Classification (GTDB taxonomy): domain Bacteria; phylum Pseudomonadota; class Alphaproteobacteria; order CACIAM-22H2; family CACIAM-22H2; genus CALANV01. The sequence goes on from DASVCL010000030.1 coordinate 24,987, forward strand.
CCGCCTCTGCGGACCGGGAGGACGCGGACGCCGGGCGCGCGCGCGAGTTCGACGACGCGGGCCCGGTCCGAGAGCGCGGCAAGCGGCTTCTCGAGAAAACTTTCGTAGATCGGGCCGATCCAGAACACGACGCGTGCTTCGCTCAGGGCCCGCGCCTCAGAGGGACGCAGCACATAGGTATGCGGCGATCCGGCGCCGCGCACGACCAGGTCCGGCGCGCCGATGCCGGCCATGACGCCCGCGACGAGCGCGTGGACGGGCATGATGCTCGCGACCACCCGCGGCGCGGCGCGCAGCGTGCCGGACATGCCGAACAGCAAGGCCGCCGCCGCGATTGCCGCGACGGCGAAGCGGGAATGGAGCCGGATCATGGTAGCGCTCGCGCGTGCCGAATGTTATAGTATAATGTTATAGTATAACGTTTAGCGGATCATACAGCCTCCAGGCAACCATGGCTGCGTCCGGCAAGCGCCCTCGCGATCCATTTCCCCGCCGCGGGCACGACCATGCGCGTTGTGTCGCCGGCGCGCTCACCGCCGCCGCCGCCGTCTGCGCGCGACGGGGCGAGCAGCTCACGCCGCTGCGCCGGCGTGTGCTCGAGCTCGTATGGTCCAGCCATCAGCCGATCGGGGCCTACGCGATCCTCGACAAGCTCCGCGCCGACGGCCGCTCGGCGGCGCCGCCGACCGTCTACCGGGCGCTCGAATTTCTGCTGGCGCATGGGCTGATCCATCGCATCGAGTCGCTGAACGCCTTCGTCGGCTGCGCGCAGCCGGGCCCCGATCATCTCGTCCAGTTCCTGATCTGCACCAAATGCGGCACCGCGGCCGAGGTCGAGGACCGGCGCGTGACCGAGGCGATCGGGCGCAGCGCAGCCGAACGCGGCTTCGCGCTTGCCGGCAGGGTCATCGAGCTGTCCGGCCTGTGCATCAACTGTCGCGACGACAGGCCACGCGCCGGCGCGCGCTCGGTCGTCTGACATGTCCGGGAAGTCTCCGATCCTGCGCGCGCGCGGCATCACAAAGCGCTTCGGCCCGCGCACGGTGCTGGCCGGGATCGACGTGTCGATCGCGCCGGGCGAGATCGTCAGCCTGATCGGCCCCAATGGGGCGGGGAAGACGACGCTGCTGCGAATCCTTCTTGGCCTCGTCGAGGCCGACGGCGGCACGGTGGAGCGCCGGCCGGACTTGCGCATCGGCTACATGCCGCAGCACGTCGCGATCGATCCGTTGCTGCCGCTGACCGTGCGTCGCTTCGTCGAGCTGGCCCGGCCCGATGCCGGCGCGCGCGTGCCCGCCGTGCTCGAGGAGGTCAAGGCCGGTCATATCATCGACTCGCCCGTCCAGGCGATCTCGGGCGGTGAAATGCGCCGTGTCCTGCTGGCGCGCGCGCTGCTGCGCGATCCGGACCTGCTCGTGCTTGACGAACCGGTGCAGGGCGTCGATGTCGTCGGGCAGGGCGATCTGTTCCGGCTGATCGTCGCGATCCGCGACCGGCGCGGCTGCGGCGTGCTCATGGTCAGCCATGATCTCCATCTGGTCATGGCGGCGACCGACACCGTGCTCTGCATCAACACGCATCTCTGCTGCACGGGCCGGCCCGAGGCCGTCAGCCGGCACCCGGAATATCAGGCGCTGTTCGGGCCCCAGGCTGCCGAAGCGTTCGGCCTCTATGCGCATCATCACGACCATGTGCACGACGTCCAGGGCCGCGTCGTGCAACTTCACGGCACCGCCGGGCATGAGGACGGGGGTCCGGACGCATCAAACATGCCGGGGGATCGCCATGGATGATTTCATCGTCCGTGCCTTTCTGGGCGGGCTTGCGGTCGCGGCGGTGGCCGGCCCCTTGGGCGCGTTCGTCGTCTGGCGGCGGATGGCGTTCTTCGGCGACGCGCTCGCCCATTCGGCGCTTCTCGGCGTCACGCTCGGCTTCGTTCTGCGGCTCGACGCCAATGTCGGCATCGCCGCGGTATGTGTGCTGCTCGCGCTCCTGCTCGTGGTACTGCAGGACCGCGTCCGGCTTGCCGCCGATACGCTGCTCGGCATCTTCGCGCATACCTCGCTCTCGCTCGGGCTCGTGGCCCTCGCGTTCATGGAGCGGGTACGGGTCGACCTGCTCGGCTATCTGTTCGGCGACATCCTCGCCGTGACGGCCGCCGATCTCGCCTGGATGTATGGCGGTGCGGTCGTCGTGCTCGCGGCCGTCTCGCTGCTGTGGCGCCGTCTGCTGGCGGCGACGGTCCACGAGGATCTGGCGCGGGTCGAAGGCGTGGCGGTCGGCCGGTTGAAGGTCGCCTTCGTCCTGCTGCTCTCGATCACCATCGCCGCGGCGATGAAGATCGTCGGCGTCCTGCTGATTACGGCCCTTCTGATCATTCCGGCCGCGACCGCACGGCGCTTCGCGCGCACGCCCGAACAGATGGTGCTGTTGGCCACGCTGTTCGGCGCCACGGCGGTCGCGGCCGGCATCGCGGCATCGCTGTACTTCGATACGCCGTCGGGCCCCTCGGTCGTGGTCGCGGCGGCTACGTTGTTCGGACTCGCCGCGCTCGCAATTCGGCGGGCGCCGGCTTGACCGCGGCGGGTGCGCCGCGCCGAAGGGCATGCGCGCTCGCGAGCGCCAGCGTGAATACGACGAGCGCACCGGCCTGATGCGCGGCGGCGAGCGGGATCGGCACGACGAGCAGCAGGGTCGAGATGCCGAGCGACATCTGCACGATCGCCATCGCGGCAATGCCGTTGACGGGCAGGCGCGCCGGCCCCGGAATCCCGGCGCGCCATGCGGCGAACCGGAACGCGAGCGCGGCGACGGCGACGCTGGTTCCGAGAAGACGGTGGTTGAACTGCACGGCCGCGATGTTCTCGAACAGGTTCATCCACCACGGGCTCAGGTCGAGATAGCCGACCGGAACCAGATGGCCGTCCATCAGCGGAAAAGTGTTGTAGGTCAGTCCGGCGTCGAGTCCGGCGACGAATCCGCCCGAGAGCATCGTCAGGAACACGAGCGCGCTCAGCGCGATTGCGCCGTGCGCCAGAGCCGGATGCGGCGCCGGCTCCGCATGAGTTCCCTTTCCCGCGCCCGGCCGCAGCAGGTCGAGCGCGATCCAGAACATGAGCCCGTAGATGAGCACGGCGAGGCCGAGATGGGCGGTGAGGCGATAGGGGCTGACGTCGACCCGGTCGACTAGTCCGCTCTGCACCATGAACCAGCCGAGCCCGCCCTGCAGGCCGCCGAGCACGAAGATGCCGCCGAGCTTCCAGGCGAGGGGGCCGCGGATCCGGCCCCGCAGCGCGAACCAGAGGAACGGGACGAAGAAGACGACGCCGATCAGCCGGCCCCACAGCCGATGAATGTACTCCCACCAGAAGATCGACTTGAACTCGGCCAGCGTCATGCCCTGGTTGATCAGCTGATATTCGGGAATCTGCTGGTACTTCGCGAAAGCCTCGAGCCAGGCCTGCTCGCTGAGCGGGGGCAGCACGCCGACGATCGGCTGCCATTCCGTGATCGACAACCCGGATTCGGTCAGCCGGGTAATGCCACCGATCACGACCATGGCGAAGATCATGGCACAGCAGGCGAGCAGCCAGATTGCGACCGGCCGCATCGTCGGTGCGTCATGCACGGCGGAAGGGGAAAGAGACGTCACGTGAAGGTCACCGTCACGAGATCGAGATCGGCGCCGAAGATAGGCTGCCGGCAGTCGCGATGGAATGAGGCATAGCGTCACGGTACCTGGGGGCGTGGGCTCAAGCCCAGGGTTAGGTCCAAGCTCACGGTGAGATCGTCATGCTGAGCTTGACAAAACCTCGTCCCGAGCTTGTCGGAGCCTCATCCCGAGCCTGTCGAGGGATGAGGCGTCGTCCCTTCTCAGCGCCACTTCACCCCTCATCAGCAACCGCAAAACGGCCTCGTCCTTCGACGGGCTCAGGACGAGGCCGCTCTGATTTCTCGCTGCGTCCCGCCACCCGAGCCTGTCCAGGAACGAGTCCACCGAAGCCTCATCCTGAGCTTGTCGAAGGATGAGGCTTCGGCGTCATTCGATATCAGAAGTCATTCGATATCAGAAGATGACGCTTTGCCCTTATCGGCGCCGGCATCCGGCCTCGTCCTTCGACGAGCTCAGGACGAGGCCACTTTCGTTACTAGCTGCATCTCGCTCGCCCACCCCTCACCCCGAGCTTGTCGACGGACGAGCTTAACGAAACCTCATCCTGAGCCTGTCGAAGGATGAGGTTTCGATACCGAAAGAAGAGGCCTCACTCCTTGTCGATGCCGCGACCGGCCTCGTCCTTCGACAAGCTCAGGACGAGGCCGATTTCGTTACGGGCTATATCCGCGGCCCGGATCTCATTCCTGACTTGTCGAGGGAAGACCCCACCCAAGCCTCACCCTGAGCCTGTCGAAGGGTGAGGCTTCGAGGTCGAAGGATATCAAAGAATGACGCTTCACCTCTTGTCAGCACCGTGGCCGGCCTCGTCCTTCGACAGGCTCATCCCTCGACAAGCTCATCCTTCGACAGGCTCAGGACGAGGCCGGTCTTGTTGCTGGCTGCGTTCCGTTGCTCATGCCTCGCCCTGAGCCTGACTAAACCTCATCCCAAGCCCGTCGAGGCCTCATCCTTCGACAGGCTCAGGACGAGGCCGCTTGTTTCCGGCTGCATCCGGCCCTCGCACCTCATCCCGAGCTTGTCGTGGGATGAGCCTACCGAAGCCTCATGCTGAGCTTATCGAAGCATGAGGACCGACTCGCATGCGCTCACCGGTGGCAGCAGCGGTCGCGCCGACATCAATGGCCGCTGTTCGCCCTGGCGGAGGCGCGCGTCATACCTTTGCGTGAGGTGTCGGCGAGCCCGAGTTGCGCCGCAAGCATGTTCCTCGGACGCAAGAGGTCCTGAAGCGTGTAGCGGTCGAGCACCGCAAGGAACGCCGCCAGGGCCTCGCCGAGGATCCCGCGAAGCACGCAACTCTCGGTGATCCGGCACTCGGTAGCGGGGCCGAAGCATTCGACGAGTTCCAGATCCTCCTCGGTCCGGCGGACGACGTCGCCGAGCCTGATCTGGCCGGGCGGTCGCGCCAGCCGAAGGCCGCCGTTGCGTCCACGGATCGTTTCGATGAAGCCGAGCAGGCCGAGCTGGTGCACGACCTTCATCAGGTGGTTCTCGGAAATCCCGTATCTCTCGGCGATGTCGCGGATGGAACTGAGGCGGCCCTCGGCCAACCCCAGGAACATCAGTGTCCGCAACGCATAGTCCGTGTACCGGGTCAGCCGCATCGTGCCTCCTGCGGCAACCTGCCGCGCTGAATAAGATGTATATTGATTGCATCTTATCGGTGCAACGGTAGCATGTGCGAAGGGTACATGTTCAGGGGGAAGAGGTAGGACGTATGGGCCTGCTGGAGCACATCACCGAAGACGGGATCGCCGTGCTGGTCGACCGCTTCTACGCGAAGGTGCGTCGCGACCCGATGATCGGCCCGCTGTTCAACGCCACGATCGAGGACTGGGACGCGCATCTCGCGACGCTGCGTGCGTTCTGGTCGTCCGTGATGCTGACGTCCGGCCGCTACAAGGGAAGCACGATGGCTGCGCATATGAAGCTTCCGATCCAGCCCGAATTCTTCACGCGCTGGCTGGAGCTCTGGCGCGAAACCACCAACGAGCTGTTCGTGCCGGCCGTCGCCGAGCAGTTCTGCCTCAAGGCGAATCGCATCGCCGAGAGCCTGAAGCTCGGCCTGTATTTCCGACCGGGCGCGCCGCAGCGCGATTCGGGCGCGGCATCCGCCCCCGGTCGGACCTGAAGCTTGCCCGGACCTGAAAGGAGAGCTGCCATGACCGTGCGACGTGTCAACCTTGCCGTGCATCACAGGCCGAAGGGGTGGTCGGACCGGCTCGCATTCGCCTTCGTCAAGGCGCTGCGTTTCTGCGCCGATGCCTTCTTCGCGAAGCGCTACGGCCATCGTGCGATCGTCCTCGAGACGGTTGCGGCCGTCCCGGGCATGGTCGGCGCGACGCTGCAGCATCTCAAATGCCTGCGCCGGATGAGCCACGATCGCGGCTGGATCAGGACTCTGCTCGACGAGGCGGAGAACGAGCGCATGCACCTCATGACGTTCATCGAGATCGCCCGGCCCAACCTGCTCGAGCGCGCCCTCGTCCTGCTGGCGCAGGGCGTGTTCTACAACGCGTTCTTTCTGCTCTATCTCGTGTCACCGAAGACGGCGCATCGTGTCGTCGGGTATTTCGAGGAAGAAGCGGTGATCAGCTACACCCACTACCTCGCCGAGATCGACACAGGCCGGCATGCGAACGTACCCGCGCCGCAGATCGCGGTCGATTACTGGAAGCTGCCGCCGAACGCGACGTTGCGCGACGTCGTCATTGCCGTTCGCGCGGACGAAGCGAACCACCGCGACGTGAACCACGCCTTCGCCAACGAGCTCGCCGGCGTCGTGCCGGCCGGCGGCCCTGCGGGCGAGATTCGTCGCGCTGCCTGATCCGGGCGCAGTGCCGGCGGTTCCGCCCGGTCGGCCGGGGTCCGTGCGGCCGGACCCTCGCTCGACGGTGGGCGGTTCGGCCGTGCGTGTGGATCGGCCCGTCCCCGGGCGCCTGCGCTGCCCGGGGACGGGGGGCGACTGCGCGGCGCCGGACCGGTTGCATGCTCGGTTGACCTGGGCGGCCGATCTTTCTAGATTCATATGTATACAAATGATCGGTCCGTCGGGGCGGCCTCGTGCAAGACCATCGAGACCACAGGGTGGCCCGCCAAGCGCGGCGTTGTCGCGGCAGACTGAATTATTTTATATCTAAAATGATTTCCGGGGTCGGGGCCGTACCATGAGCAAGCGCGCCGCCAAGCTTGCGGCCGCGCCGCCGCCGAAGGGCGAGGCGCCGGCCGTCGCCGCCTATAGGCTCGAAGAGCAGGTCGGGCACCTGCTGCGCCGCGCGCATCAACGCCATGCCGCGATCTTCCAGGACGGCATCGGCGATCTGCAACTCACGCCGATGCAGTTCGCGGCCCTCGTCAAGATCTGCGACCTCGGCAGGGTATCGCAGAACCAGCTTGGCCGGCTCACGGCCATGGATCCGGCGACGACCCAGGGCGTCATTCAGCGCCTCGTTGCCCGCGGGTTGATCGAGCGGACTGCCGATCCGGATGACCGGCGCATGACGGTGCTGCGGCTCACGGCGCATGGCCGCGCGACGGTCGAGGCGGCCATCGTGCGCGCGGTGGAGATCACCGCGGCGACCCTGGCCCCGCTCACGGATTCCGAGCGGCCGGTCTTTCTCGCGCTGCTGCGAAAGCTTATCTGATAGTCGACTCATGAAGACAGCTCCCGCGCCCACCGCCGATCTCAAGCTCGCATTCGGATTCGATTTCTCCGACCTTTACGAGCGCGATGGTCTCGTCCGGCTCGACCGTGCGTTTCTCGACCGGCTGCAGGCGGCCGACGTGGCGCTCGCCAACCGGCTGCTCGCCGCGCGCGCCGATCCGTCGGCCTTGTCGGCGAAGGACGAGGGCAATCTCCTCATCGACCTCGGCCCCCATCTCGATGCATTCGTCGCCGAGCTGTTCGGGATCGAGAAGGAGGTCCGTGAGCTTGCCGCGCGCACCCATGCGCTCGACCCGCTCTACGCCTGCAAGCGCCTGTTCGTGCAGCGTCAGGCGGCAAAGGCCTTCAAGCCCGACGAGGTCGCGACGTTCGACGGCGCAGCACTGGCCCGCGCGCTCGAGGCGCGGATGGGCGAGGCGCTGACCGAGATCGGCTTCGCCCGCCACGTGATGGCGTGGGAGAAGACGCCGGACCAGCACAAGGACGCGCTCGATCTTGCGCTGCGCTATGCGGCGTGGGCGACGCTCACCGACGCCGGCAAGGCGAAGCATGCGCGCGGCGTGCTGTTCAAGGTTCCGCACAAGATCGACCCGATGAATCTCGTGCCGGTCGAGACGGTCGAGATCGACGGCGTGCGCATGATGCGTCTGCCCGAGCATGAATGGCGTCAGCGCGACGGGTTTGCGCTCACCGATCCCGGCGCCGATCTCGTGCATGCCCTCGACCAGATGAACTACTGCATCTGGTGCCATAATCAGGGCAAGGACTCGTGCTCGAAGGGCCTCAAGGACAAAAAGACCGGCGCCTTCCAGAAATCCGTCTTCAACGTCACGCTGGCCGGCTGCCCGCTCGAGGAGAAGATCTCCGAGATGCATACGCTGAAGGCCCAGGGCATCGCCATCGGGGCCTTCGCGACCATCGCCGTCGACAATCCGATGATGGCGGCGACCGGGCACCGCATCTGCAACGACTGCATGAAGGCCTGCATCTACCAGAAGCAGGAGCCCGTCGACATTCCGCAGGCCGAGACGCGGATCATGAAGGACGTGCTCGAGCTCCCCTGGGGGTTCGAGATCTATGGGCTCCTGACGCGCTGGAACCCGCTCAACATCCGGCGGCCGCTGCCGCGGCCCGCGACCGGCTACAAGGTCCTCGTCGTCGGTCTTGGGCCCGCCGGTTTCACGCTCGCCCACCATCTTTTGAATGACGGGCATACGGTCGTCGGCGTCGATGGCCTCAAGATCGAGCCGCTGCCGGCCGAGATCTCCGGCGTCCGTCCGTCGGGCGAGCGCGTCGCGTTCCGCCCGATCCGCGACGTCGCCGAGCTTTACGAGAACCTGGACGATCGCGTCATGGCCGGTTTCGGCGGCGTTGCCGAGTACGGCATCACGGTGCGCTGGAACAAGAACTTCCTCAAGGTCATCCGCCTGCTGCTCGAGCGCCGGCGTCAGTTCGCCATGTATGGCGGCGTGCGCTTCGGCGGCACGCTGACGGTCGAGGACGCGTGGGCCTACGGATTCGATCACATCGCGCTCTGCGCCGGCGCGGGCAAGCCGACGCAGATCAAGATGCCCAATAGCCTCGCGCGCGGCGTGCGCATGGCGTCCGACTTCCTCATGGCCCTGCAGCTCACGGGTGCCGCGAAGCAGGCCTCGATCGCCAACCTGCAGATCCGCCTGCCGGTGGTCGTGGTCGGCGGCGGCCTTACCGCGATCGACACCGCGACCGAGGCTCTTGCCTATTACACGCGCCAGGTCGAGAAGTTCCTCGACCGCTACGAGACTCTGGTGGCGGAGCGCGGCGCCGAGGCCGTGCGCGCCCGCTGGACGCCGGAGGACGTCGAGATCGCCGAGGAGTTCCTCGCCCATGCACGCGCGATCCGCGACGAGCGCCGCCAGGCAGCTGCCGAGAAACGTGCGCCGCGCCTGGCACAGCTGCTGACGTCGTGGGGTGGAGCGACGATCGCCTATCGCCGCCGCCTGATCGACGCACCGAGCTACACGCTCAATCACGAAGAGGTCGCCAAGGCGCTCGAGGAAGGCGTGCGCTTTGCCGAAGGCCTGACGCCGGCCGGCATCGAGGTCGACGCCTGGAACCATGCGAAGGGAATCCGTTTCACCCGCGAGCGCGACGGCCGGACGGAAGAGGTCGTGCTGCCCGCGCGCTCCGTCCTGATTGCCGCCGGAACGCAGCCCAACACCGTGCTCGCACGCGAGGACGCGAGCGGCATCAAGCTCGATGGCCGCTATTTCGCCGCCGTGGACGAGGACGGCAATCCGGTCAAGCCGGAGCGCGCGATCTCCAAGCCGGCAGAGGCGCACGTTCTGATGTCGTTCGCGGACGACGGTCGCGCGATGAGCTTCTTCGGCGACCTCCATCCGTCCTTCTTCGGCAACGTCGTGAAGGCCATGGGTAGCGCCAAGCAGGGCTACCCCGTGATCTCGCGCGTGTTGGCCAAGCGACAGCCCGGCGCGATCGCGCCCGAGGCGCTCGTCAGCCGCCTCGACGCGGAGCTGCGCGCGCGCGTGCACGCGGTGACGCGGCTGACGCCGAACATCGTCGAGGTCGTGCTCGAGGCGCCGCAGGCTGCGCGCAAGTTCCGGCCGGGCCAGTTCTACCGCCTTCAGAATTTCGAGACCCTGGCGCCGCGCATCGACGGCACCGTGCTGGCGATGGAGGGGCTGGCGCTGACCGGCGCGTGGGTTGACACGGATCGCGGGCTCGTCTCCGTGATCGCGTTGGAGATGGGCGGATCGTCGGATCTGTGCGCGCTGCTCAAACCCGGAGAACCCGTGATCCTGATGGGACCCACCGGCAGCCCGACCGAAACGCCGGCGGGCGAGACGGTGGCGCTGGTCGGCGGCGGCCTCGGCAACGCGGTTCTGTTCTCGATCGGTGCGGCGCTCCGGCGTGCAGGCTCGCGCGTCGTCTACTTCGCCGGGTACAAGAAGCTTCAGGACCGCTACAAGGTCGAACAGATCGAGGCCGCCGCGGACGTGGTCGTGTGGTGCTGCGACGAGGCGCCCGGATTCACGCCCGGCCGGCCGCAGGACCGCAGCTTCGTCGGCAACATCGTCGAGGCAATGGCCGCCTACGGGGCGGGTCGTCTGGGCGAGGCGACGATCCCGTTGACGGCGGTCGATCGCATCATCGTCATCGGTTCGGACCGCATGATGGCCGCGGTCGGCGCCGCGCGGCATGGCGTGCTGCGCCCGTATCTGAAGCCGGACCATGTTGCGGTCGCCTCCATCAACTCGCCGATGCAGTGCATGATGAAGGAGATCTGCGCCCAGTGCCTGCAGGCGCACAGGGATCCGGTCACGGGCGAGGAGACGATCGTCTTCTCGTGCTTCAACCAGGATCAGCCGCTCGACTGCGTGGACTTCGGCGTCCTCAACGAGCGGCTCCGGCAGAACGGGCTCCAGGAAAAGCTCACCGCGCTGTGGATCGACCGCTGCCTGAAGCGGCTCGATCTGCGCGCCGGCGCTGCGGCGTAACCGCCGCGGCCCCCGGTATGCCGGGTCGCCGCTGAACCCTTGGACAGAGATCGCGCGACGCGGCTACAACCGTCGGCGTGAACGAAACGTCTGATACATCGGACGGCGAGATTGCCGCGGCGCGGGCGGCCCTCCTGCGGCTCGGCCTGATCGCGCCGGCCGACCGTCCGCGCTTCACGCGGTTGACCGGCGGCGTCGCCTCGGACATCTGGAAGGTCGAGCTGCCGGAGGGCCCGGTCTGCGTCAAGCGGGCGCTCGCCAGATTGCGCGTTCAGCAGGACTGGCGCGCCCCGGTGTCGCGCAGCGGCAACGAGGTCGCGTGGCTCGAGACCGCCGGGCGCATCCTGCCGGATTCGGTACCGCGCGTGATTGCGGCCGACCGGGGCGCCAACCTGTTCGTGATGACCTACCTCGATCCCGCCGTTTACAGCAGCTGGAAGCACCAGCTTCGCGACGGCATCGCCGATGCGGCGACGGCGCATGCCGTCGGCGAGCGTCTCGTCCGCATCCACGCGGCGACGGCCGGCGATCCGGCGATCGCCGCACGTTTCGAAACCGACGAGATATTCGATGCGATCCGGCTCGAGCCGTATCTCGTCGCCACGGCGCGTCACTATGAAGGGCTCGGTCAACCCGATATCGCGGCGACACTGCGCGACGTGGCCGCCGTGACGGCGGCGACCAAGCGCGCGCTCGTCCACGGCGACGTAAGCCCGAAGAACATTCTCGTGGGTCCTCGCGGGCCCGTGTTCCTCGATGCGGAATGCGCCTGGTACGGCGATCCGGCCTTCGATCTCGCGTTCTGTCTCAACCACATGCTGCTCAAGTGCCTGTGGCGGCCCGATGCGTCCGCAGGGTTCATGGCCTGTTTCGATGCGCTGGCTTCGGCCTATCTTGCCGGCGTGACATGGGAACCGGCAGCGGCGATCGAGGCGCGGACGGCGCGGCTTCTGCCCGGCCTGTTCCTTGCCCGCGTCGATGGCAAGTCGCCGGTCGAATATCTTGTCGACGCGCAGGACAAGGATCGCGTGCGGCGCGTGGCCATCCGGTTCCTGCGGGAGCCGGCGACACGGTTGGCGGCGATCCGCGCCGCCTGGACGGAGGAGACGGGCTCGTGACGAAAATCGTGGCAGTGATCGGGCGGCGCATTTGGGATTCACGCGGCCGGCCGACGGTCGAAGCCGAAATCCGGCTGGCGAGTGGCGCCGTCGGCCGCGGCATCGCCCCCGCCGGTGCCTCCACGGGATCGGGCGAGGCGATCGATCTGCGTGATGGCAGCGCCAAGTTCGGTGGCCTCGATGTCCGCCGCGCCGTCGCCAACGTGAACGGCGAAATCGCTGCCGCGCTGCTCGGCTGCGACGCCGCCGATCAGGCGGCCATTGACCATCGTCTCGTCGCGTTGGACGGGACGCCGAACAAGGCGCGCCTCGGCGGCAATGCCGTCATCGCGACATCGATGGCGGCGGCGCACGCGGCGGCTGCGGCGCGCGGGCTGCCGCTGTGGCGTTCGCTCGGTGCCGAGATGCCGGTGCTGCCGATGCCGGAGATCCAGATCATCGGCGGCGGCGCGCATGCGAGCCGCCGCGTCGACGTGCAGGATTTCATGATCGTGCCGGTCGGCGCCCGCGATTTTGCCGAAGCACTCGACTGGGCGGCGGAGGTCCATCGCGCGGCCGGCGGCCTCCTCGCCAAGGCCGGACAGGTCGCCGGTGTGGCCGACGAGGGCGGCTACTGGCCGGCGTTCGACCGCAACGAGGATGCGATCGAACTGATCGTCCGCGCGATCGAGTCCGTGGGCTTGCGGCCCGGCACGGACGTCGCCATTTCACTCGACATCGCCGCGACGCAGCTCCGCACGCCCGGCGGCTATCGCCTCGCGCGCGAGGGACGGGAATTGCCGCCCGATGCGTTCGCGGCACTTCTGCTCGGCTGGCTTGACGCCTACCCGATCTGCGCGATCGAGGACCCGCTCGCCGAAGATGATGCCGACGGTATCGCCGCCTTCACCCGCGCTGCGTCCGCGCGCGCGATCGTGGTGGGCGACGATTTTCTGGTTACGAATGCCGGGCGGATCGCCGGTGCCGCGGCGAAAGGCGCCTGCACGGCGACGCTCATCAAGCCGAATCAGGCAGGCACGCTCACCGAGGCGAAGGCGGCATTCGATGCCGCGCGGGCCGTGGGCTGGACGACGATCGTATCGGCCCGCTCGGGCGAGACGGAGGACGTGACCATCGCGCATCTCGCCGCGGGGTGGGGCGCGGACATGCTGAAGGTCGGCTCGCTGACGCGCTCGGAGCGGATGGCGAAATGGAACGAGTGCCTGCGGATCGCCGAAAGCCGCGGGGCGCGTTTCGCCGGCTGGCGGGGGGCGCGACGCGGCTGAGCGTCCGGCTCAACCCCAGCTCGTGACGGTGCCGCGCCGGCGCAGGTTGAGGCGCGGCTTAGCCACGGCTGCAGGCAGTGGTCCCGGACGGCCGAAGAGATAACCCTGCCCGAACCCGATCCCCAGCGCCTTCAGCGCATCGGACTGCGCCTCGGTTTCGACCATCTCGGCGATCGTACCGGCGCCGAGCTTGCGGGTGAGTGCGACGATGGCCTCGATCAGCGCGCGGTCGCGCGGCGCGTCGGCGACGTTGCGCGTGTACTTGCCGTCGAGCTTCACGAAATCGACCGCGAAGGCGTTGAGGTAGTCGAACGAGGCGGCGCCGGTCCCGAAATCGTCGAGGCAGATGCGGATGCCGCGCCCGCGCAGGTCCTGCAGGAAGAGGGCGACTTCGTCCGGGCGGCTGATGATCGCCGACTCGGTGACCTCGAGCAGCAGGCGGCCGCCGAGGTCGCCCACCGTCTTCAGGAGCGCATCGAGCTCGGCACGGAAGACGGCGCTCTCCAGCGAGCGCCCTGACAAATTGACCGCGATCGACACGGCCGGCTGCGTCGCCTTTCGTTCCTCCAGTATCCGCAGCACGCGGTCGCATACGGCGAGGTCCAGCTCGTTGACGAGGCCGACCTGCTCGGCGAATGCGATGCGGGCCGCCGGCGATTCGCTTTCGGTGAAGCGGGCCAGCGCCTCGTAGTGCATGGTGTTGCGCGACTCGAGCTCGACGATCGGCTGGAACGCGAGATCGAACTGGCGCGCGCCGAGAGCGGTGCGTAGCTGGCGGATATTGCTTGCCGCCTCGCGGAGAAGCTGGTCGAGCCCGTCGGACAGCGACTGGATCGTGAAGCTTCCCTGCTTCGCCTCGGCGAACTTGTTGATCGCGTAGACGAGGGCGCGGGCGGCGTCAGTATCGCTCAGGCGGCCGCGGTCGAGATCGACTGTCGACGTGCCGACCGTCAGCGATCCGCCCAGGGGATCGGCGCTCCTGGCGATCTCGGCAATCTGCTGGCCCAGGCTCCGCACGTCGAGCGCGCCGTCGTGGACCAGCCCGAAGCGGTCGGCCGACAACCGGCCTGCGCCGTCGCCGCCCACCGATCGGGCCCGCAGGTGCCGTCCGACGACGTTCATCAGCCCGATGGCCGTCTCGCCATCGACGCGCCGACGAAGCTCGTCGAGGCCGCCCATCGTGAGCAATGTCAGCTTGCCGCCGTTTCCGATCTCGGTGACGGCGCGCCGGACGAAGGAGTCGCGGTCGAGCAGCCGGGTCTCGGGATCGCGCCCGTTCTCCGCCCTTTCTCCATCCATCGGCATGGCGGAAACCGGGGTGCTGAGCGTCAGGTGGAACACGTCGCGTTCGGACGGCAGTCGGCAACCGCCGAGAATGACGGTCGAACCTTCATTGGCGAGCTGCACTGCGATCGGGGTGAAGCGGCCGCCCTTCGTGATCGAGCCCAGCAGGATCTTGGCGAGCGGACGATCGGTCGCAGAGAGGAGGTCCAGCACCGAATGACCGACGAGGTCCTCGGCCTTCTGATGCGTCAGGCTGAACGTGGCGCCGGTCGCGAACCGGATCTTGTAGTCCGCGCCGACCTCCATCAGCAGATCCGCCGCGGCAAATGCAAAGGCAACGAATCGATCGCGCTCCTCGCGCAAGTGGTCTCGCGTCGGCGGTACGGCTGGTTGAGTCATGTCGTGTGGATTGGGACGTCGTCGCGGCGTGGCCGGCAACCGTAGGGCGCGCAAGCTTAAGGAAGTTTTGACGGCAGCGGTTAACTCGGGACCCGGCCTTGACAAGCGGGGGGTCAGACGCGCCATTATTCGTACACAAACAATCGTCCGTGGAACAGGCACGGCGGGATCAGGGAGGACGATGGGAAGCTATCTGCGTCCCACGAGGCTGAGCGAAGCAGTCGCGGCGCTTGCCGGGCGCCCGCATGTGATCGTCGCCGGCGGCACCGATTTCTATCCCGCCCGTGTCGGCCAGCCGCTCGACGAGGACATCCTCGACATCACGGCCATCGGCGAGCTCCGGCGTATCTCGGACGAGGGGTCGCATTGGCGCATTCCCGCGCTCGTCACGTGGAGCGAGCTGCTGGCCGCCGACCTGCCGCCCCTGTTCGACGGTCTCAGACGCGCGGCGCGGGAGGTGGGCGGCGTCCAAATCCAGAATGCCGGCACGATCTGCGGCAATCTCTGCAACGCGTCGCCGGCCGCCGACGGCATCCCGAACCTGTTCGCGCTCGATGCCGAAGTCGAGCTTGCCTCGATGTCGGGCATCCGGCGGCTGTCGGTCGCCGACTTCGTCCAGGGGAACCGGCGCACGGCCCGGAGGCCGGACGAGCTCATGACCGCGATCCGCGTGCCGAAGCCGAACCGGCCCGCGCGCAGCACGTTCCTCAAGCTCGGCGCGCGTACCTATCTGGTCATTTCCATCGTCATGGTGGCCGGCGTCATCGAGGCCGGGCCGGACGGTCGCATCGCGGCGGCGCGTTTCGCCGTGGGCGCCTGCGCGCCGACCGCGCGGCGGCTGCCGGCGTTGGAACAGGCGCTGGTCGGCGAGAAGCCGTCGCCGGCCCTCGGCGAGCTCGTCCGGCCCGATCATCTGGCGCCGCTCAGTCCCATCGATGATGTCCGGGGCACGGCCGCGTATCGGCGCGACGCGACGCTGACGCTTCTGCGCCGCGCGATCCTGGAGCTGGCAACATGAGATCGCCCGAGATCCGCATCGCCTTCACGCTCAACGCGAAGCCGGTCGAGGTGCATGTCGAGCCGGTCCGGCGCCTGGCCGACGTCCTGCGCGAGGATCTCCGTCTCACGGGCACCAAGGTCGGCTGCAATGCGGGGGACTGCGGCGCCTGTACCGTGCTGCTCGATGGCCGCCAGGTCTGCGCGTGTCTCGTTCCGGTGGCGCAGGTCGAAGGCCGGTCGGTGACGACGGTCGAAGGCCTGGCCAGGGACGGCCGCCTCCACGACCTGCAGCGCGCGTTCCATGCCCATGGCGCGGCACAGTGCGGCATCTGTACGCCCGGCATGCTGATGGCGGCCGCCGACCTGCTCGCCCGCAATGCGCGCCCAAGCGAGGCGGAGGTGCTCGATGCGCTCGGCGGCGTGCTGTGCCGCTGTACCGGGTACCGCAAGATCGTCGAGGCGGTGCTCGCCGTCGCGCGTCCGACGACCACGGCCGATCCCGCGGCGGGCGAGGCGGTCGGCGCGCGCCTGCCCAAGGTCGACGGCATCGCCAGGGTCACGGGCGCCGAGCGCTTCGGCGCCGACATGTGGCCGGCGGACTGCCTCGTGCTGCGCGCCGTACGCTCGCCGCATCATCACGCCCGCTTCACGATCGGCGATCTTGCGCCGCTGCATGCGAAGTATCCCGGGCTCGTGCGGGTCCTCACCGCGAAGGACATCCCCGGCCAGAACCGCTACGGCATCTATCCGACCGGCAAGGATCAGCCGGCGCTCGCCGACGGCTATGTGCGCTACCGCGGCGAGGCGGTTGCCGCCCTCGTCGGCGACGCGGCGACGATCGCGGCGATCCGCGACGAGGACGTGCCGATCGCCTGGGAGGTCCTGCCGACGATCAGCGGCCTGGATGCCGCGCTGGCGCCCGGTGCGCCCGCGCTGCATGCCGAGCATCCCGACAATGTACTCATTTCGGGACGCGTCGCGCGCGGCGACACGGCGACTGCGCTGGCCCGATCGGCCGCAGTCGCCGAAGGCAGTTTCGAGACCTCGTTCGTGGAGCATGCCTATATCGAGCCCGAGGCCGGCTATGCCCGGCGCGTCGGCGACCGGATCGAGATCGTCGCCTGCACGCAGACGCCGTACATGGACCGCGACGAGCTCGCGCTGATCCTCGGCCTGAAGCCGGAACAGGTGCGCATCATCCCGACCGCCGTGGGCGGCGGCTTCGGCGGCAAGCTCGACCTGTCGCTGCAGCCCTTGATCGCGACGGCGGCATGGCTGCTCGACCGGCCGGTGCGCTGCGTCTACACGCGCCCCGAAAGCATGGCATCGACCACGAAGCGCCATCCGGCACGGATCACGGCGCGCGCCGGCTGCGATGGCGAGGGCCGGCTGACCGCGATCGAATTCCACGGCGACTTCAACACCGGCGCCTATGCCTCGTGGGGACCCACGGTCGCCAACCGCGTGCCCGTTCACGCGATGGGGCCCTATGAGGTGCCCGCGGTCCGGTGCACGTCGCGCGCGATCTACACCAACGACCCGCCGGCCGGCGCCTTCCGCGGTTTCGGCGTGCCGCAGGCGGCGATCGCGCACGAGGCATTGATGGACGCGCTCGCGGCCAAGGTCGGTCTCGATCCGCTTGAGTTCCGCTGGAAGAACGCGTTGCGCAAGGGCTCCGTGACGGCGACGGGGCAGCGTCTCGAGGCGAGCGCGGGCTTGCGCGCCTGTCTCGATGCGTTGCGGCCGCGCTGGACGGCGCTGCGCGAGGCGGCGGCGGCGTTCAATCGCGCGTCGGCGCATCGCAAGCGCGGCGTCGGCATCGCCTGCATGTGGTACGGCATCGGGAATACCTCGATGTCGAACCCTTCGACGATGCGGATCGGGCTGTCGCGCGACGGCCGGGTGACGCTCTACAGCGGCGCAGTCGATATCGGCCAGGGTTCGAACACGATCATGGTGCAGATCGCGGCCGATGCGCTCGGCGTGCCGGCATCGGCGATCGCGCTCGTCACCGGCGATACCGACCTGACCGCGGATGCCGGCAAGACGTCGGCTTCGCGCCAGACCTTCATCTCCGGCAACGCTGCGCGGCTCGCCGGCGAGGACCTGCGGCGGCAGATCCTGCGGCTCGGCAATGTCGGGCCCGGGGCGGACATCGAGCTCGAGCCCGGGCGGCTCACGCTCAGCGAGGGCGGCGTGCGCCGCACGGTCGACCTGGGCGCACTGCCCGTCGTGTCGGATCAGGACGTGCTGATCGGGACCGGGCGCTTCGATCCGCCGACGACCATGCTCGATGAAGACGGGCAGGGGATTCCCTATGCGACCTACGCCTTCGCCGCGCAGATCGCCGAGGTGGAGGTCGACCTCGAACTCGGCACGACAAAGGTCCGACGCATCGTCGCGGCGCACGACGTCGGCCGCGCCATCAATCCGACCCAGGTCGAGGGACAGATCCATGGCGGCATCGCGCAGGGTCTCGGCCTTGCGCTGATGGAAGAGTATGTGCCGGGCCGTACCGAGAACCTTCATGACTACCTGATCCCGACCTTCGGCGACGTGCCGGAGATCGAATGCATCCTGATCGAGGACGCCGAACCGCTGGGGCCCTTTGGGGCCAAGGGCATCGGCGAGCCGGCGCTGATCCCGACGGCCCCGGCCATCCTCGGCGCCATTCACCATGCGACGGGCGTTCGCCTCACCCGGGTGCCGGCGACGCCGGACCGCGTTCGCGCGGCGATCCTGGCAGCGCGGACTTCATCACGCGAGGCCGCGGATGACTGAGACCAAGAAGAGCACGGACACGCCCACCGACGCGGCGCTTGCCGACGCCAGGACGAAGGGCGCGGACGGCATCGTCACCTGCGATGCGTGTCCCGTGCTGTGCCGCATCCGCCCCGGCAAAACCGGGGCGTGCGACCGTTACGGCAACGTCGAGGGCCGCCTCGTCCGCATGGACCCGTTCGTGGTGACGCAGAAGATCGCCGCGGCGGACGGACGTCTCGTCCCGTTCTTCGGCCAGGATTGGGACGGCAACCCGATCTCGGGCCGCACGACCTTCGTCACCGGCATCGGCGCCGGCACGACCTATCCCGACTACAAGCCGGCGCCGTTCATCGTGTCGAGCGAGGTCGACGGCGTCGACATGGTCACGGTCGTCACCGAAGGCATCTTCAGCTACTGCGGCGTCAAGGTGAAGATCGATACCGACCGCTATGTCGGCCCCGAGCAGGCGGCCGTGCGCGTGCAGGGCGAACAGGTCGGCCACGTGACGACCGCGGAATACGGCTCGCAGATGCTGGCGATCGGCGGCGTGCGGCACCTGACCGGCGGCAGCAAAAAGGAAGGCACCGTCACCTGCGACACGCTTCTCACGCTCTGCAACAAGGGTGCCGTCGAGATGACGATCGACGGCGGCGCCACGCTCGTCGTGCAGGCCGGCCGGCCCCCGATCATCAACGGCGTGCAGGAAGAGCGCATGCGCGTGGGCTGCGGTTCGGCCACGATCGGCATGTTCGCGCGGCAGTGGTTCGGCCACGCCGACGAGGTGATCGTGGTCGACGACCACATCACCGGCGTGCTGACGGAGCATCAGGCCGGCCGCTTCCTCGACATGCGTCCTGCGGGCATCCGCGTGCGCGGCCGGAAATCCACGCCCGGCCGCTATTTCCAGGTCGCCAATCCCGGCACCGGCTGGGGCGGCACCGACATCACCGATCCGCTGCAGATCATCGACAAGATCGATCCCAAGGTCGCGTGGCCGGGACTCAAGCTCCTGATGGTCAGCACGACCGGCGAGCACGCCGCCTGGTACGTGCTCGACGAGAACCTGCAACCCCGTCCCGCGGAGATGCCGCCCGAGATCCGGAAGGTCGTCGAGCGCATCGGCGAGAATTGCGAGCCCGCGCTGTGCACCGTGCTGTTCATGGCGGGCGCCGGCGGCAGCCTGCGCGCCGGCGTCACCGAAAATCCGGTGCGACTCACGCGCTCGGTCCGCGCGGCGCTCACGCGCGTGACGTCGGGCGGGGCGCCGGTCTATGTCTGGCCGGGCGGCGGCATCACCTACATGGTCGACGTGACGCTCATGCCCGACCAGTCGTTCGGCTATGTGCCGACGCCGGCGATCGTGGCGCCGATCGAATTCACGCTGCGCCTCGACGATTACCGTGCCCTCGGCGGCCACGTGGAGCACGTGCGTCCGCTCGCCTCGATCGCGACCGAGCCGCGCCTCAAGCTCGCTGCCTGGCGGGACGACAATCCATGGCCCGTCACGCCGCCGGCGGCGGCCCGCAAGGGGGCGGCCGAATGAACGGGATCCAGGCGGCAATCCTGCCCGACGGGCGCCGGCTGCACCTGCAGCACGGCCCGATCGATCTCGTCATCCGCGCCGACGGCGCGCCGGAGGAGGTGCGTGCCGCGTATGCGCAGGCGACCGCCGCATTCCAGGACGTGCTCGGCACGCTGGTCCGGGAGCTCGCCATGCTCCGGGCGCCGCTCGGCGACACGCGGCCGCCGGTGGAAGGGCCGGTCGCGCTGCGCATGGTCGATGCCTGCTGGCCCTATCGCCACGAATTCATCACGCCGATGGCGGCGGTGGCCGGCGCCGTCGCGGACCACGTGCTCGAGAAGATGCTCGCGGGCCGAACCATCGAACGCGCCTTCGTCAACGACGGCGGCGACATCGCCTTTCACCTGAGCGCCGGCTGGCGGCTCAACTGCGGCGTCGTCGCCGATCTGACCGCGCCGTCGGTCGACGGCACCATCGCGCTGACGGCCGAGATGCCGGTGCGTGGCATCGCGACCTCGGGCCGCGCCGCCAAGGGCCGCGGCGGCCGCAGCTTCTCGTTCGGCATCGCCGATGCCGTGACCGTGCTCGCCGCCGACGCCGCGGCCGCCGACGCGGCGGCGACCATGATCGCGAACGCGGTCGATCTGCCGGGACATCCGGCGATCACGCGTGGGCCC
Organism: Alphaproteobacteria bacterium; assembly: GCA_036381615.1. Classification (GTDB taxonomy): domain Bacteria; phylum Pseudomonadota; class Alphaproteobacteria; order CACIAM-22H2; family CACIAM-22H2; genus CALANV01. Next base: position 45,848 of record DASVCL010000030.1, read on the forward strand.
GCGTGCGAAATCGATCCCGACAGCGACCTGGGCGACCGGCTGGTGACGCTCGACGTCGGGCCGCTCCCCGCCGCGGCGGTTCGTGCCGCGCTCGCGGCCGGCGCGGCGCGGGCCGAGGCGCTGCGCCGGACTGGACACATCTACGGCGCGGTGCTGGTATTGCAGCAACAATTCGCCACCGTCGGCGCGAGGGTCGATCGGCTGGCGGCATAGGTGACGAGATCAGGGGTGAGGTCATGGCGCTGGTCCAAGTCCGCAAGTACCTGACGATGGTCGAGGAGATCTTCCACGAAGGCGGGCCGGTGGCGGCGAAGCCCCTGAAGCAGGGCGCTATCGCTGCAGTCATCAAGAACCCGTTTGCCGGCCGCTACGTCGAGGACCTGATGCCGTTCATGGACGAGCTCAAGCCGCTCGGGCACGAGATGTCGCGCCGGCTGGTCGACGCGCTGGGCGGCGACCCGAAGCAGATCGAGGGTTTCGGCAAGGGGGCCATCGTCGGCGAGGCCGGCGAGCTCGAGCACGGCGCATTGTGGCATGCGCCGGGCGGTTACGTGATGCGCGAGGTGCTGGGAGGCGCCAAGGCGATGGTGCCTTCGACCAAGAAGGTCGGCGGGCCCGGCACGCGGCTCGACGTGCCCGTGACGCACATCAACGCGTCCTATGTGCGCAGCCACTTCACCGCCATCGAGGTCGGCATCAACGACGCCCCGCGCGCCGACGAGATCGTCTACATACTCGTCATGACGACAGGGCCGCGCGTTCACAACCGCGCCGGCGGCCTGAAGGCATCCGAGATCAAGGGGGAGGATGGCCTCAGATGAAGGCAAAGCTGCGCAAGCTGATCGTCACGCTCGACGAAACCCATCGCGAGATGGGCAAGGAGGTGCGGCCGCCGACGCGCCGGGCCGCCGCGATCGCCGTGATCGAAAACCCCTTCGCCGGCAAGTTCGCGGAAAATCTCGATCCGCTCATCGACATCGGCGAGGAGCTCGGCGACCTCCTGGGCCGGCGCGCGGTCGAGGCGCTCGGCATCAAGCCCGGACAGGCCGAGAGCTACGGCAAGGCGGCGATCGTCGGCGAGGCGGGCGAGCTCGAGCACGCCGCGGCGATCCTGCACCCGAAGCTGGGCAAGCCGCTGCGCGCGGCGGTCGAGAAGGGCGCGGCGCTGGTGCCGTCGGCGAAGAAGATGGGCGGCGTCGGCACGCCGATCGACGTGCCGCTCGGTCACAAGGACGCCGCCTATGTCCGCAGCCATTTCGACGCCATGGAGGTGCGCGTCCCGGACGCGCCGCGGGCGAACGAGATCGTCGTCGCCATCGTCGTCACCGACAGCGGTCGGCCGATCCCGCGCGTAGGCGGTCTGACCAAGGATCAGATCGAGGGCAAGGACGGGCTTAGGTAGTCAGGTGCCGACAGGCGCTTCGTGAATCACCAGGCACGGGGCGAGATCGTCTGAAACGGATGGGCACGATAAAAGCTCTCATGCGGAACTTATCGATGCATGCGGGGCAGAGGACAGGAGGCATACCATGAAGATCAGACGTCGTGAGTTCATCGCCGGCGCCGCCGCGACGGCCGCACTCGCCGGCGCGCCGGCGATCGTCCGCGCGCAGAGCGCCACCATCAAGATCGGCGAGATCAACAGCTACACCGCCATCCCGGCGTTCACGTTGCCGTACCGCAACGGCTGGCAGCTCGCGGTCGACGAGATCAACGCCGCGGGCGGCGTGCTCGGCCGCAAGCTCGAGGTGATCTCGCGCGACGACGCCGGCAAGCCCGAAGACGCGGTGCGCCTTGCGGGCGAGCTCGTCAACAACGAGAAGGTCGAACTTCTCGCCGGCACGTTCCTGTCGCATATCGGACTCGCCGTCAGCGACTATGCCCGGCAGAACAAGATCTATTTCATGGCCGCCGAGCCGCTCTCGGACGCCGTTACCTGGGCCAAGGGCCACAAGTACTGTTTCCGTCTGCGGCCCTCGACCTACATGCAGGCGGCGATGCTGGCCGAGGAGGCGGTAAAACTTCCCGCCAAGCGCTGGGCCACCGTCAGTCCGAATTACGAATACGGCCAGTCGGCCGTGAAGTGGTTCAAGGAGCTGGTGCAGAAAAAGCGGCCGGACGTGCAATTCGTCACCGAGCAGTGGCCGGCGCTCGGCCGTATCGACGCGGGCGCGACGGTGCAGGCGGTCGCACAGGCGAATCCCGAGGCGATCTTCAACGTGACCTTCGGCCCCGACCTGACCAACTTCGTGCGCCAGGGCAACACGCGCGGCCTGTTCGAAGGCCGCGCCGTCGTCAGCATGCTGACGGGCGAACCCGAGTATCTCGACCCGCTGAAGGACGAAACGCCGGAGGGTTGGATCGTCACCGGCTATCCGTGGGACCAGATCCATACGCCCGCCCACAAGGCGTTCCGCGAGGCCTATCAGAAGAAGTTCAACGACTATCCGCGCCTCGGCTCGGTGGTCGGCTACGAGACCTTCAAGTCGATCGCGGCGGCGATCAAGAAGGCCGGCAGCACCGACGCCGAGAAGCTGATCGCGGCGACCCGTGGCCTCAACGTCGACGGCGTATTCGGGCCGTACATGTTCCGCGCCGTCGATCACCAGTCGACGCTGGGAGCCTATGTCGGCAAGACGGCGCTCAAGGGCGGCAAGGGCGTGATGGTCGACTGGCGCTACGCCGACGGGAAGAACTATCTTCCGCCCGACGATGTCGTGCGCCAGATGCGGCCGGACAACGCCTGACGCCTAAGCCGGCGCGCCTCGCACTCTCACCCTCCCGCGCTGACGGCGCGGGTCCCTCCCTCTCCCCCGCGGGAAGAGGGAGGGGGTGAGGGGGATCATGCGACCTTCGAACTCAGCTCGGACTGCCACTTGGATTTCGTCGTCGTCCAGTTCCTGACCGGACTCGCCAGCGCCTCATCGCTGTTCCTGGTCGCGTCCGGCCTGTCGATCATCTTCGGCGTCAGCCGGATCGTGAACTTCGCGCATGGCTCCTTCTATATGCTCGGGGCCTATCTTGGCTGGACCTTCGTCACCAACCTGCCCTATGGCCATTTCGGTTTCTGGGGCGGGGTACTGGCTGCGACGGTGGCGGTCGGCCTGATCGGCGTCGCGATCGAGATCGTTCTCCTCCGCCGCATCTATGCCGCGCCGGAGCTGTTCCAGCTGCTGGCGACGTTCGGCGTGGTGCTGGTCGTACAGGACCTGACACTCGCGATCTGGGGGCCGCAGGATCTGCTGGGGCCGCGCGCGCCGGGCCTGCGCGGCGCCGTCGAGATCCTGGGCCAGCGTTTCCCGCGATACGAGCTGCTGCTGATCGTGGTCGGGCCGGCCGTGCTCGGGCTGCTGTGGCTGTTGTTCCACCGGACCCGCTGGGGCACCCTGGTGCGCGCCGCGACGCAGGACCGCGAGATGGTGGGCGCGCTCGGCGTCGACCAGAAGCTTCTGTTCACCTCCGTCTTCTTCCTGGGGGCGTGCCTCGCCGGACTCGGCGGCGCCTTGCAGCTCCCGCGCGAGCCGGTGACGCTCGCCATGGACCTCGCGATCATCGCCGATGCCTTCGTGGTGGTGGTGGTCGGCGGCATGGGAAGCATCGCCGGGGCTTATCTCGCCGCGTTGCTGATTGCGGAATTGCAGGCCTTCATGCTGATCGCCCCGCCGTTCACGGTTCTGGGAATCGAGATCATGCTGTCGAAGATGACGCTGATCCCGAGCTTCATCGTGATGGCGGTGGTGCTGGTCGTGCGCCCTTACGGCCTGCTCGGCCGGCCGATGGCGCACGCGCGTGCGGCGACCGGCGCGATCGAGCCCGTGGTGCGGCCGGCGCCGCGTGAGCTCAAGCTCGTGGGACTCGCGACGTTGGCCGTGCTCCTGCTCGCGCCGCTGGCGGCGGGCGAATACGGCCTGATCGTGCTGACCGAGATCGTGATCTTCGTCCTGTTCGCGGCAAGCCTCCATTTCATCATGGGGCCGGGCGGAATGGCGTCGTTCGGCCACGCCGCCTATTTCGGCCTGGGCGCCTATGGCGCGGCGCTGGCCGTGAAGCACTTCGCCGCACCGATGTCGGTGTCGCTGATACTGGCGCCGCTCGCGGCGGGGTTGGGCGGCGTGCTGTTCGGCTGGTTCGTCGTACGGCTCTCCGGCGTCTATCTCGCCATGCTCACGCTTGCCTTCGCGCAGATCGTATGGTCGATCACCTTCCAGTGGGTGGAGGTCACGGGCGGCGACAACGGCATTCTCGGCGTCTGGCCGGCGGAGTGGGCGAGCAACGCCTACGCGTTCTACTACCTCGCGCTCGTCCTGTGCGTCGCCGGGGCGCTGCTGCTGCGCCGGATCATCTACGCGCCGTTCGGCTATGCGTTGCGCGCCGGGCGCGACTCGCCGCTCCGCGCGGAGGCGATCGGCATCGCCGTCGCGCGCATCCAGTGGGCGGCGTTCACCTGTGCCGCGTTGTTCGCGGGACTCGCCGGCGGACTGTTCGCCTTCTCGAAGGGCAGCGTGTTCCCGACCTACGTCTCCATCCCGCGCTCGGTCGACGCGCTGATGATGGTGCTGCTGGGCGGCGTTCAGACCATCTCCGGGCCGATCGTCGGCGCGATCGTCTATGCGGGCCTGCACGAACAGCTCTCGCGTCTGACCGATTACTGGCGGCTGGTCCTCGGCCTTGCGATCATCGTTCTCGTGCTGGCCTTCCCGCAGGGAATCGCGGGCGCGGCGCAGCGGTGGTGGAACCGCGGCAAGGGTGAGGTCGCATGACCGTCCTCGAGGTCACGCATCTGTCGAAGGCGTTCGGCGGCCTTCAGGCCGTCGCCGACGTGAGCTTCACGCTCGCCGCCGGCGAGCTTCTCGCCCTGATCGGTCCCAATGGCGCCGGCAAGAGCACCTGCTTCAACCTTCTCAACGGACAGCTCAGGCCCGACTCCGGCACCGTTCGTTTCGAGGGGCGCGACATCACCGGCCTGAAGCCGCGCCAGATCTGGCGGCTCGGCATCGGCCGCACGTTCCAGATCACGGCGACCTTCGCCTCCATGACCGTCCGCGAGAACGTGCAGATGGCGCTGTTGTCGCATCATCGGCAGCTTTCCCAGCTCTGGCGTCCGGCATCGGCCTTCCATCGCGACGAGGCCGACAAGCTCCTGGCCCAGGTCGGCATGCTCGACCAGGCCGACCGGGCCTGCGGCGTGCTCGCCTATGGCGACCTCAAGCGGGTCGAACTCGCCGTCGCGCTCGCCAACGCGCCGCGGCTGCTGCTGATGGACGAACCGACGGCCGGCATGGCACCCAAGGAGCGCGTCGAGCTCATGGCGCTCACGCGCGAAGTCGTGCGCCGGCGCAACATCGCCGTGCTGTTCACCGAGCACGACATGGACGTGGTGTTCGGCCATGCCGACCGCATCCTCGTCCTCAACCGCGGCCGGCTGATCGCGCAGGGCCGGCCCGAGGACGTGCGCGCCGACGCGCGCGTGCAGGAGATCTATCTCGGGGCCGGAGGTCACGCATGAGCGCCGCCGACCTGCTCGCCGTCGAGGGCGTCCATACCTACTACGGCCGCGCCCACATTCTGGCCGACGTCACGCTGCATGTGCGGCGCGGCGAGGTCGTGGTGCTGCTGGGCCGCAACGGTGCCGGCAAGTCCACGACGATGAAGACGATCATGGGCCTGCTGCGTCCGGCAGCGGGCCGCGTCGTCTTCGGCGGCCAGGACATCACCGGCTGGGCGCCGTATGCGATCGCGCGCGCCGGCCTGGGTTACGTCCCCGAGGACCGGCGCATCTTCACGGACCTCACCGTCACCGAGAACCTCGAGGTCGGCCGGCAGCCGCCGCGCGCCGATGCGCCGCAATGGACGCCGGAGCGCCTGTTCAAGATCTTCCCGAACCTCGGCGAAATGCGCGATCGGCCGGGCGGACGGATGAGCGGCGGCGAGCAGCAGATGCTGACCATCGCCCGCACGCTGATGGGCAACCCGCGCGCGATCCTTCTCGACGAGCCCTCGGAAGGGTTGGCGCCGGTGATCGTCGACCAGATGGCGGACACGATCCTGGCGCTCAAGCGCGAGGGGCTGACGGTCATCCTCTCGGAACAGAACCTCCACTTCGCGACGCGCGTCTCGGACCGTGCCTATATCATCGAGAAGGGCCGCATCCGTTATCACGGTACGATGGCGGAACTGGCGGCCGACGACGCCGTGCGGACGCAGTATCTGTCGGTCTGAGCGGCGGCCGTCCCGTCCGGGACGCTTGACATCGGTCCAAGCCCCGGAAATGGCTGCCCTTGGCAGCCGTCTCAGCCGTCTCAGCCGTCTCAGCCGTCTCAGCCGTCTCAGCCGTCTCAGCCGTCTCAGCCGTCTCAGCCGTCTCAGCCGTCTCAGCCGTCTCAGCCGTCGCAGCCGTCGCAGCCGTCGCAGCCGTCGCAGCCGTCTCGGGTGTGTCCCGTCCTCATTCGGGCGGCGTCCCGGCCCGTGTCCCCCTCACGCTCCCGTTGCCCGACGGCAGCGACGCCTTTGTCCCGCCTTCCTGTCGGGGAGAGGGCGCGGCCGGGGGAGCCCGACCGCGACGAGATCCGGGGCGGTGAAACAGTGGGACCGTGGGACCGTGGGACCGTGGGACCGTGGGACAGTGGGACCGTGGGACAGTGGGACAGTGGGACAGGTCCCCCCTGATGGCGCGTCGCGGCCGTGCCGAATCAAAACGCCCGCACGGGGTCCAGGACCCGGCGGGCGCAATTCTCCTGCCGAAATTCCACCCCAGATCGCTGTCGGCGTCAATGCACTTTGTTCTTCCGGGTTTCTCTTTCCGGAATCCGCCCGAGCAAGGCTTATCCCGCAGTCCCGGATAATCGACATCCGGTCCGCGGCCGTTCGGCCGCGCCGGCGCATGCGGCCGTCAGAAGCTCTTACGGCCGAAGCGTTGCATTGAAGCGAAAGACGAGCGCTTCGAGGTACCGGTCGAGGCCCCTCTCGCGCCTATAATTGCAGGGAGATGCCGACCGTCAGGCTGGCCTCGGGTTCGGCCGTATCGCCGGTGCGGCCCGCCAGTTCTGCCGACAGCACCGTGCGATTCGAGATCCGCCACGAGGCGGCGCCGGCTTCCGCGGGGGGCGCGCCGGTCGACATTGATGGTGGGGCCGAAACGGGGGAAACGGCCCGTACCCTGCGTCGGCCGGGCCGTATCGGGCAAGCTTTCAAGAGTCGACTGGGCGTCAGCCCGTCTGTTGAATGGCAGCGAGGCGCCACGCGCCGCCGGGGCGGCGGGCGAACGTCCACACTTCCGTCGCTTCGACCGGGACTTCGCGGCTGCCTTCGATGACCGTCCCGTCCCCGGTCGAGACGGTGTAATCGAGAGCCGACCAGCGCATCGCCACCGTGGCGTAGTCGAAGCCGTCCTCGTGCCAGGACTCGACTACGTCGCCCTGGAGGAAGCGGACGTTCTCGACCCGGTTTCGCCGTCCGCGAGCGGCCTCCGCCTCGTAGGCCTCGGTGAAATTGTCGAGCATCTCCGGGGTCAGCATCTGCCCGAGCGTCGTGAAGTCGCCGTCGCTCCAGGCCGCCTGGATGGCCGCGAGGCTGCGCTCGAAGCTCTGCAGATCCGCATCCGTGATGCCGATCTCGTCCACGGCGGCCGGCGGCACCCGGCGCGGGCCGCCGAGGTCGAGCGGCTTCACGTCCGGCACGGAACCGTCGAACGGCATGCGCGGCGCGGCGGCGCCGGCGTAGGCGGACTGCGGCCGTGCGCGCCGGAACATGTTCAGGGCGAACCATGCGAGACCGCCGATCAGCGCGAACTGCAGCAGGACGCCCAGCAACCCGGCGAACCCGAGCGCACCGTCGAACAGGCCGTGGCCCAGCAGCATGCCGATCAGGCCCGCGCCGATCAGCCCGCCGAAGAGTCCGCCCAGAAAGGGGTTACGCTGGAAGAACGGCGACTGCGCGCCGGGCTGCGCCGGTGCCGGACGACTCGCCGTCGGCTGAGTCTGCTCCTGGGTCGCGCGCCGCTCGATCGGGCGGATCGTGGGCGCGGTCGGCGTCGCCGGCACGCTCTGAAAGGTGCGGGAGCCACGGCTGCCGAAACTCTTGCCGCCGCCGGCCCGTGCTTCGGCAAGCGCAGGGGCGAGCGCGAGGGCGGCAGCGAGGAACAATGCCGTGACGGTTCTGATCTTCATCGAGCGAATCCTGTCCAAGGCCAAATGAGCGCGGGGATCATAGGAAAAACCGCGCCGATCCCGAAGATCCGTCGGCGCCGCCGCCGACCCGACATCGTCGCGCGGCATCCTGTAGACCATTCTTTCTATATAGTGTCGCGGACCGCAGCAGGAGCACAGGAACCGTGGCCGCGAGCGGCTTTTTCCATCTGAAGGGCTTCGCGCGCGAACGCATCGGCGATCTCGTCGCAGCCGTCGAGGCGGTCGTCGCCGCGGCGCCGTGGCTGAGCGCGACGACGCCGGGCGGCCAGAAGATGAGCGTCAGGATCACGTCATGCGGTCTTGCCGGCTGGTGGACCGACCGGGCGGGCTATCGCTATGTGCGCCGGCATCCCGGAACCGGGGCGCCGTATCCGGCGGTGCCCGCGCCGATCGCGGCGGTCGTGCGCGAATCTCTCGGCGCGATCGGCTACAAACGCTCCTACCATCTCGATGCCTGCCACATGAACCTCTATCGCGACGGGGCGAAACTGGGGCTTCACCGCGATGCCGACGAGCACGACCTCGCCGCGCCGATCGTGTCGATCTCGCTGGGCGATTCGTGCGAGTTCCTGATGGGCGGTCCGAACCGCAAGGACAGGGTCGAGAGCCTGCTGCTGCATTCGGGCGACGTCGTCGTACTGGCAGGAACGGCGCGCAACTGCTTCCATGGCGTCAGGCGCGTCTTCTACGGCAGCGACACGCTGATGCCCGGCACCCGCATCAACCTGACCGCGCGCCAGGTGTGGCCGGCGGCGATGCCGCGGCCGGTCGAACCGGTCTACGTTCCGCCTACGGATGGCCGGTGACGAGACGACGGACGTGACGGCCGTTCCGTCGGATTGCCGCGTGACCTTCCGCCTCAGAAGACGAGGCCGACCGCCGCAGGTCTCACCGACGCATCCTGCGCCGCCTCGCCCGTCTCGAGCCGCAAGATGATCCGGCAGGCATCGGTGCAGACGCGGTCTTCGGTGAAAACGTTGGCGACGTGTCCGGTCCTTTCTTCGTGGGAGACGACATGCCGGGCGATGGTGCGCGCAACCCGGGTGTCGCCGCGGACGTTGCGCAGACGAAGCTCGACGACCGGACGACCGGTGACTGCGAGCCATTCGCCGAGGGCGATCGCGAAGATCTCGTCGTCGCCGCGACGGATTTCGCCGTTAAGCTCGATCTCGTAGTTGCGGAGCAAGATCTCCGCCGCGTCGGCCGGCGTGCCGACGCCAAGTCCTGCCGCCAAGAGGGCGGCCGGGAGGGCGCGCATGGGGAGCCACCTCGGATTGCAGGTGGGCCCGAGGATGCGCGAGAAACCTTACCGAACGGTGGATGCCGAATGGTCCGTTCGGGATGGACCATCCGCGACAGGGATCGGCCAAGATGACCCGAATGGTTGCGCTTGCGCCGAAGATGCCGACGCGCCGGTGGTCAACGCCGATTGACAACGAGGCTGGCCGTGCCGCACCATCGAACGTCCCCGGTCGCAGCGCATTGAAGCCGGCGACCGCGGCGTGTATGCGGTGTCACCTTTGACGTCGCCATGGTTTGGACCGGCGGCGCGGGAGACACGACCGTGGCAAATGCGACGTCAGGCATCCGTGCAGGTATGAGCCCCGCTCGCCGGACCGTCCCTTGGGCCGATCCGGGGATTCGTACGGCGTCTTAAACGGGCCGGACGACGCCATGGCAAAGAGTTGCCGGACGCAGCAGAGGCGGTCGTCCGGCAAGAGAGGCCGACGATAAACAGACAAGCCTCAATTCATGTCCGTTGCCTTTGGGGGGCAGGGATGAATGAGGGATGGCCGTAGCACTCATACTGGTTCTGGTCGTCGTCGGCTCGGTGTTGTTCCACCTTCTGAGCCCGTGGTGGTGGACGCCGATCGCCTCGAACTGGGATTACATCGACCACACGATCACCATCACGTTCTGGATTACCGGCGTCGTCTTCGCCGCCGTCGTCCTGTTCATGGCCTATTGCGTTTACCGCTTCCGGCATCAGCCGGGACGGCAGGCGGTGTACGAGCCCGAGAGCAGGAAGCTGGAATGGTGGCTCACCATCGTGACCGGGTTGGGCGTCGCGGCCATGCTGGCGCCCGGCCTGTTCGTCTGGCACCAGTTCATCGCGGTGCCGAAGGACGCGACCGAGTTCGAGGCAGTGGGTCAGCAATGGCTGTGGAGCTTTCGTCTCCCGGGCAAGGACGGCCGTCTGGGCGCCGTCGATACGCGGCACGTCAGTCCCGACAACCCGCTGGGTCTGGATCCGGACGATCCCAACGCGCATGACGATCTGGTGATCGAGGGTGGCGACCTGCACCTCGAGATCGGCAAGCCGGTCAAGCTGCTGCTCCGTTCCATCGACGTCCTGCACGATTTCTACGTGCCCGAGTTCCGGGCCAAGATGGACATGGTGCCGGGCATGGTTACCTATGTCTGGTTCACGCCTACCAGAACCGGGACCTTCGAGATCTTCTGCGCGGAGCTGTGCGGCGTCGGTCATTACGGCATGCGCGGTCGGGTCGTGGTCGATAACGAACACGACTACCAGGCCTGGCTGCAGGAGCAGAAGACGTTTGGGCGCATGTCGGCGCGCGCGGATGCGGGCGTCGACGCAAGAAAACAAGAAAATAGGTAACGCGTCGTCGCGTCGGATCGCGAACGACGCAATCGCGGGAGCACAGACGAACGGATTGCACGATGAGGCCCGAGGAAGGCCCGCGAGCCTCATCGGCAGAACCGCGAGAAGGAGCGAGGAGGCTTTTCGAGATGGTTCCGCCTGGCGCAGTCGAAGGTGTCCTGCCCGGTACGGTCGAAGGCGTTCCGCCCGCCGAAGCGGAGGACCTGGAGCTCTATCATCCGAGAAGCTGGGTAACGAAATACGTCTTCTCGCAGGACGCCAAAGTCATCGCCATCCAATACGCGGGCACGGCGCTGGCGATCGGATTCGTAGCCCTGGTGCTGTCGTGGCTGATGCGGCTGCAGCTGGGCTTTCCCGGCGTCTTCTCCTTCATCGACGCGGCCACCTATTACCAGTTCATCACCATGCACGGCATGATCATGGTGATCTACCTGTTGACGGCGCTGTTCCTGGGGGGCTTCGGCAACTATCTCATCCCGCTGATGGTGGGCGCCCGGGACATGGTGTTCCCCTACGTCAACATGCTGAGCTACTGGGTCTATCTGCTTGCGGTGCTGGTCCTCGTGGCGAGCTTCTTCATGCCAGGCGGGCCCACCGGCGCCGGCTGGACCCTGTACCCGCCCCAAGCCATCCTCTCCGGCACGCCGGGCGGACAGGAATGGGGCATCATCCTGATGCTCGCCTCGCTGATCCTGTTCATCATCGGCTTCACCATGGGCGGGCTGAACTACGTGGTGACGGTGCTGCAGGCGCGCACGCGGGGCATGACCCTGATGCGCATGCCGCTCACGGTGTGGGGAATCTTCACTGCGACCGTGCTGGCGCTGCTCGCCTTTCCTGCCCTGTTCGTGGGCACCGTGATGCTGCTGTTCGACAGGCTGCTGGGCACCAGCTTCTTCATGCCGGCTCTCGTCGAGATGGGGCAGCGTCTGAGTTACGATGGCGGCAGCCCGATCCTGTTCCAGCATCTGTTCTGGTTCTTCGGCCATCCCGAGGTCTATATCGTCGCCCTGCCGGCATTCGGCATCGTCTCAGACCTGATCAGCACCCATGCGCGGCGGAACATCTTCGGCTATCGCATGATGGTGTGGGCGATCGTGGCGATCGGCGCGCTCAGCTTCATCGTCTGGGCGCATCACATGTATGTCAGCGGCATGCATCCGTGGTTCGGGTTCTTTTTCGCCACGACGACGCTGATCATCGCCATCCCGACGGCCATCAAGGTCTACAACTGGATACTGACCCTGTGGCGGGGCGACATCCACCTGACCGTCCCGATGCTGTTCGCGATCGCATTCATCGTCACGTTCGTGAACGGCGGCCTCACGGGGCTCTTCCTCGGCAACGCGGTCGTGGACGTGCCGCTGTCGGATACCATGTTCGTCGTCGCCCACTTTCACATGGTGATGGGTGTCGCACCGATCTTCGTGATCTTCGGCGCGATCTATCATTGGTATCCCAAGATCACCGGGCGAATGCTGAACGAGACGATGGGCAGGCTCCACTTCTGGGTCACGTTCATCGGCGCCTATGCGATCTTCTTTCCCATGCATTACGTCGGCCTGATGGGCGTGCCGCGCCGCTACTACGAGCTGGGCGAGACGGTCTCCAACCTGCATTCGTCCGACGCGCTGAACGCCTTCATCACCGTCGCCGCCCTGGTCGTGGGGGCCGCCCAGATCGTGTTCCTGTTCAATCTGTTTTGGAGCCTGTCCAGGGGCAAGGAGGCCGGCGGCAATCCGTGGCGCGCCACGACGCTGGAATGGCAGACGCCCGAGACCCCCCCGCCGCACGGCAACTGGGGCAAGGAGGTGCCGGTGGTCTATCGCTGGGCTTATGACTACAACGTGCCGGGCGCCGATCAGGATTTCGTGCCGCAGAACCAGCCCACGATCACGCGAACCGCGTAGAGGCCGGGGCCGTGGCCGTCATCATCGTCTTCCTGGTCGTGATCGGCGGCATCGCCGCCTGGTGGCTGTCGCACCAGCGATTGATGTCCAAGCCCTGGCTGGAAGAGGGCGTGATCGGCGAGATCCCTGGCACGGGCGTGTCGGCCCTGTCGGCGGCGAAGATCGGACTGGGCGTGTTTCTGGCCGTCGTCGGCGCCCTGTTCGCGCTCTTCACCAGCGCCTACTTCATGCGAATGCCCATGGCGGACTGGCGGCCCGTGCCGGTGCCGGGGTTGCTTCGGTTCAACACGGGCGTGCTGGTCGTGAGCAGCATCGCGCTGCAATGGGCGGTCATCGCCGCGCGGCGGGGGCGGATGCGTGACGTAAGACGCGGCCTGCTTGCAGGCGGCTTCACGGCATCCGCGTTCGTCGCGGGCCAGCTCGCGGCATGGCACCGGCTTGCCGATGCGGGCTACTTCGTCGCGACCAACCCCGCCGACAGTTTCTTCTATCTGATCACCGGCATGCACGGGCTGCACGTGGTGGGCGGACTGGTCGCGCTCAGCCGGGCCGCCGCCAAGGCGTGGGACGATGTCGCGACGGACCGGGTGCGCGAGAGCGTGGTGCTGTGCGCCACGTACTGGCACTTCCTGCTCTTCATCTGGCTGGCCCTCTTCGGCCTGCTGACCGGGTGGGGGGACGAGTTCGCGGCGATCTGTCGTCAATTGCTGACCTGATGGAGCCGGGCATGGCCGAATCCGCGCTGACGAACACGGGAGCGACTCTCACGCCGCCGGCAGGCTGGCGAGGCCTCGTCGCCGACTGGGCCTCGGATCAGCGGGCGTTCAAGAAGGTGTCCTGGGGGAAGGCCATGATGTGGATCTTCCTCCTCAGCGACACCTTCATCTTCAGCTGTTTCCTGCTGTCGTACATGACGGTGCGGATGTCGACGCCCGTACCGTGGCCCAACCCCAGCCAGGTCTTCGCCCTGCATATCGGCGGCACCGAGGTCCCGCTCATCCTGATCGCGATCATGACCTTCATCCTGATCAGCAGCAGCGGGACGATGGCGATGGCGGTGAATTTCGGCTATCGCCGCGATCGCGTCAAAACCGCGGTCCTGATGCTGGCGACCGCGGCGCTCGGCGCCACGTTCGTCGGCATGCAGGGGCTCGAGTGGACCAAGCTGATCATGGAAGGGGTCCGGCCCTGGGGCAATCCGTGGGGGGCGCCCCAGTTCGGTTCGGCGTTCTTCATGATCACGGGCTTCCACGGCACCCACGTCACGTTCGGCGTGATCTTCCTGATCGTCATCGCGCGAAAGGTTCTGCGGGGAGATTTCGACCGCGCGACGCGCGGCTTCTTCACCAGCCGCAAGGGGCGCTACGAGATCGTCGAGATCATGGGCCTTTACTGGCACTTCGTCGATCTCGTGTGGGTGTTCATCTTCGCGTTCTTCTATCTTTGGTAAGGGAAAGCCATGCCGCACGCAGGAGCACATGTCGAAGGACAACGGCGCCCGCAGGTGCGGGCCCATGCCGAGGGACAACAACACCCGATCAGGCTCTATCTCGTGGTCTGGGGCTGGCTGTTCATCCTCAGCACGTTCTCTTATCTCGTCGACTATTTCCACCTTCAGGGATATCTCAGATGGTCCCTGATCCTCCTGTTCATGATCCTGAAGGCGGGCCTGATCGTCGCCGTCTTCATGCACATGGCCTGGGAGCGACTGGCCCTGGTGTATGCCATTCTGGTACCGCCCGTCGCGGTGCTGGTGTTCGTGGGGATCATGGTGTTCGAATCGGACTACACGCTTCTCACCCGGCTCCTGTTCTTCAGGGCGGGATCCTAGCGCGGCCGCAAACAGCGGCGTGCCCCGCGCGCTTCGCCGGCGCGTCGTCGTACGTCGAAGCGCCGGACGATTGTGCCGGCGTCAGTCAGTAGGGCGGCAGCTCCTCATGGACGGCGCGTTCCACGACCTTGCGGTAGAGATGCCAGGTCGAATGCCCGAGGACCGGCATCACGACGGCGAGGCCGACGAACAGCGGCAACGAGCCGATCAGCAGCAGGGCTGCGACGATCAGGCCCCAGAGCGCCATCGTGACCGGGTTCTCGATCACGGCCCTGATGGAGGTTTGAACGGCCATCGCCGCGCCGACGTCACGGTCGAGCAGCATGGGGAACGAGATGGCGCTGATGCTCAGCACCACCACGGCAAAGACGAAGCCGATTGCATTGCCCAGGACGATCAGGGTCAAGCCGCGGGGCGTGGTGAAGACCTCGCTGATGAACTGCGCGTAGGATTGCGGCGCGAGGGGGCCGAAGAGCCACTCGTACAGCATCCGGGCCGTCGTCAGCCAGACCAGGAAGATCACCATCAACGTGATGCCGAGCGCCAGGATCGACGGGATCGAGGGCGAGCGCAGCACGCTGAAGGCACGCAGCCAGGAGGCGTCCCCGCCAAACTCCCGTTGCCGGCTGATCTCGTACAGGCCGACCGCCGCGAAGGGGCCGATCAAGGCGAAGCCCGAGGCGAGCGGATAGAGGAGGGGAAGGGCATTGCTGGTGAACGTCACGGCCCAGAGGCCGAGACCGAAGAGCGGATAGATCAGGCCGAGAAAGACAAGGTGCGACGGCTTCGCCAGGAAGTCGTCGATGCCCTTGACGAGAGCGTCCTTGAGGTCCGCTGGTCCGATCTTGCGCACGACGATCGGGGTCGCCGCGTCCGGGCCGGCGATCACATGGAAATTCGCCATGGCCGTTCCTCCTGAACCGGGCTTCGAGCGGCCACGAGTCACGATGACGCCGTGTAAGACGCGGCTGGTCACGTGAAATCGCGACCTGCCCCCTCAAGACTATACGCTTCCGGCATGGAGGTTGTTTCTTCAGGGAGGAGTACGCCGATTGCCCCGGCGGCAGGAGAGGCGGCCGGTTCAGTTCGTCAAGGGCATGCGCACGTCCCGGGTCACCGCTTTCCTTGCGCGCCCGATATGGCCCAGTCGTCGCACGCGCCCAGTGCAGCTTGGGACCGGACGGCGGTTAAGCGTCAAGGTCGCAGAAGGGATCGGTGCGAGCGGAACGGTCCCGTCGGCTTCAGCGAATCTCCGGATACAGCTCGCCGCCGCGACGGTCCTGCCATGTACGCACCGAGCCGCCCTGCTGGGCATGCGCGATCGCGGCCATGTCGAGATCGGCGGCGACGACCATGTCGAGGTTGATCTCGCCCTGGGCCAGCACGCCGCCCTGCGGAAACGGATAGTCGCACGGCGTCAGGATCGCCGCCTGGCCGACATTGGCGCGCAGGTTGTCGACGGTGGGCAGGCCGCCGACGGTGTGGGTCACGACGACGTAGACCTGATCCTCGATCGCGCGCGCATGCGCGGTGTAGCGGACCCGGAAGAAACCATGCCGGTCGTCGGTGCACGACGGCGTGAAGATCACCTTGGCGCCGCGGGCGCGCGCCTGCCGCGCAAGCTCCGGAAATTCGGTGTCGTAGCAGGTGAGCAGCGCCGCCTTGCCGAACGGCAGCTCGACGAGTTGCAGCGTCTCGCCCGGCGAGAGCCCCCAGGGGCCGGCCTCGGTCGGCGTCAAGTGCAGCTTCTTCTGCACATCGACGCGGCCATCGGGATGGAACAGGTGCGCGGCGTTATAGAGCTTGTTGCCCTCGGCGACGACGATCGTGCCGGCGACGATGGCGATGTCGTGCCGGCGCGCGAGCTCCTTGAACAGCGCGACGTAGCGCGGCGCATAAGCGGCGAGATCGCGGACGGTGCCGGCCTTGCCGTTCACCGGAATCGACATGAGGCTGCCGGTGCAGTATTCGGGCAACAGGACGCAACGTGCGTCGAACTCGACTTTCGCTGTCGCGACATATCCCGCCGCCTGCTCGGCCCATTCCTCGAAGCGCCCGACGGGCCGCAGATGAAACTGCACGGCAGCGACGCGGTAGAACGAAGTCTGCATCGACGGTTCCTTATTTGGCGTGTCGCGCAATTAGGTAATCGTTTTCGCGGCCGGTTGGGAGGGCGCCGTGCCGCCCATGTAACGATGTCATGGTGAACCGCCAGGACACCAAGGTCACGACGAAGGGCGGTCGGCACGTGCCGGGCCTTCCGTCCCGGCGTGCCCGGTATCCTGGCGGCTCGATGATCCGAGGCGGTCAGTGCACGATTTCGGGCACGCGCTCGGCGGGCGGCGTGTTGCGGGAGCGGCCGATACGCACGACGCCGTCGATGATGACCATGCCGATGCCGGGAAGGTCGCCCTTGCGTACCGAGTCGAGCAGGTCGCGGCCCGAGGAATGCTGCGCCTTGTCCATCAGCACGAAGTCCGCGGCCCTGCCTTCCTGGATGAGGCCGCAATCGAGCTGGCGGATCTTCGCCGTGTTGCCCGTGGCGAAGCAGAAGGCCTGTTCGGCCGGCGTATCGCCGAGCGAGGAGAGCAGCGCGATCATCCGAAGGATGCCGAGCGGCTGCACGCCCGAGCCCGCCGGCGAGTCGGTGCCGAGAATGACGCGGTGGAGCTGTCCCAGCTCCTTCGCGTAGCGGAGCGCGGTGAGGCCGGCGAGCTCGTTGCCGTTGTGCACGATCTCGATCGCGCGCGTGCATCCCTCGCACAGGCAGCGGATCTGATCGAGCGGCAATGCGGTGTGACCTCCGTTGATGTGGCCGATGATGTCCGCGTCGGCCTCGAGCACGACGTCCTTGTCGATGTAGCCGGAGCCCGGCACGGACGGGCCGCCGGTGTGGATGGTCGACTGGATGCCGTACTTGCGGGCCCAGGCGACCATGCGCTTCGCCTCGTCGCCGGCCTTCACGGAGCCGAGGCCGACCTCGCCCAGGAGCTTCACGCCGGCTTTCGCGAGTTCGGCGAAGTCCTCCTCGGTCATGCCCTTCTCGATGACCGGCGCGCCGGCGATGACCTTGACGCCGCCGGGGCGGAATGCGTCGAACGCGCGCTGCGCGGTGATCGCGAGCGCCTTGACGCCGACGACATCCTTGGGGCGGCCGGGCAGGTGCACCTCGCCGGCGGAGATCATGCAGGTGACGCCGCCGTTGAGGAACGAATCGATCCAGCCGAGCTGACTCTGGCGCGGCGTCCAGTCGCCGAAGACGGGGTGCACGTGGCTGTCGATCAGGCCGGGCGAGAGTGCACAGCCCTTGGCGTCGATCGTCACCTTCGCGTTCGACTGGTCGACGTCCTTGGACCTGCCGATCGCACGGATTTTGCCGTCGACCGCGACGATGGTGTCGGCGTCGAGGATCGGCCGCTCGAGATCGCCCGACAACAACAGGCCGATGTTCCGGATGACCAACTTGCCGCTGGGCCCGCCTGCAGCCGCAACGTCCGCCATTGCAACCTCCCAGAAGTCACGCGTTGTCGTGGATCAACCTTCCGCGAAATCGGCGGGGCGATCAAGCCGCGGTGTCGACCCCAGCTCGGCGCCGCCGGACCGTGCCCGCGGGCAGGCCGAAGGCCGCGGCGGTGGGGGCATGACGCCCCAGGCGTTGCAGGCGTCGAGGCGAAGATCAGGCCGCGATCAACGCGCGTTCCGCCACGGTGAAGGGCGAGGGGACGCAGCGCGGGATTTCTTGGAACGCGGGGAGCGGCCGTGCCGGCGAAACGGTCGAAGACGTGGGGAAGGTTCGCGTCGGGCGGAAGGCTCGGGAGAAAAGGCAATCAACTTCGCCCGAGGCCCTCGTCGTGCCCAAGCCTGGCCGGACGCGGGAGATCCTCCCTTGTCCGGCCGGGCCGGTCTTGCCGATCAGTGAAGAAAGGGCGGTGCCGGTGGCATCAGCACGCGCGTGAACGCGCCGAGACCCGCCGCGTGCAGGGCTTCGACCAGCTCACGGTCGGCATCGTCGCGCGCCATCGCCTCTTGCCAGGTGGCCGGAAACAGCGCCGCCTCGGGATCCTCAAGGCGCTGTTCGATGAGTTCGGCAAGGCAATCGAGTGTCGTCGGCGAAAGGTCCGCAAGAGGGATCGACATGTCAGGATTCCTTGGCGTCGGTGACGATATTGTCCGCCGCCAATTAGCAGGGAAATATAGTAAACGGATTCTTAACGACGGACCTCGGCACCACCGTTCTTTGGGGGTAGTGCGCAGGATTCGTCGGAATGAAGATGCGGATTCGGCCGTGCGCACGCCGGCGTGGCGCTGACGACGGACGGCGCATTTCGCTTGCAGTCGGGCCGGTGCCCGGCGGTGCGGATGCCTCGACCGCGGCGACGGCGATCATTCCGGCCGGCCGCCGGCGATCCTCGGATGGACCGCCGTGCGGGGGCCGTGGAGACGCGGATCTATTGCAGGGTCAACAAATGGGCGTGGGCGCGAATTTCGGCCGGCGTGATGATTCCTGTCTGGGCGATTCGCACGGTATGAAGCTTGCCCTCGATGTTGCGCTCCCAGAAGGAGAGGAAGCGCTTCAGCACCGGGAAATCGGGGGCGATGTCGAGTTCCTGCCACACGAAGGTCTGCAGGACGCCCGGGTGGTCCGGCATGTGGTAGGTGATTTCGGCCGTCGTCAGACGGTAGTCCCGCAGCTGCAACGCAAGGTCAGGCATTAACGCATTTCCTCCGTCGTCTTCGCTGTCCGATTCGGACAACGATTCTGCGCGCGATTATTTCCGATTCCAACTTAAAAAGTAGTAATATCAGTATGTTAGCAGCATGAGGCGGTGTCTGCTGCCAGGCCGCGGCGATTGGCCGGGCAGCGGCTCATCCGGTTGGACGATTGACGATATGACCGGTGAGTGGTTTGGGTGCCGATCGTCCATAGCGTCCGTTCGGATGGACGAGACGGCATGGGCCGCCCTGACACCCTGACCGTCTTGACAGCAAAATTCGCCTTTTCTAAGTCACTAGCACTCGCGAGCGGTGAGTGCTAACAGCGAGGCCGCCGCCGCGATTCCGCTCAATGAGGGAGAAGATTTACAATGAAATTCAGGCCTTTGCATGATCGTGTGCTGATCCGCCGCGTCGAGGAGGACCAGAAGACGCCGGGCGGGATCATCATTCCGGACACCGCCAAGGAAAAGCCGATGCAGGGCGAAGTGATCGCCGTCGGCCCGGGCGCCCGTAACGAGAAGGGCGAGATCGTCCCGCTCGAGGTGAAGCCCGGCGACCGCGTGCTGTTCGGCAAGTGGTCGGGGACCGAGGTGAAGATCGACGGTGAGGAACTCCTGATCATGAAGGAGTCCGACATCATGGGAATCCTCGAGGGCGAGGCCGCCTCCAAGAAGAAGGCCGCCTGAGGTCGTTCCCCGCATCACGATTAGGAGGACTGAAGAATGGCTGCGAAGGACGTGAGGTTCAGCGCGGAAGCGCGGGCGAAGATGCTGCGCGGGGTGGACATCCTGGCGGACGCGGTGAAGGTGACGCTGGGGCCGAAGGGGCGCAACGTGGTGCTGGACAAGAGCT
>DASVCL010000031.1:0-111031 GCA_036381615.1 Alphaproteobacteria bacterium
GGAGAAAGCGTCCTGCAAGGGTAGAGACTCGGCCGCCGCCTTGTAGCTGAAGCGGGATTCGCTCAAGACCACGCCGGCGAAGAAGGCGCCGAGCGCGAACGACACGCCGAACACCTGCGCCGAGCCATAGGCGATGCCGAGGGCGAGTGCCAGCACCGACAGGGTGAACAGCTCGCGCGAGCCGGTCCGCGCCACCCGTGCGAGCAGCCACGGCACTACCCTCGGCCCGAGCAGGATGGCCAGGGCGGCGAAGGCCGCGACCTTGCCGAGCGTGACGACCAGCGTGAGGAGCACCGGGCCCTCCGACGCGGGCGCCCCATGAGCGCCGGACGCACCGGCGGCGTGGCCGCCGAGCATCTCGGCGAAGGCCGGCAGGAGGACGAGCGCCAGGACCATGGCGAGGTCTTCGACGATGAGCCAGCCGACGGCGACCCGGCCGTTCGGCGTGTCGAGGAGATTGCGCTCCTCGAGCGCCTTGAGCAGCACCACGGTGCTCGCCACCGACAGGCTCAGCCCGAAGACGAAGCCCGCGCCGAAGCTCCATCCCCAGATCTGCGCCAGACCGGCACCGACGAGCGTGGCGAGCACGATCTGGCCGATCGCACCGGGAACGGCGACCGCCCGGACGGCCAGCAAGTCCGCGGCGGAGAAATGCAGCCCGACGCCGAACATGAGCAGAATGACGCCCATCTCCGCGAGCTGCGCGGCAAGTCCGCCGTCGACGACAAGGCCCGGCGTGAACGGTCCGACGAAGATCCCCGCGACCAGATAGCCGACGAGCGGCGGAAGACGCAGCCGGTCGGCAGCGTATCCGAACGCGAATGCGAACACGAAGCCCACGGCAAACGTGGCGATGAGCGTTGCTTCGTGCGGCAAGCGCGGTCCTCTGGTCCGTTCCTCGGCGCGACCGATGCTACACGTCGCACGACGGCGACGAAAGCGATCGGCGAGTCATGCCGGAGCGATGCCCGTATCCCTGCCCCCTCACCCCGCCCCTCGCGTCGAGGAGAGAGGGCGTTTCGTCGCGCGCGCCGCGACAACCGTCGGTCACCGGCGTTCGCGGAAGAAGTCGCGCAGCAGCGCGCCCGCGCGGGTCTCGTCGATGCCGCCATAGACCTCGGGCCGGTGATGACAGGTCGGCTGGGCGAAAATGCGCGGGCCGTGCTCGACGCCGCCGCCCTTGGGGTCGCCAGCGCCGAAATAGAGCCGACGCAGGCGGGCGAAGGCGATCGCCTGCGCGCACATCGGGCACGGCTCGAGCGTGACGTAGAGATCGCAGCGCGCAAGGCGCTTCTCGCCGCTTGCCTGCGCCGCGGCGCGGATGACCAGCATCTCGGCATGGGCCGTCGGATCGTGCATCGCCTCGACGAGATTGTGCGCGGCGGCGAGCACCTCGCCGCTGTCGCCGTCGACGAGGACGGCGCCGACCGGAACCTCGCCCGCGGCGGCCGCCTTCGCGGCCTCGGCGAGCGCGAGTTCCATGTAGCCGGGGCGCTGTGCCCTGCTGCCCGCCGGCGGCGGACCGGCCGGCCCGTTAACGGTTCGTGGAGCCATTGCGTGCGATCCTTGGGGCGCGATGCGGCACGCGTCAAGGCTTGCCGCTCGCCTCGCCCCGAACGCTCTGGTAACGTCGCCGCCATGCCACGACCCATCATCGGAATCACCCTCGACTCGGAGCCTGCCGGCGGCTGGTCGAAGATGCCCTGGTATGCGCTCCGCCAAAACTATTGCGAGGCCGTCGCGCGCGCCGGCGGCCTGCCGGTGCCGCTGCCGCACGAGCCGGAGCTCGCCGCCGACTACCTGGCCACGATCGACGGCCTTCTGATCACGGGCGGCGCGTTCGATGTCGATCCGTCACTGTTCGGCGCGAACACGCGCCACGCGAGCGTGAAGACCAAGGACCGGCGCACCGCGTTCGAGCTGGCGATCACGCGCGCCGCGCTCGAAGCGGACAAGCCCGTGCTGGGGATCTGCGGCGGCGAACAGCTTCTGAACGTGGTGCTCGGCGGCACGCTGATCCAGCACATTCCCGACGAGATCCCGAACGCGCTTGCGCACGAGCAGCCGAACCCGCGTACCGAGCCCGGCCATACGGTGGCGATCGTCGGCGACACCCTGCTTCACCGCATCGTCGGCACTCACGAGCTGCCGGTAAACAGCGCGCATCATCAGGCCGTCAAGGACGTCGGCCCGGGCGTCGTCGTCAACGCCATCGCGCCCGACGGCGTCGTCGAGGGCATCGAGGATCCGCGCCGGCGCTTCTGCCTGGGCGTCGAATGGCATCCCGAATACGCCATCAGCAGCGGCGACGACCGGATCTTCGAGGCCTTCATACGGGCCGCCGCCTGATCGGATCGCCGCGATCCCGACGCCGCCGCACCGCCGGCTTCGACTCGTCGCGCCGATGCGCGTATAAACGCGGGCCGTGAGCGAATCATCGAAGAGACAGCACGAGGGCGAACGTGTCGCGAAGGTCATCGCACGCAGCGGGCTCTGCTCGCGGCGCGAGGCGGAACGGCTGATCGCGCAAGGTCGCGTTTCCGTCGACGGCGAGGTTCTGACGACGCCCGCCGTCGTCGTCGGCCCGGACAGTACGATCGCGGTCGACGGCGAGCCGCTGCCGCGGCCGGGGCGAGCGCGGCTGTTCCGCTACCACAAGCCGCCCGGCGTGCTCACCACCGCGCACGACCCGCAAGGGCGCCCGACGATCTACGACACGTTTCCGCCGGAGGCGCCCCGGCTGATGCCGGTGGGCCGCCTCGATTTCAATTCCGAGGGGCTGCTGCTGCTCACCAATGACGGCGCCCTCAAGCGCCATCTGGAGCTGCCCGCGATCGGGTGGCTGCGCCGCTACCGGGTTCGCGTCTTCGGGCAGCCGACGCCGGCCGCGCTGCTCGACCTCGCCAAGGGCGTGACCATCGACGGCATCCGCTACGGCCCGATCGACGCGGCGATCGACAGCGTCAAGGGCAGCAATGCCTGGCTGACCGTGTCGCTGCACGAAGGCAAGAACCGCGAGATCCGCCGCGTCATGGAGCATCTCGGGCTCAAGGTGAACCGCCTGATCCGCATCGCCTACGGTCCGTTCCAGCTCGGCACGCTGCCGCGCGGCGCGGCCGAGGAAGTGCCGCAGCGGACCCTGCGCGACCAGCTCGGCGGCCTCCTTGCGCCGCGGAAGGCCCGTTAGCATGCGCATCGTCGGCGGCAAGCACCGCGGGCGCCGGATCGAAGGTCCTGCCGACGAACGGCTGCGCCCGACCAGCGATCGGGCCCGCGAGGCGCTGTTCAACATCCTGGAGCACGGCCGCCTGTCCGCGGACGGGCGTTCGCTGCTTCCCGATGCGCACGTCCTCGACGTGTTCTGCGGGACCGGCGCCTTCGCGCTGGAGGCGCTGTCGCGCGGGGCGGCGCATGCGACGCTGATCGACAACGCGCCCGAGGCGATCGCGCTGGCACGACGCAACCTGCGCGGCGCCGGCGAAACCGCGCGCGCGACGATCATCGAGGCCGACGCGACCCGACCGCCCCCGCCGCCGCAGCGGCATACGATCGCGTTCCTCGATCCGCCGTACCGGAGCGGACTCGCGCCCGCAGCACTCGAAGCACTTGGCGACGGCGGGTGGCTGTCGCCCGGCGCCGTCTGCATCGTCGAGATCGAGGCCCGCGAGCGCTTCGAGGTGCCGCCCGGATTCACGCCCATCGACGAACGGCGTTACGGCCGCGCGCGACTCGTCTTCCTTCGCGCCGCGTGAGCGGCGCCGCCGGCGTCAGTCGATCTCGGCCAGCTTGCTCTGCAGCAGTTTTTCCGCCGCGGCCTTGACGCGGAGCCAGTCGGCACTGCCCTTCGCGTTGCCTTCCTTCTTGAGTGCGGCCGCGCGCAGCGCCGCGTGCTTGGGCGCGCATTCACCGCGCTGCGCGACGAGGATGCGCGCTGCACTACGTATGTCGCGCTCGGTCAGCATTGAACCGCGGCCCGTACCCGAATCCGAATTGGGGGAAGTCTCGTGTCACTCGTCACAGTAGTGGCCGGGATCGACCAACGCAAGCGCCGATGCCCGCGGCATATTGTCGATTTCCCGGAAATTTCCTGGGGATAATTCGGCTTTTCAGCGTCAAATCAGGACGTCCGCGCGTGAAGCGCAGAACGCGTCGAGGATCGTTCGTCCGCCCGCATGGTTTCCCGCCCGTAATCGAGTCCGATAGCCGGACGTATTGCCGAACGCCGCGCATCGGCGAACGGTCGGATGGACATGCGGCGGCGTGAAAAGCTACGATGCCGCACGCAAGAGTTGCAGGTCCATTGCCGCGCCGGCGGACCGTTAGCAAGCCGGTAACGTCGCGGGAGTAACCTCGCGGTGCCGTCCGGGCGGCGGTGCAATGCGTGTCAGGGGGTGTCGGGTCATGTCGGGCGAGCCGATCGAAGGTTTCAATCAGGAACGTGCCGCATCGCCTTTGTACGTGCCGCCCGATGGCGAGGCGCCGCAACGCGGCCCGGCCGGAAACGGATCCGTCCCCGGCAACGGCGCCGTCTCGGGCTCGCTCAGCCTCGAGGAAGTGATCGGCGCGTTGCGCTCGCTCCAGGCCCAATACAATTCCCTGCGCGTGGCCGAACAGATTCTCCTGCACATCGTCCACGCGAAGGAGAACATTGCGGCGCTCGAGCGGCGCAAGCTGTCCCTGCTCGACGAGATCGCGAAGCTGGAGGAGCGGCGCGAGGCGGCGCTGGCCAACGCCGCGGCGGCCGAGCAGGCCGCGAAAGTCCGCCTCGAGGCGATCGAGAGCCAGATCCGGCGCGAGGAGGAGCGATTCGCGACCGAGCGCAAGCGGCTCGAAGGCGATCTCGCCTACCTCCAATCCGTCATCAGCAAGCTGACCGCCACCGCGTCCGAACTGAAGCTCTGACAACGCCGGCCCGGAATACGGGCCGAGTCCGACGGCGGTCGAGCGGGCCGGCGGCGCGCCCGCGCCCATGCGGACGGCGTCCGGGCAAAATCCTCTTTTCGGGCGAAACCTATCGGGCCTGCATCGAGCCGCCGGAGCGGCCGGCGATCGGCTGCTCGTGCTCGGCGGTCGCGATGGCGCGGCCGAACAGCAGTGCGAGCACGCCCCCGATCAAGGACCAGGCACCGATGATATAAAGCGCAAGCATCATGGGCATCGCCTCCATGACTGGCCTCCCTAACAAGGGTGAGGCACCACGGCTTAACGCCCCGTAAACGCCGTCCGGCCCCGGGCGACGGCCTTTGTCGCGATCGCCGTCGCCGGCCCGCTGCCGCATCACACAACCGTGCGCTGGAACCGTGCCGCACGCCTGTGCTAATCGTTCGTAAACGTATGTTAACCGCACGCCGATGGCGTCCGGTCGTCAGCCTGTCGGGGGAACACGCCATGCAGCAGGTACGGAGCTGCGTCCTCATCGACGACATGGGACGGCTGCATCCATGGCCCGGATCCCGGCTGGCCATCGAACTCGGCCACAACAGCGCCGACTTCGACGTCCTCGACTACGTGGTCCGCAATCTCGGCTACATCATGGTGGTCGAGACGAGCGGCTTCATCCGCGTGGCGCTGCGTCCCCTGTTCGCCGGCTTCCAGCCGGTCGGGGCATTGGAGCATTTCCTCGACGAGCGGCAACCGCGCCGGATGGCGCTGTCGTATTTCGATTACGAATGGCACCATGAAGTGTGCGGCGACGTGCACGCGTTCCGGCGGCGGCTGCACGAGGTGCTCAATGCCGGCCTGAAGGAACTGCCGGGTCACGCCTATCTCGCCTCGCGCCGCAACATCGATGCGATTCTGCGTGAGGGGCGCAGTCCGTTCACGCCGCTGCTGCGTCGCTGGCTCGACGGCGAATGCCCCGACGACATTCGGTCCTTCCTTCGCAGTTGCGGACTGCTCGAGCGCGCGATGATCGCGGAACGATGCCCGGACAGCGGCGACTTCGTCTTCGTCCACAGCGGGCAGCGCATCGAGCTTTACGACAGGTCGTGGCCCGCGTCCGCTGCCGGACGCAAGGTGCAGGACCAGCCCGACCGCTTCTATGGCCGCTGGATCGCGGAGACCTGTCGCGCCGTCGACGAACGTCAGGTGCCCCGCTACGAGCTGGTGCATGCGAAGGTGGACGAGCCCGGAAGGTCGCCACGGCACTGGCGCTACGAACGCCTGGTAGTGCCGTGGCGATGGGGCGACCGGCGGATCGTCGTCTCGGTCTCGATACGCGATCAGGCGGAGCGGCGCTCGGCGCCCGGATGAAGCACGAGCGTCGTCTCCAGATCGAAGATGAAATCGTCCTGGCCGATCCACACGAGCGCGGCCTCGATGTCCTTGCCCTCGGGTGAACCGATCCAGTTGATCGCGTACTCGATGTTACGGAATCCGTAGCTTCGGGCCACACCCTTGTCGACGAGCACCCGCTTGACGAAGCTGAACGCGAAGTCCGTGTTCCACCGCGACAAGGCGATGGCGCGGCCCATGCGCGGGACGATCGAGGCCAGGCCACGCCCCCTGAAATCAGGCCGGAACCACGTGCCGCCCGAGTAGACGACGTGCCCGGTTATGCGCCGCGCGCTCGGCGCCGTGACGATGCAGCGCTCGCCGGGCCGGGCCTGATCCTCGGGATCGCGGTAGAAGATCCGCAACGACTCGAACTCGTCCGCGAGCGTCGACTCGAACATGGGGAAGTAGCGGACGACCTGCGTCAGCACGGGTTCGCCGTCGGCATTCCGTCCGAGAATCCAGAAGGCATTGTCGGGTCCGACCGCACTGACGCGCGGATCGAAGCTCGGCGCCAGCGGATGCCAGTGCGCCCGGTTGGCCTCGTTCAACGCCAGCAGCGCCTCGAAGTCGCTCTCCAGCGAGAGGTAGACGCCCCGCTCGCGGGCCGCGCGGTCGGCAAGCAGCAGGTACCGGCCGAGGATGTCGTTGGGGCCGTGCAGCAGCGTGACCTGGTCGGGCAGGCGTGCACGTGTCTGTCGCGGCTGAATCTTCAGTAACATTTCCACCTCCACACTCAAAATGTTCCCGGAGGCGGTATTCTTGGCCGCGATAAATTAAGGCTGAGTTCCGATAAATTATTGCTTGATTAATCTTTCTCTTTGTCTTGACGGTTCCGCCGAGCTTGACGCCGGCCGGGGTCTTCATGGCAGCCGACCCACAGCCCATATATTAACTATTAATTAACCATGAGCGGAGACCCTGCACCGAATCACGGATCCTTTCCGCGGAGTTGCCCGATGCTTTCTGCCGACCAGCTCGACGCCGTTCTGAACGCCATCGACACGAAGCTTGCCACGGCCGAGCCTGTGAGCATCGAGGATCTGGAGCAGATCCAGAAGCTTCTTCAGGCGCGCTCGATCCTCGAAAGCCTGCCGACGGCCGGTCACGCGTGAGGCCCGCTGCGCGCGAGGACGAAGTCGACCTCGCGCTCGCGGCCCTCGGCCGATTTCAGATTTGCGAACACGAACGGGCCATCGCCCCGTCTGCGCGACGCGTCACGCGCCATCACCGCATGACTCGCGCCGATATACGCCGCGACATCGATCCTGTTGATGACGGGCAGGTCCAGTCGCGTGATATCCGGGCGGGTGCACGCCTATAGACGCTGCCGGACGGCCTGCATCGGCCGAAGCGGGTCTGCACGGCCGGCAGTCCCGTCGTCAGACGCTTCCTGACCGGTGCCTTTCCGCCGGCCGGCCGGATAGGCCCGGCCGAGCACCAGCCGATGGTAGGCCACGGTCACGACGAAGACGATGAGCAGCCCGAGACCCAGCGGCGCGACGAGGAAGCTCCACGAGGCGCCGGTCGATATCACGATCAGCGGATCCGCGCCGGCGGGCGAATGGATCGTGTCGGTGATCATCATGATCACGAGCGCCGTGGCGGTCGCCACCGCCATCACCGCCCAGCCGCTCCCGAGCGTGTGCACGGCGACGAGGCCGACGACCGATCCCACGACATGGCCCCCGATCAGGCTGCGCGGCTGGGCCATCTTGCTGTCCGGCATGCCGAACACAATCACGCACGACCCGCCCAACGATGCGAGAAGCCAGGGGACGTGCTGCAGTTCCATGAGCACGAGCGCCAGCGCAACGGTGGCCGCGCATACGATCCAGGTGGCGACGAGCCGAAAGCCGGTGTGCCGCATCGGTGCGCCGACGGCCGATCCCGAGATCAACGCCGCCGCGCGATGGAGCGGTACTCGACCTGGAATGTCCGCGGCGTCGATGCGGCCCGCACGACCTGAAACGTCCGCGTCGCCTGGACGGCCCGCGGTACCGGCGACGACTCGACGGGTTGGGTGAGGGCGGCCTCCCCGCCCTCTGGCGGCGGGATCGTCAGCGACATCTTGGGGTCGGCCATGCGCGCCTCGATGCGCCGGCCGCCGACCTTGGTTCCGTTCACCGCTTCGACCGCCCGCGCCGCGGCTTTTGCCGGCGCCAGATCGACGAGCCCATAGGTCTTGGTCGCCCGCGTGATCGGGTCGCGCGCAAGGAACGCACCGAGGACCACGCCATGATCGTCGAACAGTTCGGCAAGCTGCTGGTCGGTGAGCCCGGCCGGAAGATTGGCGACGAAGATGTTGCCGCGGAACTTGTTGTTGCGTGATGCCCCGCGCGAGGCACGCGTCGGACGCCTTGGCGCATGCTCAGGTGCAATATCGACAATATCGCGAGACATCTTCTCTCTGGACACGATCGGACACTCTTTATGTTTATGTCGTAACGTTATGTTTATGTCGTAACGGGCCGCAGGGCAGCGCCGCGGCCCGGCAGTCGTTCACCCATGTCTCGGAACCTGCACAACCGCGAGTATAGAGGGCGCGAGTCATCGCGAGGCACCGAATTGCCGCGACGCAGCAATGCGTCAGGTACATAATATAAACGGGTAAATTTTATGCGTCCTGATGCGCCGGCGGACGGCGTCCGCGGCGCGCGGGGGTGGCCGTGCGCAGGCGCGCAGCGGACGCCGCCGGGACGTCTTTCCCGTATGACGACGGTGGCGTGACGATGCGCCGGCCGCCGCACGTCGCGCCGTCGCCTCCGTCAAGCCCGGTCCGGTCCCGGGCCGAGCTTCCCCTTCGGTCAACGCCTTTCGTCGGCGTGCGCCGGACGAATATGCTCGCAGGCTCGCAAGACGGCGGGAGCGACAGGTGAAACACGCCAGGAACGAACCGGTGATCGAGGCCGAAGGGCTGGAGAAGCGCTATGGAACGGTCCATGCCGTGCGCGGCGTCAGTTTCACGATTCCGGCCGGCACGTGCGTCGGGCTCCTGGGGCCGAACGGCGCCGGCAAGACCACGACGATGCGCATGATCATGGGCCTGAGCCGGCCTTCGGCCGGTCGGCTCAGGCTGTTCGGCGTGCCGCCCGGCACCCTGGGCCGGGATCTGCGGTCCCGGATCGGTCTGGTGCCGCAGGAGGACAACCTGGATCCGGACCTGTCGGTGCGACAGAACCTCGAGGTCTATGGCCGGTATTTCGGCATCCCGGCCGCCGAGATCGGCGAGCGCGTGCCGAAGCTGCTCGAGTTCATGCAGCTCGCCGAACGGGCCGAGGCCCGTGTCATGCAGCTCTCGGGCGGCATGAAGCGACGGCTGGTCATCGCCCGCGCCCTCATCGCCGATCCCGCGCTCGTGATTCTCGACGAGCCGACCACCGGCCTCGACCCGCAGGCGCGCGTGCTGATCTGGCGGCGGCTGCTCGACCTCAAGCGGCAGGGCAAGACCCTGCTGCTGACGACGCATTACATGGACGAGGCGCAGCGGCTCTGCGACCGGATCATCATCATCGACGGCGGGCGGGTGCTCGACGAGGGCACGCCGCAGGACCTGATCGGGCGTCATGTCCGCGGGCACGTCTTCGAGGTGACGAAGCCGCTGCCGCCCGGCTTCGACGACGACGGGCTCGAGCGGGAGGATATCGGCGACGCGGTCCTCTACTATGCGATCGATCCGGCCGAGTTGCGGCGGCGGCTGCCGGCCGAGGCGACCTATCTGCACCGCACCGCCAATCTCGAAGACGTCTTCCTTCGCCTTACCGGACGCAGCCTGCGGGAGGGCGGTTGATCCATGCGCGCGGCCGTCCTCCCCGCCCTCACCCGCTACACCTATGCGGTATGGCATCGCCACACGCTCGTCTGGCGGCGGCTGATCTGGTCGTCGCTGACGAGCAACGTCATCGACCCGCTGATCTTCCTCTTTGCCTTCGGCTACGGGCTGGGCGCCGTCGTCGACAAGATCGGCGGCATGGACTACCTCACCTTCGTGGTGCCGGGCCTGATGGCGCACGCCATCATGTTCACGACGAGCTTCGAGGCCACGATCAGCGCCTATGCGCGGTTTCACCTGCAGCGGACCTGGGATGCGATCCTGGCCACGCCGGTGACCCTGACGGAGCTGATGTCCGGCGAGATGCTCTGGGCCGCGACCAAGGGCATGGTCTCGACGACCTGCGTGCTCACGGTCGGCTGGCTTTGGGGCGGTGTGCCGGATCCTGCCGGCGCGCTGCTTGCACTGCCCGTCCTGGCGCTCGGCGGCATCTGTTTCGCAAGCTGCGCGCTCGCGGCGACGGCGCACGCGAAGACGTGGGAGTTCTTCGCCTATTTCTTCACATTCTGGGTCACGCCGATGTTCGTGTTCTCCGGCGTCTTCTTCGAGGTGACGCGCTTTCCGGGCTTCGTGCAGGCACTCGCCTGGTTCCTGCCGATGACTCACCTGATCGCGGTCGTGCGTCCGCTCACGGTCGGGGCCCCGCTCGATGCATGGGCGACACTGGGCCACCTCGCCTATCTTGCCGCGCTCTCCGCCGCGGCGTTCGCCCTCGCCCGCCACCGGTTCGGCCGCCGCATGTTCGATTGAGCGGACGCGCACTGCATCGCTGACCGCGAGCCGCGACGGCTGGCCGGCACGAGCATGACCAAACGGAACCGGACCGGATCAGACCGGCTGGTAATGCCGGCGGTCGGCCAGGACGTCCGCCGCGATCGTCTTCTCTTCCGGCAGCGGTCCGACGCGACGAAGGCGCGCATACTCGATGCCGTCGCACCCGGTGAAAGTGCCGATGACCTCCCATTCGGGCGGCCGCGTGCCGAAAAGCTGTGTGCCGACGGGGCGGTAACGTTGCGTGTGCTCGGGAAGCATGGTGTGCGTCAGCTTCGGAACCAATAATGCAGGGATCGACACATTGCCGCCGCGTGGCGAGCCACGGCCGAGCCATGAGCCACGCGCGACTTGCGCACGCGCGCAGTCCAGCAGATCGTCCGGCAAACGCAAGCCCGAAGCCTGTGACATATGCGCGGCGCCGATGAGCCGCCCGGCCGTGAGATCACCCGCGCGGCATCGCGGGCGATACGTCCCGGAGGCCCGAGGCGCCTAGAACAGGAAGTCGGCGGCGTCGATGGCCGCACGGTCGACGCCCGATGCGATCAGCATGTCGCCGTTGCCGAAATCGAACGCGACGAACGGCGCGCCGGAATCCAGCTCCCCTTGCGTGACGGTCGCCGCGGCGCCGAGCCCGTCGATGCCGTCGAGGCCGAAGGCGCGCAAGTCGATCCGGTCGCTGCCGTCGTCGAACCGTGCGATGATGTCCTGGCCGTAGCCGGGCGCGAAGACGAACACATTCGCGTTCTCGCCGCCCTGCAGGATGTCGGCGCCGGGCCCCGGATCGAGCACGTCGTCGCCAACCCCGCCCATCAGGCGGTCGTCGCCCGGCCCGCCGATGAGCGTGTCGTTGCCGTCGCCGCCGTCGAGCCCGTCATTGCCCGCGGTTCCGATCAGCGTGTCCGCCCCTTCAGTGCCGACCTGGCCGGGGGGCGGCGCCTCGTCCGGCGGCGGCGCGGTGGAGATATCGGTGTTGGGCTCGAGATCGACGACAAACGGATGGCTGCCGTCGCCGTGAAGGCGGTTGCCGAAGATGGCGATTTCCTGTTCGCCCGACCCCAAGGCGAGGATGCCCATGTTGCGCGGGTCGTGAATATCGTTCCCGGTAATGACGACGTCGTCGTTACGGACATCCGTCTGCGAGTTGTAGACCGTGATCGCGCCGTGTCCGCTCGACGTACCCCCCGCATCCCGGAGCGTGTTGTCGGCGACGCGGACGTCGTCGACGCCTTCGGTGTTCCATTCGGCCTCGGCGGCAACGTAGATGCCGGCGCGGTCCGCCATGCCGCCCACGACATTGTTGTGCTCGATCAGCACGTCGGCGCCGCCGATGACCGAAATGCCGCGTCCGCCGGTATTGTCGAGCACGTCGTTGCCGCGGATCGTGATGTGGTTGACGGTGCCGCCGCCCTTGTAGCTCACCACCGAGATGCCGTCGTCGCCGGAGTCGAGGATCCGGTTGCCTTCGACGAGGATGTCATGCGAGCCGAAGATCATGTGGATCGAGTCGGCGCGCGTGTTCTCGATGACGTTGTCGGCGATGCGGCCGAAGGCACTGGCCTCGACCTTGATGCCGGCACTGGACGAGCCGACGATATGAACGCGCTCGACGGCGAAGTTCGCCGCGTCCTCGACCAGCACGCGCGCACTCTCGTCCGTGGCAAGGCGGCTGCTGCCATCGCCCTCCAGGCGCACGTCGGCGAGGGCGGCGCCGTTGCCGCGCAGGACGAGCGCCTCCACGCCGAACTGCATCGCCCTTAGGACCGAACCTTCGCCGGTACCGAAGATCCCGATTCCCTCGGCCGACAGCGTGCCGGAATGGGCAAAGACGCCGGCCGGGATGAATACGTCGACGCCGTTCGCCGTGGCGTAGTCGAACGCGCGTTCGATCATGGCATGGTTGTCGGTCGTGCCATCGCCGATGGCCCCGAAATCGGTGATCGACACGTAGCCGCTCAACGAGGACCCTCCATGTGGACAAGGACGACGTGACGGATGAACCAGCATTCACCGGCCGTCCGGCACCGGCAAACGCAACAATGGCCACGGCTTCATTCGTTCGAGGAAGACGGCGGCCCAACGGGCGGAGCGGCGCAAGTTTCGGGTGGCGGTGCGCCGTCCAATTTGAAAGCAATGGACGGAGTGCCGGCCCGCCGCGGCGCCCCTAGATTGGCAACCTGTGGACGGGCACATCGCCGCCCGTCGAAATTCAGGAGCGCGTCATCATGACTTCCACGACGATCGAGCGCCAACCGGCTTTGCCGACGTTCATGAATGAGGACGACCAGTGGGCCGCGGTCGTGCGGCATGACCCAGCCGCGGACAAGCTGTTCTGCTATTCGGTGCGGACCACGGGCGTCTACTGCCGGCCGTCATGCGCATCGCGCCTGGCGCGGCGGGAGAACGTCCGGTTCCACCGCACCTGCGCCGACGCGGAAAAGGCCGGATTCCGCCCGTGCAAGCGTTGCCGGCCGAACGAGTCGCCGCCGGCGGAACGCCGGGTGTCGGCCGTCGCCAAAGCGTGCCGCCTGATCGAGGCGGCGGATGAGATGCCCAGCCTCGACGCCCTGGCCGCCGCCGCGGGAATGAGCCGCTTTCACTTTCACCGCGTGTTCAGGACGACCACCGGGCTGACGCCCAGGGCCTATGCGGCAGGCATGCGCGCAAGCCGGGTCCGCGCCGAACTGACGCGAAGCGCCACGGTGACGGATGCGATCTACGGCGCGGGCTTCAACGCCAACGGACGCTTCTACGCCACATCATCAAAGGAGCTGGGCATGACCCCGACCGACTTCCGCGCCGGCGGGACCGGCGCATCGATCCGCTTCGCCGTCGGCGAATGCTCGCTGGGCTCGATTCTGGTCGCAGCCAGCGAAAAGGGTATCTGCGCCATCCTGCTGGGCGACGATCCCGATGCCCTTGTGCGCGACCTTCAGGACCGTTTTTCGAAGGCACGACTGATCGGCGGCGATCCCACGTTCGAGCAGTGGGTCGCCAAGGTGGTCGGGTTCGTCGAAGCGCCCCGTCTCGGGCTCGATCTGCCGCTGGACGTGCGCGGGACGGCATTCCAGCGGCGGGTCTGGCGCGCCTTGTGCGAGATCCCCATCGGCTCGACCGCAAGCTACGCGGCAATCGCGGCGAAGATCGGCGCCCCCGAGGCCGTGCGTGCGGTGGCCCAGGCGTGCGCGGCCAATGCGCTCGCCGTCGCCATCCCGTGCCATCGCGTCGTGCGCAACGACGGCGCGCTCTCCGGCTATCGCTGGGGCGTGGAGCGGAAGCGCGCCCTTCTCGCCCGCGAGGCGGCGGCATGAATGCGGGCGCCCGATCCCGGGTTGCGGCGGCGCCGCAGCCGGTCAGCGGCGGGCGGCTTGCGGCGCTGGACTGGCGGCGCATCGCCGAAGATCTCGACGCCCATGGCTACGCCGTCATCGGCGGCGTTCTGTCGGGCGAGGAATGCGCCGCGCTCGCCGCGAGCTACCCGGTCGACGCACTGTTCCGCAGCCGTGTCGTGATGAGCCGTCACGGCTACGGCCAGGGCGAGTACAAGTACTTCGCCTATCCGCTGCCGGACGTGGTCGCGGCGCTTCGCACGGCGCTGTACCCGCCGCTCGCCGAGATCGCGAACCGCTGGAACGCGGCGCTGGGATTAGACACGCGCTACCCGGTCATGCACGCCGCGTTCATCGAGCGCTGCCATGCGGCCGGACAGACAAAACCGACGCCGCTGCTGCTGCAATACGGCGAAGGCGACTACAACCGCCTGCACCAGGACCTCTACGGCGAACACGTATTCCCGTTGCAGGTGGCGTTCCTGCTCTCCGAACCAGGGCGCGACTTCACCGGCGGCGAATTCGTCCTGACGGAGCAGCGGCCGCGGATGCAGTCGCGCGCCGAGGTGGTGCCGCTCGGGCGTGGCGACGGGGTGATCTTTCCGGTCCACCACCGCCCGGTGCGCGGCACCCGCGGCGTCTATCGCGTCAATCTGCGCCACGGGGTGAGCCGGATCCGTTCCGGCCATCGCCATACCCTCGGCATCATCTTTCACGACGCGCGATGACCGGCCCGTCGTCCGAACCGGATACGGTACAGTCGGGCCGTGGCACTTCGTCGAGGCGCCTTGCGTTGATATCCGGCAGTCTCGGATGAAGGAAGCGACGCGATGCTGAATGCCATCACCTTCGCGAAGGTCGACGAGATCATCGGTCTTGTCGAGCGGGCGTGCCGGGCGCCGGACGAGCGGTCCGACGATCCGCGGCGCGGCGGGCCGTCCGGCGATCGCGGAGTCGCGCGCGCCGCACCACCGATGGAACCGCAGCCGGCACCGGACTGGTCACACGCCGTCACGCGTTATCTCGACGATCTCGCGGACGAAGCCTTGGCCGAGGTCGTCGCGCTGTACCATTTCGGGCGCGGCGACTACGCCCGCGTCGAGGATGCCGTTGCGGATGCACGGCGCCGCGCAGACACGCACCGGCAAAAGGCCGCCGACCTCGCCGCGCGTCCCGATCTGGCTGCCTGTTTGCGCGTGGCACTCGCGCAGCGATAGGAGCTTCGGCCCGATCCGCAGCGTCGGGTCGCGGCACGCACGTTCGCCCGGGCGAGCCGGACCCGCACGGTCCGGCCGCGAGCCTGCCGGGACGCGCGGGCGACGCTCAACCGGATTTCACGTCGCCGACGTCGAAGCCGAAAGCGAACATGTCCGAACCGAGGCTGTCAGCGCCGATGATGGTCACGACGTCGCCGCCGCCGAAATCCAGCACCACGAACGTCTCCGCGAGCAGAACCGGCGTGATGGCGCCGCCAGGTTCGGGCGGCGGGGGGAAGTCCGTCGTGCCACCGCTGCTCCGCAAGAGAAGAAGAAGCTCGCCGAAATCGTCGATCCGATTGCCATCCACGGCATAGTCGAGGGCGACCTTGTCGCCTTCGGCAAGGTTGAAATCCTGGATGAAGCTCTGGCCCGTCCCGTTCCCGAAAAAGAACTGATCCGCGCCGGGGCCGCCGGTGAGGAAATCGGCATTCGGCGTTTCCTCCGGCACGGTCGCCGCGGCGAACTGTCCAAAAAGGCGGTCGTTGCCGGGTCCGCCGAACAGGAGATCGTTGCCGCGACTTCCGATCAGGTCGTCGCCGCCGCCGCCGCCGAAGATCAGGTCGTCGCCGTCGGCACCGCTCAGCGTGTCGCTCTCCGGCAGGCCGATGATCGTATCGGCCTCGGCGGTGCCGCCGGGCGGCCGCGCGCCGGGCGTCGCGATCAGAATAGCCATGTCCGCCTCCGTCCGGACGCGAAGAGAAGGTGCCGTGCCGTCGTTACTCCACGGACAGGAGAAAGTCGTTCAGAGGTGCGAGCGCATCGATTCCGACGACGGTCAGGCGGTCGCCGTTGCCGAAATCCAGCACCACGAACGTCTCCGGAAGCTGACTTTGCGTGATCCCGCCGCCGGGCTCGGGCGCCGGCGGGAAATTGGCGGGATCGTCGACGAGCCGGATACGGTTGAGGATTTCGAACGGATCGTCGAGGGGAACGCCGTCGATGCTGTAGAACAGCTCGATCTTGTCGCCCGCGTTGCGATCGAAGTCCTGGATGACGGTTTCGCCGCTGCCGTTCTCGAAGATGAAATGATCGGCCCCAGGGCCGCCGGTGAGAAGATCGATTCCGGGCGCCGCGTCCGCCGTATCGTCGGGCGCGAAGTCGGTCGCGACCTCGATGCCGCCGTCCAGGTGATCGTCGCCGGGACCACCATACAGAAGGTCGCTTCCGGCGCCGCCGAGCAGGCCGTCATCGCCGCCGCCGCCGAAGATTATGTCGGGGCCTTCGTGGCCGTCGAGAAGATCCTGTCCCTGCAGGCCAAAGATGAAGTCGGCCTCGGCGGAGCCGTCGATCTGATCGAAATTCGCGTTGTCGACAAGAAACGCCATCGTCGCCTCCCTGCATGCGGCGAATCCGTCGCGCGCGCGAATTCAGCCGCCTTTCCGCGGCGGCGATTCAGCCGGACGGAATGTCGAGTATGGAGTCGTCCGTGGGCGGCACCGCCGGTTCGAAGAGCCAGTCGGCCGCGTCGAGCGTGTCGATCCCGAAAATCGTTATGAGGTCGCCGTTGCCGAAATCCAGGCCCAATGCGGTGGTCGGAACGGCGATCGCCGCGACCGTACCATCTTCGATATGGCTCTGCAGCTCGGCGAAGTCGTCGATATGGTCACCACCGACGCTGTGGTCCAGGAGGATCTGGTCGCCGTCGGTGCGGTTGAAGTCGGTGATGGTGTCGTCGCCGAACGTCGGCTCCGCGGCGTTGCCGAAGCGAAAGATGTCGGCGCCGGCGCCGCCCGTCAGGATGTCGGCATCCGCCCCGCCAAGGATCCGGTCGTCGCCCTCGTCGCCGAAGATGTCGTCGGACCCGGCATCGCCGATGAGGAGGTCGATGCCGGGGCCGCCGAAGATCTTGTCGAAACCGGGCCCGCCGTTGGCCGTGTCGTCGCCGTCGCCGGCCAGGAGCAGATCGTCGCCGGTCACGAGCGGGTCGGCGTCGACAAACGGCGGCTGATCGCCGGCCAGAAGGTCGGCGCCGGCGCCGCCCCAGATGATGTCGCTGCCGCCGTTGCCGATCAGGGCATCATCGCCCGCTTCGCCGGAGAGGCCATCGGGCTCATTCGTTCCCTCGTGCACGTCGGGATTCGGGGTGCCCGGGAAGATCATGGGACGCATCTCCTCCAAGGGCCAGGTTCGGCCGCGGAGGCTTACCGAGGCGGACCCCAGGTCACCAGCATCCGCGGCGCGTTTTCCGGCCGTTTGCGTCGAAACGCGGGGCGTCGGTCAGAGATACGGAGCGACAAGGGTCATAATAATCAGAAATAAATCCCATTAATCTGGAAATGACAGGCATGTTGTTCGATTGAAAAGGTGATCATTACTAGCCAAAAGTATCTGGCGGGCACTTTCGCCGCGGCTCGATCAAGCGCGGCTGTCCCACGCGGCCTACGCTCGATCCGCGGACGAATACGGATCCAAGGCGCCGCCGCATTGCGGTGTCCACAACCGCCGGCCGAGCCATCTCCGCACCACGCGATCGCGACGTGAGGTGGATTTCGCCGGCGCACCCAACGACGCTGCCGTAGTCACGGCAAGGGTTCCTGGACGAGGTGGACGACACCGGCGACGGTCTCGACCGGCACGACGAAGGCGAGCCCGTGGCCGGGCGCGTTCAGTTCGGCGGCCTGCACGATCTCCTGCAGGATCGTGTCCTTCAGGTCCGAAGGGATGACCGTCAGGACGATTTCTTTTTCCGGTTCGATCTGAATGCCGAAGACCTTCATCTGCTCGTTGCGGCCGATTCCGCGCCCCAGCAGCACGGTTCCGCCATGGGCGCCCGCCTTCATCGTCGCCGCCAGGACCGTATCACCCCACCCTTTCCGCACGATGCTGACGATCAGACATGGGTTCAGCATTTCCTTTCCTCCTTCCCGCGGGGCTTCAATCGAACAAGCGTTCCCACCGCCATTACGGAAATGATCGGCGCCAGCGCGATAAGCGCCACCAGGCCAAAGCCTTGCATGATCGGTTCCTGCTCTCCCATCGCGGCCGATGCGCCCAAGGCCAGGGCAAGAAGGAAACTGTTGGCCAATGGCCCGGTGGCGACGCCGCCGGCATCCACGGCGATCGCGACGAAATCCCTGTCGCTCAGCCACAGCAGGACGATGACGAGCATATAGCCGGGCACGACCAGATAAAGCAGCGGGAGACCGTAGCTGATCCGGAGGATTCCCAGCCCGACCCACACGGCCACCCCGACGCAAACCGCATACAGGATGATCGACTTGCGGATCGAACCCTGCGATGCGGCCTCCACCTGATCGGCCAGTATGCGGACGGAAGGTTCGCCCAGCGCCGTGAGAAATCCAAGAAGCATGCCGACGACGACGAAAAGCCACGGCCGACCCAGAGCGGCGAAGGCCGCGCCGATGGCGCGTCCGAACGGCAGAAACCCGATGGCGATCCCAAGCAGGAACAGGAACAGACCGACCGCCGCAATCGCCGTTCCGATCAGGATGTCGGCGACGTGCCGACGCGGCAGCCTGAGGAAGGAAAGCTGGAAGATCAGAAAAAGCACCACCAGAGGCGCGACCGCGACCGCCACGCTCCGGGCGGTGTCAGCGATCTCGTCCAGCAGCGCGCCGTTCACGACAGGAACATTCCCATGATCAGGATGGCGATGATCGGTCCAACGGAGGCGAAGCCGAGGAGTCCAAATCCGTCCGATAGCGCCGAGCGGCCGGCAAGAACGGAGCTGAGGCCGATGGCCAATGCCATGATCACCGGCGCCGAGAGCACGCCGGTCGTTACGCTTCCGGCATCGAAAGCCATCGGAATCAACGCCGCCGGCGCGAAAAGAGAAATGGCAAGCGCGATCGAATAGGCGGCCCCGAGCATGGATCTCATCGACCAGCCCGCAACGATGCGTACCATTGCAATGGCGACCAAAGCGGCAACGCCGAGGGCGATCACGTATACGACCGCCCCACGGGATATGTCACCGCGTGAGGCGGCGTCGACCTGTCGTGCGAGGACCAGGACGTCTGGTTCGGCGACCGTCGTTGCGAAGCCAAGAGCAAACGCGACGGCAACGATCAGCGCGAGCGAACCCTTCTTCGGCAGCTCGGCCCCGACGAATTTTCCCATCGGCAGGATGCCGAGATCGATGCCCGTGAAGAGAAGCAGCATGCCGACGATGGCGAGCGCCGAGCCTGCGAGGAATTGGAGAAACACGGCGAGCGGCGCCTGAACGAGCGCAATTTGAAGCACCGACACGACAGCGATGAGCGGCGCCACCGCCTTGAGCACTTCCAGGAGCTTTTCCCTCAGCAGGGAAATCATGATCCCGACTGTTGGCCGGGTCGCGACGCCTGTCAACCAAGCCTCGGCTCCTCACAATGATCCGGCATTCCCGCTTCAGGCCGGAAAATCCGGTGATCGAGGCATGGCCTTCATGCTCATCCGGTGCGCGAACGAAGCCCCGACCGCCGCTGCAGACAGGATCGGGTAAGAGACCCGTCTTCCTGGCATCGGGGCCGATCTCGAGCATCCAAGCGGCGACCGGCGCTTCCGTGAGCGGTTCGTCCCGGCACGGTCCGATCCGCAGCGCCACTCCAACGACAGGATCGTATCGAATCTATTGCGGCTTTCGCATCACCAGGACGTCGCACGGCGCCGATCGCAGGAGGCGCTCTGCCGTGCTTCCCAGAAGCAGATCGAGAAGCGGGTTCCGCCCACGTGCGCCGATCACGAGAAGGTCGATTCCCTTGTCTTCGGCGAAATCCCTGACGACCAGCTCGATATCGCTGCTTTCGATGAAAATCTGCATCGCGGACCGGCGCTCCGGCGCAAGGGCCGCAGCGGCGAGAAATCCGGCACACGCGTCGACCGCAGACTGGCGGCCGGCTTCATCGCCGGCCCTGCTGTCGGCGAGGCCGCCCGTGATGGGGCGATAACCGTGAAGCAGCGCGATGGTCGACGCCGGGAAAAGTTCGGCCGCACCTTCCAGCGCATGGCGCGAGACGTCCGAGAAGTCGGTGGCGACGGCCACACGGGCGTATGGCCGTCGGGCCCGCCCCTTGACGACAAGGACCGGCACGGGCGCCCGGCGGGCGAGACGGTCCACCGTCGATCCCAATATGAAGCGCCCGAAGGTTTCATTCCGCGCCGTGCCCGTCACGATGAGGTCGCAGCCGCGTTCCGCCGCCACGTTCAAGACGAGGTCGGTCGGCGTTCCGTCCTCGATGACGACTTCGAAGGGAACGTCGCGACCGAGGAGATCCTCCCGGACCTGCCGCTCCGCAATCGACATCCGGCGCGTGGAACTGCGGCGCCATGACGGCACCTCATGTTCGGCCTCGACGATCGTCTGATAGTCGGGTTCGAGCGCATGAACGACGACCAGGGCCGCGTTCCATTCGACCGCAAGCAGTACGGCACGGTCGAGCGCGCGGTCGCACCGGCCGCTCAGATCGGTCGCGAGGAGGATTCTTCGCGGCGTTGCGTATCGCTGCGATGCGTTCGACACGGGTTCACCTCAAACATCCAGACATCACGGGGAAACCCCACATGGCATGGTCCGCGCGGCCAATCGGGATCACGGCCCGGCGACGTGCCAGGAGTTGCGTTGACCGGATCGAGCGCCCAGCCGGACACCTTTACCTCCCGATTCATTTTGGGCGGCGTCGAATGTCGTTCAATACGTCGATACGCGAGACCGCCCCACGACATGCCGGCTCTGCAGGCGGGCCTGCGGGCCAGCGATCCCAGCGGGGCGAAGCCGCCGGACCGCTACGGCTTCGGACGAATGTCCCCGCGGCGGCTATTACGAGAGCCGGCCTTCCGTCGGGGTGGGCTTCGTGTCCCGTTCGCCTGACGGAGTACGCCATTCAAAGTTTCGCGCGTTGCCTTCCACCCGGTCCCGGAACAAGGCGGCGCGCACCAACAGTATCAGGCTGACGGGCGTGGTCACGGTGACGAAGACCGCGATCAGGACTTCATGCACCACCGGCCGTGTCTGCAGCACCGAGAAGCAGATGATCGACGCGATCAACACGCAGACGGTCCCGAGCGTCGTTCCCAGTGTCGGGGCATGGACCCGCTCGTAGAACTGGTCGAGCCGCAGCAGCCCGAGCGAGCCCGTGAGGGTCAACCCGGCGCCCACCAGGACGAACAGAGCCGTCAGCAGGGCCGCCCAGGCCGGCAGATCCGCGCCCGAGGTCATTCGATCACCTCGCCGCGCATCAGGAACTTGGACAGTGCCACCGTCGTGACGAAGCCGATCATGGCGATGACGAGTGCCGCTTCGAAGTACAGCGTGCTGCCCGAGCGAATTCCAAACGTCAGCATCAGCAGCATTGCATTGACATAGAGCGTATCGAGACCAAGCACCCGGTCCTGCGCCCTCGGACCTTTGATGATCCGGTATGCCGCGGCCGCCATCGCGAGGGCCAACATCACTTGCGCGACGACGAGCGACCAGCTCAGTACAAGCGCGCTCATTCGAAGATCTCCAACAGCAGTCGTTCGTACCGGCCTTTGATGGTGTCGATCCAGGCGGTCTCGTCGATCAGATCGAGAATGTGGAGGGTCAGGATGCCCCTTGCGGAGTCGAAACCGACCCAGAGGGTGCCCGGTGTTGCCGTGATGATGCAGGCCAGAACCACGAGCCCATACGGATTGCGCAGCTCGAGCGGGATATCCAGGAATCCGGACGTGATGCTTCGACGCTGCGCACCGAGGATGATCCGCGCCACGGCGATGTTCGATCGAACGACGTCGGCCACGACCAAGACGAACAGCCGGCCGATGGCGCGGGGCCGCCGGATGCGGCTCCGGGCCGGCTCCAGCGCCGTCATGGTCCAGCCGCCGAGCAGCGCCAGCGCGCCGCCGAGCAGAACGTGCCCCGGCGAGACAGTTTGATTGAGCACCAGCCACACCGCCAGGAGGCCGGCCGATAGCAGCGGGAACGGCAGAAGCGCCTTCATGGGCCGACCTCCGCATCGGAGCGTTGCACGCCGGTCGTCATCAGCACGGTTCGGACGTAGTCGCCCGGGGAATGCAAGGAAGCGGCGACATCCTGCATGTAACGCATCGCCGGCTCTGCCTGGGCGGTCAACGTCGCGCAGGCGAGCAGAAGGACGGCCACCGGTACCATCTCGATGACGCGCACCCGGGGCACGCTCCACTCCTGGGGTGTCCAGAATGTGCGAATCCCGGCTCGCATCATGGCGACGAGCGTCATCAACCCCGAAAGAATGATGAGCGCGAGCAGCACCCAGGTGATCGCCGGGACGTCCGCCTGCTGGCTCGACGGCTCGAACAAGGCCACAAGTATCGCGAACTTCGCGATGAAGC
The DNA here is from genome assembly GCA_036381615.1 of Alphaproteobacteria bacterium. Classification (GTDB taxonomy): domain Bacteria; phylum Pseudomonadota; class Alphaproteobacteria; order CACIAM-22H2; family CACIAM-22H2; genus CALANV01. The sequence continues at coordinate 22,755 of DASVCL010000031.1, forward strand.
CGGATAAGGGCGGCAGCCCGGCCAGCACCAGCGCGCAACCCATGAAGCAGAGGCCGAGCAAGGCTTCGGTTGCCGGAATGGCGACGCCGATCTCTTCCTCTTCCTTCATATCGCCTTCGTCGTCCCCGCCGTACGCCTCGCGCGTCACCGCGATCATGTCCGCGCCCGGCTCGTAGCCGCGCTCGACGAGCTCGACCAGCATGAAGAAGGCGGCGATGGCGAGCGTCGAGCTGACGAGATAGAACAGCGCCGCACCGGTCACGCCGGCATGCCCCATCGCGATCGACGCAACCAAGGTTCCGGACGAGACCAGAACCGTATAGCCGGCGAGGCGTCCCATGTTTTGGGACGCCAGCGCACCGATCGCGCCGAAGGCGATGGTCGCCATCCCGCTGAGCAGAAGCCACGTGCCGCCGAACCCGGCCGATGCGCCGCTTTCCGGGCCAAAGAGCAGCAGCCAGAGCCGCAGGATCACGTAGACGCCCACCTTGCTCAGAATGGCAAGGATTGCCGCTACGGGGGGCGCTGCGGCCGAATAGGCTGCCGGCAGCCAGAAGCACAGCGGCCATATTCCCGCCTTGACAAGGAACGCGATTCCGAGCACGGCGGCGCCCGTCTCGAGCAGCATCCTGGCCTCCGCCGGAACCTGCGCCATGCGCACGGACAGGTCGGCCATATTGAGCGTGCCGGTCACCCCATAGATCAAACTCACGCCGATCAGGAAGAGCAGCGACGCGACGAGGTTGACGGCGATATAATGGAGCCCCGCCCTGACGCGAGCAGTGCCCGAGCCGTGCAGCACGAGGCCATAGGACGCAGCGAGCAGCAGCTCGAAGAAGACGAAGAGGTTGAAAAGGTCGCCGGTCAGGAACGCACCGTTGATCCCCATCAAGAGCAGTTGGAACAGCGAATGGAAGTAGGGGCCGGCGCGGTGCCAGTGGGCGAGCGAATACACCACCGTCGCCAGAGCCAGCACGCTGGTGAGAACCAGCAGGACGGCCGACAGGCGATCCACGACCAGCACGATGCCGAATGGCGCGGGCCAGTCGCCGAGGCGATAAACGCCGACATGGGTGGACGTACCCTCGGCGGAGACCGCATCGACCGAATGCACCAGCGCAAGCGCCACACCGGCCAGGACGAGGACCGTCGCGATGTTGATCGCGGCCTTGAGGCCATGCCGGCGCTCGTCAATGGCCAGCATGGCTGCCGTGGCAAGCAGCGGCAGCACGATCGGTACGATCATCAGGTGATCGACCCACGGGGTCATCGCTCGCGCTCCGCACCGTCGACGTGATCGCTTCCCGTCAGTCCGCGCAATGCCAGCAACACGACCAGGAACAAGGCCGTGGTCGCGAAGCCGATGACGATTGCGGTGAGGACCAGCGCTTGCGGCAGTGGATCGGCAAAGAAGGCAAGGTCGCCGACCTGCCCTTTGTCCAGGATGGGCGCCATGCCGACCCGAACGCGTCCCATGCTGAAGATGAACAGATTGACCGCGTAGGACAGCAGCGTCAGGCCGATGATCACCTGATACGTGCGCGGCCGCAGGACCAGCCAGACGCCCGAGGCCGCCAACGCACCGATCGCGACAGACAGCACGAGTTCCATCACCGCTCCTCCGGCCGGGCGACAACGGGCTCGTGCGGCGTCTGCAGGCGATGGCTGCGAACGGACTGGTGGGCGAGCGCAATCAGGATCAGGGTCGTGGCGCCCAGGACAAGGGCGAACACGCCGAGATCGAAGATGAGGGCGCTGGCCAATGGCACGGTGCCGATGACGGGAAGGTCCGCGTAGCGGAAATAGGACGTGAGGAACGGGTGGGAGAAAAGCCAGGATCCCACGCCCGTACCGGCCGCCAGCAACAGACCGGCCGCCATCCATCGCACCGGATGCACCCGCAGACGCGCCTCCACGAAGCGGATGCCGCTGGCCATGTACTGAAGAATGAGGGCTGCCGTCACGGTCAGACCCGCCACGAAGCCGCCCCCGGGGAGGTCGTGGCCCCGGAGGAACAGGAACACGGCCAACAGCCCGATGAAGGGAAACAGCAGCTTTATGATTACGGCCGGCACGGCGAGGTAATCCGCGATGGTATCGCCGATCCGGCGCTTCGGGTGGGCGTCGTCGTGCGCGTTCTGAAGGCGCTGCTGCTCCGGGATGTCGATGCTGTCGGGCGCCGGCCTGAAGCGGCGCAACAGCGCGAACACCGTCAACGCGACCACGCCGAGGACGGTGATCTCCCCCAACGTGTCGAAGCCGCGGAAGTCCACCAGGATGACGTTGACGACGTTGGCGCCGCCGCCTTCCGTATAGGCACGCTCCAGGAAGAACTTTGACAGGCTGTCCGGCATGGGCCGCGTCAGCACCGCATAGGCCAACGCCGAAAGGCCCACACCGGTAACAGCAGCAATCACGAGGTCCCGAACCCGACGGGCGCGTGCGGCCGCGCCCGCGCGGACGTCCATGTCGGGGACCTCGATGCGCTTTGGCAGCCAGCGCAGTCCCAGCAGGATCAGAACCGTCGTCACGATCTCGACGACGAGCTGGGTCAGGGCGAGATCGGGTGCGGACAGCCAGACGAACGTGACACTGGTGGCAAGCCCGGCGCCGCCGATCAGGACGAGGGCTGCCAGCCTGTGGAACTTCGCGACGTAGGCGCCGCTCAGGGCACAGGCAATGCCGACGGCCCAAACCAGGGCAAAAGCCGGATCGAGGGGGGTGACCGCCGCGTCGCCCCAGTCGAGGCCGCGCACATAGATCGGCCAAAGCGCGACGATCAGCGCGGCGCCGACCAGCAGCCGCAACTGCGGCTGCAGGCGGCGGGTGCCCAGAGCGCGTTCCAACGACCGCGCGCCGCGCCACGAGATCGCGACCATCACACGCTCGAAGATGCGCTGGCCCTTCACGTTGCGCAGCACGGGTGGCCCCGCGGGACTGCGCTGGAGATAGTCGTGCAGGAGTACATAGAGCGTCGTGCCACCCACCAGCGCGACAAAGCTCATCAGAAGCGCCGGCGTGAACCCGTGCCAGATGGCCAGGCTGTACGCCGGCACGGCGTTCCCGAGGACGGCACGCACGGCGCCATCCAAAACCGGACCGATGGTGTGACCCGGGAGGATCCCGACCACGAGGCAGGCGAGCACGAGAAGTTCAACCGGAAACCGCATCCAGCGCGGCGGCTCCTGCGGTATGCGCGGCAGATCGGTCGGCGCGGGGCCGAAGAACACATCGTGGATGAAGCGCAGCGAATACGCGACGCTGAACATGCCGGCCAGGGTGGCGACATAGGGCAGCGCGTCATCCATGACCGAGCCGTCGTGGATCTCGATCGTCTCCGCGAAGAACATCTCCTTGGAGAGGAATCCATTGAGCAGAGGCACGCCGGCCATGGCCGCGGCCGCGACCATGGCCAGCGTCGCGGTCAGTGGCATGTAGGGCCAGAGCCCGTTCAGGCGCCGGAAGTCGCGCGTCCCCGTCTCGTGATCGACGATGCCGGCGGCCATGAACAGCGAGGCCTTGAAGGTCGCATGATTCATGATGTGGAAGGTTGCGGCGACCAGCGCGAGCGGGCGGTCCAGTCCGATCAGCAACGTGATCAGGCCGAGATGGCTGATGGTCGAATAAGCCAGAAGACCTTTGAGATCCTGTTGGAAGATGGCGAAATAGGCGCCGAGCACGAAGGTCGCGAGACCGGCACTTCCGACAAGCAGGAGCCACTCCTCCGTCCCGCCCAGCGCGGGCCACAGGCGCACCAACAGGAAAACGCCTGCTTTCACCATCGTCGCCGAGTGCAAATAGGCGGAGACCGGCGTGGGCGCGGCCATGGCATGCGGCAGCCAGAAATGGAACGGAAACTGCGCGCTCTTGGTCAACGCGCCGAGCAGGACGAGGATCAGGGCGGGAAGATAAAGGGAATGCGCACGGATGCGATCGCCGGCGGCGAGAACCGTGTCGAGGTCGTAGCTGCCGACGATATGGCCCAGCACCAGCACACCCGCGAACAGCGCGAGCCCCCCGGTGGCGGTGATCGTCAGGGCCATGCGGGCGCCATCGCGCGCGGCCGCGGTGTGATGCCGATATCCGATCAGAAGGAACGAAAAAAGGCTCGTCAGCTCCCAGAAAAAAATGAGCTGGATCAGGTTGCCCGAGAGCACGATACCCAGCATCGCGCCCATGAACGCCAGCAGGAAGGCGTAGAAGCGCGGCACCGGATCCGACGGCGACATGTAATAGCGGGCATAGAGCATCACCAGCGTGCCGATGCCCGTGATCAGAACGGCGAACATCCAGGCGAAGCCGTCCAACCTCAACGTGAAGGTCAATCCGGACTGCGGCAGCCAGGCGATCTCCTGACGGAGCACACCGCCGTCAGCGACCACGGAATATTGGGCCACCGTCATCAAGAGGCCGGCGAACGCGACCAGGCCCGCGAGGTATGCAGCCGCGTTACGTGCGTCCGTCGGCAGGAGAGCCGCGACAAAGCTTCCCCCGAACGGAAGGAGGAGCACCGCCAGGAGAAAGATGTCGTCCATTACCGGTCGTTCTGCTGATCCGACGGAGGCAAATAGCGTGAGGTTTGGCTGAAGGAAGCCGCCTAATATGGTTGGTTTTGCGCGCGCATATCAAGGCACACAGGCCGACGCCGCGAACGCAAACCTTGCTGCCGGAGCAAGGTCGGGCCGCACAGGGCCTGCTCGTCCGGACCCTGGAAGAGTTGGCGCGATTCGACGGGCACCACATCATTGCCCGCCACGGGAACGGCCACGCCTACGCTCCTGATCCTTTCAATCCGTCTTTACCGGACGCTGCGGCATGTATCCGCCGACGGGAATGCTCGGCGTCGCACCCGAGGCCACCGCTGCCCGCGGCCACGCAGCGCCGCAGGCCATCGTCCGACCGCGCGTGCCGCCGCCGGTGTTCAGAAAGAGGCTTGCGCCGGGTGTAAGGCCGGGAATGGGCGGGCCGGCGGCGTCGCCGAACGGCCCTTACCGGATGGACTGGAGTCCGAAAGCCTGACGGCCTTGGAAGACCGGGTGTATGGCCCGCCAGTGCGACGGCACAAGCGTCGCCCGCAAGCGGCCCGGCACACGCAGGAAAAGCAGGAGAATCTGGCGCGCCCGGCGCGACTCGAACGCACGACCTTCAGCTCCGGAGGCTGACGCTCTATCCAACTGAGCTACGGGCGCGCACGCCGGGGCGGAGATTAGCCGATCGACCGCCCCGGGTGCAAATGCTGAACCATCCGCCGGCGCTACGCCGCGGCGGCGGCCAACGGCCGGTCGCCGCGACAGCGCGGCTATTCGATCGCGACCGCGGCCGGCGCCTTGCGGGCCGCGGCGATGCCGGCCCGACCCAGGCCGTCGGCGCCCGAGGGAAGCGCCGCCATCGGGTTGGTCCGCCGCGTGAGCATCCAGTGGGCGACGTCGCGGTGCACGACCGGCGCCTGCAGGTCCCGCAGCAGCATATGGTAACCGTTGGGGTAAATCGCCACGCGGCGGTCGCTCGGCGCTGCCGGCGGCAGGCGGTCGAGCATGATCTCGATATGCTCGGGCGGAATCAGGTCGTCGCGCTGGCCGATGAGGATCAGGGCGCCGACGTCGAACGACGGCGCCGCCGCCAACGCATCGTCCATCAGGTCGATGAGACCGTAGAACGCGTCGATCCGCGTCTCCTTGATGACGAGCGGGTCGCGGGCCAGCGCGCGCAGCATCTCGATGTTGTCCGAGGGATGAAAGCCCAGGTTCGGCGGTGGCCGTCCGGCAAGCCAGGGCACCGTGTGCGCCATCAGCCACAGGCCCACCCGGCCGAACACGTTGATCGTCTCGCGGCCGCGCACGGCCGGCGCGGTGAGGACCGCGCCCTCGACGCCGTCCAGCCGCCCGCGCGCGGCGGCGGCAAGGATGACGGCCCCACCCATGCTCTCGCCGACGACGAACACGGGCTTGCCGGGATGGCGCGCCTTGACCAACCGGACCGCCGTCGCGAGGTCCTCGACCAGGGTCTCGGTGCCGGGCCACATGCCGCGGTCCGGCGCCTCGCCGAAGCCGCGCTGATCGTAGGCATAGGTCGCGATGCCGTACCGGACCCACGACTTGGCCGGCATCGCAAACGCGTTCGAATAGTCGTTGAAACCGTGGAGGCCGACGACGACGGCCTGAACCTCGCCGTCGGGCAGCCAGACACGCAGCGGCAGTATCGCCCGGTCGGCCGTGACCATGGCATCGGCGCGCAGGTACGGCTCGCCCGCGACCGGACCCATCGGCGCGAGACGCGGCGCGCACGCGCCCACGAGCGCGGCCAGGACCAGGGCCATGACCGCCCCCCGCACCCGTGCGATCATGCCGCATCCTCGGCCGCGCGGTCCGCGGAACGGCGGGTGAGCGCGAGGAAGATGTCTTCGAGATCGCTTTCTTCGGTGGACAGGTCGACGATGCCGAATCCGGCGTCGCGGATGCCTTCGAGCAGCTCGTCGACCCGAGTCCGGCTCGGCTCGTAACGGAAGACGAGCCGGCGTCCGCCCTCGTGGACGGGCGCAAAGCGGGCGAGCGCCGACGGCACGGCGTCAATGTCACGGTCGACGGTCACGCGCAGCGTCTTACTGTCGACGCGCGCGAGCAACCCCGCCTTGGTGTCGAGCGCAACCAGGCGTCCATGGTCGATGATCGCGATCCGGTCGCAGAGCTCCTCGGCCTCTTCCAGGTAATGGGTGGTCAGCAGCACGGTCGTGCCGCGCGCGTTGAGCTCGCGGACATAGGCCCACAGATGCTGCCGCAGCTCGACGTCGACGCCGGCGGTCGGTTCGTCGAGCACCAGAACCGGCGGGGCGTGGACGAGCGCCTTGGCGACGAGGAGCCGCCGCCGCATGCCGCCCGACAGCGTGCGGGAATAAGCGTCGGCCTTGTCGGCAAGCCCGACGGCACGAAGGATTTCATCGGTCCGCCGCTCGGCCTTCGGCACGCCGTAGAGGCCGGCCTGCACGTCGAGGAGCTCGCGCGGCGTGAAGAACGGATCAAGGTTGAGTTCCTGCGGCACGACGCCGATCGCGGCACGGCTGCCGCGCGGGTCCTCGTCGATGTCGATGTCCCAGATACGTACGCGGCCGGCGGTCTTGTTCACCAGCCCCGCCATGATGTTGATGAGCGTGGACTTGCCGGCGCCGTTCGGACCGAGCAGGCCGAACAGCTCGCCCCGGCGTACGGTGAGGCTGACGCCGTCGAGCGCACGCTTGGTGCGTCCGCGATCGGTGCGGTAGACCTTGACCAGATTTTCGATTTCGACCGCGTTCTCGGGCACATCGGCCGCCCGATTCACCGGTGCCGCCGGAACGGCGGCATCCTGCGGAAGATCTGAGACGCTGAGAGCCATGACGATTCCACTATATAGCCATATAGCATGCCGCGGCGCACCCGCATTGCGGCGGTTGCGCGCACGCGCGCATCAGCTATGATCGCGGCCGCCTTGGGGGCCGGCGCCACGACCCCCGACCGCAGCATCGAGACGAATTGCCCATGGCCAAGCCCGCGCCCCAGCCGCCCGAGATCATCGAAGTGGAGACCCGCACCGTCGCCTGCGACGGCGGCGGCGGACCGCTGGGCCACCCGCGCGTGTGGCTGAACCTCGGCGCCGACGGCAAAGTCGACTGCCCGTACTGCGATCGTCTGTTCGTGCTGAAGCCGGGCGCGAAGCTGTCCGACGCGCACTGACGCGGCGACGCGCCGGCAGACCGCCAGCCGTGCTCCGGTTTCCGTACCGGGGCCGGTCATCCTGCATGCCCGGACTTCCGCGGCTGCAAGCGGGGCGCAAATGCGCTACATCTGAGGCATGGCTACGCGATCGCAGAAATCGGCAAAGGCGGCGAGCGCGCCGCAGACGGCGGCCGCCCCCAAGCGGGTCTGCCTCGTCGACGGCTCCGGCTTCATCTTCCGCGCCTATCACGCCTTGCCGCCGCTGACGCGGCCCGACGGCACGCCGGTCGGCGCCGTGCTGGGCTTCACGAACATGCTCGTGAAGCTGCTGGCCGAGCAGAAATGCGAATACCTAGCCGTCATCTTCGACGCCGGGCGCAAGAGCTTCCGCAACGACCTCTACGCCGACTACAAGGCGCACCGGCCGGAACCGCCCGAAGATCTGGTGCCGCAGTTCGCCATCGTGCGCGAGGCGACGCGGGCCTTCAACGTGCCGGCGATCGAGGTGCCGGGCTATGAGGCCGATGACCTGATCGCGACCTATGCGCGGCTCGCGCGCGAGGCTGGCGCCGAGGTCACCATCGTCTCGTCCGACAAGGACCTGATGCAGCTGATCCGGCCGGGAGTCGGCATGTTCGATCCGCTCAAGAACAGGCCGATCGGCGAGGCCGAGGTACGCGAGAAATTCGGCGTCGGCCCCGACAAGGTCGTCGAGGTGCTGGCGCTCATCGGCGACACGTCGGACAACGTGCCGGGCGTGCCGGGCATCGGCCCCAAGACGGCGGCCGAGCTGCTCGGCACCTACGGCGACCTCGAGACGCTGCTCACCCGTGCCGGCGAGCTCAAGCAGCCGAAGCGCCGCGAAACGCTGCTGGCCAATGCCGATCTCGCCCGGCTCAGCCGCAAGCTCGTCGAGCTGCACGACAAATGCGACGTCCCGGTGCCGCTCGATGCACTGGCGGTCAAGCGACCCGACCCCGACACGCTGATGGGGTTTCTCGAGACGCAGGGATTCCGCTCGGTCGTGGCCCGGCTCAAGACCACCGGCGTGCTCGTCGCCGATGGCGCGACGGCGGCGGCAGCGACACCCGCCCCAATCCCGACGGCGGCGCCTGCATCGAAGCCGGCCCCCGCACCCGCCAAGCCGCCGGCCGGGCCGCCGCGTTACGACCTGGTGCAGGAGCTCGCCGCACTGGACGCCTGGATCGAGACGATCCGTGCGACGGGCTACGTGGCGGTCGACACCGAGACGACCTCGCTCGACGCGATCAGCGCCGAGCTCGTCGGTATTTCGCTTGCCGTCACGCCGAACGAGGCATGCTACATCCCCGTCGGTCATCTCGCCCCCGGCCAGCCGCTGCCCGGCAGTTCGGAAGAGAATTCGGGCGGCCTCGGCCTGAAGGGCGGCAGCGTCGGCGCGACGGATGCGCCCAAGCAGTTGCCGCGCGCCGTGGTCCTCGACCGGCTGAAGCCGGTGCTGGAGGACGAGTCGATCCTGAAGATCGGCCACAACATCAAGTTCGATCTTCAGATCTTCGCGCGCCTCGGCATCACCGTCGCGCCGATCGACGACACGATGCTGATGTCCTACGTGCTCGGCGCCGGCGCGGGTGGACACGGGATGGACGAGGTCGCCGGGCGCTGCCTCGGCCGCAAGACCATCACCTATGACGAGGTCACCGGCACGGGCAAGGCGCGCGTCAACTTCGCGCATGTGCCGCTCGACCGCGCGCGCGACTACGCCGCCGAGGACGCGGAGGTGACGCTCTGTCTGTGGCAGCACCTGAAGCCGCGGCTGCTCGCCGAACGACTCGTCACGATCTACGAGACGATGGAGCGGCCGCTGATCCCGGTGCTGCGGGCAATGGAGGCCGAAGGCGTCACGGTCGACCGCGAGGAGCTGCGACGCCTGTCCAACGACTTTGCACTGCGCCTCGGCGAACTGGAGCAGCAGATCTACAAGGAGGCCGGCCGCACGTTCAACGTCGGCTCGCCGGCCCAGCTCGGCAAGGTTCTGTTCGACGAGATGGGGCTGCAGCTGCCTGACGGCTCGCGGCCGCAGAAGACCAAGACCGGCGCCTATGCGACCGGCGCCGACGTGCTGGAGGATCTGGCCGCCCTGGGCCACAGGCTGCCGCAGCTGGTCCTCGACTGGCGGCAGCTTTCGAAGCTGAAATCGACCTATACCGACGCGCTGATCGAGCAGATCAATCCGCGCACCGGACGGGTGCATACGAGCTTCTCCATGGCGGTGGCCTCGACCGGACGGCTGTCGTCGACCGACCCGAACCTGCAGAACATCCCGATCCGCACCGAGGAGGGCCGCAAGATCCGCAAGGCCTTCATCGCGGCGCCCGGTTGCGAACTGCTGTCGTTCGACTATTCGCAGATCGAGCTTCGGCTGGTCGCGCACGTCGCCGACATCGACGCGCTCAAGCAGGCGTTCAAGGACGGCATCGACATTCACGCCCTCACCGCCTCGCAGGTGTTCAACGTGCCGGTCGAGGGCATGGACAAGTCGGTCCGCAACCGCGCCAAGGCGATCAACTTCGGCATCATCTACGGCATCAGCCCATTCGGGCTCGCGCGCCAGCTCGGCATTCCACAGGCCGAGGCCCGCGCCTATATCGACGCCTATTTCAGGCGCTATCCGGGCATTCGCGACTACATGGAGCGGACCAAGGACCTTGCCCGCAAGCAGGGCTACGTGACGACGCTGTTCGGCCGGCGCATCCACGTGCCGGGCATTTCCGCCAAGAACCCGGCGCAGCGCAGCTTCGCCGAACGCGCCGCGATCAACGCGCCGATCCAGGGTGCGGCGGCCGACATCATCAAGCGCGCGATGGTGAAGATTCCGGCCGCCCTCGAGCGCGCCGGACTGCGCGCGAAGATGCTGCTGCAGGTGCATGACGAGCTTCTGTTCGAGGCGCCGCCGGCCGAGCGCGAGGCGCTGATCGCGACGATCAAGCCGATCATGGAGAATGCGGCACGCCCCGTCGTCGACCTGTCGGTGCCGCTGGTGGTCGAGGTCGGCCACGGGGCCTCGTGGGCCGAGGCGCATTGACGCGGCCATTCGGCACCATGGCCGCGCGCTTCACACCTGAAGAATTTCTCGACCACCTGCTCGCGTTGCCGCGGCTTGCGGGCGAGCTGGTGTCGCCCGATCTCGCCTGGGTCGCGTGGAGCTGGTACGGCCGCGGTCCCGCCGCCGATGTCTATGTCGCGCCGACGGACGGGTCGACGCCGCCGGTCCGGCTGACCAATACGCCGCAGAACACCCATGTCGTGGCGTGGGCCGCGGACAGCCGCACCCTCATCGTCAGCGAGGACAAGGACGGCGACGAGCGCGAGCGTCTCTACGCGCTCGACCGTACCCGGCCCAACGTGCTGCGTCTCGTCACCGACGAGGCGCCCAATTATTTCCTGCGCGGCGGCAAGCTCGGGCCGGACGGCCGCACCCTGGTCTACGCGGCCAACCGCGACCCTACGACCGGCGCCGAGATAGAGCCCTACATCGTCTATGCGCACGACATCGTCAGCGGCGCGCGGCGTCCGCTTGCCCGCCCGCTGAAGGCGGGCACCGGCGCACCCGCCCTCAACGAGCAGGGCACGCACATTCTCTACACGCGCAAGGACCTGCATCCGGCGGGGCAACAGGTCTGGCTTGTCGACATCGACGGGCGCGAGGACCGCGAGGTTCTCAATTTCGGCCCGGCGGTGAAGGTCAGGGCGTCGTGGCTGCGCGACGGGATTCGCGCCGTCGTCGTCGCGGAGACCGCGACCCACAAGCGGCTCGGCCTCTGGGACCGGCGCGACATGAGCCTGCGCTGGCTGATCGACGATCCGGCACGGCACATCGAATACGCCTACGCGCCGCGCGGGACGAATCTGATCGTGTCGGTCGAGACGGCCGGCGCGCGGACCCGGGCCGTCCTGATCGATCCCGACTCCGGCCTCGAGAGCCGCATCGAGAACGCACCGGGCACGTTCCTGCCGCTGGCGCGGATCGGCGAGGACTGGCTCGGCACGACGTACAGCGCACGCCAGCCGCGCGACATCGTCCGCGTCGCCAAGACAGGAACGCCGCAGAGCACGACGCGCCTGTGGACGACGACCGCGCTTCGCCCCGACGACTTCGTGCCGGCCGAGAACATGACATGGCCCGCTCCCGACGGGCTGGAGATCCAGGGTTGGCTCTATCGCGCCGCCGCACCGTCGCGCGGCCTGATCGTGCATGTCCATGGCGGCCCGACGGCGCATGCCGAGGACCGGGTCAGCCCCATAGTCCAGTTCCTCGTCGCCGCAGGCTTCGACGTGCTCGAACCCAATTATCGCGGCAGCACCGGATTCGGCCTGCCGTTCCGCGAAGCGATCAAGAAAGACGGCTGGGGCGGCGCCGAGCAGGACGACATCCGCGCCGGCATCGAGGCGCTGATGGCGAAAGGCATCGCGCGGCCCGGCCGGGTCGGCATCACCGGCACGTCGTATGGCGGCTATTCGTCGTGGTGCGCGATCACGCGCTGGCCGCCCGAAATCGTCGCGGCCGCGGCGCCGATCTGCGGCATGACCGACCTGGTGGTCGACTATCACACGACCCGCCCCGACCTGCGGCCCTACAGCGAGGAAATGCTGGGCGGCGCGCCCGATCAGGTGCCGGAGCGCTATCACGAGCGCTCGCCCATCAACTTCGTCGACCGGATCCGGGGACGGCTCCTGATCGTGCAGGGCGCCCGCGATCCGAACGTGACGCCCGAGAATGTGCGCGCGGTCCGCGCCGCTCTCGATCGGGCCGGAATCGCCTATGACGTCCTCGTGTTCGAGGACGAGGGCCACGGCATCGCCAAGCCGCAGAACCAGAAGCGGCTTTACCGCGCCCTCGTCGCGTTCTTCGCACGCGCCTTCGACGCCTGACGCCTATTTCGGTTGGCTGGCCATCCTTGCCGCGGGCGGACAGATCGAGTCCCTCGTACCCGCCGCAATCCCGGCAACCTGACCGTCAGGTCGGGATTTGCTCGCGCGCCTGCCTGGCGAGGCGGACGAGTTCCGCGCGTGCGGATTCGGCGTCGGTGACCCGCCGATCGAACGGAAGACGCGCGACCTCGCCCGCCTGCCGGAGATCGAGCCCCTCGGGGTCGAGGCCGGTCATGCGCCAGCCCTCGCCCGAACGGCCCAGGAGGCGCGTCGCGTAGAGCTGGATCGCGTCGGCATGATCGTCGTTCATGTGCGCGACGATGTCGGGCTCGGCCGCCGCCAGCGCCTCGGCCCCGGTCATGTCGAGCAGCAGATCGCGCCCGTCGATCCAATGGATGCGACCGAAACCGGCGACGAGATGCGCGCGCGACACCTCGACGCGCCAGAACGCGAAATCGCCGAAATCGGCGTACATCGCCGCCCCCGGATGGCGGGCGACGAAGCGCGCCCGGTGCCGAGGGTCGTCGGTCCGGACCGCGCGGCCCTGCACGCTGACGCGCGGACCGGTGAGCGGCTCGTCGATGCCGGCCGTGCCGTCGAACAGAAGCGAGACGCGCGGATCGGCGGCGATGTTGCGCGTGTGATCCGCCAGCGTGGATACGAGGAGCAGCGGCGTTCCGTCATGGTCGAGGGCCACCAGGACGAGCGACGCGTAGGGCGCGCCCGCCTCGGGTTGATCCGGCCGCATCGACGTCGCCAGCGCGGCCCGATCGACGGCGCGCATTACCTGCCGCGCGATCTCGCCGGGGGTCTGGTTCTGACTCAGTTGTGGCGCGATCATCCGTAATCAACGGCGACGCCGCCGGTCGGATCACGCCATGCGGCGATGGAGCCACCCGGAAACGCCGCCCAGCACCAGCCAGAACATGGCCGCCGCCAACAGCGAGGCCACCACGAACTCGGCCGCAAGCTCGGCGGGCACGACACCGGCGCCCTCGGGGCGCGGGGCCCCGATGACATGCGGAATGACCAGGAAGGCAAGCCCCAGCGCCTTGGCCCACACGGGGCGCGCGAACGCCAGACCGGCGAGGCCGGCAGCGCTCGCGAGCGCCGTGGCGATCCACCAGACCTGCCGGCCGGCAAGATCCGCCGCGACCATGCCCGGAAGCTCCGGCGGCAGGCCAAGCGCAGGTGCCAGCGCAAAACAGCCGAACCCGGCCAGCCCCCAGAGAAGGCCGGTCCGCCCGTCGAGGGGTCGCGCGTCGCCAACCGCCGCCCTGAGCGCGAGCGCCCCGTTGAGCAACAGCGCGAAACCGAAGCCGGTCAGGATGTTGAACAGCAGCGTGAACGCCATCCGCTCTGCCCCGTCCGCCGGCTGCCAGGCCTCGCCGTGGTCATGAACCGCGTCGTCATGGCCATGCGCGGCGCCACCCTCGGCGGGCGCCGCCGCCTCGTACCGCTCGGCCGCGGCGATCAGCGGCCAGAGCTTCGCCGCCTGGAACGCCGTCGCCACGAGCCCCGCCGCCGCGCCGGCAATCACGGCGATCAGCAGAAGCCGCCTCAGCATCGGCCGGATCAATGGCAGGGGAAGGCGAAGGCGTGGCGCGAGTCGTGCGCCGCATTGTGGATCACGGACGGGCCCGCAAAGCCGACGCCGAAGATAACGAAAGTGCCGAGCAGCAGCGCGGCAACCGCCGGGAGTGATGCGCGCATGAGGCCGGCGAAGCCGGCATGGCGGGTCTGGGTCGTCATCATGTCGTCCTCAAATCACGGGCGGCGCGCCAACCATCGGCGCGGCCAGTTCAATCGGCCGGCGGATTCGCCTATATAATGCATAGTCCGGTGGAACGAGCGGCGTCAATCAAGGCGTGCCGGCCTCGATTGCGCCCAAATCCGACCATATTCCGCCGCATCATTCCGGCGGGAGTCCGGCGGCCGGTCAGGGATTCGCCTGCCGCCACGTGGGGTCATCGCAAGGGAAACGGAGCCGTGCCGCAGACAATTGCCCTCGTCGACGACGACCGCAACATCCTGACCTCCGTCGCCATGGCGCTCGAAGCCGAAGGCTTCGCCGTCAAGACCTACAGCGACAGCGTCGAGGCCTGGCGCGAGCTGAGCAGCCATCCCCCCGATCTCGCCGTGCTCGACATCAAGATGCCGCGAATGGACGGCATGGAACTGCTGGGGCGCATCCGCAAGCAGAGCCAGCTGCCGGTCATCTTCCTGACGTCCAAGGACGACGAGGTCGACGAGGTCCTCGGCCTGCGCATGGGGGCCGACGACTACATCACCAAGCCGTTCTCGCAACGGCTGCTCGTCGAGCGCATTCGGGCGCTCTTGCGCCGGCAGGAACTGCTGCGCGACAAGACACCGGGCGGCGGGGCCGAGCCGCCGATCGTCCGCGGCGACCTCATGCTCGACTCGGCCCGTCACGTCTGCACCTGGAAGGGCCAGGAGGTGGCCCTGACCGTCACCGAATTCCTGCTGCTGAAGGCGCTGGCGCAACGGCCCGGCATGGTGAAGAGCCGGGATCAGCTGATGGATGCCGCCTATGGCGAGCACATCTACGTCGACGACCGGACGATCGATAGCCACGTCAAGCGCCTGCGCAAGAAGTTCAAGGCGGTAGACCCCGAATTCGCCCAGATCGAGACGCTCTACGGTCTCGGCTACCGTTATCGCGACAAGTAGGCGTATGGGACAGCCGAGCCATGGCCATGAGCGCCCGTCGGGTCGAGGATTCGAAGGGCGAGGACCGTAAGGTCGTACCGCTGCGCACGGCCGACCCGCTCCACGCCCAGGCGGCCGCGCCGCGTGCGGCGGAACCGCGTATCCGCCGGCGGCGCTTCTCGCCGCTGACGCTCCGCATCCTATTCCTCAATACCATTCCCCTGCTGATCCTGGTCGCGGGGCTTCTGTACCTGGACGACTACCGCCGTTCGCTGATCGACGCGAAGTTCAGCGCCCTTACCGTGCAGGGCCAGATCATCGCGGCCGCGCTCGGCGAGGCCGCGACCGACGTCGACGACGAGACCGTCGGCGCGCGCATGACACCCGAAGCCGCGCGCACGATCCTGCGGCGTCTCGCCGAACCGACCAAGACGCACGCGCGGCTCTTCGCCGCGTCCGGCGAAGTCGTCGCCGACAGCCACGTGCTGGGCCAGCCGGGTGGCCAGGTCGTCATCGAGTGGCTGCCGCCGCCGGGGCCGCCGCCGGGCCCCCTCACGCAGCTCGCGAACAAGATCTACGACCTGATCTTCAACTGGCTGCCCCGGGGCCGCGACCTCCCACGATACCGCGAGTTCCTGGCGCCACGCGTCGAGGATTATGAGGAGACCAAGATCGCGCTCTCGGGCGAGATCGCGACGCACCTTCGGGCCGGGCGCGACAACGACCTCGTCCTGTCGATCGCCGTGCCGGTGCAGCGCTTCAAGCAGGTGCTCGGCGTGCTGATGCTGACAGCCGACAGCACGGACATCGATGCGGACATCCGCGCCGTGCGGTTCGACATCCTCAAGATTTTCGCCGTCGCCCTCGGCATCACGTTCCTGCTGTCGATCTATCTCGCCAGCACGATCGCCCAACCGATCCGACGCCTTGCGGCGGCAGCCGAGCGCGTGCGGCGTGGCCACGGAATCGGCGCCGGGCGCCTCACCCGGTCGGGCGGCAGCGTGCAGCCGATCATTCCCGACATGAGCCGCCGCGGCGACGAGATCGGCGAGCTGTCGGCCGCCCTCAAGGAAATGACGGATGCGCTGTGGCAGCGGCTCGATGCCATCGAACGGTTCGCCGCGGACGTCGCGCACGAGATCAAGAACCCGTTGAGCTCGATGAAGAGCGCGATCGAGACCGCGACGCGCGTGCGCGATCCCGCGCAGCAGCAGCGGCTGATGTCGATCGTCCTCGAGGACGTCGGTCGCATCGACCGGCTGATCGGCGACATCTCGAGCGCGTCGCGCCTCGATGCCGAACTGTCGCGGGCGGAGATCGAGCCGGTCGACGTCGCGGCCCTGCTCAAGGCGCTCGTCGAGCTGAACGAGGCGACCGCGGGTCCCGACTCGCCCCGCCTCGTCCTCGAGCTCGCCCCCCGCCCGCTCGTCGTGCCCGGCATGGAGGACCGGCTGGGCCAAGTGTTCCGCAACATCATCGCCAATGCCGTCTCGTTCAGCCCGCCGGGCGGAACCATCCGGATCGTCGCCGGCATCCGCAAGGATGCGATGCGCGGCAATACGGTCGAGGTAGCGGTCGAAGACGAAGGTCCGGGGATTCCGGACGACAAGCTGGAGGCAATCTTCCAACGGTTTTACAGCGAGCGTCCGAAAGGCGAGAAATTTGGAACCCATTCGGGCCTGGGTCTGTCCATTTCGCGCCAGATCGTCGAGGCCCATGGCGGGGAGATCCGGGCCGAAAACAGACGGGATGATCAGGGACATACGCTGGGGGCACGCTTCCTCGTCCGTCTGCCCGTGGATTGAAGATGCGCCGGGCATCACCCGCGCTGCCGGTTGACAACAGCGGTGATTAAGGCCCACCCTCGCGGCCACCGTGAGTGAGGCGGCATCAAAACTCCAGATCCACGCGAGTTGCGTCGAGCTCGCCGGAACCGGCGTGCTGCTGCTGGGGGATTCCGGCAGCGGCAAGTCCGACCTCGCGCTGCGCCTGATCGATGCCGGCGCGCGCCTCGTGTCGGACGATCGTACCGACCTCGTCGCCGAAGGCGGGCGGCTCTTCGCCTCGTCGCCCGCGACGATTGCCGGACGCATGGAGGTGCGCGGCCTCGGCATCGTGTCCGTCGCTCACGTCTCGTACAGCGTGGTCGGCCTCGCGATCGAGCTCGTCCCCCGCACATCGGTCGAACGACTGCCCGTCGCGCGCAGCAAGAGCTGGCTCGGCGTCGAAGTGCCGCTATTGGCCTTCGATCCGTTCGAAGCCTCGGCGCCGGCGAAGGTGCGGCTCGCCGTCCAGGAGACATTGCGAGGACGTCTCTTCGCCGCCTGATGAGATGAACACGCTCATACATCCCACAGCGGCAACGCCGGCCGCAGCGGCTGACCGCCGCATCGTGCTGGTGACCGGCATGTCAGGAGCCGGCAAGACGAGCGCGCTCAAGGCGCTCGAGGACGCCGGCTACGAGGCCGTCGACAATCTGCCGCTGTCGCTGCTGGAGTCGCTCGTCCGGCCCGGCGACAGCGCCGGCCGGCCGATCGCGATCGGCATCGACACGCGCACACGCGATTTCGGCACCGGCGCATTCCTTTCCGCGATCGATCGGCTCCGGGCCGGGCCGTCGTTCAGCGTCCGCGTTCTCTTTCTCGACTGCGACGACGAGGTGCTGCGCCGACGCTTCACCGAGACGCGCCGCCGCCACCCGCTCGCCATGGACCGGCCGGTGATGGACGGCATTCGCGCCGAGCGCAGCGTGATCCACGCGCTGCGCGATCGCGCCGATCTGGTCCTCGATACGTCGAATCTGTCGCAGGCCGACCTGAAGCGGCTGGTACAGGGGCATTTCACGCTCGATGCGGCCGGCGGGCTTGCCATCTCGCTCGTTTCATTCGCCTATCGGAACGGATTACCGCGCGAGGCCGACCTCGTGTTCGACGTGCGTTTTCTCCAGAATCCGCACTACGTGCCTGCCCTCGAGCCGCTGACCGGGCGCGACCCCGCCGTCGCCGACTTCATCCGCCAGGATCCCGGCTTCGCGCCGTTCGCCGATGGCCTCGTCACCATGCTTGCGGCCCTGCTGCCCCGTTTCGAGCGCGAGGGAAAGAGCTACCTGACCATCGGTATCGGCTGCACGGGCGGCAAGCACCGCTCCGTCTTCGTCGCCGAATACCTCGCGGCCAAGCTCCAGGCGCTTGGCCACCGCGTTACCCTCATCCATCGCGACGTCGAGCGCGACCGCGAGCGAACCCGCTGATACGCGATATGCAGACCAACACGAAGGGTGTTCGATGATCGGCATGGTCTTAGTCACGCACGGACGGCTTGCGGCGGAATTCATCGCCGCCCTCGAGCATGTCGTCGGGCCGCAGCGCAACGTGGTGGCTGTCTGCATCGGCCCGGAGGACGACATGGAGCTTCGCCGCAAGGAGATCATGGACTCCGTCGCACGCGTCGAGGAGGGTGACGGCGTCGTGGTTCTTACCGACATGTTCGGCGGCACCCCCTCGAACCTCGCCATCTCGATCCTCGACAAGGGCAATGTCGAAGTGATCGCCGGCGTGAACCTGCCGATGCTCATCAAACTCGCGAGCCTGCGCAGCACCGAGGCGCTGGCGGATGCGGTCGGCGCCGCACGAGAGGCCGGCCGGAAATACATCAACGTCGCCTCGCAGCTGCTGTCGGGTGACTCGCGGTGAACGAAGCCCAGCCGAAGCCGTCCGTCATCGAGCGCGAGGTGACGATCGCCAACAAGCGCGGGCTGCACGCCCGTGCCGCGGCCCGCTTCGTCAAGCTGGCGAGCCAGTTCGAGGCGAACGTGACCGTGAGGCACAAGGACATGGAGGTGTCGGGCCGGTCGATCATGGGCCTGATGATGCTGGCGGCCGCACCGGGCACGCAGATTCGCATCAGCGCCGTCGGCAGCGATGCGGCAGCCGCGGTCGAAGCGCTTGCGGCGCTCGTGCTGGCCAAGTTCGAGGAGGATTGACGGTGCCCGGCACCGGCCGCGACCGTATGGCCATGCGATCGCGCCGCGACGGCCAGACGCCGTCCGGCCGCGAGGTGGTGCTCGAAGGCCTGGGTGTCGCACCCGGAATCGCCATCGGCCCCGCCTTCGTGCACGAGACCGGCGCGATCGCCATTCCCGAGTACGTGGTGCCGCCGGCCGAGGTCGAGGCGGAGCGCGACCGGCTGCGCGCCGCCGTCGAGAAGGCGCTGCGGCAGCTCGCGAAGCTGAAGACGAAGAGCGACGCGCTCCCGCCCTCGGCGGCCGAGGAGGTCGGCTACCTGCTCGAGGCGCATGTGCAGATGCTGTCGAACTCGCGATTGATGCGCGGCATCGATCGCCGCATCTGCGAGGACCGGGTCAACGCCGAAGCGGCCGTGCAGGCCGAGGTGAACGCGATCGCGGAAGGTTTCGAGTCAATGCACGACCCGTATCTCGCGGCCCGCGTCCAGGACGTCCGCGAGGTCGGTGCCCGGCTGCTGCGCAACCTGACCAAGACCCCGTTCCAGGCGTTCAAGCAGCTCCCGGAAGGTTCGATCGTCGTTTCCGAGGAGATCACGCCGGCCGACACCGCGCTGATGGATCCCGACCGCATCGCCGGCATTACCGCCGCCTTCGGCGGCGCCGAGAGCCACACGGCGATCATGGCGCGCTCGCTCGGGTTTCCCGCCGTGCTCGGCGTGCCCGGCCTCGTCGGCTCCGTCCGGACGGGAGATCCGATCATCGTCGACGGCGACACCGGCCGGGTGATCATCCACCCGGCGGCGGCAACGCTCGAGGCGTACGAGCGCCGGCGCACCGAGCGCGCCCGGATGGAACGGCAGCTCGCGCGGCTGACGCGGCTGCCCGCGGTGACGCGCGACGGCGTCCAGATTTCGCTTCAGGCGAATATCGAGCTGCCGCGGGAGGTCGAGGCGGCGCGGGCCTTCGGCGCGGCGGGTATCGGCCTGCTCCGGACCGAGTTCATGTTCATGAACCGGGACGACGTTCCCGGCGAGGACGAGCAGTACGAGGCGCTGGCCGGCATCGTGAAAGCAATGGCGCCGATGCCTGTCACGATCCGCACGCTCGATGTCGGCGGCGAGAAGCTTGCCTCCGCGCTGGGCAACCGCTTCACGCCGGGTGCGAACCCGGCACTCGGCATTCGTGCGATCCGGCTGTCGTTGCGCGAACCGGCGCTGTTCGAGGCGCAGCTCGCCGCCATCCTGCGCGCCGCCGCGCACGGCCCCGTGCGGATCCTCCTGCCGATGGTGGCGACCCCGGACGAGGTCCGCGAGGTCCGAACCATCCTGGCGCGGGTCGCGCGACGCCTGATGCGCCGTGGCGCCGCGATACCCGACCACCTGCCGCCGGTGGGCGCAATGATCGAAGTACCCGGCGCCGCGCTGGCGGCCGACGCACTCGCCCGCGTCTGTGACTTCTTCGCGCTCGGGACGAACGACCTGACGATGTACACGCTCGCCATCGATCGCGGCGACGAGCAGGTCGCCCATCTCTTCAATCCGCTGCATCCGGCGGTGCTGCGGCTCGTGCAGTTCACGACCGAAGCGGCGTTGCGCAACCGCATCCCGGTCAGCCTCTGCGGCGAGATGGCGGGGGACCCGCGCTATACCGCGTTTCTCCTCGGCCTCGGCATGCGCGACCTGTCGATGGCGCCGTCGAAGATTCCCCGCGTCAAGCAGCGGATCCGATCGCTCGAGCTGGCCGCGGCGGCGACGCGCGCCCGTACGATCATGGATCAGTCGGACAGCGCCCGCATCGCGGCCCTGCTCGACGACTTCAACGCGCAGGGATAGGACGTCCGGTGCCGTCGCCTAGACGGCGCGCGCCTTCGCGAGGAACGCGGCGACCTCGGCATCGAGCTTTTTCGCCTGCTTCGACAGGTCGATTGCAGCCTGCAGGACTTTCTCCGATGCGGCGCCGGTGTCGCCGGCCGCCTGCATCACCGCCTTGATGTTGCCGTTGACGTCCTGCGTTCCCTGCGCGGCCTGCTGCACGTTGCGGGCAATTTCCTGCGTTGCGGCGCCCTGCTGCTCGACGGCCGACGCGATCGCGGTGGCGATCCCGTTTATCTCGTCGATCGTCGCGGCGATCCCCTGGATGGCCGCGACGGCCTCCTGCGTGACGCTCTGGATGGCGGCGATCTGGCCGCCGATCTCCTCGGTCGCCTTCGCCGTCTGATTCGCCAGCGCCTTGACCTCGTTGGCGACCACCGCAAAACCCTTGCCGGCTTCGCCCGCCCGCGCCGCTTCGATCGTCGCGTTGAGCGCCAGCAGATTCGTCTGGCTGGCGATGTCCTGAATGAGCCCGACCACCTGACCGATCTTCTGGGCGGCCTCGGACAGGCTCTGGACGGTGGCGTTGGTGCGCTCGGCCTCGGCGGCCGCCTTCTGCGCGATGTGCGACGAATGGGCGACCTGGCGGCCGATCTCCGCGACCGAGCTTGAAAGCTCTTCGGTCGCCGTGGCGACAGTCTGGACGTTGGCCGATGCCTGTTGCGTCGCCGCCGCCGCCGCGGCCGCCTGCCGGCTCGTGTCGCCGGCCACCCCCGACATGGCCTCGGCACTGTCGTGCATGACGCTCGCCGCCGCCGACACGCTGCTGACGACGGCGCCCACGCTGCCCTCGAAATCGTCGGCGAACCGGCTGAACTCGCGGACCTTGGCCTCGATCATCTCGGTCGCCGCGTTGATGTTGCGGGCCGCGTTGTTGAATGCCCCCGGCAGACCGCGGAGCAGCACTTTGCGGAAGTATTTCCCCTGGCTCACATAGCTTGCGGAGCCGCTCGCCTCGCGCACGAAGGCGTCGGCGATGTCCAGCATGTCGTTGACGCTGCGCTGGATCAGGCCGATGACGCCCGGCTCCGGCGCCTCGAGCACGCGCGCCTCCAGATCGCCGCCGGCGGCCGCCTGACACACCTGCGCCGTCCGGACCAGCACCTGCGTGGCCCGCCAGAAATAATACCCGGCGCCGGCGAGCGCGAGCACGGCGACGGCATGGCCAAACAGCGTACCGAGGCCGGCATAGCCCGGAACGACGGCGGCCAACCCTCCGTCGAGGACGACCGCGCCAGTGGCGACCGCCAGCAGGACAGCAGCCTTAGATAGTGAAGACGAATTCATCGTATGTGACTCCCCGGGCGCGGAGATCGGCGAAAAGCAGGTCATAGGATTTCTGCATGCCCTGCTTGCGGTCGGTCGCGCGGCGCTCTTCCTCGAGCAAGGCCTTGTAGATCGGCGCGATCTTGGCGATCTGGGCCGGATCGGGTTTGCGCCGGTTCGAATGATAGCCGACGATATTGCCGCTGGCGTCGTAGCTCGGCGTCACATGCGCAAAGACCCAGTAATGGTCGCCGTTGCTCGCCATGTTCAGGATGTAACCGAACATCTCGCCCTTGGCCTGGATCGTGTCCCACAGCAGCTTGAACACGCATCGCGGCATGTCGGGGTGCCGGATGATGCTGTGCGGCTTGCCAAGCAGTTCCCGGGCGCTGTAGCGCGACACGCGCTGGAAGACGTCGTTGGCATAGGTGATCCGACCCTTGAGGTCGGTCTTGGAGACGATGATCTCGTTTTCCCGGAACGGGCTTTCGCGCCCCGTCGGACGTATCTGAGCCCTCGCCACGCCAGTTCTCCGCAATTTAGGTTTGCTGGCGGACTTGATAGGCTGCCGATGCTTAAGCTTCCGTTAGTTTCCGTTACGGAGCCGGCACGGCCGGGCTGCCTGCGCCGCCCGGCATCGTTTGAAGGCCGCGGCCGCAACGACCGTCAAGAAGGTCCGGAAGGCGCGCACCGCGCCCGGTTTTCGGAACGACCGCCTTACGGAGAAGCGTCGCGGGATCCGCGACGCCCCATTCCCGTTTGCGTGCGATCGCGCTCAATAGGCGTATTCGCGGAAGATCGGATCGATGCTGCCCTGCCAGGGTCCGTGGAACAGCTCCAGCTTTTCCTCGGCCGGCGTCCGTCCGGTTTCGACGATCTGGTGCAGGCGGTTCAGGAAATGCGTCTCGTCGGCATCGCCCATGCGGTTCATGCGCCGGCGGCGACGCAGACCTTCGCGCGCGATATCGACCATTTCCCTCGCGATGATGTTGAGCGGCCGGCCGCGGAAGGTCGTCTTGAGCGCGGTGCGCGGCACGTCGCGACGAAGCTGCGCCATCTCTTCTGTCGACCAGTCCTTGACGAGATCCCACGCGGCATCGAGCGCCGTCGTATCGTAAAGCAGACCCACCCATAGGGCCGGCAACCCGCACAGCGTCTGCCAGCGGCCGCCATCCGCGCCGCGCATTTCGAGATAGCGCTTGAGACGTACTTCCGGAAATGCGGTCGTCAGATGATCGGCGAAGTCGCCGATCGTCGGCAGCTCGCCCGGGAGGCCTGGCAGGCGGCCGGCGAGAAAATCGCGGAACGACTGGCCGCTCACGTCGATGTACCGCCCGTCGCGATAGACGAAGTACATCGGGACATCGAGGATGTAATCGACGTAACGCTCGAAGCCGAAGCCCTGCTCGAACACGAACGGCAGCATGCCGGAGCGATCGGGATCGGTATCGGTCCAGACATGGCTGCGGAAGCTGAGGAAGCCGTTCGGACGGCCGCCGCTGAACGGCGAGTTCGCGAACAGCGCCGTCGCGACGGGCTGCAGCGCGAGGCTGACCCGGAATTTCCGGACCATGTCGGCCTCGGATTCGAAGTCGAGGTTCACCTGCACGGTACAGGTGTTGAGCATCATGTCGAGCCCGAGCCGCCCCTTCTTCGGCATGTACTCGCGCATGATCTTGTAGCGACCCTTCGGCATCCACGGGACCTCGTCGCGCGTCCACTTCGGATTGGATCCCATGCCGAGCAGGCCGATGCCGAGCTCCTCGGCGACGGTCTTGCATTCGACGAGATGCCTGTCGACCTCGTCGCACGTCTGGTGAATGGTCTCGAGCGGCGCGCCCGACAGCTCGACCTGTCCGCCCGGTTCGAGCGTGATGCTGGTCTCGCCGCGCGTCAGCGCGATGACGTTTCCGTTCTCCGCGACCGGCGCCCAGCCGAAGCGCGTAAGCCCGGTCAGCAGGTTGCGGATGCTCGCCGTCCCGTCGGCATACGGCACCGGTCGCAGATCATCGAGCCGGAACGCGAATTTCTCGTGCTCCGTGCCGATCCGCCATTGGTCCTTCGGCTTGCTGCCGGCGGCGAGATATTCGATGAGCTGGCGACGATCGGTGACCGGCGCGCCGCGCGATGTGGGGACACCCGACATGAGATGTTCCAGACGTTGTCAGAGAGGCTTCGACCGCGGCGGCGGGGCCTTGGCCCCGTCGTTCGATACCGCTTGGTATATCGCCAGCGCTGCGATCGCCGCGGTGTCGGCGCGCAGCACGCGAGGCCCCAGGCCGACCGGAGTAACAAACGGGAGTTTATAAAGCGCGTCAAGCTCGACTCGCGCGAAGCCCCCCTCGGGCCCGATCAGGATGGCGGCCGGCCCGTCAGTGCCGATCCGGCCGAGCACGTCCGCGATCGGCCCGCCTGCCCCGGTCTCGTCGCACAGCACGAGGCGCCGTTCGGGCGGCCATTCGGCCAGGACGGCATCCAGCCGCGCCGCCGGCATTACCTTCGGAACCGTCATTCTCTCGCACTGCTCGGCCGCCTCGATGCACGTCGCGTGGAGCCGGTCGTCGTTCACGCGCGTGACGATCGTATGACGCGTGAAGACCGGCCATATCGCCGATACGCCAAGTTCCGTCGCCTTTTCCGCCATGAAGTCGAGCCGTGCCCGCTTGATCGGCGCGAATACCAGCCATATGTCCGGCTCAACCTGCTGTTGCCGCAACTGCGCCTCGAGCGTGAGGGTGCACCAGCCCTTGCCGAATCCCTCGATACGCGCCGCATACTCGCCGTCGCGGCCGTTGAAGACCGCGATTCGGCTGCCGACCTCGAGCCGAAGCACGTGGCGAAGATAGTGCGTGCGCGCGGCGTCGAGCCCGATCGACGGCACGTCGAGCGAGGAATCGACAAAAAGACGCGCAACGATCCGCCCGTCTTCAGCCATGTTCCCAATCCACCGCACGAATCGCTAGGATGCGACCGGATTAGGCCATGCCTCAAGCGACCAGTACAAGCGCGAGCGACATCCCGAAAGGCGGCTGGGTCGAGCGCCTCCTGCCGCCGGCCGCGCAACCCTATGCGCGTCTGGCGCGGCTCGACCGCCCGATCGGGACGTGGCTTCTGCTGTTCCCGTGCTGGTGGAGCGTCGCGCTGGCGGCCAACGGCCTGCCGGATGCCTTCCTGTTTGCCGCGTTCGCGGCCGGCGCGATCGTCATGCGCGGCGCCGGCTGCACCTACAACGACATCGTCGACCGGGACTTCGACGGACGGGTGGCGCGGACGGCCGATCGTCCGATCCCGTCCGGCGCGGTCACGGTCCGTCAGGCAATCGCGTTCCTGCTCCTGCAGCTGGTCATCGGGCTGATCATCCTGTTGACGTTCAACCGTACGGCGATCGGGCTCGGCGTGCTGTCGCTGGCGCTCGTGTTCACGTATCCGCTGATGAAGCGCGTCACGTGGTGGCCGCAGTTCTTTCTCGGCCTCGCCTTCAACTGGGGCGCGCTCATGGGCTATGCGGCGGTCACGGACGATCTCGCCTGGCCCGCCGTCATTCTGTACGCGGGCGGGATTCTCTGGACGCTCGGCTACGACACCATCTACGCGCACCAGGACAAGGAGGATGACGCGCTGATCGGCGTCAAATCCTCGGCGCTGCGGCTCGGCCGCCGCACGCGTCCGGCGCTGTTCGGCTTCTATGCCGGCACCGTTCTGCTGATCGCCGCGGCGGGGTGGGCCGCCGGACTGGCCTGGCCGTTCTACGTGTTCGTCGCCGCCGGGGCCGCTCAGCTCGTGTGGCAGGCCGCCGACGTCGATCTCGACCACCCGGCCGATTGCCTCGCCAAGTTCAAATCGAACCGGGTCTTCGGCTGGCTCGTCCTCGCCGGAATCGTCGCCGGCCACCTTGCGGGCGCCGCGTGAGCGGCCTGCGGGATGCCGAAGCGTTCGTGCGGGCACAGACCGCGATCGCCGCGCCGCCGCTCGTGCCCGAGCTCCGTCTGCATCTCGCGACCGAGGTCACGCCGCTGTGGCAGGCGACCGAAGCCGTGCTCGCCCGGACCAATCTGCCCCCGCCTTACTGGGCGTTCGCCTGGCCCGGCGGCCAGGCGCTCGCCCGCTATGTGCTCGATCATCCCGACGTGGTTCGGGGCCGCGCCGTGCTCGATTTCGCGGCCGGTTCGGGCATCGGCGCCATTGCGGCCGCGAAAGCCGGCGCCGCCCGAGTGACGGCGACGGATATCGATGCGCATGCGGCGGCGGCGATGCGCCTCAACGCCGCGGCCAACGGCGTGACGTTCGCGATCAGTACCGATGATCTCACGCGCGCGGATGACGCGGATGACGGTGTCTGGGACGTCGTTCTCGCCGGCGACGTCTGCTACGAACGGCCGATGGCCGAGGCGGTGCTCGCCTGGCTGCGCCGGCAGGTGGGCCGGGGCGCCGTCGTGCTGATGGCCGATCCGGGCCGCGCCTATCTGCCGTCGAGCGGGCTGGTCGAGATCGCGCGCTACGATGTGCCGACCTCCCCCGACCTCGAGGACAGGCCGATGCGCACGACACGGGTTCTGCGTCTTCTGGCCCAGGATGTCTGACGAAGGGCCGTCAGGACGGGTGCGCGGCGCGCCGTTCGCTCTCGAACGATGACGGCCGTTCCGACACGATCCGGTAGCGGATCAGCGCATTGTCGATCGTCTGCATGGTCCGCCCCAGCCACTCCTTGCGCGCGGCCTCGTAGGACACGAACGGTCCGTAGCATTCGAGCTTTGCGCCCGATCGCAGCGTCGTAAAGCTGGTATCCGTATATTCGCCGCCGACGACCCAATATTCTGCCATAGCCTCCATCCAGCCGCTGTCCGAGGGGCCGGTGAACGGCCCCGGCGATGAATCGATCAACTGATCCGAAACGTTCCCATCATGCCGGCCGCCTGATGCTCCAGGATGTGACAATGGAACATCCAGTCGCCCGGCTCGTCGGCGACGAACGCGATCTCCGCCGTCTCGCCCGGCGCCATCAATATCGTATCCTGCAGAACCCGCCGCAGCAGCGGCCGACCGTTGCGCGAAACGACGTGGAATGCGGTCCCGTGCAGATGCATCGGGTGATGCCAAGCGGTTTCGTTGCGGAGCGCCAGGACATAGCTTCGACCGCGGCGCAACGTCAGAAGCGGTTCATGGGCGTGCCCCAGAACCGACTGGCCATTGATGGTCCAGATGCGGCCCGCCCGCATTCGTTCGCGTACCGCGGCGACGTCGGCCTGTGACAGGCTGCCCGCCTGCATGGCACGCATCAGCTTGGGATCCATCATGCCGCCGCCGAACTCGATCGTGTGCCGCTCCGCCCGGTCGAGCTCGGGAGCCGGAATCGGATTCGCCGGCAGTGCGACCGCCGCCGTCAGCGGCCGCGGCCGGACCGGCGCGCTTTTCTCATAGGTGATGTCGGTCAGCCTGTAGGCGCCGTTCGGATAGAACGTGTCGAGGACGGCATAGCTGCGTCCCGGCTCCGCGGTCATGTCCAGGACGATGTCAGCCCGCATGGCCGGACCGAGCACGATCCGCCCGCCCGCCGGCGCATGCGGCGCGACCGGTTGCCCGTCGAGCGCAATCACCGTCGGCACGTGCCCCTCGAACACCAGACCGAGAATACGTGCATTGCTGACATTGACGAGGCGCAGCCGGAGACGCTCGTTCCGGCGCACCGCCAATGCCGTCGGCAGGCGCCCGTTGACCGTGACCGTGTTGCCGAGTCGGCCCGCATGGCTTGCGTCGAAAAACGCATCGAAATCCGGCGCGATCTCGGCCTCGGGCGTGAGGCGCCAGTCGTCGATGACCCAGACGATATCGCGGTCGACGTCGGGCGGTGTGCGCTCCTCGACGATGAACGCGCCGGCAAGGCCGCGCTCGACCTGTTCGTGGCTGCGGACATGCGGGTGGTACCAGAACGTGCCGGCATCAGGCAGGTCGAACTCGTAGACGAATTGTCCGCCGGGCGGAATCGGCGGCTGCGTCAGGTGCGGCACGCCGTCCATCGCGTTCGGAACGCGCAGGCCGTGCCAGTGGACGGTCGTCTCGCCCGGCAGCCGGTTCTCGACGACGATACGGACGCGCTCGCCCTGCCGGAAACGCAGCACGGGCCCCGGTACCTCGCCGTCATAGGCCCAGACGGCCGTCTCGGGACGATCGCTGCCGACGAGCGCGACTCGGGCCGGTGCCGCGGTCAACCGCCGTTCGGCACGACCCTGTCCGGCGAGCGCGCGCCCGACCATTCCCGACGCCGCCGCGGCGAGCACTCCCGTCAATACGTCTCTGCGCGTCACTGCCATCGCGGCATTCACACCCCTGCACCCGAGTCAAGTCAATAGGGCCGGACCACGGCCGCATACGACCTAACATCGAGTCCAGCGGTCGCGCTTTCGATGCGACGCGATGACGCAATCATCGTTGCCGAACCGAACGGGCCTCGTATACTGCGCGCCCATGGCAGCAAGCCCTGAAATCTACCGTCGCATCTACGACAACTTCCGCGCCGCGATCTCGCGTTACGACTGCGGACAGAAATGCGCGCCCCACAACAATGGCGAGCCCGTGTGCTGCACGACCAAGCATGCGGTGCCGATCGTCGACAAGAGCGAGTGGAAGCTGTTGCGGTCGCGCACCGACCTGTGGCGGCCATACAAGCCGCAGGATGCGGCGGGCCGTGAGATCGTTTCGACGCTGCACAAGGACTGCAAGGCGGTCGAATGCAAGGGCGCCCGCTTCTGCGAGCGCGACAATCGTTCGATGTCGTGCCGTACCTTCCCCTTCTTCCCTTACTTCACCCGCGCGCGGGAGTTCGTCGGACTCGCCTATTACTGGACCTTCGAGGACCGCTGCTGGATCATGAGCAACCTGCAGGTCGTCGATCCCGAATTCATCCGCGAGTTCATCGCCGCCTACGAGCTGCTGTTCCAGCACGACGAGGACGAGAAGGAAGGTTTGGTCGAACATTCCGCCTATATGCGGCGGGTGTTCACCCGCTGGAACCGCATCATTCCGCTCATCGGGCGAGACGGCGGCTATCTGGCGGTCGAGCCGCGCACCCATGTCATCCGGCCCGCCCGCCTCGAGGAGTTCGAACGCCACGGACCGTACAAGGACGAGCCGCCCGTCCCCGCCGCGCCGCCCATGTCCGCGGCTGCCGAATAGGCCGTCTCAAGACGGGGCTCAGCGCCTGCCGGAGCCCTGCCCCCGTGTCGCCCGATTGCCCGGAACGGGGCGTCCCGACGGTCGCATCGGACGGACGCAGACGGGAAAGCTTGCGCCGCGGCCGCGATCTCTTCCGCGGTCATGGCGGCCGCGATGCGGTGCACCGGTTCGTCGCGCCGCATACCCGCCTTCCGGAGCCGAAGCTGCAGGGCGAGATGGTCGTCATGCCGACCGGCCTGTCTTGGGACCATCGGCTTGCCGCTGCGTCCCGCCGCGCCGTGACACGTGACGCCGGCGGGCACGTTTCGCGCCGGGATGCCGATGGCCGCAATCGCACCGCCGGCCCGAAGGAGCGGGCCCTCCGGCGACGCCGGCGGACAGGGCGCGGCGCGGGCGGTGCGGAACCGTCCCGCTCGTTTCGCCGTTGTTCGGTCGAGGAGGAACCCATGTATCGATTCGCATCTCTTGTCGGATTCGTCCTGCTCGCAGCCTGCGCCGGCATCGGCACGCAAAAGGTCAGCGGCAACGAGAACCAGGTAACGTTGACGGC
Organism: Alphaproteobacteria bacterium; assembly: GCA_036381615.1. GTDB lineage: Bacteria > Pseudomonadota > Alphaproteobacteria > CACIAM-22H2 > CACIAM-22H2 > CALANV01. Next base: position 52,845 of record DASVCL010000031.1, read on the forward strand.
AGCCGATCAGGGCCTGGCCCAGCGCCATTGCGAGGCCTATGGCAGGGACGCGGTGAACATGGGCCAGACCGACCGCGGACGCGTCACCTATGCTTGCCGGCCGCGGGCGCGGTCGGGTTCAGGTACGTGAGGCGGACCCGCCCGCGAACAGGAAGGTTCCGAGCAGCAGCCAGCGCCGCGCCGTCCGCACGCGCCCGCGCTTTGCGACGAGCGGCGTCGTGTAGTGCCAGAACGGCAGGCGGTAGGCGGTGATCGTGCCGGGGCCGCCGACATTCACCATTTCGGTGAAATGGCCGTCGCGCGCATAGACGAGATACTGGTGCGCGACGTCGACGTTGCTCAGGCCCACATGAAGATCGATATACCCGGCCGCGGCGCGCGGATCTTCCGGGTGATGGTCGGTATGCGGCCCGGCATAATCGCCCGGACCGTAACAAAGCACCTGCTGCCCGAACGTGCGATCGAGCGCGCGGCCGGCGAGCATCTCGGCGAAAGCGCGGAACGTACCCGACCGCATCATCGCGATGAGGCCGACCGCCTCGGCGGCGCGCCAGGCGCGGGTGCCGCGGCGTTCGAGATAGGCGGTCCGTGCGCGGACCGTCTTCGGCAGGCGTTCCTGGTAATTGCGCGTCTGGTTCCAGATCGAGCCCGGCGGAATCGGCGCGGACAGCGGCGAAAGGTGCCGGCGCAGATGCCGGTCCAGCAGACCGTGTGCCGCGCGCGCCTTGTCGGGATCGATCGCACCGGTGATCGAAATGAAGTGCCGGGTGGGATCGGCAAGTGCCCCTTTGAGCGCCGGATCGCGTCCGTCGAGGATGCGCCGCCCCTTGCGCGTCAGCAGATCCGCGAATTCGCGTGGGAATCTGTCCATGCCGGGAACATAGCCGCATCGGCCGGCGGGTGGATAGTCGACCGCGCCCGCTCTATAGTCCCGGCCCGCATCGGAAGAGACGAAGGAGTTTCGACCTGTCGACGATCGAGCAGCGTGCCGGGGCGCGGTCGGGCAGCGAGCACACGGCCTATGCGCTGATGGCCGTCGCGCCGGCCATGTTCTGCAGCAACATGCTGGCCGCGCGCGCCACCGCGGACACGATTCCGCCCGTGGCGCTGGCGTTCTGGCGCTGGACGCTCGTCGTGCTCATCCTGCTGCCGGTCGTCGCCGGGCCGCTGTGGCACGCGCGCAAGGCGTTGCGGCGCGAGCTGCCGGATCTGCTCCTGCTCGGGGCGCTCGGCATGGGCGTGTGCGGCGCGGTCGTCTATCTCGGCGCCCAGACCACGACCGCCACCAATATCGGCCTGATCTATGCCGCCTCGCCGGTGCTGATCATCGTGCTCGCGCGCGGCCTCTATGGCGAGGCGATGTCGCGCCGCCAGGGCGTCGGCGTCGCCCTGTCGCTCGTCGGCGTGGTCGCGATCGTCGCGCGCGGCGATTTCGGCGTGCTGCTCGGCCTGCGCTTCACGCCCGGCGACCTGTGCATCGTCGCGGCCGCCATCGCCTGGGCCGTCTACACGGTCCTGCTCCTGCATCGGCCGACGGCGCTTGCCGCCACGCCCCGGCTCGCCGCGATCTCGCTCGCCGGCGTCGTCGTGATGTTCCCCTTCCTCATCCTCGAAGCGGCGCTCGGTTACGTGCCGCGGTTGGACGTGTACACGGCCGGCTGGATTCTGTTCGTCGCCGTCGTCCCCGGGCTTGGCGCGTACCAGACCTATGCGTATGTCCAGCGCCAGCTCGGCGCCAATCGGACGTCGTTGATCATGTACCTGATCCCGATCTACAACGCCGTGCTGGCCTGGCTCCTCCTGGGCGAGACGTTGCAGGTCTATCATTACGCCGGCGCGGCACTGGTCCTGCCCGGCATCTATCTCGCCACCCGCAGACCGGACGCCACGTCATGACCATGGTGGCCAAAGCTTCCCCCGCATAGGATCGCCGCCGCAATGCCATACGCCTCGCTTCGCGATTTCATCGCCCGGCTCGAGCGCGAGGGCAGCCTCGTCCGCGTCCGCGAACCGGTATCGACCGTGCTCGAGATGACCGAGATCCAGACGCGGCTGCTTGCCGAAAAGGGACCCGCCGTCCTGTTCGAGCACGCGCTGAAGGCGGACGGCACGCGATCGGGCATGCCGGTCCTGGTCAATCTCTTCGGCACGGTCGAACGCGTCGCGCTCGGCATGGACCGCACGCCCGACCGCCTGCGGGAGGTCGGCGAGACGCTCGCCTTCCTGCGTCAACCCGAACCGCCGGGCGGTTGGCGCGAGGCGCTGGAGCTGCTGCCGCTGGCCAAGACGGTCCTGGCGATGAAGCCGAAGACGGTCGCGGCGGCGCCCTGCCACGAGGTCGTCCTGACCGGTGCCGAGATCGATCTCGGCCTGCTGCCGGTGCAGACCTGCTGGCCGGGCGAGCCCGCGCCGCTCATCACCTGGCCGCTGGTCGTGACGCGCGGCCCCGGCAAGCGCCGCGAGGACGACTTCAATCTCGGCATCTACCGGATGCAGGTGACGGGGCGCGACACGACGCTGATGCGCTGGCTGCGTCACCGCGGCGGCGCGCAGCACCATGCCCGCTGGTCGCGGGAGCGGCGCGACCCCCTGCCGGCGGCGGCCGTGATCGGCGCCGACCCGGGAACCATCCTCGCCGCGGTCACGCCGGTCCCGGACACGCTCTCCGAATACCAGTTTGCCGGACTGCTGCGCGGACGCCGGGTGGAGCTCGTCGACTGCAAGACCGTGCCCCTGAAGGTGCCGGCCGAGGCCGAGATCGTCATCGAGGGGCACGTATCGCTCGACGAGTACGGCGACGAAGGGCCCTACGGCGACCACACCGGCTATTACAACGCGGTCGAGAAGTTCCCGGTCTTCCGCGTCAGCGCGATCACCATGCGGCGCGACCCGATCTACCTTTCGACCTTCACCGGACGCCCGCCCGACGAACCCTCGGTGCTGGGCGAGGCGCTCAACGAAGTGTTCATTCCCCTCCTGCGGCAGCAATTTCCGGAGATCGTCGATTTCTGGCTGCCGCCCGAGGGATGCTCGTACCGGATCGCGGTCGTGTCCATGCGCAAGGCGTATCCGGGCCACGCCAAGCGGGTCATGATGGGCGTGTGGTCCTATCTGCGTCAGTTCATGTACACGAAGTGGGTCATCGTCGTGGACGACGACATCGACGCACGCGACTGGAAGGACGTGATGTGGGCGATTTCGACCCGGATGGATCCGGCCCGCGACATCACCGTGATCGAGAACACCCCGATCGACTATCTGGACTTCGCCAGCCCGGAGTCGGGCCTCGGCTCCAAGATCGGGCTCGACGCCACCGACAAGTGGCCGCCGGAGACGAAGCGGGAATGGGGAACCAGACTGCGCATGAGCGACGAGATCGTCCGGACCGTCTCCGAGAAATGGCCGCGCCTCGGCCTGCCCGGTTCAGGCAAGCCGATCTGGAAGTAACGAAGAAGCGACCGACCCGGGGCGCCGGGAACCGCCCTTCAATGCGGCGGCTTTTCGGAGAACTGAGAGGCAAGCCGCTCCGCCTCGAGAAGGACGGCGCGGATGGTCTGCGATTCCGCGATCGTGAAGACGAAGCCGAGCGGCAACCGGTTGATCAGCATGAGCGAGAGCGAGACCGATCCATCCTCCGTCACTCCCGCCTGGTGGCCGACGATGCCGAACTTCACGTCCGCGGCCGGCTTGCGGTCCAAGGTAACCGGCAGTCCCGCGGCTTCCCGCTTTTCCGTCGCACGCAGCGCCAGGGTTTGAAGATCGACGAAGATCCTGCCCATCACCTCGTAGGGAAGGACGACCTCCACCTCCCGTCCCTCGGATGTGATCGCCTTCCACCCGATATAGGAACCGTCGGGGGTCGTTCCGCTCTCGGCCGTGCCTTGGATGATGATTTGTTCGGTCATGTGTCCCTCCCTGCGATACGGCCAGAGTACGCAGCGCCACCTTTAATTGCGAGTCCGGATTCGGCAGGGACCGCTCAGCCGCGGATGCTTATCGGTCGAAGGCTGTCATGCGTCCCCACCGGTCGGTGACCGCTGACGACGGGACGAAGGAGGACATGAATATCTGGGAAGGCGGCCGATGCAGACGATCTGCAGGCGATCTTTAGTGCATCCTTTACCGTTTTGCGGTCATAATACCCTGGGTTGAGCTTCGCTCGCGTCGTAGGGTCCCATGCGAAACGTCCTTCTCTGCGTGGCTGGCGCGCTCGCCGGAGCGCTCGCCGCCGTTTCCGTTCTGACCGTCTCCGTCGCCTCCCACGAGAGCCGGTTCGTACCGATGCTGGGCGACGACGTCGTCATCCACATCATGAACATCGCGCAGCGGCATCTGCCCGAGGGACGCGCCGAGGATGCAACCGCGTCGGACGACCGATCGCACCCGATCACGCTCGAGGACGGACGCTACGTCGTCGACATCGCCGCCGCGTCGGCTGCGGCGGCCTGGTGCGGTCTCGACTGGCAGGACGGCAACTTCCGGCCGATGATGGCGCTGGAGCGGGCGAAAGGCATCCGGACCGAACAGGCGCTCGCCTATATCGACGTCCTGCACGGCGTGGCCATGGACCTGTTCGAGACCGATCTGCGCAGCGCCGGCGCGTGCTCGGAACGCCGGCGCACCGAAGTGGCCCAGTTCATCGCCGAACGCTGGAACTGACAACCCGGCCGCCCCCGCAGCACCTGGCCACCCCGGGCCTCCTGCCCCGTTCGCACTACGAGGTTGCGCAGAGGCAACGCGGTCCCGCACCCTGTCGGTCGAGGAGATCGCCATGGAACGGATCGTGCGACGTCTTTGCCTGCTGGCCGGCCTTGCCGTGGCGCCGGCGCCGTACGGACCAGCGCACGCCGCGACGTACCGCGCGGCCCCTCAGGTCGACATCACGGACGAAGTGCCCGGCGACGTGATCGCCGCCGGCGCCCGCGTCCGGATCGACGGGGCCGTGCGCGGCAGCGCGTTCGCGGCGGGCGCCCATGTCGAGGTGCACGGGCGAATCCGCGACGCCGTTCGCGTCGCCGCCGGCGATCTCGCGATCGCGGCACAGATCGGCGGCGACCTGACGGCCGTCGGCGGCAACATCCGCATCGCACCCGAAACGCATGTGGCCGGAGCGGCGTGGCTTGCCGGCGGCCATGTCGAGGTCGCCGGATGGACCGCCGCCAACCTGTACGTCGCCGCCGCATCGATCGCGGTCTCGGGCGAGATCCTCGGCGACGTCGAACTCGCCGCCCCGTCGATCATCATCGGTCCCGACACCGTCATTCGCGGCCGGCTCGTATACCGAAGCGGCACGCCGGCGCGCATCGATCCCGCAGCCCGTATCGAGGGCGGGGTCATCCGGCAGCCGGGAATCGCCATTGCCGCCCGACACTTCGTCGAAGGCGCCGTCGCGGCGCTGCGGATCGCGTGGCTGGCCGGACTTGCCGTGGTCGGCACGATGCTCGCGGTGCTGTTCCCGGCCTTCACGGCCGATGCCGCGCGCACGATTGCACGGGCGCCGATGCGCAGCTTTCTGGTGGGGTTTGCGGTCCTGGCGGCGACGCCGGTCGCCGCCGCCCTCGCGCTCGTGTCGGTGCTCGGGATCCCGCTCGCGCTCGGGCTCCTCGTCGGCTACGGCCTGTCGCTGGTCTTCGGTTATCTGACGTCCGCCTTCTTCCTGGGCGACGCGATGCTCCGCGTCGTCCGCCGCCAAACGGCGGCAACGCCCTGGCGGCTCGGCGCGCTGATGCTCGCGCTGGTCGGGCTCGCGTTCCTGCAGTCCTTGCCCTGGTTCGGCGGGCTCGTGCTGTTCGCGGCGATCGTGTTCGGGCTCGGCGCGGCCTATGTCCAGCTTTGGGAGCGCTACACGCGCGCGTGAGGGCCGGCCCCTTTCCCGGTCCGTCGCCCGCCGCAGATCAGGTGCGGAATGCTCGTCGTCGCGTCGGATCGGACCATCGGCTAGCATAGTCGCGCATGGAAGATGTCCTGACCGGACATGAGGGCCTCGTCCGCGGTGGCGTCTTCGTCGGCCTGCTCGCGGCCATGGGCCTGTGGGAGACGCTGGCGCCGCGCCGTGCCCTGACGGCGCCGCGCGGATTCCGGTGGCTCAACAATCTCGCGCTCGTCGCGGTCGACGCGGCCGTTCTGCGCCTGGGATTTCCGATGCTGGCCGTCGCTTTCGCCGGCCTGGCGCAGCAACGGGGCTGGGGATTCTTCAACCATGTCGACGCACCGGGCTGGCTTGCGGCGCTCGTGTCGTTCCTTGCCCTCGACCTCGTCATCTACGCGCAGCACCGGCTGTTCCATGCCGTCCCGGCGCTGTGGCGGCTCCACATGGTCCACCATGCCGATCCGGATTTCGATGCGACCACCGGGATCCGCTTCCATCCCGTCGAGATCGCCTTGTCGATGCTGATCAAGTTCGCGGCGGTGGCGATCATCGGCGCGCCCGCGGTCGTGGTCCTGCTGTTCGAGGTCGTGCTGAACGGCAGTTCGATCTTCAATCATGCCAATGTGCGCATTCCGCCGGCGGTCGACCGCTGGCTGCGCCTCCTGGTCGTGACGCCGGACATGCATCGCGTCCATCACTCGGTGGCCGTGGCCGAGACCAACAGCAATTTCGGCTTCAACTTTCCGTGGTGGGACCGGTTGTTCGGCACCTACCGTGCCCAGCCGCGCGAAGGCCACGAGGCAATGACGATCGGCCTGACGCAGTTCCAGGACCGGCGCCGCCAGGGACTGGGCTGGATGTTGATGCTTCCCGTCGTCGGCGAGACCGGCCTCTATCCCCGGCGATCCGTCCCCGATTCCGGCGGTTAACGCGTCTCGGCCCGGCCGTTATAGTGCCGGCTCGTCCATCTCATCTCCCTCAACATCTGCCCAGCCGGGAGGCACCATGGCCACGCTGGTCGAAAACAGCCTCGACTTCCTGACCGATCTGATCGCCCGTGCGAAACGCGCCGGCGCCGATGCCGCCGACGCGCTCTTCGTCGAAGGAACCTCGATCAGCCATGCGCGACGCCTCGGTAAGCTCGAGAAGCTCGAGCGCTCCGAAGGACAGGATCTCGGTCTGCGCGTCTTCGTCGGCAAGCGACAGGCGATCGTGTCGTCCTCCGACCGGTCGGCGCGCGCGATTGCGGAACTGGTCGACCGCGCCGTCGCGATGGCCAGGGTCGCACCGGAAGATCCGTTCTGCGGGCTGGCCGATGCCGCCGATCTCGCCCGCGACATCCCCGACCTCGACCTGTACGATCCGGTCGAGCCGAGCCCGGAAACGCTCGTCGAGCGCGCCCGCGCCGCCGAAGAGACCGCGCTGGCCGTGCCCGGCATCACGAACTCCGAGGGCGCAGAAGCCGGCTGGGGCCGCTCCCGCGTCGCCCTTGCCGCCTCCAACGGCTTCACCGCGACCTACGCACGCTCGTCCCACAGCGTCAGCGTCTCGGTCCTGGCGGGGACCGGGACGGCGATGGAGCGTGACTACGACTTCGCGACCGCCGTCTACGGCGCCGACCTCGAATCCGCCGAGGCCGTCGGGCGCCGCGCCGCGGAGCGCACGCTGCGTCGGCTCAATCCGCGCAAGGTCGAGACCTGCAGGTGCCCGGTCATCTATGACCCGCGCGTATCGAACGGGTTGCTGCGGCACCTCGCCGGCGCCATTAACGGCGCGGCGATCGCGCGCGGGACGAGCTTCCTGAAGACGAAGCTCGGCCAGCCCGTCTTCCCCGAGGCGATCACCATCATCGACGATCCGTTCCGCCGTCGCGGTCTCAATTCGAAGCCGGTCGATGGCGAAGGCATCGCGCCGGTGCGGCGCGCGATCATCGACAAGGGCGTGCTCACGACCTGGCTCCTCGACCTGCGTTCGGCGCGCCAGCTCGGGCTGAAGAGCACCGGGCACGCCGCGCGCGGCACGACCGCGCCGCCGGGGCCGTCGGCCACGAATCTCTACATGGAGCCGGGCACGATTTCGCGGGACGCGCTCATCCGCAGCGTCGAGCGCGGACTCTATGTCACCGAGTTCATCGGCATGGGCGTCAACAGCGTCACGGGCGACTACAGCCGCGGCGCGGCCGGCTTCTGGATCGAGAACGGCGAAATCGCCTATCCGGTCAGCGAGATCACGGTGGCCGGCAACCTGCTCGACATGTTCCGGAACATCACCGCGGCTGACGACCTCACCTTCCGCTACGGCATCGACGCCCCGACCATCCGCGTCGACGGCCTGACGGTCGCCGGACGCTGACGGCGCCGGCTCGCCCCATGTCGCTCGCCGGCAAGGTCGCGGTCGTCACGGGCGCCGGCCAGGGTATCGGCAAGGCGATCGCCCTCCGGCTCGTCGAGGCGGGCATGAAGGTCGTGATCGCGGAAAACGATGCGGAAGCGGGCCGCGAGGCCGAGGCCGAACTTCGGGGCCGGGGCGAGACGATGTTCGTGGAGACCGACGTCGCCCGCGAGGCGGACGTCAGGCAAATGATCGAGCTTGCCGAGTCACGCTTCGGCGGGATCGACGCGCTGGTCAACAACGCAGGCATCAACATCGTGAAGCCGCTGGCCGAGCTGTCGCTCGACGAGTGGCATCGCGTGATCGACACCAATCTCACCGGGTGTTTCCTCTGCGCGAAATGCGCGGCCCCGGTCCTGCGGGCGCGCAACGGCGCGATCGTCAACATCGCGTCGACCCGGGCGCTGATGTCGGAGCCGAACACCGAGTCCTACGCCGCGTCCAAGGGCGGCATCGTCGCGCTGACGCACGCGCTGGCCGCAAGCCTGGCGCCCGACGTGCGCGTCAACTGCATCAGCCCCGGCTGGATCGACGTGTCGAACTGGAAAAAATCCGCGAAACGGAGGCAGGCGGAACTTCGCCCCGAGGATCACGCGCAACACCTCGTCGGTCGCGTCGGCCGGCCCGAGGACGTCGCCAACCTGGTCGCATACCTGATCGGCCCCGAGGCCGGGTTCATGACCGGCGCCAACATCGTCGTCGACGGCGGCATGACACGGAAGATGATCTACGCAGAGTCGGAGGATTGACGACCGTCAGTGGTTCAACGGTCATCCGCGGCGGATAACTGCGCCCGCACGGTGGATGTCCCGGCGGGCGTTCTTGCTTCGCCCCGCGCCCGTCCGGCAGCGCCGCCGACGACACGTCCGGCCGAATTCACAAGGAGATCGGCGGCCCGAATCTGCTACGACCGCTCGCGCGTCGTGCTGAAGCGGATGTCCGGCCAGCGTTCCCTGGTCCAGTTGAGCTCGAAGGCGTTGCGCACCAGAAAGACGGGGGCCCCGTCCCGATCCTCGCTCATCGCACCCTGGTTCGCCTCGATGAAGCTTTTCAGCATCTTGGGGTCGTCGGCGCTGATCCAGCGCGCCGTCTCGTAGGGAGCCGGCTCGAAGCCGATCCTGATCTTGTATTCCTGCTCGATACGGGTGCCGAGCACGTCGAGCTGCAGCGGTCCGACGACGCCGACGATCCAGTCGGACCCGATCGTCGGCCGGAACACCTGCGTGACGCCCTCCTCGGCCAGATCCTCGAGCGCACGGCGCATCTGCTTCGCGCGCATCGGGTCGTCGAGCCGCACGCGACGCAGGATTTCGGGCGCGAAGTTCGGAATGCCGGTGAAGCGGATCTCCTCGCCCTCGGACAGCGTGTCGCCGACGCGCAGCGTGCCGTGGTTGGGGATCCCGATGATGTCGCCGGGCCATGCTTCCTCGGCGAGTTCGCGATCCTGCGCGAAGAAGAAGATCGGGTTCTGTACCGCAAGCATCTTGCCGCTGCGCAGGTGCTTGAGCTTCATTCCGCGCCGGAACCGTCCCGAGCAGATGCGCACGAAGGCGATCCGGTCGCGATGGTTGGGGTCCATGTTGGCCTGGACCTTGAACACGAAGCCGGTCACCGCCGGCTCGTCCGGCGCGACGGCACGCGGCGCCGCCGGCTGGGCGCGCGGCGACGGCGCATGGGCGACCAGTCCGTCGAGCAGCTCGCGCACGCCGAAATCCTTGAGCGCGCTGCCGAAATAGACGGGTGTCAGGTGTCCCTCGAGAAAGGCCGCGACGTCGAATGACGGGCACGCCGACCGGATGAGCTCGATGTCCTCGGCGAGCTTGCCGCGCTGTTCGGCCGGCACGACGTCCTCGAGGAGAGCCGCGTGGTCGCGTGCCGCGGCCCCCTCGGCGACCGAATCGGCGAGGATCAGACGCTCGCGACGCAGGTCCCAGCAGCCGCGGAACAGACCGCCCATCCCGATCGGCCAGGTTACCGGCGCGGCGTCGAGCGCAAGGGTCTCCTGGATTTCGTCCAGAAGCTCGAACGGGTCACGGCCCTCGCGGTCGACCTTGTTGACGAAGGTCGTGATCGGGATGTCGCGCAGCCGGCACACCTCGAACAGCTTGCGCGTCTGCGTCTCGATGCCCTTTGCCGCGTCGATGACCATGACGGCGGAGTCGACCGCCGTCAGCGTGCGGTACGTATCTTCGCTGAAGTCCTCGTGGCCCGGCGTATCGAGCAGGTTGAACACTACCCCGCCGTAGTGAAACGTCATCACGGAGCTCGTCACCGAGATGCCGCGGGCGCGCTCGATCTCCATCCAGTCCGAGCGCGTATGCCGACGCTCCTTGCGCGCCTTCACCGCGCCGGCCTCGTGGATCGCGCCGCCGAACAGCAGCAGCTTTTCCGTCAAGGTGGTCTTGCCGGCGTCGGGGTGGGAGATGATGGCGAAGGTCCGGCGCGGCCAGGTCGCCGGCGTCCCGTTGGCATTCTCGATCGTCATCGCGTCTGGTTCAGGTGTCTTCGGCTACGCTCCAAGCATGATCCCCGCGGCCGTGCCCGACCGACGTCGCATCGCCGGGCCATGCGGCTTTGCCGTATCGCATCGTTCCGGGGAGAAACGGGGCAGGTCGCCCGTCCGTCGGGCGCCGGAGGCGGACGCTAATCGATTTTGCAGGGCCTGTGTAGCCTTCTAGAATGGTGTCGAGACGGTCGCGCCGCAACTGCCGGGGCGCCTGCCATGTTCCAGGTCAGAACGGGGGCACCGCATGGGCTACGATCTCGAAAGTATTCGCGCGCGTCTGCTGCGACGCCGCGACGAGCTGGTCCAACTGGCCAAGGCCGTCGAGGACTCGCGCCGCCCGGTCGAGCTCGACCCGGCGAGCGTCGGCCATCTGTCGCGCATGGACGCGCTGCAAGCACAGGCGATGGCGATCGAGGCGGAGCGTCGGCGCACGCTCGAGCTGCGGCGCATCGAATCCGCGCTGCACCGGCTCGAGGCGGGCGACTACGGCTACTGCATGAAGTGCGGCGAGGAGATCGCGCCGAAGCGGCTCGAACTCGACCCTACCACACCCGTCTGTATCGCCTGCGCACGCGGCGAGAGTCACGCCTGACGCGGCCGGGCGTGCGGCTCAATCGCTCTCGTCCGGTGCGCCGCGCCGCCGGAACGGGTGGGCATAGTACGTCCCGAGGATCTTCACCTCGTGCGTGAAGAACCGCAGCTCCTCCAGCGCGCGGGCGAGGGCCGGCTGCCTGGGATGGCCTTCGACGTCGGCATAGAACTGCGCCGCTTCGAAGCGGCCGCCGACGAGATAGCTCTCGAGCTTGGTCATGTTGACGCCGTTGGTCGCGAAGCCGCCGAGCGCCTTGTAGAGCGCGGCAGGCACATTGCGCACGCGGAAGACGAATGTCGTCATCACCGGTCCCTTCCCGGGATCGGGATCCACGCCGTCGCGCGACAGCACGACGAAGCGGGTCGTGTTGTGCTCGGCGTCCTCGATGTTCTTCCTGAGCGACTTGAGGCCATAAATCTCGCCGGCCAGCGCCGACGCGATCGCGGCGCGCGTGATGTCGCCCGACTTCGCCACTTCGGCGGCCGACCCTGCCGTGTCCGCGCCGACGACCCGCTGCAGACCGAGGGCGCGGATCGTACCGCGACACTGGTCAAGCGCCTGGACATGGCTCTGCACGGTACGGATCGTCTTGAGCGAGGCACCTTTCGGCGCCAGCAGATGGTGGTTCACCCGCTGGAAGTGCTCGGCAACGATCTTCAGATTCGAATGCGGCATCAGGTGGTGGACGTCCGCCACCCGGCCCGCGACCGAATTCTCGATCGGGATCATGGCGAGGCGCGCACGCCCGTCGCGCACGGCTGCGAAGGCGTCTTCGAAGCTGGCGCAGGGCAGCGTCTCGAGCTCGGGAAACGCGTGCCGGCACGCGAGATCGGAATAGGCGCCGGGCTGCCCCTGAAAGGCGATGCGCGGCGGCGCAGTCCTCTTCCTTGCCATGATTCCCCCCTAGTCCCTCGGTCGCAGGAGCGCACGCGCGCGATCGAGATCGGCCGGCGTATCGACGCCAAGCGGCACCGTGTCGACGCGGGCGACGTCGATGCGCATGCCGGCTTCGAGTGCGCGCAACTGCTCCAGGCGTTCGCGCCGCTCCAGCGTGCCGGGCGGCAGCCTCACGAACCGCGCGAGCGCGGCGCGGCGATAGGCATAGAGTCCGATGTGGTGATAGTGCGGCCCCGGTCCCGCCGGCACCGTGGCCCGGCTGAAATAGAGCGCGCGCCCGATCGGCGGCCGTCCGCCGCCGGCCTCGCGTTCGAACGCGGACACGACCTTGGTGACGTTGGGATCGGTCCGTTCCTCGTCGCGGACGATTTCGGCCGCGATCGTGCCGATGTCGACCCCGTCGTCCTCGAGCGGCGCCAGCGCGGCGCGCACGGCGCGGGGCTCGATCGTCGGCAGGTCGCCCTGAACGTTGAGCACGGCGTCGAAGCGGCCCTCCGGATCGAGACGCTCGACGGCCTCGTGGACCCGGTCCGAGCCGGACGGATGATCGGGCCGGGTGAGAATCGCCTTGCCGCCGGCGGCCTCCACCGCGGCGGCGATCTCGGCTTCGGCGGCAGCGACCACGACGGGACCGAGATCGGCCTCGCAGGCGCGCCGCCAGACGTGGACGATCATCGGCTCGCCGTGGATGTCGGCGAGCGGCTTGCCGGGAAGCCGCGTCGCCTGCAGGCGCGCGGGAATGACGATGATCGGGCGCTGTGGTGGCATCGGCGTGTCGTGTTCCGGGAACTGCGGCGTTTCGTCGCGGGGCGGCCGGTCGGACCGTAGACGGGGTGGGTTGGCGGATGGTAGGGCGCACAGTATAACGGCCGCGTCCAAACCGGAACCCCTTGCGGTAGCAAGCTCATCCCGGCAAGGAGTTCTTCTCGGATCAGGTTTTCGCGGTTGAACCGTCGAGTGCCGGGCGGATAGATTTTCGCCGCTTCGCGCCCGCGTTTCGGTCGCTTCAGAGAGCCGGAGACAAGACAGACATGGACTCGTTCGAATGGAACAAGGTCGCAGGCGCGTTTCTCTCCGCCCTGCTCGTCGTGACCGCCCTCGGGTTCGTCGGCCGGATGCTGGTATCGCCGCACCGGCTCGAGAAAAACGCCTATGTCGTCGCCGGCGTCGAGCGCGAGGCGCCGGCGCAGCCGGCGGCGCAGGCTGCCGCCCCGACGGTCGAACCCATCGCGCCGTTGCTGGCGTCGGCCAACGCCCAGGCGGGCCAAGGCGTCGCGAAGCAATGCGCCGCGTGCCACACGTTCGAGAAGGGTGGCGCCAACCGCGTCGGCCCCAATCTCTGGGGCGTGGTCGGCGCCGACAAGGCGCACGCCCAGGGCTTCAACTACTCGCAGGCGATGCAGAGCGCGGAGGGCACCTGGAGCTACGAGGATTTGAACAAGTTTCTCGCCAATCCGAAGGAATTCATACCGGGCACGCGGATGGCCTTCGCCGGCCTGCGCAAGGCCGAGGACCGCGCCAACCTGATCGCCTGGCTGCGGACGCAGAGCGACAACCCGCCGCCCCTGCCCTGATCTTCGCCACGGGCCCGGCCGGCTGCCGTTCGGCACGCCGGCCGGCGCCGGCATTTCAGTCGAAAATCACGCCGATTCCACGGCCGTCTTCAGACTAGCTTAACGGTTCCCGCCGTCTAATGGACTCGTTCCGCCCAGGGAGGGACGAGCCATGCAACAAGCCCCTTGCGAAGGCGCTGTCGCCCCGAGCATCCCGCCCTTGCGCATCGCGATGCCGGAGGGCCTCGAACGCCGCGCCTGCTCCATCGCCGTACAGTACTGGCGCAGCATCGCCGGCGCGCAACGCTACCCGTCCCGCCGTCAGGTCACGCGGGAAAGCGCGCGCGACTTGTGGGACCACCTCTTCATCATCCAGGTTGCGCCGAAACCGGCGGACAGCGTCTTCGTCCAGGCCGGCGCCGTGCTGTGCCGTGCGCTCGGCCGCGACCCGACCGGACAGAAGGTGGCCGACATGCTGCCGCACGACGTCGTCGCCCGTTCACTCTATTTCCAGCGGACGTCATGCGACCTCATGGCGCCGATCGACGAGGCCGGCAAATGGACCCGGCCGGACGGCACGACGTTGCTCTACCGCTCGGTCGTAATGCCGCTCAGCGACGACCAACGTTCGGCGAACTACCTGCTGGGCGCGTTCAGCTACCGCACCGTCGCCTGACGCGCAGGGATCCGACGCACGCGTGGCCGCAGAGAGAACTCTCCGGCCCGCGCCCGTCGTTTTGCCCCCTTTAACGCGCCGGCGGTGCCGCCGGACCGGTGCCCGAAGCGCCTGACCGCTGACGGGCCGCCTCGGCCTCCGTCTCTGTCGCACGCCGCGCCCGATCGGCCTCGGCCTCCTTGTCCTCCTTCGTCTTGAAGGCGGGTGCCTGCTCGAGTTGACCCTTGTTCATCGAGATCATCGCCGATTTGCCATCGGCCGCGACCTTGACCTGGTCCCACGGCACGGCGACGTGCTTGTCGCCGATCCCGAGGAAGCCGCCGACCGAGACGAGCACGGCCGACACGCGGCCGTCGTTTTCGATCACGAGATCGCTGACCTTGCCGATGTTCTCGTTTTGCGGGTTGCTGACGCGCATGCCGATCAGGTTGTCGGCCCGCGTCTGGTCGTCCTTCTGCTCCGTGACGATCGCATCCGACGGCGCGGTCGCGCTGCCGGATTTCTCGGTCATCGCGGGCTTGTCGGCGGGCTCAGCTGGCGAGGCCGCCGGCGGCGACGGCGCCGGGGTCTGTGGCGCTTGGGCACGCGCATCGGCCGCGGCACCTGCCAAGGCGAGAACCACGGCCGTGGATGTCAAAAGTCGGTAGATCATGCAGCCACTCCTTCGCTGTGAACCGAACGCGTGGACCAAGCGCGATCCCGACCTCGCCTCCCAAGATCTTGTAATGAGGGTCGGACGAACCAACCACCATTGGTTCACCCGACCTACGCTGAGAACGCGCTGAAGTCGAAGGGAGTTCCGGCCGGAAGCCGCAGCCCGGCCGCTGCGGCCGAGCCGGGCGCGGTCGAAATTCCTTTCGCCGTCCGCAAGGCCGCGCCATCTTCTGGCAAAGACACGAACGACCGCTGCCATGGCTGAACGTCTCGACGCCTATATCCAGCTTGCCGAGCGCCTCGCCGACCGTGCCGGCGCCATCATACGCCGCCATTTCCGCACCCAGTTCACGGTCGACGACAAATCCGACTTATCGCCGGTGACCATCGCCGACCGCGAAGCGGAGCTGGCGATGCGGGAACTCATTGCGGCAACGTTCCCCGAGCACGGCATCATCGGCGAGGAGCACGGCCGCGAGCGCGAGGGGGCAAGCCATGTCTGGGTGATCGACCCGATCGACGGGACGAAGTCATTCATCACCGGCCGTCCGCTGTTCGGCTCGCTCATCGCGCTGTGCCGGGACGGACGGCCGGTCGTCGGCGTGATCGACTGTCCCGCGATCGGCGAGCGCTGGGTGGGCGCCTATGGACATCCGACGCTGCATCAGGGCAGGCCGGTGCGCACGCGTGCCTGCGACGCGCTGGCCCGCGCCGCGCTCTACTGCACCTCGCCGCACATGTTCGACGGCGACGACTTCGTCCGCTTCGAACGCGTGCGCCGGCAGGTGAAGCTGCCGATGTATGGCGGCGACTGCTATGCCTACGGGCTGGTGGCAAGCGGCTTCGCCGACCTCGTCATCGAGTCGGGCCTGAAGGTCTACGACTACGCCGCGATCGTCCCCATCGTCGAGGGCGCCGGCGGTACCATGACGGACTGGCGTGGCCGCGCGCTCGATCTGTCATCCGACGGGCGCGTCGTCGTCGCCGGCGACGCGCGCGTGCATGGTCAGGCCTTGGCCCTGCTGCAATGAAGCGCGCCGTCGCCCTCTTCGTCCTGCTGTTCCTGGCACCGATCGGCGTGAACTCGGCGATCATCGAGCGCGCCGGCACGTCCTGGGCGACGGCCCGTCGCGATGCGACGGGGCTTGCGCCGGACCCGGTGGCGACGCCCGAAGCGGTCGTCCAGGTTTATGCGGCGCGGGCGTTCGACTGGCGCGGCATCTTCAGCGTCCATACCTGGGTCGTGGTGAAGCCCACGGGCGCCGACGCCTATACCCGGTACGAGGTCATGGGTTGGGGTGTGGAACGCGGCGTACCGTCGATCCGGATCAACCGCACGGGGCCGGACAATTACTGGTTCGGCAGCCGACCGACGGTGCTGCTCGACCGCCGCGGGCCCGGGGTCGACGCCCTGATCGAAAAGATCAGGGCGGCTGTCCAATCCTATCCCTATCCCGACTTTTACCGCACCTGGCCCGGCCCCAACAGCAACACGTTCATCGCCCACATCGCCCGTGCGGTGCCGGAACTCGGCCTGGAGATGCCGAACAACGCCGTCGGCAAGGATTTCCTGACCGGGTCGATCGTGGCGCCGAGCCCCAGCGGCACCGGTTTCCAGCTTTCGCTGTTCGGGCTGGCCGGGGTTCTGCTGGCGGTCGACGAAGGCATCGAGGTGAACCTGCTGGGTCTCAGCTTCGGCATCGACGTCACCGATCCCGCGCTCAAGCTGCCCGGCATCGGGCGGATCGGCATTGCCTCCTGATCCTGGAGATAAAATTGGGCGCCACGGGCGCCCGGAAAGCCGATTGCGCCCCAAAAGTGCCCCGTTTCGGTGCTTTTCCTTGCCCCAGGGACGTCATCAAGACAGAGTTGGGACATTCGTTAACAGCATGAGATCGGCCATGCCGTTCCTCGGACGCGCCGCCGGCCTGTTCGCGCTCGCCGGCCTCCTCGCCGCATCGCCCGGGTCGGCGCAGACCCAGGCCCCCGATTCCGGGGGTGCAGCCGTCACCGTGGCGCACGCCATCGCCATGCACGGCGACGTGAAGTACGGACCCGATTTCAAGCACTTCGCCTACGCGGACCCGAACGCGGTGAAGGGCGGCGAGGTGAAGTTCCATGCCATCGGCACGTTCGACAATCTCAACCCGTTCATCCTGCGCGGCGTCGCGGCCGTCGGCGCGGCAGCGATCTACGACCGGCTGATGACCTCGTCGGCCGACGAACCCTTTACCGAATACTGCCTGGTCTGCGAGACGGTCGAGGTACCGGCAGACCGGTCATGGGTCGCGTTCAACCTGCGGCCCGAAGCACGGTTTCACGACGGCAGGCCGATCACGGTCGAGGACGTCATCTGGACGTTCGAGACGCTCAAGACCAAGGGCCATCCGTTCTATCGCTCGTATTACGCCAGCGTGGCAAAGGCCGAGAAGGTGGGCGAGCGAAAGATCCGCTTCACGTTCTCGGGCGGCATCAACCGCGAACTGCCGCTTATCGTCGGCCAGCTGCCGGTGCTGCCCAAGCACTATTGGGAAGGGCGCGAATTCGACAAGACCACGCTCGAACCGCCGCTCGGCTCCGGCCCCTACAGGATCGATTCCTTCGAGGCCGGCCGCTACATCACGCTGCGGCGCGTGCCGGACTACTGGGGCGCAAAGCTGCCGGTCAATGTCGGTCACTACAATTTCGACGTCATCCGCTACGACTACTACCGCGACAACACGGTCGCGCTCGAGGCGTTCAAGGCCGGCGAATACGACCTGCGCGTCGAGAACCAGGCGCTCGCCTGGGCCACCGGCTATGACAGCCCGGCGCGCGCAGCCGGGCTCTACAGGCTCGAGGAACTGCCGTTCGAGCGGACCACCGGCATGCAGGGCTTCGTCATGAACTTGCGCCGGCCCCTGTTCAAGGACCGGCGTGTGCGCGAGGCGATGACGTACGCATTCGACTTCGAATGGTCGAACAGGAACCTGTTCCATGGCGCCTACACGCGCACGCGCAGCTATTTCGACAACTCCGAGCTTGCGGCGCGCGGCTTGCCGGGGCCGGAGGAGCTGAAGCTGCTGGAGCCGCTGCGCGGCAAGATTCCCGACGAGGTGTTCACCAAGGAATTCAACCCGCCGAAGACCGACGGCTCGGGCAACTGGCGTGACAACCAGCGGGCGGCGCTGCGGCTCCTGCGCGAGGCCGGCTACAAGTTCGAGAATCAGCGCCTCGTCGGCCCCGACGGAAATCCGGTGAGCTTCGAGATCCTGCTCAGCAGCCCGCAGTTCGAGCGCGTCATGCTGCCCTATGCCGAGAACCTGAAACGCCTCGGCATCGACGCCCGCGTCCGCACGGTCGACCCGGCGCAGTACCAGCGACGCATGGACGAATTCGACTTCGACATGACGGTCGAGGTCTTCGGGCAGTCGGAGTCCCCGGGCAACGAGCAGCGCGACTATTGGAGCTCCCGTGCGGCCGACACGCCCGGCAGCCGCAACACGGCCGGCATCAAGTCCGACGCGATCGATTCGCTGATCGAGGCCATCATCGCCGCACCCGATCGCGACAGTCTCGTGGTCCGCACGCGGGCCCTCGACCGGGTGCTGCAATGGGGTCACTACGTCGTTCCCAACTGGCACACCCGCGTCACGCGCGTCGCCTACTGGGACCGCTTCGCACGGCCCGCGATCACGCCGGACGTCGGCTTCCTTTCGTCCGTCTGGTGGGTCGACCCGCAGAAGGACGCCGCGCTCAAGGCGAAGCGCGGCCGCTGACGTCCATGCGTCCAGCCCCCGCGTCTTGCCGTCAGGAAACCCGATGCTCGCCTATATCATCCGGCGCCTGCTGCTGCTGATTCCGACCCTGTTCGGGATCATGGTGATCAACTTCGCCATCGTGCAGGTGGCGCCGGGCGGCCCCATCGACGTCGTCATCGCGCAGCTTCGCGGCACCGCGACGGATCCGACGCAGCGCTTCACCGGCGGGCAGGGTGAACTCGTGCAGGGCCAGTCCGACCGCGGCGGTACCGGCACGACCGGGGAGGCCGCGAAATACCGCGGCGCCCGCGGCATCGATCCGGCCCTGATCAAGGAGCTGGAGAAGACGTTCGGCTTCGACCGGCCGATGCACGAGCGTTTCGTTCTGATGATGGGGCGCTATTTGACCTTCGACTTCGGCACCTCGTTCTTCCGCGATCGCCGCGTCGTCGATCTCATCCTGGAGAAAATGCCGGTCTCGATCTCGCTGGGATTGTGGAGCACGCTTCTCATCTATCTGATCTCGATCCCGCTCGGCATCCGCAAGGCGGTGCGCGACGGCTCCCGCTTCGACGTGTGGACGTCGAGCGTGATCATCGTCGGATATGCGATCCCGAGCTTCCTGTTCGCGGTCCTGCTGATCGTGCTGTTCGCCGGTGGCAGTTTCCTGCAGATCTTTCCGTTGCGCGGTCTGGTCTCGGAGAACTTCGCGGACCTGCCGTGGTGGGGCAAGGCGCTGGACTACGCCTGGCACATGGTGCTGCCGGTTACGGCACTCGTCATCGGCGGCTTTGCCGGCCTGACGATGCTCACAAAGAACTCGTTCATGGACGAGATCAACAAGCAGTACGTGATCACCGCGCGCGCCAAGGGCCTGACGGAGCGGCGCGTGCTCTACGGCCACGTCTTCCGCAACGCGATGCTGCTGATCATCGCCGGGTTCCCGGGCGCGTTCGTGAGCATCCTCTTCACCGGCGCACTCCTGATCGAGATCATCTTCTCGCTCGATGGGTTGGGGCTGCTCGGGTTCGAGGCCGCGATCAATCGCGACTATCCGATCATGTTCGCGACGCTCTATTTCTTTACGCTGCTCGGGCTCCTGATGAAGATCGTGAGCGATCTCACCTATACACTCGTCGATCCGCGGATCGATTTCGAGGCGCGGGGCTGAACGTTGCACGAGGTGGTCCATAAACAGCGTTCCCGGCTGTCGCCGCTCACCCGCCGGCGGCTCGCCAATTTCCGCGCGAACCGTCGCGGGTTCTGGTCGCTGTGGATCTTCCTGCTGCTCTTCACGGTCTCGCTGTTCGCCGAATTCATCGCCAACGACAAACCGATCCTGATTCGCTACGACGGCGCTTTCTACATGCCGATCTTCAGGTCGTATCCCGAGACGACCTTCGGCGGCGAGTTTCCGACCGAGGCGGACTACCGCGATCCCTACGTGATCGAGCTGATCCAGGAAAAGGGCTGGATGGTGTGGCCCCTCATTCCGTTCAGCTACAACACGATCAACTTCGACCTGCCGCAGCCTGCGCCCTCGCCGCCGACATCCGTCAATTGGCTCGGCACCGATGACCAGGGTCGCGACGTGCTGGCGCGCCTCATCTACGGGTTCCGGATCTCCGTCCTGTTCGGCCTGGCGCTGACGGCCCTGAGTTCGATGATCGGCATCGTGGCCGGGGCCGTGCAGGGCTATTTCGGCGGCTGGACCGACCTCCTGTTCCAGCGGTTCATCGAGATCTGGGCCGGCCTGCCGCAGCTCTACCTGCTGATCATTCTGGCCGCCTTCGTCCAGCCGAACTTCTGGTGGCTGCTCGGACTGCTGCTCCTCTTCAGCTGGACCGGGCTCGTCGACGTCGTCCGTGCCGAGTTCCTGCGTGCGCGAAACTTCGACTACGTCCGCGCCGCCAAGGCGCTCGGGGCCAGCGACATCGTCATCATGTTCCGACACGTGCTGCCCAACGCGATGGTCGCCACGCTGACCTTCCTTCCGTTCATCCTGTCGGGATCGATCGTCGCGCTGGTCTCGCTCGACTTCCTCGGCTTCGGGCTGCCCCCGGGTTCACCGTCCCTGGGCGAGCTCCTGAATCAAGGCAAATCGAATCTGCAGGCGCCGTGGCTCGGCATCACGTCGTTCCTCGTCATCGCGGTCGTCCTCACGCTGCTGGTGTTCGTCGGCGAGGCCGTGCGCGATGCCTTCGACCCGCGCAAGGTGTTCAAATGAGCGCGCCTCCGGAGGGCAGAACGTCGATGGCTGAAACCACCCCCTTGCTGCGCGTACGCGATCTTTCCGTGACCTTCGAGGTCGGTCGCGATCGCACGTTCACGGCCGTCGACCGCATCTCGTTCCAGCTCGACCGCGGCGAGACTCTGGCCCTTGTCGGCGAATCCGGATCGGGCAAGTCGGTCACGGCGCTGTCGATCCTCCAGCTCCTGCCCTATCCGCTGGCGCGGCATCCGGCCGGCAGCTCCATCACGTTCCGCGGCGAAGAGCTGGTCGGCGCGCCGGAGTCGCGCCTGCGGGCGATCCGCGGCGACCGCATCGCGATGATCTTCCAGGAACCGATGACCTCGCTGAATCCGCTCCACACGATCGAAAAGCAGATCGGCGAGACGCTACTGATTCACAAGGGACTGTCGGGGGCGGCGGCGCGCGCCCGGATCATCGAACTGCTTCGCCTCGTTGGCCTCGGCGCGCAGGCGGAGGCCCGGCTCGGCGCCTATCCGCACCAGCTCTCGGGCGGCCAGCGTCAGCGCGTCATGATCGCCATGGCACTCGCCAACGAGCCCGACCTCCTGATCGCCGACGAGCCGACCACGGCGGTGGACGTGACGATCCAGGCCCAGCTGCTGCGACTCCTGAAGGAACTGCAGGCGCGGCTCGGCATGGCCATGCTGTTCATCACCCATGACCTGGGCATCGTGCGCAAGATCGCCCACCGCGTCTGCGTGATGCAGGAGGGGCGCATCGTCGAGGCCGGCCGGGTGGCGGACGTGTTCGAGCGGCCGCAGCATGCGTATACCCGTCACCTGCTGGCGGCCGAGCCCAAGGGCAATCCGGCGCCGCGCCCGCCGGATGCGCGTACGATTGTTGCGGTGCGGGACGTGCGCGTATGGTTTCCGATCAAGACCGGCGTGTTCAAGCGCACCGTGGGTCACGTGAAGGCGGTGGACGGCGTCAGCGTCACGATCAAGGAAGGCCAGACGCTGGGCGTCGTCGGCGAGTCCGGCTCGGGCAAGACGACGCTGGGCCTGGCGCTGCTCCGGCTCGAATCCTCGACGGGCGACATCGCGTTCGACGGCCGCGACATCCGGGCCCTGCGCACCAGCCAGCTCCGTCCGTTGCGCCGCGAGATGCAAATCGTGTTTCAGGACCCGTTCGGCAGCCTGAGCCCGCGCCTCTCGGTCGGCGAGATCATCGAGGAGGGGCTGAAGGTCCACGGCATCGGCTCGGCGGCGGAGCGCGAAGCCATGATCATCGAGGCGCTGCGCGAGGTACGGCTCGATCCCGAGACGCGCCACCGCTACCCGCACGAATTCTCGGGCGGGCAGCGCCAACGCATCGCGATCGCCCGCGCCCTCGTGCTCAAGCCGCGTTTCATCGTTCTCGATGAGCCGACCTCCGCGCTCGACATGTCGGTCCAGGCGCAGATCGTCGACCTGCTGCGCGAGCTCCAGAACCGGCACCGCCTCGCCTACATGTTCATCAGCCATGACCTGCGGGTCGTCCGCGCGCTTGCCGACGAGGTCATGGTCCTCAAGGACGGCAAGGTCGTCGAACACGGACCGGCCGCGCAGATCTTCGAAGCGCCGCGCGAGCCCTATACGCGGGCCCTGATGGCCGCCGCCTTCGCGCTGGAAGCCATCGAGGGCGACGCTGTGAGGACTTGAGGCCGGGCGGCGCAATGCGCCGCCCGACGCTTGCCGGAAGCAGTCTTGCTATCGTGCGCTGATCACACCGCAGGCGATTCGGGCGCCGGCGCCGCCGATCGGCTGCGACATGTGATCGTCGCGGTTCTCGTGAATGACGATTGCCGCACCGTCGCCATCGAGCAGAGCCGGCGGGCCGTTGCCGTCGAGTGAGACCAGCGTGGTGAACATCTCTGCCCGCACCGTACCGTCGCCGGCCGCGAAGATGTTGGGCAGATCGCCGCTGTCCGGGCCTTGTGGATTCATCAGCCCGTGCGGCTTGTTGCCCGGGTTGATGTGCCCCTTCGAAGCCGGAAAGCCCTCGGCGTGATCTTCACAGGTGCCGACGCTGTGAATGTGGATGCCGTGCGGCCCGGGCGGCATGTCGCGCAGCTCGAGATAGATGAGCATACCGTTCGGACCCTGCGTCAGGTCGGCATGCCCGATCGTCTCGCCCCGACGGTTCTTGAACTCGGCCCGCGCGGTCTGCGCCGCCGCATCGCCGATCAACGGCATGGTCCCCGTCAGGGCAGCCAGCGCGCATGCGAACGCGATGCCGCGTTTCAGCATGGAATCCTCCTTCGATCCGGATCGATCCCCGCGCCCCCGACCGGCCGGTCTTGCGACGCTAGCAGGGCCGGACCGGGTTGACCAGATATGGCTACGCTCCCCCAATGGACGATCCGGCGCGAACCAAGTACCGTCTCGCGCCAGCAGGGATTTACGCGCGTGCCGACACTCCTTTTCTCATCTCAGGCCGACGATCCCGCGGCATGGACGCGGGCGCTCAAGCGCAACATGCCGGAACTGGAAATCCGCGTCTGGCCCGAGGTCGGCGACGTGCGCGACATCGATATCGCCCTGGTCTGGCGCTATCCGCGGGGCGATCTCCGCCGCTACCCGAACCTGAAGTTGATCTACTCCCTGGGCGCCGGCGTCGATCATCTTCTGAACGATCCCGATCTTCCGGCCGGGGTGCCGATCGCACGCATCGTCGACCCGGCGCTGACCGCCGGCATGAGCGAGTATGTACTGCTCGCCGTTCTGCGCTATCACCGGCACCTTCCCGAGTACGAACGGCTTCAGCGCGAGCGGCGATGGAAGAAGCTCCCGCAGCCCAGCACGGCCGAGCGGCGCGTCGGCATTCTCGGCATGGGCGAATTGGGAAGGGATGCCGGCACCAAGCTCGCCGCGCTCGGCTTCCGCGTCGCAGGCTGGAGCCGCCGGCCGAAGCAGATCATGGGCATCGAGAGTTTCGCCGGTGAAGACGCACTGCCCGCCTTTCTCGCCCGGACGGATATTCTCGTCTGTCTGCTGCCGTTGACGCCGGAGACACGGGGCCTCATCAACGCGCATAGGCTGGCGCAACTGCCGCGAGGCGCTTATGTCATCAATGCCGCACGCGGCGGCCATGTCGTGGACGCGGACCTTATCGCCGCGCTCGACTCGGGCCACATCGCCGGCGCGACGCTCGACGTCTTCACGCCGGAGCCACTGCCGCCGACGCATCCCTACTGGACGCATCCCAAGGTGACGGTGACGCCGCACATCGCCAGCCTGACCAATCCGGAGACGGCGAGCGTGCAGATCGCGGCGAACATCAGGCGGCTACTCGCCGGGGCGCCGCTCGAGCATCTCGTCGACCGCACGACCGGTTATTGAGATGCTGCCCCCGACTTGCCGGGCTTCCGAGGTGCCTCAGCGACGCATGTTGTTCGTCAGCTTCCATTCGCTGCGCTGGATATAGTTCTGGGCGACGAAACGGTAGGTCGCGCGCACCAGATTCTCGAGCGCCTCGCCCCGCTCCAGCTTGATCTCCTGCCATTTTTCGATCATGTCGTCCCATTGCATGAGACGATGGTGGAGATCATCGCGGTTCTGGCGGATGAACGCGATCTGATCATCGATCTTCCGCAGCATCATCAGGATTTCACAAGTATTCGCGTCGATCAGGCCGAAGGCCGTCTGGAATTCCGCCTCGGGCCGACGCATGAGCGTGAGGACACGGACGATCTCCTCGGTCACGGTCCGCTCGCGCTTGTACAGCGACGCAACCTCCCCGAGCCGCGCGAGGATCATGCGCACCGCCCCGAAACGCTCGCGCAACGCCTCGATATAGGCGAGCTCGCGCGCAAGCGTCTCGAACCGGTCGACGACCTCGTTGCGGCGCTCACGGCCGAGCCCGAGCTTTTCCGCCGCCTCATCGAACGCCTTCTGGACGCGCTGCTTGGTCTGCGGATCGCCGGCCAGCATCTCGAGCTGTTCCGCGTCGAGATGCGCCATCTCGCCACCGCTGAGCCACGCGGCGAGCTGAACGGTCAGGCGGTTGCGGGCGATCGTGCGATGCCGCTCCTCGACCGTCCATGAGCAGCTTCCGTCGAGCAGCTCGTTGGGGATCGAGTCGTTCGGGCGGATCTCCTTGACGAAGCGCAGGCTGTCGCCGACCAGACTGAGCAGCCGGCCGTCGTGGCTGTCGGGCGAAATGCCGAACTCGTTCATCAGCGACGGCAGCGAAATGCCGCAGCGCAGATCACCGATCTCGACGTGATAGAGCGGCTCGCCGCTGCCCGGCTCCAGGCGAAACACGCCGCCGCGGATGTTGAAGACCTTGTGCTCGAAGTTGAAATGCGTGCTGTGCACGGACGGCGTCGCGACGGCACCACCGACGGTCGAGGCCGGCCCCTCGTGATTGCGTCCCGCTGTCTGTTGCATCGTCACGCCGCAGTTTTCCTACGCGCCCGCCAAATGATCCGGGCGCCACCCCTACAGGAAACCTGGATTGTGTTAACAGACCGATAATGCGCACTAAGGTGGCATTTACACGGCGCCGCTCAACGCCGTGCCCGGCGACCGAACCGCTCGGCGATGACCGCGAAGACGGCGCGGACGGCCTGCATCTCGCCGCCTTCCGGCCGGCCTGGACGGGCCTGCGGGTTCCACGCGTAGATGTCGAAATGGGCCCAGGGAATGCCCTTTCCCACGAATTCCTGCAGGAACAGGGCGGCCGTGACGGCGCCGGCGAACGGCCCGTCGGAGACGTTGTTCAGGTCCGCAATACGGCTGTCGAGCCGTTTGCGATAGGGCGCCCACAGCGGGAGGCGCCAGACGGGGTCGGCCTCCGCCGCCGCATGGCGGGCGATATCGGCCGCAAGTTCGTCGTCGTTGGTGAACAGGGCCGGCAGTTCGGGTCCGAGCGCGACGCGGGCCGCCCCCGTAAGCGTGGCAAAGTCGATCAGCAGCGCCGGCCGTTCGTCCGACGCGTCGGCAAGGGCATCGGCGAGAATGAGCCGCCCCTCGGCGTCGGTGTTACCGATTTCGACGGTCAACCCCTTGCGGGAGCGGATGACGTCGAGCGGGCGCATCGCGTTGCCTGCGACCGCATTGTCGACCGCGGGTACGAGGACGCGAAGGCGGACGGGGAGCTTTGCCTCGACGATCATGCGGGCGAGCCCGAGCGCGTGCGCGGCGCCGCCCATATCCTTCTTCATGATCTTCATCGCCGATTCGGGCTTGAGGTCGAGGCCGCCGGTATCAAAGCAGACACCCTTGCCGACGATGGCGACGCACGGATGATTCGCCCGGCCCCAGCGCAGGTCGATGAGCCGCGGCGCGCGCGGGCTCGCGCGACCGACCGCGTGGATCAGCGGATAGTTCCGCGCCTTGAGCGCGTCGCCCTCGATGACGGTGGCCTTCATGCCGAGCCGGCGCGCCATTTCGCGCGCGGCGCGGGCCAGCTCGCCGGGACCCATGTCCTCCGCCGGCGTGTTAATCAGGTCGCGCACGAAGGCGCTCGCATCGACCGTACGCTCGACATGGGCCCGGTCGGCGCACGCCGGCCAGACGAGTTCCGCCGGCGCCCGGGCCGCGCGCCGGTAGCGCGTGAAGGCATAGGCGCCGAGTCCCCAGCCCAGCGCGAAGCGCGTTGCCGCCGGGGCTTCAGGTTCCGTCGCCAGCCGGTACGATCCTGCGGGCAGCCGCCCCGGCAGCCCCGCGGCCGTCCACAAATCGTCGCTGCCGCCGTCGCCGGCCATGCCGACCAGCACACCGGCCGGGTCGCCCTGACGGCCGGGGATGAGGCATAGTTCACCCGCCGCCGCCTTGAAGCCGCTGCCCTCGACCCAGCGGCGTTGTACGTCCGGCGCCCGTTCGAGCCAGCCGGGCAGGTCCTGTCGGGTGAGGAGCGTCAGCGTCTTTGTCTGTGCGACGGGCCTGGTGCGAAACGGCAGCGGCAACGGCTTACTCCCGATCGTGAGTGATTCGCGGTCCAAAAGTGCCGGAAAACGGCCCATTCGACCAGTCACTTGCGGCGCTTGCACCGGTGCCGCGGCCGCGCCTAAGGTTCGCGCTATGGCGGATTTCACCCTTTTCATCGGCAACAAGGCGTATTCGTCCTGGTCGCTGCGCGGTTGGCTCGCCTGCAAGATCGCCGGCATCGATTTCGACGAGGTCGTCATCCCCCTGTCCCGGCCGGAGACGGACGTCGAGATCCGCAAATATTCGCCGTCGGGCAAGGTGCCGGCCCTGCGACACGGGTCCAACCTGATCTGGGAATCGATCGCCATCGGCGAATACCTGGCCGAGATCGTGCCGGCGGCCGGCCTGTGGCCGGCGGACCGCACGGCACGGGCGCACGCCCGAACGATCAGCGCCGAAATGCACGCCGGCTTCACCGATCTGCGGCGGAACATGTGGATGAACACGCGCCGGACGTTTCCGGGCAAGGGACGCACGCCCGAGGCATTGGCCGACATCGAGCGCATCTGCGCGATATGGCGCGACACGCGGGCACGCTTCGGTCAGGACGGCCCCTGGCTGTTCGGCGGTCGCTTCTGCTTCGCCGACGCGATGTACGCACCGGTGGTCAGCCGATTCGTCACCTGGCAACCGCCGCTGCCCGACGACGCGAAAGCCTATGTCGCGGCCGTGTGGGATCACCCGTTCATGCAGGAATGGCGCCGTGGGGCCGAGGCGGAGCCCTGGATCATCGACAAGTACGAGAATCCGGCCTAGCCGGCCGCATTCCGGCCGACCGCCGTCAGCGGATCACGCCCGCTTCGAAATAGTAGAGCGCCGCGCCCGAATGGACGGGAAGCGCGACGCCGTCGAGGGCGCTCTCCGGCCGGATCAGACGGCCATAGGGATGGCCGGTATCAAGCGCGCGGCGGTTATTGGGATGGAACAGGGCGCGCGTCAGTCCATAAACGATCTTTTCATCCACTTCGGCGCCGACTGCCCACAGCACGCCGACACTGAGGGAGAGGGTTGCGCCGATACCCTGATAGGTCTCTTCCGGAATGACGGTTTCGGTGAAGAAGGGAAACGCCCCGCGCAGCTTGCGCGCCTCGGCGCCGTCGATCGGAATCAGGGCGATCTCGCCGGTGCCTGCGAGATCGCGGACCGTTTGCGCCGGAACGCCGGACATCAGGAAGAACGCGTCGAGCTTCCCCTGATGGAGCGCTTCGGCGGCCTCGAGCGGCGACAGGAACTGGGCCTTGATGTCGCGCTCGGCGATACCAAGCGTCTGCAGCATGGCCCGCGCCGTGACCAGGGTCGACGAGTTCTCCTCGCCGAGCGACACGCGCTTGCCCCGCAGCCGGCGGAACTCGTCGATGTTCGAGTCGGACCGGACCACGACATGCATGGTCTCGGGATAGAGATTGGCGATGGCCCGCAGGTTCGGCACGGCCCCCTGGCGCCGGAACATGCCGGTCCCGTGGAAGGCCCAGTATGCGATGTCGGCCTGGCACAGTCCCGATTCGAGCTGCTGCTTTGCGATCATTTCGATGTTGGCGGTGGCGCCCGCCGTCGTCTGCGTCACCGCGATCAGGCCGGGCACGCCGCAGCTGCCGCCACGCTCGCATTCCCGGGCGCCCGGCGGCGAGCTGACGATGTTGCCGATCAGGGTGCCGACCGCGAAATAGCTGCTGTCGACGGGGCCGGCCGCGATCCGGAAAAAGCGTGCCTCCTGCGCCAACGCCGCCGCCCGGGCAACCGGCCACGGCGAAAGGGTCGCCATCAGGGCACCGCCCCCGCCCGCCATGAACGCCCGCCGCTTAAGCGTCATCGCTGCCCGTCGTAGCACCAGTCGCCGGCCGACGACCGGATTGAATTCAGCCGATGGTCCCTATGTACCGCGCGCGTCCGGTGAATTGAAGCCGGATGTGGCGCGGGCGCGCCGGTTCAGCGTGTTGCCATCATTTTCTGTGGCAAATAGGTCACGATTTCGGGGAACACGGTGACAAGGCAGACGGCGACGACCATCAGGAGAAACAGCGGGAGGGCGGCGCGGGCGATATAGGTGATCTGGTGCCCGGTCATGCCCTGCAGCACGAACAGGTTGAACCCCACCGGTGGCGTGATCTGGGCCATTTCGACGACCAGGACGACGAAGATGCCGAACCAGACCAGATCGAGGCCGGCGCGCTCCACCGTCGGCAGCACGACCGCCATCGTCAGCACGACCATCGAGATGCCGTCGAGGAAGCAACCGAGGATGATGTAGAAGACGGTCAGTGCCGCGATCAGCATCCACGGCGAGAGATTGAGCGAGTCGATCCATTCGGCAAGGGACCGTGGCAATCCGGTGAAGCCCATGGCGAGGGTCAGGAACGCCGCCCCCGCAAGGATGAGCGCGATCATGCACGACAGCCGCGTCGCCCCCATGAGCCCCTCGATGAAGCTCTTGCGGTCCAGCGTGCCCTGCATGGCCGAAATCGCCAGCGCCGCGACCACCCCGACCGCCGCCGCCTCGGTCGCGGTGGCGATGCCGGTGTAGATCGACCCCAACACGAGGGCGATCAGCGTCACGGCCGGAATCAGGTGGCGCGCTGCATGGATGCGCTCTTCAAGTGACATTCGTATGTCCGAGCCGGGGATCCGATCCGGGTTGAGCAGGGCCCAGACGACGACATAACCCATGAAGAGCGCGGTGAGCAGCAGGCCGGGCAGCACGCCGGCGATGAAAAGCTGCGCGATCGAGACGTTCGCCGTCACGCCGTAGACGATCATGATGATCGACGGCGGGATGAGCAGGCCCAGCGTGCCGGCCCCGGCCAGCGTGCCGACCGTCAAGATTTCGGGATATCCGCGCTTGCGGAGTTCCGGAATCGTCATCTTGCCGATCGTGGCGCAGGTCGCCGCGGAGGAGCCGGAGATCGCCGCGAAGATGGTGCAGCCGATGACGTTGGTGTGCAGCAGACGGCCCGGCAGGCCGGTCATCCACGGGGCAAGGCCGCGGAACATGTCCTCGGACAGCTTCGAGCGGAACAGGATTTCGCCCATCCAGATGAACAGCGGCAGCGCCGTGAGCGTCCAGCTCGAGCTCGCGCCCCAGATGGTCGTGACCATCGCGTCGCCGACGGGCCGGCTGGTGAACAGCTCCATGGCGACCCAACCCACGCCCAACAGCGACAGGCCGATCCAGACCCCTGACCCCAGAAGGAAGAACAGCACCGCAAGGAAAACCAGGGTGAGTGTCAGGTGCTCCATGACGGCCCTACTCGGTACGCTGGTCGGTGTCGACGCCGCCGGTGTCGATCGGATCACCGGCGAGAACGCGGACCAGCCGCTCGACGAAAGCGATGAACAGGACGCTGACGCCCAGCGCCATCGCCGTCTCGGGAATCCACAGCGGGGTTGCGTCGTTCGACTGCGAGATGTCGTTGAAGGTATACGACCACCAGACCATCTTGATGCTGTAGAACGCGAACAGGCCGGAAAGCAGGGTGCCCACCCCAAGGCACCAGATCTCGAGCGCGCGCCGCGGCCCGCCCGTCAGCTTCTGCAGGATCAGCGTGACGCGGATGTGGTCGCCGCGCCCGAATGCATAGGCAAGCGCGAGGAAAGACGCGGCAGCCATCGCGTACCCGGCATAGGCATCGACGCCGCGCACATAGAATCCGAGGAGGCGCCCGATGATGCTGATCATGACCAGGACGAGAATCCCGATCATCGCCACGCCGGCAAGCGCGCCGCAGGCACGATAAAGATTGTTCAGGATCGAACTCACATCTAACCCGAATGAAATCGGGGCCGGCGTCATCAAGCCGGCCCCGACGGATCACATCTTCCTAATCACATCTTTCTATAGGCGTCGACGATCGCCTTGCCGTCGGCACCGGCCCGTTTGAGCCACTCTTCGGTCAGCGTCTCGCCGATCTTCTTGAAGCCGGTCGCAAGGGCCGGGCTCGGCTTCTCGACCTTCATCCCGTTCTTGCGCAGCGCGTCGAGCGCGTCGTTCATCTCTGCCTTGCTCATCTCGATGCCGCGCGCCTCGGCCTTCGCGGCCGCGTCGCGGAGTGCTTTCTTGGTCGCATCGTCGAGCTTGTTGAAGGCCGCGCTGTTCACGAAGATCACGTTGTATGGCAGCCAAGCCTGCGTGTCGTAGAAGTGCGACAGGGACTCCCAGACCTTCGAGTCGCGCCCCGTGGACCCCGACGAGATGAACGAGTTGACGACGCCGGTCGCGAGCGCCTGGGCGAGTTCCGCCGCCTGGATGGTCACCGGCTGCGCGCCGACGAGTTCGGCGATACGGGCCGTGCCGGGATTGTAAGCCCGGAACTTGAGGCCCTTCATGTCCTCGATCTTGTTCAGGTCCTTGTTCGCGTAGATGCCTTGCGGCGGCCACGGCACCGCGTAGAGAAGCGTCAACCCCTGAGCGGCCAGCTTCTTCTCGATCACCGGCCGCGCGGCCTTCCACAGCGCTGCCGATTCCTCGTAGCTGGTGACGAGGAACGGAACGACATCGACGCCGAACACGGCATCCTCGTTCTCCATGTTCGACATCAGCAGCTCGCCGATCTGCGCCTGTCCGGTCTGAACGGCACGCTTGATCTCGGGCACCTTGAAGAGCGACGCCCCCGCATGGACACGGATGTCGAGTTTGCCGCCGGTCGCCTGGCGGACATCATCGGCGAACGCGACGAGATTCTTGGAATGGAAGTTGGACGCAGGATAGCCGGCCGGCAGATCCCACTTGGTTTGGGCCGATGCAGCGCCGGCCCACAGAGCGACCGCGCCCGCGAGAGCGAGCGAGACGAGCTTGTTCATAGCCTTCCCCGCGTTGAGGTTTGTGGGTTGTCAAGAGGCCCGTATGCTGGCGGACCAGGCAACGGGGGTCAAGAAAGTTCGCGAATCCCTGGACATGCTCAGGGACGGGCGGAATCGAGCGCGCGGCAGCCCCCACCCTTGAGGTTGAGCCCTGCCGGATCGGCCCCGGACACCGGCCGCAGCGGATCGTTTCACGACGCCTCGGCACATGGGAGTCACGCGTGCGAGAACATCCGGCGCCCGGCCACCGGCATCTCGCAGCAGAGAATGCAGCCGGTCGCCGAGTCGGTGATGAACAACGACCTGCCGTCCGGCCCGCCAAAGGCGACGTTCGTCCCGTACTTGTCCTCGGGCAGCTCGGCAAGATGGGTCGGCCGCCCGCGCCGGTCGAAGCGCCAGACGCCGATCCCCAAATGCGCGACGACAATTCCGCCCTCGATATCGACCGCCAGGCCGTCCGGCCCGGCAAGCCCGCCCGAGAGCTGGATCCATGCCCCCGCCTTGGAGATGCCGCCGTCGAGCATGATCGGCAGCCGCCAGACGGCATTGGCGCGCGTAACCGCGACGTAGATCTGATCCTCGGCCGGACTCAGGACGATTCCGTTCGGGCTGGGAACCGTATCGATCAGAAGCTCCGGCGTGCCGCCCTCGCGCAACCGATAGACGCGTCCGGTCGGATCGTGCAGGCCGGTCTGACCCTGGTCGGTGAAATAGAGATCGCCGTTGCTCGCGAACACGAGGTCGTTCACGCCCTTGAAGCTCTCCGACCGGCGCGTCTCGACGAGGGGCGTCACCTTGCCGCTGGCCGGGTCGAGCAGCATGAGTCCCCGCTTGTAGTCGGCGATGAAGATGCGGCCATCCCGGTGGATCTTGAGACCATTGGGCCACCCGTCATATTCGGTCACGAGCGTCCACGTCCCGTCCGGCGAGATGCGGAATATGCGCCCGAACGGAATGTCGGTCACATAGAGATTGCCCGCCCGGTCGAAGCTCGGTCCTTCGAGGAACGAGTCGACGGCATTGCCGCCCCGGTTCGCATCGGCCCAGGCGGTGCGGACCTTGCGCCGGAACTTGTCAGGCAGCCGCGAGAAGATGCTGACCGGCAACCGCGCCGGCGGCGGATAAAGTCCCATGCGTCATCCCCCCGGGCCGAGCGAGCCTAACCGTTTCCTTCCGGATCGACGTCGCGCGGCCCCTTGCCAACGTAGCTGTAGAGAAAATCGGGCGGGATCGGCCCCTTGTTGCGGCCGCCCTGCCCGTGCTGTTCCCACGCGTGCGCAAGTATGCCCACCGCACGCGACAGGATGAACAGGCCGCGTCCGAGTTTCGGTGCGAAGCCGAGCTCGGAGAAGACGACCGCGGCACTGCCGTCGATGTTTATGGTCAGATGCCTGCCGGCCCGGACCGCGAGCGCATCTTCCACCGCACGTCCGATGGCGGCGAAGCGTCCGGAGACGGTCCCCGCCCGGGCGGCGGCGTCGACGAGGGCGAGCAGGCGGGGTCCGCGCGGATCGACCGGATGAAAGCGGTGGCCGAAGCCGGGAACGTACTTGCCGTGCTCGGCCTGAAAGCGATCAAGGGCCTGCGCCACCGCCGCCGCGAGGAGGCTGCCGCCCTGCACGGCGGCATCGATTGCGGCGAACAGTTTCATCGCCTGCTCGCCGGCGCCGCCATGCACGTCGCCGAGTACGTTGATCGCCGACGCCATCGCGTTGTTGATGCCGACGCCGCAGGTCATCGCCATCCGCGCGATGGCGATCGAAGGTGCCTGCGGCCCATGGTCCACCGCCGCGACCAGCGCGGCGCCGAGGAGATCGGCCTTGGCCTTGCTGGGAATCTCACCCCGCAGCATCAGCCAGATCATCTGCGGAAAGTCGACGTTGCCGATCAGCTGCTCGATCGGATAGCCGCGGATGCGGATCCTGCCGGGCTCGACGTCGATGATCTCGGTGCGCCACCAGTTGCGCGCGGCCTCGCGCGACGGATCGCTCATATCGCTCCCTCCTCGCGCAGCCGTGCGATCTCGGCCGCGTCGCACCCGATCTCGCGCAGGACCGACTCGGTGTCCGCCCCCAAGGCCGGCGGCGGCGCGGATACCGCCGGCCTGCCGTCCGACAGCCTGAAACCGCCCCGCACGACGGTGACCGGCCGATCGACGCCGGGCACCGCCGCGAAATGCTGCAGCAGATCGCGATGGCGAACCTGCGGATGCTCCAGCACCTCGGGCACCGACAGGATCCGGCCGGCCGGCACGCCGTTCGCATTGAACAGCGCCTCCCAGGCGGCGGCACCCCGCCCCGCCAGGGCCTTCTCCAGTTCGTCGCGGAGCGCATATCTGTTCCTCTTTCGCGCTTCGCGCTCGGCAAACCGCCGATCGGCCGCAAGCTCCGGCCGGCCGACGAGGCGGCAGAGCGTCTCGAACTGTTCCTGCTTGTTGGCCGCGATATTGAGAAACCCGTCACCGGTTCGGAACGTGCCGGACGGGCTGGCCGTCATGTTCTCGTTGCCCATCGGCTTCGGCGGCACGCCGGCAATCAGCCAGTTCGAGACCGCCCAACCCAGCGTCACCAGCGTTGCCTCCAGCATCGAAACGTCGATGTACTGGCCGGTGCCGCTGACCTGCTTGCCGTAGAGTGCGCTCGCGATCGCGAACGCCGCCGTGATCCCCCCGACGGTGTCGCAGACGGGATAACCGACGCGCAGCGGCGCGCTCGTTTCGTCGCCCGTCACGCTCATCACGCCCGACATACCCTGGACGATCTGGTCATAGGCCGGATTGTCGCGCAACGGGCCATTCTGGCCGAATCCCGAGATCGCGCAGTAGATGAGATCGGGCTTCTCCGCCCGCAATGAGGCGTATCCGACACCCAGCCGGTCCATGACGCCGGGACGAAAATTCTCGAGCACGACATCCGCGGTCCTGACGAGACGCAGGAACACGTCGCGCCCACTCCTGGACTTCAGGTTCAGGGTAACGGATTTCTTGCCGGCGTTCTGCGCCAGAAACGACGCACCCATCAGGCGGCGGTTGAGGTCCGGATCGGCGCCGAGCTGTCGGGCAAGATCGCCCGTCCCGGGCACTTCGATCTTGATCACCTCGGCGCCCATCAGCGCGAGCTGGTAGCCGCAGAACGGGCCGGCAAGAACGTTGGTGAGATCGAGGACCCGAACGCCTTGGAGCGGCAGCGACACCGTCAGCTCCCGAGGTTGCAGAAACCGCCGCGCGCGGCGTGGAAGACCTGTAGGGCCCGGTGCGACGTGCGAGGCCGCCGCCGCAAGCGCATGCGATCGGCAGAATAGGTCCCGTCTTCCCGCGGGTCAAAAGCAATGCGGGTCCGGGCTCAGGCGGCCGTCGACACGCGCTCTCTCGGCAATCGGAACGAGACCGTGGTCCCTCTCCCGGGCTCGCTCTCGACGACCAGCTGTCCGCCATGCAGCTCGACGAGCGCCTTGGCCAGGGGCAACCCGAGTCCGGTGCCCTCATAGCGCCGGTTGAGACGGCCATCGATCTGGCGGAACGGCTCAAGTGCGATCGGGATGTCCTCGGGGCTCATTCCAATACCGGTGTCCTCGACCCTGATCTCGATATCGCCCGTCGGCACGAGGCGGGCCGATATGGTCACGCGGCCGCCCGCGGGCGTGAACTTCACGGCGTTGGACAGGAGATTGAGAAGGGCCTGTTTCAGCCGCAGCTCATCGACGCGCACGGTGGGCAGATCGGGCGCGATTTCCGTCAAAACATGAACCCCGCCCTCACTTGCCCTGGTGCCCAGAAGCCGCACGGAGCTGCGCACGATCTCACCCAGATCGGCCGGGGCCTCATGCAGCTTGAGACGACCATGCTCGATCTTGGAGAGGTCGAGAATATCGTTGATCAGGTCGAGAAGGTGCTGCCCCGAACGATGGATATCGACTCCGTACTCCCGGTACTTCGGATGAAGCGGCCCGATCATCGCATTCGCGATGATTTCCGAAAATCCGATGATGGCATTGAGCGGCGTGCGGAGTTCGTGGCTCATGGTGGCAAGGAACTGCGACTTGGTCCGGCTCGCCATTTCAGCCGCGTCCTTGGCGTGCCGCAGCTCTGCCTCGCGACGCTCCTGATCGGTGATGTCGGTGAACGAGATCACGCGCCCGCCGTCCGGAAGCGGCTGCTGCACGGCCTCGATCAGCCGTCCGGTCCTCAGGCGCTGATGAAATGTCCGGGGTTCCGTCGCGGCGGCGATGAGCAGCCGTTCGGCGATCACCGACTCGGCCGTGCTCTCGGCGTAATTGCCGCAGGCGATGCTGAGCCGCATCACATCGGCCAGGCTCATTCCGGCGCGGAGCGCACCCGCGGGAATGCCGAACATTTGCGGGTAGCGCCTGTTCCAGACCTGGAGGCGCATGGCCGCATCGTAGAAGGCGAGCCCGTGGCGCGTGTTCTCGATCGCGATGTCGAAGGCTGCGTTCCGCTCGGCCAGCCGCCGGTTCAGGGTGGCGAGCGCCGCAGCGGCGCGTTGGCGCTCGGCGGACTGACGGACGACGAGTGCGATCGACATCAGCACAAGCGCCGCCACGAGCACGATCACGCCGATGAGTCCGGCGCGGAACCGCTCCAGGTCCTGTCCCTGCCTCGCCAGCAGCTCGATGGCGCTTGCCTGGGCATCCGCGAGATGCGCGCGGACGGCCTGCGTCGCCTCGTCGATGCGGCGACCGGCGAGCGCGAGCACGATCGGCGTCATCGGTGACGCATTCGCGCCGACGCCCTGCTCGAGCCACCGGCGCACATCGATGAGCGCCGGATTGGCAATCGCGTGGACTGCCGATGCACCGACCAGATTGTCGAAGTTGTAGGTCTGCCGCATGGAGGCAAGGCGCTGCTCGGCCTCGCCAAGACGCTCCATGACCCGGCGGCGGGCCGAGTCGGAGGGCGCCAGCCGGGCGCCGTGCAGCTCGAAGCGAAGCTCGGCGAGAGCTTCGGCGACGGCGACGATCTCGCGCTCCTGGGCCAAGACGGCAGCAGGCAGACCGGCCTGCACCGAACGCACCGTGTCCTGGACATACCAGACGACAGCGCTGGCGACGATCAGCACGCCCGCGCACAGCAGGAGCGGTAGCGGGCGCGCCAACCGCGCGCGCAAGCTCCTGGACTCAGGGGACGTCCCGGACGGTTCGACGCGCACGGGTCGTTACCGGCTCAGCAGTCCGGCCTCTCGATAAAAACGCTCCGCGCCCGGATGAAGCGGAATCGAGATGCCTTGCAGTGCATTGTCGAGCCGGATCTCTCGCCCCTTGGGATGGCCGCCATCAAGCAGACGGCGCATCCGCTCCGACCAGAGCGCGCGGGTGATTTCGTATCCGAGATGCTCGTCGAGGTCGGCCCGGACGATCAGTTGCGCGCCGACGCCGATGGTGGGCGTATCCGGGACGCCGGGATAGAGCCCGGCGCGGATGATCACCCGGCTGTAGAAAGGGAGCCGGTGCAGGAGCCGTTCGGCCGCCGGGCCATCGACCGGAAGGAGCGCGAAGGAGAGGCGCGGCGACGCTTCTCTCAACGTCGCAACCGGCGCCCCCGCAACGATGAAAAAGCCGTCGAGGCGGCCTTCCAACATGCGCGCGACGGCGAGGTCCGGCTTGACATATTCAGGCGACAGGTCCGCCTCGGCCAAACCGAAGCTGCGCAGCACCTCGCGGGCGTCGTCGAGCGTACCGGAGCCGGGTTCGTCGAGCGACATACGCCGGTCCTTAAGATCGCTGATCGACGATATGCCTGCATCGGCACGGACCACGACATGCAGGCTCTCCAAGTAGAGAGTCGCGATTGCCCGGAGATCACGCGCCGGCTCGCGCTTCTCGAACCGCGCCCGCGCATTGTACGCCCAATCGACGACGTTGCTTTGGGCAAAGGCCATTTCGATCGAGCGTGTCCGCAGCCCCTCGATGTTGGCGACCGAGCCGTTCGAGACCTGAGCCACGGCCAGGACTCCGGGAATCCCGCAGCGGGGAGCACCAGCGCACGCGCCCGGCGCCGTGCTGTCGGACAGGCCTGCTGCGATCAGCGACCCGATCGGATAATACGTACCCCCGACGCCACCGGTGCCCAAACGGAGCACCGTGGGTTCCGCTGCCAGTCCGTCGGCCAGCATCGTGAAGCCCAGCGGAGCCAAAAACGCGACGATGCCACGCGCCATGTTTGATCCCTTGCCGGAGCGATCCCAGCGCTCTATTGCCGATCGACCCTGGTCACCCTATCGACAACCTTGAATTTTACGATGCGATCGTGAACAGACTCTTAGCGATATCGGGCCATCCTGCAGGCCGCCGCGCCTCCCGTCTGCGCGAGGCCGGTCGAACCCGGGTCGGTTACGGCTGGAGCGGCTTGATCCAGAACGTGAGCGGCTTCGGCGTCTCCCGATCTTCGTCGATCTCCTTCCATTCGAAGGTCGTGACGAGATCGGGCTGCTTGACGTAACCGCGCTTCGTCCAGAATTCGTCGAGCGGCACGTAATCCTTCGGGCGGCGCGGATGATCGGGCGGCCGGTCCACCGCGCAGAATGTCGCATAGCGGAAGCCGAGCGAACGGGCCCGTTCCTCGCGACGGGCAAAGAAGGCGACACCGATTCCTCGGCCGCGATATTCGGGCAGCAGCACGGACTCGCCAAAATAATAGTACGCCGCCGGGTCGAGTCCCTTGGCCACGAATGGCCGCATGACCTCGTCGCCCGCGTTCGTCATCGGCAGCGCGGTCGAGGCGCCCACCGTGCGGGTCCCGTCGCGCGCGACGACGACCGTGCTTTCGGGCAGATCCAGGAACTTGCGCAGGTAGTTGCGTTCGTAGTCGAGGTCGCCGTCGTAGAGATAGGGAAACGCGCGGAAAACCTCGATCCGCAGGCGCGCGACGTCGGCGATGGCCGGCTCGACCGCCCTGCCCGTCAACACTTCGATGGCTACTGCGCCCGTCATGCGACCTGCTTGAGCCATTCCTTGACGCTGTAGTGGTTCGAGACGCGCGCGATTTTGCCGTCACGGACCTCGAAGAACGCGCCGACGCGCAGCGAATAGCTTTGCCCTCGCGCGGCCGGCAGGCCGTTATCGGTCGCCTGATACATCCCATCGACGAAGAACTCGGCGGCGGCGCGCGTTCCCGTCCGGTCCGTCATGACCACGAGATCCCGCACCCTCTCGCGGTAGCACCGATTCATGTACTCGAGAAAGCGTCGAAAGGCCGCCTTGCCGATCTCGCGTGCCCCTTCATTGATGTCATGGACGACCTGATCGTCGAGAAGGGCGAGGAAGCCCTCGACGTCGCCGGCATTGAAGCGGTCGTAATAGGCCCGGATCAGGGCCTCCGTTTCGTTGCTCATGGGTCCTTTTGTCGCTCCATTACGGCAATTGCGCCCTCGCGGACGAGGCGATGGATGTCATCGTCCCCGTACCCCAGCGACCGCAGTACTTCCTCCGTGTGTTCGCCGAAAACAGGGGCCGGCCGGCGGACGCCGCCAGGCGTGGCCGAGAATTTCACCGGCGCGCCGATCGTCTTCACGTCACCAAGCCGGCTGTGTCGGGTCGTGACCACCATGTCGCGAGCGCGGGTCTGCGGATCCGCGTGCATCTCGGCAATGGACAGCACCGGTCCGGCCGGCACGCCGGCCGCATCCAGGCAGGACAGCCACGCCGCGGTCGTCCGCGTGCGCAGCTTCACCGACAGAAGATCGACGAGCACGGAGAGATTGGCCATCCGGTCGGCATTCGTCTTGAAACGGGGATCGGCCTTCAGCTCCGGCGCGCCGACGGCATCGACGAACCGTTCCCAGTTGGCCTGGTTGGCGGCGCCGACATTGATCCATCCGTCCGCCGTCGGGAATGCCTGATAGGGCGCATTGAGCGGATGCGCCGAGCCGAGCGGCCCCGGCGAGATTCCCGTCGCGAAGCAGATCGCCGACTGCCAATAGGTATGGACGATCCCGGCCTCGAACAGCGACGTGTCGACCATCTGTCCCTGCCCCGTCTTGAGGCGATGGACATAGGCGGCGAGCACGCCCATCGCCGCAAGAATTCCGGCCGTGATATCGGTGACCGGCGCGCCGACTTTGACCGGCGGCCGGCCCGGACCTTCGCCGGTGATGCTCATGAGCCCGCTCATGCCCTGCGCGATCAGGTCGAATCCGCCGCGGTCGGCATAGGGGCCGGTACGGCCGAAGCCCGACACGGCGCAGTAGATCAGGCCGGGGTTCGTGCGGCTGAGTTCCTCATACCCCAGTCCCAGTCGTTCCATCGTCCCGCGCCGATGATTCTCGATCAGCACGTCGGCATCGCGCAGGAGGCGGCGCAGCACTTCGACGCCGCCCGGCGTCTTGAGGTTCACCGCGATGCCCCGCTTGTTGCGGTTCATCATCAGGAAGGCGGCGGACTCGCCATCGACCTTCGGCGGCACCATCCGGCGCGTGTCGTCGCCGCCCGGCATCTTCTCGACCTTCACGACGTCGGC
This sequence comes from Alphaproteobacteria bacterium, assembly GCA_036381615.1. Lineage (GTDB taxonomy): Bacteria > Pseudomonadota > Alphaproteobacteria > CACIAM-22H2 > CACIAM-22H2 > CALANV01. The sequence goes on from DASVCL010000031.1 coordinate 93,153, forward strand.
GCCGAGATCGGCCAGCATCAGGCCGCAGACCGGCCCCGCCATGATGTGCGCAAGTTCGACGACCTTGAGCCCGGCGAGCGGGCCTGCCGGATGGGCTGCGTTCATCAGCGTCCCTTGAACTCAGGCTTCTTCTTGTCGAGAAACGCTTTCACGCCGATGCGGAAGTCCTCGGTGTCGTAGCAGGCATAATTCTCGTCGGTGTCGGCGCGGGTGAGCGGCGTGCCCTCCTCGAGCCGGCGGATGAAGCGCTTGTGCCAGCGGTTGACCAGCGGAGCGCCGCTTGCGATTCGAGCCGCCGTGGCATAGGCCTCCGCCTCGACCTCGTCGTCGGGAACGACGCGGGTCACGAGCCCCTTGGCATAGGCCTCGTCGGCGCCCATGATCCGACCCTCGAGCAGGATCTCCAGCGTCGTCGCGCGTCCGACCAGCGCCAGCAGGGCCTTGAGCTCCGGATACGCGATCGTCAGACCCAGACGATTGATCGGCACGCCGAAACGGCTCGACGTACCGCAGATGCGAAGATCGCACATGGCGGCGAGCTCCAACCCCCCGCCGACGCAGGCGCCCCGGATCAGTGCGACGGTCGGATGCGGACAGTCGAGAATCCCGGTCGTCGCACGGTTGACCCATTTGTCGTAGGCCTCGGCTTCCGCCGAACTTGCCCGCTCGCGCGCAAACTCGGATATGTCCGCGCCCGCCGCGAAGGCCTGGTTGCCGGCACCGCGGATGACGATGCAACGCACCGTCCGGTCGCCTCCCAGCTCCTCCATCACATCCCCGAAACGCTTCCAGGCCGGAAGATTGAGGGCGTTGAATTTGTGAGGCCTGTTCAGCGTGACCGTGACGATCGCGCCTTCACGGCTCACGAGGACGGATTCACCCGCCTCTGCGGTAGCGGCGTCGGTCATAATGCTCCTTCGGACGTGACGGACCTTGGCCCAGGATCTTCGCTTTACCGGTCAAGACGCGGCCGGTCAATCCATGTGCGCTTGACAGTCGCGCCTGGGTCGCGTGCGATCATGCCCGCAAGTATTGAGTGATCTCGGGTAACGATGCTTCGCGTGCTTTTGATTCTGGGCGTGATCCTGGGGACAGCGAGCCCCCTGCCGGGCCGGACCGCCGAGTTCGACCAGGGCGCCACGGCTTATCTGCGCGGCGATTTCGCCGATGCGCTGGCCATCTGGCAACCGCTTGCTGAGGCTGGCGACGCACGGAGTCAGTTCAATGTCGGCCTGCTCCACGAGCGGGGTCAGGGCGTGCCGCAGAGCGACGACGAGGCTGCGCGCTGGTACCTTCGCGCAGCCAACCAGGGTTACCCGCCGGCCCAGCATCGCCTCGGCCAGATGCTCGCCGAGGGACGCAGCACCGGTGCCGATCCGATGGCGGCCTATTTCTGGCTTACGCTCGCCGAGCGCGCCCACGGCGCAGGCGGCACGTCGCGCTGGATCGCGATGCAGCGCGAGGCCGTGCGCCGCAAGCTGTCGCCCGAGCAGCTCGCCGAAGCCGACGCCGCGATTCTCGTCTGGCGACCGGTCCGGGAATAGCGGCGCCGCTTACCGGTAGAAGTACTCGACCGGCAGCAGCGGTATCGCCGGCACGTAGGTGCATAGCAGCAGCACGGCAAGCAGCACGCCGACGAACCAGACGTTCACGCGCGTGACCTGCCAGATGTCGGCCTTGGCAATCGCACATGCCGTCATCAGAACGCTGGCGACCGGCGGCGTCTGCTGACCGATGCCGAGATTGATCGTGACGATCAGGCCGAAATGCACCGGGTCGATGCCGACCGAGTTCACCAGCGGCATCACCACGGGCACGGTCAGGATAATGGCTGCGGCCGAATGCAGGAACAGACCGAGGATCAGGAACAGGACGTTGAGAAGCGCCAGCACGACCCACTTGTTGGTCGTGATCTCCGCGATGGCGGCGGCCAGCTGTTGCGGCGCCTGCGCCTCGGTCAGATAGGTCCCGACGAGCGTCGACGTGCCGACGAGAAGCATGACGACGGCCGTCTGAACGCCGCCCTCGATGATCGCCTCCTTCAGTTGCCGGAGGTCGAGTTCCCGATAGATGAACAGGCCGACGACCAGAGCCGCGAGGACCGCCATGGCCGCCCCCTCGGTCGCAGTGACGATGCCGCCGAAGATCGTGCCCAGGATGACCACGGGAAGGATGAAGGCCCAGGCCGCCTCCTTGAACGTCTTCCAGATGTGCGGCAGATCGAACGCCCGCTCGACCGGCAGGTTGTAGATGCGCGCGAACCGATAGGCCATCAGCATCAGGCCCAGACCGCCGATGATTCCGGGAATGATCCCCGCCACAAACAGCTGCACGACGGACGTGTCGGCCATCACCGCATAGAGGATCATCGGGATCGACGGCGGGATGATGACGGCGAGCGTCGCCGAGGACGAGATGACCGAGGTCGCCAGCGGCGTCGGATAGCCCCTGCGCTTCATCGCCGGAATCAGGATCGAACCCAGCGCCGCCACGTCGGCAACGGCCGAACCCGATATTTCCGCGAAGAACAGCGACGCGCCGATCGACACCATCGCCAGGCCGCCGCGGATGAAACCGAGCAATGCGGTCGCGAAGGCGACCAGCCGGCGCGAAATGCCGGAGGCGTTCATGACCGCACCCGCCAGGATGAACAGCGGAATCGCGATCAACGGGAAGTTGGTGGCGCCGTTGTACATGCCGACCGCCACGTTGGGCAGCATCTCGACGCCTTGGGTCAGGAGAATGGCGCCCACGGCCACGATGCCGAGTCCGACCGCGATGGGCACGTTGATCAGCGTGATGGCGAGCAGCGCAAGGAAGATGAGGAGGATGGCCATGGGACCGCTTACTCCGTCGACGCCATTTCGGAACCCAACCCCTTGCGATCGGCATCGGGATGACCGGTGTCGCCGGCCATGGTCTTGCGCCACGCGTCAGGCATGCTGAGCACCTGAGCGATGATGAAGAGCACCGCGCCGATCGGGATGACGGATTGGGCAAGCTGCTCGGGCACCTCGGGCAGACTTACCAATGTCGAGCCTTCGAGGATGACGAGCACCTCGTAGCCAATCCATGCCGTCAATGCGAAGAAGCCGATGACGAGAATTTCGGCCGCGGCGAACATTACCACCCGCCACGCGGGTGGAACCATGCGGATGATTTCCGGAACGCCGATATGCGACCGCTTGAGGGCGGCGAGTGCTGCGCCGTAGTAGGTTAGCCAGGCGAGCGTGATCGCGGCGACTTCGTCGTACCAGACGAGCGCCGCTCCGGCGCTGCGATAGGCGATTCCCAGCAGCACGACGATCGAAAGGCCGACCATCAATATGATGACGATGGCCTCAAGCAGTCGTTCGTAGGCGGATTTCACTTGTTCGAACACGATACTCCCCCGGCTGTGCGGCCGGCGGCCGGATCGATAATGACGGTCCGGCCGCCGGCGGAACAGCTGATCGCCCCAGTCGAGAACGGCTTAGGACGACGCCCCGAGCGCCAGCGCCTTATCGATCAGCGGCTTCGCTGCCGGAACTTCCTTCGCGAACTCCTCGTAGATCGGCTTGCTCGCATTGATGAAGGCGTTCTTGTCGGCCTCGTTCACCTCCATGCCCGCGGCTTTGAGTTTCTCGAGCAACGCCTTCTCCTCACGCGCAGCCACGTCGTAGACGAAGGCCTGCGTCTCCCGCGCCGTCTGCTCGAGGATCTTGCGCACGTCCTCGGGCAGGCTGTTGAACTTGCGCGCCCCGACCGTCACGTAGGCGGGCGTATAGACGTGGCCCGTCAGCGACAGATATTTCTGCACCTCCTGGAATTTTGCGCTGTAGATCTGCGTGAACGGATTCTCCTGGCCGTCCATCACGCCGGTCTGAAGCGCGACGAACACTTCCGAAAACTTCATCGGGCTCGGGTTGGCGCCGTAGGCCTGGAACATCTTCACGCGCCACTTGCCCTCAGGCACGCGCAGCTTGATGCCCTTGAGGTCCGCCGGCTCCTTGATCGGGTGCTTGCTGTTGGTGATGTGGCGGAACCCGTTTTCCCAGACGGCGAGAATCTTGAGTCCCTTCGCTTCGGCGGCCGGCGCAAGTGACGGCCAGAAGACCTCCTTCTCGATCCGTCCCATGTGCGCACGATCTTTGACCAGATACGGCATCTCGAATATGCCGAAGACGTCGACTTCGGACGACATCACTGTCGACGGCAGCGCGAAGTCGACCGTCCCGAGCTTCAGTTTCTGGATGAGCTCCTTGTCGCCGCCGAGCTGGCTCGATCCGAACACCAGAACCTTACCCTTGTCGCCAAGCCTGGCATTTGCGCGCTTCGCGAACTCCTCCGCCGATTGCGCGAAGAGTGAGCCCGGCTCGCCGACATGGCCGAACTTGAGTTCAAGCCCCTGGGCGTGGGCCGCACCACCCGCAAAGCCGAAGAGCGTAACCGCCGCGGCGCCCACCAGTACTGCAAGTCTAGACATGGCGTCCTCCTTCAGGATCGGTTTGGTTGGATTCTTGCTATTTTGGGTTACCATAGTGCTGTCATCGTCCACGCGTGGCAAGCCGATCCTGCGGCCGGCCGATAGCACCGTGGCGCGGGATTCCGTGGCGGCTCGAGCCCGGCGCGCGCTGCGAGGAGTTCGACGAACAGCCGAACCTTGGTCGTGAACCGGTGCGTCTGCGGATAGATCGCCGCGATCCGCAAGAAGCGGCGCCTGCCATTCGGGCTGCAGCGGTACGAGAATCCCGTTTCTCCACTCGCATTCGATCAGCAGCGTGCGCAGAACCGCTATTCCATTTGCCGGCGACACCGGCGTCGCGGAGCCGTACCCGCCGCGTGCTGCGTTGGAACGGCCAGGTGTCCGGATGCGCGATTCGCCTGGTGACCACGGACTTGGAGCACCGGCGCTGCCGCGCCGCCCCGGACAAGCTGCCCGTTTCGGCGGTCCGCACGAATACCTTCATGCTGCGGGATGATCCGTCACCTCGTTCATTGTTCGTGAATCGCGAATGGATTGATCCCGCCTTGGGCAATCCTCCCAAGGGCGAGGACGCGCTAAATTCTCTCGTCGCGACAAACGAAACCATCCGAAGGACCGACCGCCATGATCAGCCGACGCCCTGCCGACGCACGCGGCCGAACTCGCATCGACTGGCTCGACAGCCGGCATACGTTCTCCTTCGCCGACTATTTCGATGAGGCCCATATGGGCTTCGGCAGCCTGCGCGTGATCAACGAGGATCGGGTGGCCCCGGGTGCCGGGTTTCCGATGCACGGCCACCGTGACATGGAAATCATCAGCTACGTCCTGTCGGGCGCCCTCGAGCATAAGGACAGCCTGGGCACCGGGTCGATCATTCGCCCCGGCGAGATCCAGCGGATGAGCGCCGGTACCGGCATCCGCCACAGCGAGTACAATCCGTCGCCGGCCGAACCTGTTCATTTCCTGCAGATCTGGATCGTTCCCGAGCGTGCCGGGCTCCAGCCGAGCTATGAGCAGACGGCGACCCGCCTCGCCGACACGCCGGGAAAGCTCCGCCTCATCGGGGCGCGCGACGGCGGTGACGGCGCGGTCACCATCCATCAGGACGTGAACGTCCATGCGGGCATCCTGCGGCCCGGCGATATCGTCGACTATGCGCCGCCGGCCGGCCGGCGTACCTGGGTCCAGGTCGCGCGCGGATCGATCGACCTCAACGGCCAGAAGCTCGCGCAGGGCGACGGGGCCGCGGTCATCGACGAGCCGCGGCTGCGCCTCACGGCGACGGGCGACGCGGAGGTCATCCTCTTCGACCTGGCCTAGGGACGTATATCGCTCAGGCGCGCTGGCGGGCGTAGGTTTCGCGCATCGCCAGCACCGCCGCGGTGCCGATTGCGCACGCAGCCGGAAGAACCGAGAATGCGATGCGGTAAGCCTCGGGCGTATAGATGCGCGCCCCTGCGACGAGCTCGCCGGTCCAGTTGACGTCCAGGAGGAATCCGATCAGCGGCTGGAACAGGGCACCGCTTCCGACGACCGCCGTATTGACCACGCCCATTGCGCTGCCGCTCATGCCCGGCGGGTTGTGTTCGCGCACGCTCGCAAAACACAGGATCATCGACGACGCGGCCGCGCCATGGACCACGATGAGCGTGCCGAGCACCGACAGCGACAGGCCCGGCAGATAGATGACGGCCGCCAGCGACAATGTCGCGACCATGGCGCTCACCAGCATCGGCACCTTGCGCCGCCCGATCCGGTCCGAGACGAGGCCGATCACCGGGGCGCCGATGCCCCAGCCGATGAAGATCAGCGACGCGAACGCCGCAGCATCCGCCCGGTCGAGACCGTAAACGGTTTCCAGATACGGAACCGCCCACAATGCGCCGAACCCGAGCATCGGTCCGGTCATGGCGAGGCCGACGACGGAATTGAGCCAGGTCTCGGGGTTGCGCAACACGATGCGAAGGCTGCTCGCGACACCGACCGATTTCGATGCCGCATGCGGCCGGTCGCGAACGACCAGGAAGATGAGCACCGCCAGAACGGCGCCGCTTGCCGCGACGACGTTGAGGGCGCCGCGCCAGCCGATCGCATCGACGACGAAGGCGAGCGGCGCCTGCCCGAAAACGGCCCCGGCCATGCCGATCGCCTGCGTCAGGCCGGCGAATAGCGCAAAGCGTCCGGGTGGGAACCACTGGGTCAGCACCGTCAGCACGCCGACCCAGCTGAACGCCGCCCCCGCGCCGATGAGCAGCCGGCCGACATAGGCCCCCGCCAACGCCTCGCTCGCGGCGAACAGCACGGTGCCCGCCGCACACATGATCATCGCGCCGCTCATCAACCGACGCGGGCCGACGCGGTCCATCAGCACGCCGACTGAGAGCTGCAGCCCGGCATACGCATAGAGATAGAATGCCGACAGGTTCCCGAGTATGGCGGCGCTGACCGCGAAATCGCGCATCAGCTCGGCCACCATCACGCTCGGCGAAACACGTTGGAGGAAGGCGTAATAGAAGAACAGCGCACTGAGGCCCCAGGCGCAGAGGGGCTGCCAGCCCCACTTATCCTTCATATCCTCATGAGGCATTGATGCGTCCACCGCGCGTGTCGAGAATTGTCCCCGGAGCGACACGGATTCGTGCCGCGCTGGTGACACTACCACGCGATCGGCGCGAGACAATTGCTTCCGCGGCAGGCTTGCCATGCGGGCCGGTCCGGCAGGCGGAAGGCAGGCGCGTATCGCGTCATCGGTCCGACGCGCGCGCCATGAGAGGCATCTTCCTGGTTCTGTTTCTCGTTCTGTTCGCATCATGGCCGCACGTGGCCGCGGCCGAGATCCGATACCGCACCGAGATCGTCGGTGTGGATGCACCGGACCTGCTGCGCGCGCTAAGGGGCGTCTCGCAGCTCGTTGCCTACGAGGATCGCCCGCCGCCCGGCGAGGCGGCGCTCGCGCGCCGCGCAGCGGCCGACCTCGAGCGGCTCGACGCGGTGATGCGGTCCGAAGGCTATTACGACGCCGTGCTGTCCTACGCGCTCGATACCACGTCCGACCCTGCGCGCGTGACCGTCAACGTCGAGCCGGGTTCGCGCTATGTACTGACCGAGGTCCGGCTCGTCGACCGACAAGGCCGCCAGCCACCACCGCTCCGGGACGATGCGCCGCCCGCCTTCGGTCTTGATGTCGGCGGCCCGGCACGCGCGTCACCGATCGTCGACGCGGAGGCGAGGATCGTGCGCGTGCTGCGCGAGCGCGGCTTTCCGCTCGCCGCCGTGCCCGAGCGCCGCGTCGTCATCGACCAGGCGACCAAGACGATGGCGGTGACCTACACGGTCGATACCGGCCCTCTCGCCGCCTTCGGCGCGACGACGGTTACCGGTCTGGACCGGCTGGAACGGGACTATGTCGACCGGCGGCTCCGGTGGCGCGAGGGTGCGCCCTATGATATCCGCCTGATCGAGAGCACGCGCCAAAAGCTCGTAAGCACGGGACTGTTCGCCACCGTCCGCATCACGCCCGGCAGCGAGGTCGGACCGGACGGCCGCATTCCGATCAACATCGACGTCACGGAACGGCCGCCGCGCTCCATCGGCGCCGGCGTCAACTACGACTCGGGCACGGGCGCCTCCGCCCGTGCGTTCTGGGAGCATCGCAATCTGTTCGGCGAGGCCGAGGCACTGCGGCTGCGCGGCGAGCTCGGCCAGCGTCGACAGGCCGCGTCGACGACATTCCGGCGGCCGGACATCTTTCGGATCGACCAAGACCTGCTCGCCGACATCACGGCCGAGAACGAAAGCTTCGAAGCCTACGACCGCACCCGTGTTCGCGCGTTCTCCGGTATCGAGTGGGCGATCGACGACACGCTCACCATCGGTGCCGGCGGCGAGATCGAACGGACACGCATCGACGAGAACGTACGGACCCGCATCTATACGCTTGTCGGCACGCCCGTATTCGTGCGTCGCGACGCGACGGACAACCTCCTCGATCCCCGGACCGGAAGCCGCCAGGCGCTGACCGTCACGCCATATCTGGGAGCCCTCGGGTCGGACTTCACGTTCGTGTCCTCGCGTCTGTCGGCCAGCTTCTACCGTCCGCTCGACGATGACCGCCGCTTCGTTCTTGCCGCATTCGGCGCGGTCGGCTCGATCGTGGGCGAATCGCGCGACACCCTGCCCAAGGACCAGCGCCTTTACGTCGGCGGGGGCGGATCGGTCCGCGGTTACGGCTACCAGCTCGTCGGGCCGCTCGACCAGTTCGGCGATCCGATCGGCGGCAGGTCTTCGATCGAGCTCGGCGTCGAGCTTCGCATCAAGATCACCGACACGATCGGCATCGTGCCGTTCTTCGAGGGCGGCAACGTCTACGAATCGTCGTTGCCCAAGCTGAGCACCGACCTTTTCTATGGCACCGGTCTCGGGCTTCGCTACCACACGCCGATCGGTCCCGTGCGCCTCGACGTCGCCTTTCCGCTGGACCGCCGGCCCGAGGACGATGCGTTCCAGATCTACATAAGCCTCGGACAGGCGTTCTAATCTCGCGATGCGGACCGCGTGGAAGCTCCTTCCCGTTCTCTTCCTTGCCTGGCTCGCGGTCGCGATCCACGCCGCGACGCCGGTCTGGGCCCAGTGGCCGTTCAGCGGCGACGCCATCCGCGGCTGGCTTGCCGACCGGCTGGCGGCATGGCTTTCGACCGATCAGATCAAGGTCGAGTTCGACGGCGTGACCGGCGCGCTGACGTCGGGTCTGCGCGTGGCGACGATCCGACTTTCGGATCGCGCAGGCACCTGGTTGACCGTCAATGACGCGGTGCTCGACATCATCGGGCGGGAACTCCTGCGTCGGCGCGTCGTCGTCGAGCAGCTGGGCGCTGCGACGTTACGCCTCGACCGCATGCCCGAAATCGAGCCGCCACCGTCATCGGCACCTTCGAGCACGGGCTTCTCGCTGCCCAGTCTGCCCTTCGCCGTCGAGATCCGCCGATTGAATGTCGACGAGATCCATGTCGCGCCCGAGATCGCGGGGCAGCCGGTCACGGCGACGCTGACCGGCAATGCCCAGCTGGCCGGCGGGCGCGCGGATGCCGAGCTCCGCCTGCGCCGAACCGATGACAGCCCCGGTTATGCCGCATTTGTCCTCCACCTCGACCCGCCGGATGCACTGAACCTGAACGTCGACGTCGTCGAGCCGACGGGACGACTTCTGCAGCGTGCACTGGACCGCGGCGCGCCACTTCCTCTTGCGGTATCCGTTCAGGGATCGGGCCCGGTGGATGGCTGGACCGGCGATTTTCGTGCCGATGCGGGCGACCTCGTACATGTCGAGGGAACGATCGGTATCGCGCGCCCGGACCAGCTGCGGGTTGCCCTCGATGGACGCGCCAACGTCGCGGCGGCCGCCGTGCCACCCGGCGCCGCGCCCCTGGTGCGTCAGCCGGTCGAATTCGCCACGACCTTGACGTTCGGTCCTGATGCGATCGGACTGGAGCATCTGCGCGTCGCGGCGGATCCGGTCACGGCACGGGTCGACGGCCGCATCAATACGAATGACGGAACCGTCGCCGCCGATGTCCGGCTTGTGGCCGCGGACCTGACGCCGTTCGCATCGGCCGTGAACGCACCGCTGGCCGGGTCCGCCGAGGTCGTCGTGACCGTCGCCGGACCGCTCTCGAGCCCAGTCATCCGCGGCGCGGTATCCGGTCACGCGCTGCGATGGATGACGATCGCGATCGCGGAGCTTACGGCAGACATCGATCTCGGGCCCGCCGCCGATCGCTGGCAAGGCCGCGGTCATGGAACCATCGTCGGCCTCGCGGTCGCGGACGCGCCAGCCGGCCTGACGCTGCCCGACCGTCTCACATTGGCGCTGAACGGTTCGATCGCACGCGATCTCGACACGATCACGATCGAGCATGCCCGGTTGGGCGGCGGCGGCCTCGAATTGACCGCAACGGGCCGCGTCGCAGACCTGCATGGCACGGCGACGGCCACGAGCACGATCGAGCTTTCCGCACCGGATCTGTCGACAGTCGCCTTGTTCGGCCCCTTGCCGTTGCGCGGCAGCGCGCGGCTTTCCGCCGACGTGACTTACGCGGCGCCGCACGGCATCGAGGCGAAAATACGCGGCGCGACGCAACAGCTCGCAACGGGGATGTCTGTCATCGACGCGCTCCTCGGCGCGTACCCGTCGTTGACCGCACACGCGGTACACCAGCCGGATGGAGCCCTGGTCGTTTCGGCGCTCGAGCTTCACGCGGCGAATGCTTCGCTGACCGGCGACGCATGGCTGTCGCCGGATTTCTCGCACATCCGTGCCCAGGCAAAACTGGCCGTCCCGACGCTCGCGCCGCTCGCGCATACCCTGAACGGCCACATGGCCGGAAGTATCGCGGCCGAGGCCAGCATCGACGGCGCGCTCGGCGCGCCTGCGGCGGACGGGCGGCTGACGGCCAACGGCATCGATCTTGCCGGGATTCGACTCGACCGGCTGTCGGCCGACATAAAGATGGCGAACGCAACCCGTCCGGCCGGAACGTTCCAGGCGAGGTTCGCGACGGGTCCATTCGACGGGCGCCTGGCGGCACGATTTGATCGGCCCGCGCCGCACACGCTGTCCATCCAGAGTCTCGCGCTCACGGCGCCCGGCACGCGGATCGAGGGTGATGCGCGGATCGCCTTCGGCCGGCCACGCGTCACGGGACGTCTCACCGGACGGATCGCGAACCTCGAACCATGGTCGCAGATGGTCGGGGCGCCGCTTGCCGGTAAGGCCGATCTTCGCGTCGCTTTCGCCGGCACCGCACGGCAGCGCCTCGATGTGACGGCGGATGCGACCGACATCAGGATCGGCAGCGCCGGCGATGCTCTCGCGATGCGCAGCCTGCGCCTGACGGCGCGCCTGGACGACATGTTCGGGCGGCCGACCGGTCACGGCACAGCCGAAGTTCTCGATGCTGCTGAGCCGTCTTTCCGGGCGGACGGACTGCATTTCGACGCGAAGTCGACAAGGCCAGGCACCTTCGCCTTCAGCGCAGCGGCAAACGGCGCGCTCTCGCCGCGGGCGGAGCCGATGCCGTTCCGCATCGTCGTCGCCGGCGAGAGCGCGCTTGCCGCGGACGTTCAGCGCCTTCGCCTCGACCGGCTCGACGGCAATGTCGGCGCGCACGATCTCGCGCTGCGGGAAATCCTCACGGTCGTGCGCGAACCGGCTCGATTGACCGTCGACGGACTCAGCCTCGGCATCGGTCCCGGCGCGATCGAGGGATCAGCCGCCGTCGGCGCGCGACGCATCGACATACGCCTGAACGCGCGCGAAATCCCGCTCGATCTCGCCGGTGCGTTCGCCGCGACGCGCGGCATTGCCGGCCGACTGGCGGCCGATCTCGACTTGTCGGGCACGGCCGACGATCCGCGCGGCCGGTTTGCCGTTCGTGTTCGCGACCTGCGGCTCGAGGACGGCCGGACACAGGTCCCGCCGCTCAGCGTCGATGCCGAGTCGACTTTGCAGAACGGCCGAGTCGACACGAACGGCACGATCGGAGGACTCAACGGCACGGCGATCACGCTTGCGGCGTCCCTGCCCCTGCGATTGGAACCGGCGACGCTGACCGCTGACGTGCCGCGCGATGCGCCGATCCGCGTTTCGCTGCGCGGCAGCGGCCAGCTCGAGAGCTGGAGCGACGCGTTGCCGCTCGGCGAGGACCGGATCGCCGGGCGGTTCGACCTCGACGCCGCGATTGCGGGCACGCTGGCACATCCGGCGGCGAGCGGCCAGCTGGCCGTGCGCGACGGCCACTATGTCAATTTCGCCTCAGGTCTGGAACTCCGCACGATCGATCTTGCCCTCATGGGTGACGGGCAACGTTTCGTGCTGCAGCGCCTTGCGGCAACGGACGGCGCACAGGGCCAGCTCGCCGCCAACGGCTTCCTGGATCTGACGGCCTCGCCGGCGCCGCACGCCGAGATCGCCGCGAACTTCGTCAACTTTCTCGCCGTCCGTCGCGACGACGCGACCGTGACGGCCGATGGCACGTTGCAGATCGTCGGCACGCTCGATGCACCCCGACTTGCGGGAGAGATCCGGATCGCGCGCGCCGAGCTGCGCCCGCCCGAGCGGCTGCCGCCGGAGGTCGTCAACCTCGACGTCGTCGTCGTGAACAGCCGCACCGGGACGGTCGGCGCGGCGCCGACGGAACGCGACGGTGCCGGCATGCTGCTCGACCTCGACCTCAACGTGACGGCGCCGGGCCGCGTGTTCATCCGCGGACGCGGTCTCGACAGCGAGTGGCGCGGCAATCTGGCGGTGACCGGTACGACGCAGGATCCGCACATCGCCGGCCTCCTCGAAGTCGTGCGCGGCGATTTCTCGGTCCTTGGCGAAACGTTCCGGCTGGAGCGCGGCACGATCCGGTTCCTTGGGGGTGAAACCGTCGACCCGCAGATCGACGTCGTCGCAACGCACCAGGCCGCCGAAATCACGGCCCAGATGGAGATTACGGGCACCGTATCCAATCCCTCGCTGCGCCTGACGTCGGTCCCCGAGATTCCGCAGGACGAGATCCTTTCCCGCGTCCTGTTCGGGCGCCGCGTGAGCGAGATCACGCCCTTACAAGGTCTCCAGCTTGCTCAGGCGGCGGCGGCTCTGGCCGGCCGCGGTCCCGACATCGTCGGTCGCATCCGCAGCGCGACCGGGCTCGACCGACTGGAGATAACGACCGAAACGGAGCAGACGGAAATCGGTACGGAGCGCACGACACCGATCGTGCGCGGCGGCCGCTACGTCGCCCCCGGCGTCTATGTCGGCCTGGAACAGGGAACGCGCCCCGGCATGACGCGCACCCAGGTCGAGATCGAGATTACGCCCAATATCTCCGTCGAGACGAGTGTCGGCATCGACCAGACCGGAGGTGTCGGTCTCAACTGGAGGTGGGACTACTAGCTGCCTGCGACCCGAACCAAGCGCGACGGGGCCGGTCGGGTGTGGCGCCTGGATTGAGGATCAGGATCGCCTGCCTCGCGCACCATCAAGCCTGCTCCCTTCTGCGCCGCCCGCGCAGCTTCTCCGCGAGCTCGCTTTGGCTGTACGGCTTCGCGAGAAGCTGGAAATCCACGGGTAGCGCGTGCTGTTTGATCAGAACGTCGGCGTAGCCCGATGTCAGAAGGATACGGAGATCGGGCCGCATCCGGCGTGCTTCGTGCGCCAACTCCACACCGCTCATGCCATTGGGCATGACCACGTCCGTGAACAACCAATCGATCCGCCGCCCGTTTCGAAGTACCGAGAGCGCGTGCGGTCTGTCGCTGGCCGTGACGACCTCGTATCCCAGATCGCGCAGGCTCTCGACCACGATCTCGAGCACGTCGGGGTCGTCTTCCACGGCCAGGATGACCTCCCTGGGTGCGGGCTCGACAGGTTCGCTCGTGGTCTGCGTTTCCTGCACGGGCGGCTCATCGGACCTCGGCAGATAGAGATGGACGCGCGTGCCGACGCCGAGGTCGCTCTTGATGACGACCTGCCCGTGCGATTGCCGCACGAAGCCGTAGACCTGGGCCAGCCCGAGGCCGCTGCCTTTCCCGACCTCCTTGGTCGTGAAAAACGGCTCCAACGCGCGATTCAGCACGTCGTCCGACATGCCCGTCCCCGTGTCCTGCACGGTGACGCGGACATACGCGCCCGGGCCAAGATCGGGAACGGCGGTCGCCGCGGCTGGCGACAGATCGATATTGCCGGTCGAGATGGTGACGGCGCCGCCCTGCGGCATGGCGTCGCGGCTGTTGAGCACAAGGTTCAGCAGCGCCGTCTCGAAGTGGGTCGGATCGAGATGCGCCGGCCACGCGCCCGGATCGAGATCGAGCCGGACCCGGATCGTTTCGCCGCACGCGCGTTGCAGCATCGGCTGAAAATCGGAAATCGCCTGGTTCAGATCGACGGTCCTGGGATTGAGCGGCTGCCGGCGGGCGAAGGCAAGAAGCTGCTGGGTGAGCGATGCCCCCCGCCGCGCGGCGCGGAGAGCGTTCGCGGACAGGCGTTCCAGCCGCGAGAGATTCCCGCGTGCGATGTCCTTGGCGATCAGATCGAGGTTGCCGATGACGACCGCCAGCAGATTGTTGAAGTCGTGGGCGACGCCTCCGGTGAGCTGCCCGATGGCTTCCATCTTTTGCGACTGGTGAAGCGCCTCCCGGGCCTGCTCCAAAGCTTTCTGCGCCTCCATCCGCTCGGTCACGTCGCGCGTGATCTTGGCGAAACCGACGAGGCTGCCTTCCTCGTCGTAGATCGCGTCGATGACGGCATTGGCCCAAAATCGGCTGCCGTCCTTGCGTACGCGCCAGCCTTCCGTCTCGAAGCGACCGGCGGTGCGCGCGATCTCGAGCGCCCGAGCGGGCTCCCCGGCCGCGCGGTCTTCCTCGGTGAAAAAGTGCGAGAAGTGCGCACCAAGGACTTCTTCTGTCGCGTATCCCTTGAGTCGACGTGCGCCTGCGTTCCAGGTACGCACGTGGCCGGTCGGATCGAGCATGAAGATGGCATAGTCGGTCACGGCCGACACAAGAATCTGCATTTCCCGCTCACTGCTGACGGGATCTTCGGCCATCTCGGAACGCGACGTGTTCGCAGTCATTGTCGCTGTGCGCCTCTTCAATATTGCTCTTGGCCTTTCTTGAGGACCGTCCGCGGTCGAAACGCCAAGTCACGCCATCGGACGTGACCGAAATCCGACCCGGAAGCCGCATCTCCGGAACGCGCCAGCCCAGCTTACCGTTCCGCCGGCGTGTCGAAGCGGGATGCGTCTCTCAGATGGACGTCAGGTCGTCCCGGCTTGCTGCGCCCGCAGCTGGTCGGCGACGGCAGCAATCACCGGCACCCACGCGCCAGGTGCCGGCTGCCGGAACAGGCGCATCGTCGGATACCACGGGCTGTCGCGGCGATCGATCATCCAGCGCCAGTCGGCGGCGAAGTGCAGCAACGTCCATACGGGTCTGCCGAGGGCGCCGGCGAGATGCGCGACCATCGTATCGACGGTTATCACGAGATCGAGCGTGAGGATGATCGCGGCAGTGTCCTCGATGTCATCGGACCACGACGCCGGTCCGTCGGCGAACGGCACCGCCGGTCTCGCCTTCGCCATTGCCGCCACGGCGGGGCCGCGCTGGAGATTGACGAAGGTGATCCCGGGAATCGAAGCCAGAGGCGCGAAAGCCGTGAGCGGAATCGAGCGGCGCGGATCCCAGTCGCCGGCGGCCCAGGCGAGGCCGACCTTGAGCCGCAATTCGGCGCGCGAGCGCTGCCCGGTGGCCGCACGCCGACACGGGCCGACATGAAGATACGGCAAGCGCGACGGGATCGTATCGAGCGTCGTCCGGAACGCGTATGGCAGCTCCATGATCTCGATGTCGATTCCATAGGGCGGATCGGACAATCCGTAGCCGAGCGGCACGATACGGTCGATTCCCGGCGCCCGACACAACAGCCCGTGCAGCGCCGGCACCGCCTGCACCGTGACCGACGCCGCCCGGCGTCGCAGCATCGGCAGGTAGCGCAGGAACTGAATCGTGTCGCCGAGGCCGTGATAGCAGCGCACGAGCACGTCGCGGCCGTCGAGCGACGACCCGTCCCAGACGTGGCGGAGATGAAACGGCTGATCCCGGCGATTGAAATCCTCCCGCCGGCGCCGCGCCAGGACCTCGTCGCAGACGGTCCACGCCGTCGCATACGCGCCGAGCAGCATCGCACCGACCCAGCGCCCCTGCGCGACGGACTCGGGGTCGGCGCCGGATCGGATCGCCGCGTCGAAGCTGGCGAGCGCTTCGCGCGGACGCCGCAGCGCGAGCAGCGCCTGCCCTCGTCCGGCATGGGCGGCCGCCAGGCCCGGCGATCGCGTCAGCACGCGATCGAAGCAGTGCAATGCGGCCACGGGGCACGCCTGCGCCAGCAGGCCCCGGCCTGCCACCACCTCGTCGATGCCGGCGGGCATTTCGGCATCGGTGATGAAGCACGCGTCGGCGGTCATTGCTCTTCCGGGGCGATGCGCTCCTGAGGTTTTCGCGCGGGGCCAAGCTTCGGCCTCGGCCGCCTCAGCAACAACTCGGGCGGACCGGCTATGTTTCCGCAGCCAACATGACCGTTCGGAACAAAACGGAAGCGCCGGACATCATTCCGTCAGGGTGAGCGATGGTTGCCGCGGCGGGGCGCCCATTCCGGTGCGCCCCAGGCCACCAACTTCGGGTCGGCGCATGGATCGACGCGACAAGTTCAGGATCTTCAGCATCCTTACCGATCTGATGCAGATCGACGTGGATGCGACGCGCGCCTATTCGCAGGCGATCGCCGCGATCCATGTCGTGCCGATAAGGCGGCGGCTCGAAGCGTTCCGCAGCGATCACGAGCGCCACATCGAAGACATCGAGGCCGAAATCCGGCAGCTTGGCATGGAGCCGCCGAGCCGCCAACCCGACCTCAAGGGTTTCCTTCTGGCCGGATACACCGCGATCCGCAGTTCGATGGGCGTCGAGGCGGCACTGCGGGCCATGCGGGCAAACGAGACGCTGACGAACCAGCGCTACGAGACGGCTGCCGCCGCCGACGTGCCGGAACAGATCAAGCATCTGATAGAGCGCAACCTGCTCGACGAGCGCCGGCATATCCGTTTCATCCAGGACGTTCTCCAACGGCGGAGCTGGGAGCACGCCGCCGCCGATGCGGCGGCCCACGATACCTGAGCCGAATTGACCGCCGGCGCGGCCGCGGAACAACGTCATCCGGCGGATCGTTGAGGTACCTACCCCCCTCGCTACTGGTGACAGCCATGGCCAGCGCACACGAAGCGGCGGCGCATGGCGCCAGCCACGGCCATCCGACCGGCTGGCGCCGCTGGGTCTATTCGACGAACCACAAGGACATCGGCACGATGTACCTCGTGCTCGCCGCGACCACGGGGCTGCTCGGCGTCATGAGCTCCGCGCTGATGCGGATCGAACTGCAAGAATCCGGCGTGCAGCTCCTCGCCGACGGCCACCAGTGGAACGTGGTCATCACCGCCCACGGCCTGATCATGGTGTTCTTCGTGATCATGCCGGCACTGATCGGCGGGTTCGGCAACTGGTTCATCCCGCTGATGATCGGCGCGCCGGACATGGCCTTCCCGCGCATGAACAACATCAGCTTCTGGCTGCTGCCGCCGGCGTTCCTGCTGCTGCTCGGCTCCGTCTTCCTCGGCGGCGGTGCCGGCGTGGGCTGGACGGTCTACCCGCCGCTCTCCGCGGGCCAGTTCCACCCCGGCGTGTCGATGGACATGGCGATCCTGAGCCTGCACCTCGCCGGCGCGTCCTCGATCATGGGGTCGATCAACTTCATCACCACCATCTTCAACATGCGCGCCCCCGGCATGACCATGCACCGCATGCCGCTGTTCGTCTG
>DASVCL010000032.1:0-60463 GCA_036381615.1 Alphaproteobacteria bacterium
GCGCTTGCCCTGCGCCCTGCGTTCCCTGAGGCCGCGTACAATCTCGGCAACGCGCTGGGTGCGCTGAAGCGGATCGATGAGGCAATCGCGGCCTGGCAACGCGCGATCGATCTGAAACCCGATTATGCGGCGGCGCACTTCAATCTCGGAAATGCGCATCGGGATGCCGGGCGTCTCGATGCGGCGGAGACGCATTTCCGCGCCGCGGTTGCGGCAAACCCGCGTCTTGCGGCCGCACATGCGAACCTTGCGCACATTCTTCATGCGACGCGGCGATTCGATGAGGCGGTCGATGCTTACAGACGCGCGATCGCGCTGGATCCCGGCTTGCTGACGGCACGCGCCAATCTCGGGCTTGTGCTGGCGGACAGCGATCGTATCGACGACGCCGTGGCCGAGCTCGAGCAATTGGTCAAAGAGCATCCGACCTACGCGGTCGGATTGACGAATCTTGCCAACGTCTATCTGCGCCTGAACCGGCTTGGGGACGCCCTCGCCATGGCTGAAAAAGGCGTGAAGGCGGCGCCGGATCTGGCCGAGGCCTATCTGACCTTTGGGACCATTCAGGCCGCCCGCGGGCAGTTCGAGGCGGCGCAGGCATACATCCAGCGCGCGCTCATCTTGCAGCCGAATGATGCCCGTGCGCACCATAACCTTGGTACGGCCTTGCGGAAGGCCGGCCATCTGTCGGAAGCGGTCAAGAGCTACGAGCGCGCCCTTGCGGTCGATCCGACCAAGCCGGAGGTGCTGTGCGATCTCGCATTCGTGCGGGCCGCACAGGGGCGGATCGAGGATGCGGAGTCCATCTACCGGCATGTTCTGGAGATTCGTCCGGATTTCGAGCCGGCGGCGATCAATCTTCTCTTCATTATGCAGTACAACCCGGCGCACAGCGTCTCGGATATCGTTGCGGCGCATCGGATGTGGGACGCACGGAACGTCGATGTGCGGGGGGTGCTTCCGCCGCCCCATAACGATCCCGACCCGGAACGGCGTTTGCGCATCGGTTTCGTTTCGGGCGATCTGCGCAGGCATCCGGTCGGATATTTCACGGCGCCTCTGTTCAAGCATCACGACCGGGATTCGTTCGAGTTCATCTGCTATTCGACGAGCGAATACGACGACGATATGTCGCAACAGCTCGGGGAGCAGGTCGCGGCGTGGCACCGGGTCCCGTTCGAAAAGCCGCGCGACCTCGCGAACCGGATCAGGGCGGATGCCATCGATGTGCTGATCGATCTCTCGGGCCATACGGCCCGCAACCGTCTGCGCACGTTTGCAATGCGGCCGGCGCCGGTCCAGGCGAGCTGGGCGGGCTATGTGGGAACGACGGGCCTGTCGGAGATGGACTGGGTAATCTCGGATTGGCGCGAAACGCCCGCCGGGTTCGAGGCGCATTTCGTGGAGCGCGTGATACGGCTCCCCGACGGTTATGTCTGTTACGAGCCGCCGGCCTATGCGCCGCCGGTTTCGCCCTTGCCGTCCGATACGAGCGGCGTCGTGACGTTCGGCTGCTTCAATAACCTGAGCAAGGTGACGCCGGACGTCGTGCGTCTGTGGGTACGGCTGCTCGAGCGGGTAAAGAACGGGCGGCTGCTGCTTCGCACATCATCGCTTGCGGATGCGCCGACCCGCGCGCGCTATCTCGACATGTTCATCGACGCCGGCGGCGACCCGCAGCGGATCGACCTTAGACCCGGTGCCGGCCACGCCGAGTTTCTGGCCGGCTATGCCGATGTCGACATCGCTCTCGACCCGTTCCCGTATTCAGGCGGTCTCACGACGATCGAGGCGCTCTGGATGGGCGTGCCTGTCATCACGTTGGGCGGCGACCGGTTCTGCTCGCGGCATTCGATCACCCATCTGACGAGCGTCGGGCTGACCGAGCTCATTGCCGATGGACCTGAACGGTATCTCGAAATCGCCGCGTCGCTCGCCTCCGATCGGGACCGTCTGCGCCGCCTTCGCGCGGAGCTGCGCGAACGCATGGCCGCCTCGCCGCTGTGCGACGGCGCCCGGTTCGCCCGGAATTTCGAGGCGGCATTGCGGACGATGTGGCGCGACTGGTGCGCCAAGGCAAGGAATCCGTGACCGCGCGCCGCCTCGGCAAGATCGTCCCGCCGGGCAGATTTGTTCGCGCGACCCGGCAAGAGTTTCCGGGCGGGTCGTCTCCGGTGTCGAAAAATCCCGGAAAAACCGCGGTTTTTGCCGGCTGGTCCGCTGGCATGGCCGTTGCTCTCGCAGCTCGTGACCGGAAGGTCCGCCGGCGGAGAATCCCGCCGCATATGCGAGGCTTTCGGCCGGTCGGCAATGAAGGACTTGCAAGCCAGGAGACGAACGTGACCTCTGTGAATACCAATCCGGGCGCGCTGTACGTGCTGAAGCACCTGCGCAGCACGGCCGAAGAAATGAAAACGGTGCAGAACCGCGTCTCGACCGGTCTCAGGGTCTCGAGCGCTTTGGATGACGCTTCGACGTTTGCCGTTGCGCAGGGCCTGCGCGGCGACATCAAGGCGTATAACGCGGTAAACCAGGCCCTTGGCGCCGCCAAGGGCATCGCCAAGGTCGCGCTGAACGCGGCGACGCAGATCTCCAACAAGATGCAGGACATCCAGGCCAAGATCGTGCAGTTGGCCGATGAAAGCATCTCGTCCGAGACGCGCACGACGTATCAGAACGACCTGAAGGCGATGCTTGATGAGATCGAGACCTACATCAACAACGCCACGTACAACGGGGTCAATCTGATCAACACGGGCGCGACCGATCAGACGGTGATCGCCAGCATCGACGGCACGGCGACGGTCACGATCCGGGCGAACAACCTGGAGGCCGACCGTTCGACGCTCGAGGCGAACTATGCGTACGATGCGGCAGGTGCGCGGAGCGCGCTGACCGCGGGTGGCCATTTCGGCCTCTTCCAGACCGCGGTGAACAACGCGCTGGCCAATCTCGGCGCCGACATCAAGGCGCTCGAGGGCCAGGACGAGTTCATCAAGCAGGTGGGCGAGGCCGCGACCGAGGGTCTCGGCTCGCTGGTCGACGCCGACATGGCGAAGGAGAGTGCGGCGCTGCAGGCGCTGCAGGTCCGTCAGCAGCTGGCGGTCCAGGCGCTCGCGATCGCCAATCAGGCGCCGCAGGTACTCCTGCGTCTGTTCGGGTAACGGCTGCGCGGCGACGGAGACGTCCGTTCGCCGCGCTACAACATGGTTGGGTGAAGCAGCGTCATGGCGCTCAAGATCGAGCTCAAACCGGGCGAAAAATTCGTCGTCAACGGTGCGGTCATCATGGCCGGGAAGGCCGGGGCGTCGCTCGTTCTCAAGAACCGGGCGACGCTTCTGCGGGACCGCGACATCATGCAGGAGCATGAGGCGCGGACGCCGGCGCGGCGCATCTACTTCACCCTTATGCTCATGTACATCGACCCGGAGAACAGCGCGACCTACCGCGAACGTTTCCGTACGTTCTTCGACGACTTTCGCTCGGTCACCAGGCGCAAATCCACCCTCGACATCCTCAACAAGATCGAGGAGCACGAGGCGAGCGGAAATCTTTATATGGCCATGAAAGCCTGCAAGTCTTTGATCGCCGTGGAAGACGACCTACTGCAGTACGACGCCAAGGAGAAGCAGAAATGAGCCACCAGGTCTATGCCCGCACACAGGGCGTGACGGAATCGCCGCGCGCGACCGAGTACAGGCTGCTGGCCCAGGTGACCTACGCGCTGACGCAGGCGAAGGAGGACCCTGCGAACGTCAAGAAGACGTCCGACGCGGTGCTTTCCAACATGAAGCTGTGGAATGCGTTCGTGAACGATCTGAGTCACCCTGGCAATCAGCTGCCCAAGGATCTGAAATCCAGGCTGATCAGCCTCGGCCTGTGGGTCGTGCGCGAATGTCACGCCGTTCTCGACGGCAAGGGCGACATCGACGCGATGATCCTGGTCAATCGGAACATCATGCAGGGCCTGCAGCCGGCGGGCGAGGAGGCGCGGTCGGTCGGCGCCTGAGCGGCGCGCGACGGATCCGGCGGCGCGGATGGCGGTACAATCGCCGCGGACTCTGCTGGCGGCAGCAATCGAGCGGCACCGTCTGGGCGATCTCGCGGAGGCCGCGCGGGGGTACCGGCGCGTTCTCCGCGTCGTGCCCGAGCACGCCGATGCGCTGCATCTTCTGGGTGTCATCGAGCTGCAGGAGGGGCGGCTTGCGAGCGCCGAACTGCTGTTCGAGCGCGCGCTGCGGCAACGCGGGGACTTCGCCGACGCCTTGACCCACCTCGGCACGGTACGCGAGGCCCAGGGCCGCATCGAAGACGCGGTTGCTCTTTACCGGCGTGCGATCGAACGCGATCCGGCCCATCCCGATGCGAACTGCAAGCTCGGCCGGGCATTGCTGCAGATCGGCCGCGCCCACGAGGCGGCTGCCGTTCTCGAGTCGGCGGTGCGTATTAACGACAGACTTGCCGACGCATGGCTCTCGCTCGGCAACGCGGAGCTCGCGCTCGGCCGCCTGCTCAAGGCCTCCGCGGCCCATCTCAAGGCGGCGCGCCTTGCGCCGAACTCGGCGGCGGTATTTCACAACCTCGGGATCTCGCTTCACATGCTGCGGCGGTTCGATCAGGCCGCCGTGGCGTACCGACGCGCGCTCGAACTCGATCCCAGCCTGGACGCTGCCTGGTGCGGCCTGATCGACGCGCTGACGGCCGTGTGCCGATGGACGGAGGTCGAGAACGCGCTCGCCGAGGTCGAGCTGCGTCTCGCGCGTCCGCTGCCGCCCCGGGAGTTCCGGCGGTTCTTCCTGCTGGCGTTCACGCTTCCCTACATCGCCGAGAACCATCCGTCGCACCCGACCATCCTGCGTCGGCTTGCCGAATCATACGGGACCGGCGACCGTGCGGCGCCGCCGCCGAGGCCGAACGGCGGACGTCTGAGGGTCGGCTACGTTGCGCCGTTCCAATCGACGCATCCGGTGACGCGGACGATCGCCCCCGTTCTCGAGGCGCATGATGCAAACGCGATCGAGGTGCATTGTTTCGCATTGGTGCGCGAGACCGAGTCCTCCGGTTGGGGGCGCCGCGCCCGATCCGTCGGTTACTGGACGGACGTCGCCGGCTGGCAGACGGATGCGATCGCGAAGGAGATTCGTCGTCGCGGAATCGACGTCCTCGTCGACCTGACCGGCTACATGCAGAATGCGCGACCGGACCTCTTCGCGGCCCGACCGTCGCCGGTTCAGGTGTACTGGATCGGGCATGGCGGCAGCCTCGGCGCACCGTATATCGACTATGTCATCGCCGACCGCACGGTTGCGCCCATGGACGAACCATGGGGCGGGCCCGAGCGTCTCGTCCGACTGCCGCATTGCTACCATCCCGCCGAAATTCTGCCGACGGACGTGGCGGCGGCAGGACGTCGTGCCGATCACGGCCTGCCGGATGACGCGGTCGTATTCTGTGCCTTCAACAACCCGATGAAAATCGATCCCGCCGTCTTCGCCGCGTGGATGAGGATCCTCGCGCGACTCCCGCGCAGCGTCCTATGGCTGACAGGGGACGGCGAGGGTCCGCTGGCGCAGACATTGCGCGCGCGCGCGGAAGCCGCGGGCATCGCGGGGAATAGATTGATCTTCGCAGGGCACGTCGATTCGCATGGCGCCCATCTCGCACGGCATCGCCACGCCGACCTTTTCCTCGACACGTTCACCTACAATGCGTCGACGACGGCACTGGATGCGCTCGTTGCCGGGCTGCCGGTCGTGGCACGGCGCGGCGCCAGCTTTTATTCGCGCATTTCGCAGAGCTTTCTGACGACGCTCGGGCTTTCCGATCTGATCGCCGACGATGCGACCGCTTATGTGGATCTGGCGGTTCGCCTTGCCGAGCGGGCCGATGAGCGCGCATCCCTCAGGGTGCGGCTTGCGGAGGCTGTCCGGCGAACCCCGCTTTTCGATCCGGTCTCGCTGACGCGGCATCTCGAACGGGCTTATGAAATAATGCTCGAACGTGCGCGCGCCGGCGTCGCGCCGACCGACTTGGATGTGGAAGCCGTTCCGGCGCGATAGGTACCTGCAGGCACAGCGTCGTCAGCAGGTCGGTGCCGTCGAATGCGCGCCGAGCGAGGCCCGCTAACGTCCTACCATTGCCGTGGCACGGGCAGGTGCGCGTCCTCTTTCGCGAGACAGCCATGCCGCGTAGGCGGCGATCCCTTCCGCAAGGGGGACCGCGGGCGTGAAGCCATGACGGTTTGCGAGTTCGATGTCGGCCGTCAGGTGAATCGGGTCGCCGGGGCGTTGCCGGCCGGAGAATGCGAAACGGGCCCGGTGGTCGAGCGCCTGCGCCAGGCGCTCGACGACATCCCGGATCCGCACAGGCTCACCGCTGGCGCCGTTGACGATCAGGGGCCAGCGCTGCGGATCGCGCGCGATGAGCGCGACCAGCGCGGCCGCATCATCGACATAAAGAAAATCCCGGGTTTCCGCACCGGTGCCACCGAGCACGATTGGTTCCTCGCCGCTGAGGATCCGGCCGCCGACGTCCCACAGGACCTGTTTGCGCAGCATCGGTCCGTAAAGCGAGAACCAGCGGACGATCACACAGTTGACCGAGCCTCGCGCGACCGCCTGAAGGCATAGACGCTCGGCTCCGAGCTTGTGGCGGCCGTAGGGAGAGACAGGCGCGCAAGGCGCCGTTTCCGCAATCGGCGTGAGCTGTCCCCCGTAGACGGCCGCGCTGGATGGGTAGATGAGCAAGGGGGATATACCGGCGCGCTCGATATGGTCGAGAACGGCCGCGATCGAGCCGATCGTCCGGGCATGGTCGCGCGCGGGATCGGCGATTGACGCGGCGACCGAGGCGCCGCCGGCGGCGTGAAAGATCAGGGCCGGCGCGCCGGACCTGCTTTGCAGCGCCGCGAGGCTGTCGGGGGTGACGGTGTCCGCGATCCAGCAGACGTATCCCCACTGAAGCCGCTCGACATCCGTGAACGTCCCGTGACCGAGGCCGTGGACGATCCAGCCTTCGGCTGCGAGCCGTCGGGCGACATGACGTCCCAGGAAGCCGGCGCCCCCGATGACCCAAGCCGCGCGGCCGCGTCCGGTGTCCATGTCCGTGTCAGCGGTGTCGGATCGCGAAGCCGACGCCATAGCCGGCTTCGGTGAACGACCATGTCGAGAAGCGGGGGTCGCGGACGACGAATTCGTTCCAAAGCTCGCCCAGCTCGGGATGTTGCGGGTGGGCGATATCGTCGAACACGACGGCGCCGCCGATGGCGAGGCGCGGCAGCGTCGCAGCCAGATCGACAGCCGCTCCCTCCAGGGAATGGTCGCCGTCGACGGTCACGAGATCGAGATAGAGGTCGGGATTTCGCTCAAAGAAGGCGGGGACCGTGACACGCGAGTTGCCGTTGTTGAAGACGACGGGCCCCCGGTGACCGACCTTCTTGAGTTCCGCCTCGACGAAATCCGGTCCCGGATTCGGCATGCCGGCGTAGTCCTGAATCCACATATCGAACAGCGCGAGCGCGCAGTCGGGCGCGATGGAAGCGACCGCACAGGCCGTACGCCCGCGGCGCACGCCGATCTCGAGGTAACTGCGCGGCCGCAGCACGTCCGCGAGGCAGAGCAGAACCGTGACGATGTCGGCATAGCGCCAGGAAGCCCCGAAACGCGTCAGTCCTTCCGAGTAGAAATGTTTCAGGTAACTCGCATAGTCGTCGGGTGCCAGGCGCATTGCGAGCTCGAGCGCGCGGGCGATGTAGTCGCCGCGAAAGAGCATGTCCGCGATCGTCGATGCGCCGGCCATGACCGGCGGATACCACTGGGTTCCGGAAGCCGAACGGAAGCAGAGCGCAGGTACGTGCGCCGCCACCGGGGGATAATGTGGCCGCGCGAGGTTGGCGATGGCGGTGCGCCAATGGGCGGTCGCGACTGCCGCCGTTTGGATCGATCTCATGGGTGCAATATTGCCGGTTAGCGTTAATGGAGGCTTAAACGGCCCCGCTTGCGGCGTATCGCGACGGACCGCGACGGTGTCGATCCACGGTTGAAGGGGCGGTCGTGTCGGTGTCGCCCATTTGCCGGCGCCTGAACGCCTGAAGGCGGGCGGCGTCGTCTCGGCCAGTCGGCGGGATTTTATGCTTTCTTTAGGATGTTTCGTGCGTTCATGCGCCCGTCCCGCAGCACATCATGATCGCCAGGAAGTCCTCATGAGCCAGGCAGCTATGCGAACCGAGCGCCCTGTGATCCTCGTGCCGGTTCTGCGGGAATATGATTCCGGATTCTGGCTCGGGGGCCGAAACTACCTCCTCAGCTGGATGCATGCGTTGGAGACGCTTCCGCCGTCCGAGCAGCCGCGAATTATCGTCGCGACGGAGCCGACGGCGCCGGCGGACCTCGTTGCGGAACTGTTCAAACGATCTTCCGCAATTCTCCTGTTCAACATGCAGGGCCGCATCGACGACATGAAGCCGGCGCTCCGGCGATGGCTCAAGAGGCACGGTGCGAATGCCGCAGAGCGCCTTCGACGCCTCTTCGACTCGGTCGTTGCCAGCTTTCCGGTGCTCGGGCCGGGGATGCAGGTGCCGCGGCCGCTCTTCTGGATTCCCGATTTCCAGCACCGGCGTCTGCCCGATCAGTTCTCGGAACGGGAACGGGCGGAGCGGGATCGCATTTACGGTCTGATAGCGGCAAAGAACGAGCGGCTGATCCTCAGCAGCCGCGACGTGCTCAAGGACTTCCGGGAATTCTACCCGGAATCGGCCGTACGGCCGCATGTCTGGTCTTTCGTGACGTCGCTCGATCCCTCCGTCGTCCCGCCGGAAGATCCACGTCCTCGATTTGGGCTGCCGGACAAGTATCTATACCTGCCTAACCAGTTCTGGCGTCATAAGAACCACATCACGGCCATCCGGGCGCTGAGCATCTTGCGTGCAAACGGCATCGACGCGACGCTGGTATGCACGGGCAGCCCGCTGGACTACCGCTGGCCCGATCATTTCTCCCGCGTGCAGCAGGCCATCGGCACCGCCAATCTAAACGACCGGGTCCGCTATCTCGGGATCGTGTCGCGCGAACAGCAGATCCAGCTGTTCCGCTATGCCGCGGCGGTCATCCAGCCGTCGCTGTTCGAGGGCTGGAGCACGGTGGTGGAGGATACGAAAGCCATGGGACGTCCGCTGATCGCGTCGGACATTCCCGTCCATCGCGAGCAGGCGGATGCGCGTACGCTTTTCTTCAGGCCGACGGATCCGGAAGACCTCGCCGCCGTGGTGGCACGCATATACGGCGATCTTCGACCCGGTCCCGATCTCGCCATGGAAATGGAAGCGACGCAGACGCGGATCTCGCGCCAAAAGTCGGCGGCAAGGGAGTTCATGCGGATTGCGACGAGCCTGCCTCACTGAACATGGGGGCGGAGGGGGCTGCAGCCGTGAGCCGTGCGGGCAGGATCATGCCTGACAGGGCCTGCGGCCTCTGTGAACGGCCACCGGCACGAGCCACGGCTCGCTTGCGTGCATGGATCGGGGCGACCTGCATTCCGATCTGCTGGGTTTGAATCGGAACGGCGCCGCGAGCTGTCGTATTGATGCGCTCGATCGGGCGGTATCGGCGCCGGCGCAGGTCGAATGGCGATCTTGGACGAGAGCCGGCCGCGATCGTCACTCGTGCGTAAACACCCCGGCACGAACCTGGTCTGAAAGCTCGGGCAACATCGTCGCGACGTTTTCCGCGCCGTGGACCTGCACCATGAGGCCGATCGCGGTGGCAAGCGCGGCGTTTGCGACGATCTCCGGCGCCAAACCCTGCTTCAATGCAAGATCGTAGCTGCCCGCAATGATCTCCTGTGCGGCGCGGATTTGGTTCGGGTCCGTGTCGTTAGGGTCGGTGTCCATGAATCCCTCGGTGAAACGCGCCCCGTGAATGGCTCCGGCGGGGTAAGACCATAGACCATGCGGAGCGCGCATGGCAAACATCAAGCCGTCGACGGGTCGTACCGGCCTCTAGGCTGCTCCGACGCCGTTCGGATGTGCCGCCGGATGCGGCACAGGAACCGATGTGGCGGCACATTCCAGAGAGAAGTGGAAGTAGGAGCAAAGATCGAGCAGCAGCCGGTGGCGGTCGGGGGCCGGTCGGTTCGCCGGTGGCGGCCCGTTGAGGCTCTCCAGCAGCTTCCGGAAGAAACGGCCGTGTCTGCGGCGCATGGCCGACAGTTCTTCGAAGCACAATTCGCCGAAACGAACCCACAGGTCGGGTGAGTAGCCGACCGGATGCATCTCATGGATCGCAAAGCGGCCGGTGAGCCGGACAAGCTCCATGCCGGCCTCCCGGGCAGCAAGCGGCAACCAGAAATCCCACCACGGCATCCCGACGACCATCCTGGCCTCTCCCAGCCGCGCTGCGGCGGCGGCTTCGAGGAAAAAGACGTCGAAGCCGACCGGGTATTCGGTTCCGCGCTCGTCGGACTGCCCCGTTATGTCGAACCGACTGCCGAACAGCAGCCGTCCTCGGCAGTTCTCTCGAACCAGCGCCGGAATATTTTGTCCGGTGAGGACGATGTCGCTGTTGATCAGCCCCACATAGAAGGCGCCGCTGGCCGTCGCAGCGCGCAACATGTCGGTGATGTAGACGAGAGGTCGGCCGGCCATGGATGCGGCCGTGCGTTCCGCCGGCACGAAGGTGACGTCGGGAAAATCGCTTGCAAGCTTCCCGATCTCGTCCGGCGTGTTCAGCGAGACGACCTCCAGTCCCGCCGCGCGCCACGATGCAACGGCGCGCCGCTGGGAGCCGATCCGCCGTGGCATGAGCGAGGTGGCGACGACGATCCGGTCGTTGGTCGGCTGGACGGCATCGAGGGCCGCCGGCTCGATCGGGTCGGCGAAGATGGTCTGGTCCGGCTGACCCAGATGGGTCAGCAGCATGCGCCGACTGTCGTC
Source organism: Alphaproteobacteria bacterium (assembly GCA_036381615.1). Classification (GTDB taxonomy): domain Bacteria; phylum Pseudomonadota; class Alphaproteobacteria; order CACIAM-22H2; family CACIAM-22H2; genus CALANV01. The sequence goes on from DASVCL010000032.1 coordinate 10,928, forward strand.
GTCACGACCCTCGGCGAGGAGCAAATGGGCTTTGAGGAGGGCGATCCCGTATTCGGCGCCCCAGCGACGATGCAGGTGCTCGACCAATTCGCGCGCCTCGCCCGGGCGCTTCGAACGGATAAGGAGATCCGCAAGCTGACACTGTGCGATCGGGTCCTCCGGATCGGCCGCAACCGCTTCGCGCAAAGCCGTTTCCGCCTCTTCCGTTCGGCCAAGGCGACCCAGGCATGCGGCGAGCTGCTTGTATGCCTGCGCCGGGTCGTAACCTTCGGCGATTGACGCCCGATATCGGCAAATTGCCTCGTCGTCGCGTTTGAGTCCACGTAAGGCATCGCCCGCGCCGTAATGGGCCCTTCCGCGCAATTCGGGAGAGGCTGTGGCCGCATCGAACAGGTCTAGGGCGACGTCGTATCTGCCGAGGGCGAGCTCTGCCTCGCCGCGTGCAAGATGAAGATCGAGGCGATCCGGCGGCAGCGCCGACACGGAGTCGAGGAGCTGCCGGGCAACGGCATGACGCTTGCCGAGACCGGCCATGATCGCCAGCCGCAGCCGGACGGCCGGATCACCGGGGGCAAGGTCGCTTGCCTGCCGGTACAGCGCGAACGCATCCACGTGATTGCCGCGAAGGCGGAGCCTGTCTGCCGCTTGCAGAATGCGATCGAGGTTTGCGTTTGCGCCGTGCGGCTCGGCCGATGCTTCGTCATGCCGGGAAGAAGACGTGACGACGCCGGATGAGACGGGGAGCTTGACCGAGCCTTCGTTGATGAGCTCGACGATGAACGTCGCAAATTCTCTGAAACGCCGGCGTCGCGATGCCTCGCTCGCCCCGCCTTGCGCCTCGGACGAGAAGAGATCGAAGACGGCTTTGTAGAACGCACTCGTCCGCCCGGTCGTGCCGTGCACCATGGCATCCAGCCATTCGAGTCCGGTTCGGGTGAACGTCTCGTTCATCCAGCTTGCCGGGTGCATCTCGTGGACCGCGAAATGCCCATCGAGACGTACCAGCCCCAATCCTGCCGACTGCGCGGTCAGCGGCAGCCAGTAGTCCCACCAGGGCATGCCCAGCAGCATGTCCGAGGACGGAATGAGGTCGATCGACGCGGCATCCATGAAGAACAGATCGAATCCGGATTCGTTCACGGTGCCGCGGCCACGCCCCACGGCGGGCACGTCGAAGCGTTTGCCGAGCAGCAGGTTACCCCCGACATTGGCGCGCACGACCTCGACGAGATTGCTTTGCTCCAGGACGATATCGCTGTTGATCACGCCCACGATCGCCCCCCCGGCGTCGCGGGCGGCCCGGAGGAGATCGACGATGTAGACATACGGCCGGCCCAGCGTTTCGATGGCCGTCCGCGGCGGGGTTACGAACCGGACGTCGGGGAATTCGGGGCGCAGCGCCGCGGCCTCCTCAGGGACGTTCAGCGATATGACTTCGCATCCGGCGGCCCGCCACGAGGCAACGGCCCTGCGCTGTGTCTCGAGGCGTCGCTGCATCAGTGATGTCGCGATCACGATCGGCCCCTCGATTCGCCGGGCTGTGGCGACGCGCCGCGGCCACGGCTCGATGGGGGCCGCCGGATCGAGTTTCGGCAGGCCGAAATGCTCGAGCAGGCGATCGTATCCGTCGCCAAGCCGCCGGTCGGCAAGGAAGAGGATCGCTTCCATCAGCTTCAGCGTGCCGGCCGTGCCGCCGCGCGCCCGCACGCGCTCGAGGACGGTGCGCGCCGCATCGTAGCGCCCGCGCTGAATCAGCGGATAGGCCACGTCGAGCGCCAGGTCCTGGTCCGGCGGCGCGAAGTCGATGGCCTTCAGGCACTCGGCGACCGCTTCGGCCTCGAGCTCGCAGCGGAATAGGGAGCGGATGAGGCGTATCCGCGCCTCGGCGGGCGCGCTTCGGTCCAGCATGGGGCGAACGGCACCGACCGTCGCGGCGATACGGCGGGCGAAGACGGATTCGCCGTGGGCGGACGTCGAGTGACCCGCACGGTCGGCGCTGACCAGGGCCCATTCCAGAAAACGCACTGCGTCGTCAGGCCGTCCGAGCCTCAGAAACGCCTCCGCCAACGCGAGCTGAAAATCGTAGTCGTCGTCCGATCCGGGCGGCAACGCCGACAGCATTCTTTTCGCCTGCGCGGCGTCGCCGGCCTCGGCCGCAATGATCGCGACGCGGACGAGGGCGGCCGCGCTGCGCGGCGCCTGCGACAGGATTTGGCGGCACAGCGCCAGGGCGGCGGCATGATTGCCGGCGAGTCGCTGCCGGTCGACTGCCTCGACGACGTCCTCGCATGACGCCGCCGCCGGGGTTGTCAGAGGTATCGCGTTCATCGGCCTGTGCTCGACGGGTGGGGGCGGAAGAGGACGGCGACGCCGATTGCGCCGCCGGCGGGAGCGGCCCCGCCACCGCCGCACCTGGAGACGTCGTGCATACCGCGGCGCATTCGCGTCTGGATTACAGCAGCTTCGCGAGCGTCAGATCCTTGAGTCCGGCGATCAGCCGGTAGGACGCCTCGAGATTGGCCTGCTGCTGGCTCACCCGGGCGATGGCCTCGGCCATGCCGGCCTCGCCGAGATCTTCGACGCCGATGATCTGCTCGGTGATCAGCGTGAGCGCATTGTAGTGCTTCGTCGTCACGTCGCGCAGGGTCGCCTGCTGCACGCCGAGATTGGCGGACTCGGCATTGAGTCCCTTGAAGGCCGCATCGAGGTCGTCGGCCGCAAGGTCTGCGATCGCCCGGAAGCCGGCGTCGGTCGCGGTCGTCAGGTCCGTGGTCGCAAGGGCATACAGGCCGCGCAGCAGGGACTGCACTGACGAATCGATGGCATTGATGCCGTAATCGATCGTGAGGCCGATGTCGATGGTTGCGGACAAATGGGCGTTCGGGCCGATCTCGCCCTGATAATAGTACGGCGTCGTGGCGCTCGCCGGGGTCGGCGCCGTCGGTGGCCAGCCCGGGGGCGCTGCCGCGGAGCTGTCGAGGTGCTTCGTGATCGCCGCATAGCGGTTGACGCCGGAAGCGCTCGTGTTGTCGAGGGGATAGTCGGTATCGAGCAGGGCGACATTGTCGAGCGGGGTGTTCGTCTCGCCGACGGCGCCGGGGGCCGGCATCGGCGGGGTATCGAACTTGCGGCCGGCGAAGACGTAGACGCCGTCGACCTGCGTATTCAGGATCGTGGTGACTTCGTTGAGACGCGACGCGGCGATCGAGCGCAGCACCTCGTTTCCGCTGTCCGCGGGCAGCCCGACGCCGGTCGTCGCGACGCGAGCCTTGTCGCGAATCTCGGACGCGATCTCCGACAGGCGAAGCAGCGCCGCCTGGATCGCATCCATCCGGACCTTGGTGACGGCATTGGCGTTGGCCATCGTCTCGATCGAGGCGCGGGACGCCTGCAGATTTAACGAGGCGCGGGCATCCGTCCGGAGCTGGCTGTAGGTCTCGGCCTTCTTTCCCGAGGCGATCTGCTTCTGCAGGCGAGCCATCTCGACCTGCATCTCCATCATGTACCGGATAAGGGTCGTGCTCTGGGCGAGAGTGGAGATGTTGGAAACCATGACGGATCTCCCGGCTCAGTCGTCAGACGACGTTCAGCAGCGTGTCGAGCATCTCGCGCGCGGCCTGGACGACCTTGGCGTTTGCGGCGTACGAGTTCTGCAACTCGACCATGAGCGCGAGTTCACGATCGACGTTGACGCCGCTGTCGTTCGCGAGGCGGTCTTTCAGCGCATTGGTCAGTGCGCTCTTGTTGTCGAAGAGGTCCTTGTTGTTCGCCCGTTCGCTGGCCTGGTACGCAATGATCGAGTTCGCATAGCCGACCAGCGTCGCGCTCGACCCCAACCCGATGCTCGACGTGAAGGCTTGCACCCGGTCGAACATGTCGATCACGTCCTGGATCAGCGTGGTGTCGCCCAGATTGGGGTTTTCGGTGGCGACGACCGTGCCGTCGCGTACGCGCCACGGCTCGTTGACGACGGCGTCATTGACCGAGATCCGGCTGGCATAGCCGGGGGCCGTCGGCATCGCGACATAGGTCACGCTGTCGGTCGGGCCGATGGCGGCCTGCAATCCGGTGCCGCCGTCGACCGGTGCGATGTCGATCGTGGTGCCGGTGACGCCGGTGACGGTGTAGATGGTGTCGTGATTGCTGAATTTGAGCAGCATTCCCACCGTGACGCTGCCGGCGCCCGGATCGGTGAACGAGGTGGCGCCCGCAGCCGCAGCGGCGCCGGGGGAGTTGCCGGTGATGAGGGTCGACTCGGCGCCGATATCGAAGAGATCGAGACCGCGCAGCGCGAAGTTCACGGCGGTGCGGGCAGCGAGTTCGTCGAGCTGTTTCTGCGCAGTGACGAGGGTGTCGTCGCGAAGGTTGAGCAGGCCGCGGATCCGGCCGCCGCCGATCTCTGACGTGATGTCGGTCGTTCCGTCGAGCATCACACCGCTCAACGCGCTGACGGCGGGGGGCGGGGCATAGATCATGCCCGCATTCACGGCAGGTGAGCTGGTAAAGCTCAATGTATGCAGCGACGTGTCGAGCAGCGAGCGGCCGCCCTTGGTCATGATCCAGATTTCGCCGTTTTCGCGCTTGAAGTAGCTGATATCGATCTGCTCCGAGAGCCGGTCGAGCAGCACGTCGCGGCGGTCTTCGAGGTCGGCCGTGCTTTGGTACGTCGCCTGGGCCAGGCTGATCTGCTGGTTCAGATCCCTGATGGCGGCGAGCGTGGAATTGACCGTATCGACCGCAATCGCAATCGCCGCGTCGGCGTCCGTCCGCAGATTTTGGATCAGGTCCGCGACGTCGTTGATCCCGTTCGCGAAGCTCTGGGCGCGCGAGATGACCGTCGCCTGGGCCGACGACGAGCTGGGCATGCTGGCCAGCGCACGGAATGCGTCGCCGAGGCTGTTGAGTTGATAGGCGAACGATGCGTTGTCGCCCGGTTTGCCCAGCGCCAGTTCGAGCTGACCGAGAAAATCGTCCATGACGCGGTAAACTTCGGTCGCCGCGATGCTTACGCGCGCCTCGCGCTGCATCCGCGAATCGACGAAGCGTTCGACTTCTCCGATGCGCACGCCCTGACCCTGACCGCCGACAATCAGAGGCGTCTGCGGCAGGGTCTTGCGGGTGTAACCGGGGGTCGTCGCATTGGCGATGTTGCGCGAGACGACGTCCAGGCCGGCCTGGGTTGCGCGCAGACCGCTGGTTGCGGCGAGGAGGGCTGTCGTCAGGCCACCAGACATGGTGCGTTATCCCACGTTCGATTCAAAAGCGCGCATCCAACGCCACCGAGACCGGGGTCGCCGTCGTCCGGTTGGGTGTGGCGACCGTGCCGGCCCGGGAATACGCACCCGTGGCCGGTCGCTGGGCCGCGACGGCATCGGCGATGGCGCGGATCACGAATTCGTTCGCCGTCCTTGCCGCGTTGAGCGCACGCTCGTTCGCGGTCGCCGCCTCGTTGAACTGCGTCAGGATGTCCGCAAGTTCATCGCGGACAGCCTTGTCGATCGCGGCAAGAACCTCGGGTTCCCGCCGCATCTCGTGGATGAGATCGACATAGGCGGTCGCAAGACGCCGCTTCTCATCCTGCAGGGAGCCCAGCCGGTTCGTCTGAAAGGACTCGAGCAGCCGCGTTTCCTCCCTGATCACGGTAATGAGCCGGCCGGCGACCGCAATCAGATCGCGCATGCGCGCCGTGCTATCCATTGGCTTTCTCCTGAAGCATGAGAATCTCGCGTGTCACCGCGTCGGCGATGCCGATTCCGCCCCGCTGGACGATGGCCTTGGCGTAGGCATCGACCTGGAAGGACCGGAACATCTTCTCGCCGGACCCGCCGCCGAACGGGCCGTCGGCGGGAATTGCGTCGAAGATGGGGTTCAGCAGCTGGGCAAGAAACATCTGCTCGAATTCCATGGCGGCCTTGCGGGCGTCCTCGGGGGTGCGCCCGCCCGGGCGCGGCACCGAGCGGAGTTCCGCCGGATTCAGGGCAACCGGCAGGGTATCGAGGGGCGTCATCACAGCACCTCGATCTCTGCCTGCAGGGCGCCGGCCGCCTTGATCGCCTGCAGGATCGCGATCATGTCACGCGGCCCGATGCCGAGCGCATTGAGGCCATTGACGAGTTCCTGAAGCGTCACGCTTCCGGGCAGTACGGCGAGGCGACGCTGGTCGTTCTCGTCGACCTCGATCGTCGTCCGGTCGACGACGGTGGTGGTCCCCGTGTTCGAGAACGGATTGGGCTGCGAGACCTGCGGCGTCTCCGTGATGCGGATGGTCAGACTGCCCTGGGCGATCGCGACCGTACTGATGCGGACGTTCTCGCCCATGACGATCGTTCCCGACCGCTCGTCGATCACGACCTTGGCAACCTGGTCCGGCTCGACCTTGAGCTGCTCGATATCGGTCAGCAGGCTGACGGCATCGCCGTTGCGGCCGGGCGGCACGGTCAGCATGACGGTGCCGGGGTCCAGCGGACGGGCCGCTGCGGTCCCGAGAAACGCGTTGATCGCCTGGGCGATGCGACGGGCGGTGGTCAGGTCCGGGTTGCGCAGCGAGATGTTGACCGTCTGCAACGATGCGAGCTGGAAGCCCAGTTCGCGTTCGACGATCGCGCCATTGGCGATGCGGCCGTTCGTCGGCGTCCCCTTGCTGACGCTGGCTGCGGCCCCCGTCGCCGAGAAGCCGGAGACAGCGATCGGCCCCTGGGCGACGGCATAGACTTCGCCGTCGGCCCCAAGGAGCGGGGTCACCAGCAGGGTGCCGCCAAGCAGGCTCGTCGCATCGCCCAGGGCACCGACGTTCACGTCGATCCGGGTGCCCTGGCGCGCAAAGGGGGGAAGCGTCGCGGTGACCATGACGGCGGCGACGTTGCGGGTTCGCAGGGTGCTGGCGATGTCGCGCGTGTTGACGCCGAGCCGCTCGAGCATGCCGATCAAGCTTTGCTGCGTGAACGGCGAGTTGTTGATCGTATCGCCGGTCGCGTTCAGACCGATGACCAGGCCGTAGCCGATCAGCATGTTCTGACGCACGCCCTCGAAATCGGCGATGTCCTTGATGCGGACCTGCGCTTCGGCCGCCGGTATGAGCGCGCACCAGCACAGCGCGGCCGCAAGCGCCAGGGCGCGAAGGCGGAAATGGGCGCGGGAAAGGGCGGTGGGGCGGTTGTTCGTCATCGTTCCATTCAGGCGTTCTGCCGTCGGCGGGAAAGGCGGTCTGCCCCGGCAATGCGAACGCCGTGCCATCGTCGATTGGCTAAAACGTGTATATTTTTCAAATGGTTATTTGTTCGTCGTGGCGCCGCATGCGGCGCATGGGGAAAACTTGCCCGTGTGCTTCGGCAAATTCTGCCGGCATCCCGGTTTGCTTAACGGGATTTTAAGTCGGAGGCGCGACCCTCGGTTGCATCAGCGAATCGGGATCCAGACGGGTATCTCGGAGCCATTCTTGAGGCGCGAACGATGAAGATTGATCCGACCGGGCCGGCGCGTTCGACCACGTCCGTCCGGCGCGGGGAACGCGCCGGCGGTACGCGTGCCGGCGAGTTCGCGCGTCACCTCGATGGCGCTACCACGACCTCCGGTGTCAGCGGCGGCAACCCGCTCGGGGGCGTCGGCGCGATCCTGTCGTTGCAGGAGGTCGAGGATGCGCTGACAGGGCGCAAACGAGCGACGAAGCGCGCCGAGGAGATCCTCGACCGGCTCGACGAGCTGCGCGATGGGCTGCTGACCGGCATGCTGTCCCGCGAGTCAATTATCCGACTGGCGGCCCTCGTTCGGACACAACGCTCGCATGTCGACGACCCTCGACTGGCCGAAGTGCTCGACGAGATCGAGCTGAGGGCAGAGGTCGAGCTCGCCAAATTCGAAAGATCGGATAGCCTCCGGTAGTACCGGCCTGTCCCCGCCTTGATGGGGCGGGGGCGGATTCATATACTCCGGCGCGGTTTCCTTAACCGACGCGTTGCCGATTGAGGTCAATGTCGTACCCAATGCTGCCGCCGGACTACCGGCCATCCGAGAACGAGCCCTTCATGAATCCCGTCATGCGGGAGTACTTCCGGCAGAAGCTCCTGCGATGGCGTGCGGAACTCCTGCGTGAGTCGACCGAGACCCTCAACCACCTGCAACAGGAAAGCCTCCACGAACCCGACATCACTGATCGTGCCTCCCTGGAAACCGACCGGTTCACCGAACTCCGGACCCGGGACCGCGAGCGCAAGCTGATCGTCAAGATCGACGAGGCGCTGCGCCGGATCGAGGACGGCACGTACGGGTACTGCGAAGAAACCGCGGAGCCGATCAGCATCAAGAGGCTCGAGGCACGCCCGATCGCCACGCTCAGCATCGAGGCCCAGGAGCGTCATGAACGCCTGGAGCGCACCCAGCGCGACGATTGAGGCTGAACCGGATTTGGCATGACGCCCCCGCCCGGGGATCCCGGGCGGGTTTTTTTGTGCGGTCCGCACGTCCGACGCATCGCCGACGGCCGAAGATCAGAACGGGAAGATGATGTCGTAGATCTGCTGGCCCCAGCGCGGCTGCTGGACATCCGTGAGCTGGCCGCGGCCGCCATACGAGATGCGCGCCTCGGCGATTCGGTCGTACGGGATTTCGTTGTTGGAGCGGATGTCCTGAGGCCGAATGACGCCGGCGATCTGGAGCACCCGGGTCTCGAAATTGACGCGAACCTCCTGGGTACCCTGAACGACGAGATTCCCGTTGGGAAGAACCTGCGTGACGACCGCCGCGATGCGCAGTGTGATGTTGTCGGTGCGCGAGATTTCGCCGGTTCCCGCGCTGCTGGACGAGGAGCCGAGATCGACCAGATTCGTCGGGTCGACCGTCTTGTTGTTGCCGGGCAGACGTTTCCAAATCTTCGATTCGTAGCCGAGCAGGGCGGCGGTATTGGCGCTTTCAGAGTTGTCGCGGGTACGCGACGTGCTGTTCGAGATGGTGGCGGCGTCGGCGATATTGATCGTGACCGTCAGGATGTCGCCGACCTGGTTGGCACGCTGGTCCTTGAAGAAGGCGCGGGCGCCCGGACGCCACAGCGAGTTGGCCTGCCGCTCGACGGGCGTCGGCGCCGGCATCGGCATGACGACCTTCGGCTGGTTTTCCGCCGGGTTCTGAATCTGCGTCAGCGGGGGTTCTTCGCCCACCTGCGACAGGCGCGTCAGGGTGTTGCAGGCGCCGAGACTGATCGCGGCCAGGACGATGACGCCCAGGCGACGGGCGGGATGGATCCGGTTGTGATGCATATGCGTGTCCTCAGTTCAGGGCGCGCGGCGTGACGAGCGAGACGGTGACCAGATCGGGGCCCTCGACGGTCGCCTCGATGGTGCGCTTGCTTTGCAGATTGACGACGCGGATCACGTCGCCCTTGGCGCCGTCTTCCGTCGCCCGGCCCTGGGCGGTGAGCGTCATGTTCCCGACTTGAAGCAGGATCGTGACCGTGCTGTTGCGGTCGACGACGACGGGGGGACGCGTTTCGCCCTCCCGGATGAGCTCGCCGGCCTTGAGCCGACGGCGCGGCGTCGTGCCGATCAGGCGCGCCGGATCCGTGATGGTATCGCCGCCGATGCGGCTTTCCCGGACCCGGATCCACTCGATATCGCCCTTGTTGATTATGTCGCCGGCGTCGATGGTGCGTCGAAGCACGGGCACCCGCACCGTGGCATGCACGCGGCCCGACACCATCAGGTGCCGGGCGGCAGGATGGTCGCCGCCGACCACCAGCATCGCCGTGAAGCGTCCGCCCTGCGGATCGAGCGAGAGGTCGCGCACCTCGACCGAAGGCGTGGCATCGATCGGCAGGATGACGTCGGCCTGACGCTGGCTCAGCTCGACCTCGAAGTCGGTTCGGTTGGCCTCTGCGGCGATCGCTTCGTCGAGCCGGGCGACGATGTCGGAAGCGGGAATGATGCGGCCGACGCGCTGGACGAGCGTGCGGTCGAACCGGCTCTGCGGGCGCCAGTCGATCCGATAGGCCTGGGCCAGGCGATAGAGCGTCGCCGCGTCGAACGTCATCTGGCGGCCGGGGGCGGGGGCGCGCGCGACGACGATGTCGGCCCCGGCGGCAATACCCTCGAACAGGTCGCCGAGACGCACGAACCCGTCCGTTACCGTCGTGTGCGAGCGCAGCACGGCGGCGGCGGCCCAGCCGCTCTGCATCAGGACGGCGCAGAGAGAAAGCACAAACGCGAAGATTCTCATCGGCCGTCCTCTAGCGGAGCTGGTTGAGCGTGCTGAGCATTTCGTCCGAGGCCTGGATCACCTTGGAGTTCATTTCGTAGGCGCGCTGCGCGGTGATCAGGTTGGTGACCTCGGCCACGGTATTGACGTTCGATGTCTCCAGGAACCCCTGGAGCAGCGTTCCGAAGCCATCCTTGCCGGGCGGTCCGGTTACCGGGTCGCCCGAGGCGGTCGTTTGCAGGAAAAGGTTCCCGCCGACGGCCTGCAGACCGGCATCGTTGGCAAAGGTCGCGAGTTCGAGCTGCCCGACGCGTTGCACGTCGGCCTGGCCGTTCCTCTTGACCAGAACCTCGCCGATCGAGTTGATGGTGACGTCGATCGCGTCCTTGGGAATCGTACCGCCGCCCTTCACCGGATATCCGTCGGCGGTGACGATCCTGCCGTCCGCACTCAGCTGGAACGATCCGGCGCGCGTATACCCCGTCTCGCCGTTCGGCAGCTCGATCTGGAAGTAGCCCTTGCCCTGAAGCGCGAGATCCAGCGTGTTGCCGGTCGTGGTCAGGTTGCCCTGCTCCGTGATGCGGTAGACCGCCGCCGTCTTGACCCCGAGGCCGATCTGCACGCCGGACGGCACGATCGACCCGTCGTCGCCGGAACTGGTGCCTGCACGGCGCTGGTTCTGGTACAGCAGATCCTGGAACTCGGCACGTTGCCGCTTGAACGCGGTCGTGTTCATGTTGGCGATGTTGTTGGAGATGGTCTCCACGTTCAGCTGCTGCGCCAACATGCCGGTCGCGGCGATGTTCAACGATCTCATGGCACGCCTCTTGTCTTCGGTTCGTCAGACGGCGCGTGCGAGCTTCTCGATCGCTCGCCGCTCCAGCTCGTGTTCCGTGTCGAGGATCTTCTGCGCCGACTGGTAGCGGCGCATGATCTCGATCATGTTGGTGACCTCGAGGATGGCCTGGACATTCGATCCCTCGATCGCACCCTGACGAATTTCCGTGGTGCCATCGGCGCGCGCGGGTTCTTCGTCGCTCTCGTAGAGACCGCCGCCGATCTTGCGCATCGCCTGCTCGTCGGTGAACGTCACCAGGCGGATGCGGCCGATCTCGCCCGCGCTCGTCCCGACGACGCCCTGCGGCGTGACCTCGATGGGGCCGCTTCCGGGGGGGACGATGAGCGGGCGGTTGGCTTCGTCGAGCAGCGGGAACCCCTCGCTCGTGACGATCCGGCCGTCCTGATCCAGCTGAAAACTGCTCTGGCGCGTGTAGCGCAGGCCGGCGGGCGTCTCGACGACGAAATAGCCGCGGCCGTGGATGGCGAGGTCGAGCGCATTTCCGGTCTGGGTGAGTGCGCCTTCCGTCGTATCGCGGAGCATGCCGACCTCCCGTACGAACGACATCTTGCCGTTACCGGCTCCGCTCCGGGACGGATCTACGAGATATTCCGAGAAGACGATGCGCTCGGCCTTGAAGCCGGGCGTCGAGACGTTCGCCAGATTGTTGGCGATCACGTCCATCTGCCGGCGCAATGCAACCTGCTGCGAGAGCGCGATGTAGGATGGGTTCTCCATGTTCCAACCGTCGGGCCGTTCTAGCCGTCGATATTGAGCCATGCGCCTGGACTGCACATGGCGTGCCAGAACGGAAAAGTCGGAAATATCGCCGTTTTCCCCGTATTCGCGCGCATTCGTGCCGTATGTCGGGAAAACTTTGCCGAGTTTCTTTTGCCGCCCTCTGCAACCGGCGATGTCAACGCGTTGTTAACCGTCAATCCCTAAAACCGTCGGTATCGGGGTCTGCCGGGCCGCGAGTGAGGACGACGGATGAAGAGTGCAAAGAACGCCAAGACGGACGAGCCGGCGACCGAGGCCGACCCGGAAGAGGAAGGCGGCGGCACGAGCCAGGAAGAGCTCCCGCGGCGTCGGTTCGCCGGCAAGAAGCTGGTTCTGTTCGTGATCCTGCCTGTCGTCGTGCTGCTGGCGGCCGGGGCGGGGGCATATTTTGCCGGCCTCACGGATATGCTTTTCGGCGGCCACCAGGAAGCCGAGGTGGCGCAGAAGCCCAAGCCCGCTGTGTTCTACAACCTGCCCGAGATGCTGGTGAACCTCAACACGGGCGGCCGTCGCGCGAACTTTCTGAAGATCAGCGTCAGTCTGGAGCTGGAAGATTCTGCGGACATTCCGCGGATCGAAGCGGTGCTTCCCCGCATCATCGACAATTTCCAGATCTATCTGCGTGAGCTTCGCATCGAGGATCTGCGCGGCTCGGCAGGCATGTACCGGCTCCGCGAGGAGCTTCTGGCGCGCGTCAATTATGCGGTGCAGCCGGCCAAGGTCAGAGACATCCTGTTCAAGGAAATGCTCGTGCAGTAACGGGGCGGACGACGAAGATCATGGCTGAAGCGACGGAGTCCGGAGACGACAAGCTGGCTGCGGAATGGGCGGCGATGGCGGGCGACGCGCCGGCCGGGGAGGCGGACGATGCGACCGGCGGCAATGCGATTCCGGCCCGTACCCTAAGCCAGGACGAGATCGACTCGCTGCTCGGGTTCGACGGCGTCGCGAGCAATACCGGCGGCACGACGGGCCTGCAGGCGATCATCAACAGTGCGCTCGTCTCGTACGAACGCCTGCCGATGCTCGAGGTCGTCTATGACCGCCTCGTTCGTCTGCTGACGACCAGCCTGCGCAACTTCACGTCGGACAATGTCGAGGTTTCTCTCGACAGCATTACGTCGACGCGCTTCGGCGATTACCTCAATTCCGTGCCGCTGCCGGCGATGCTCGCCGTGTTCAAGGCCGAGGAATGGGACAACTACGGCCTTCTGACGATCGACAGTGCGCTCATTTATTCGATCGTGGACGTGCTGCTCGGGGGGCGCCGCGGCACCGCCGCGATGCGCATCGAGGGGCGGCCGTACACGACCATCGAGCGGAACCTCGTGGAGCGTCTCGTCGCCGTCGTCCTGTCCGACATGAACGCCGCTTTCGAGCCGCTGTCGAAGGTCAATTTCCGCTACGAGCGGCTCGAGACGAACCCGCGCTTTGCGACGATCGCCCGTCCGGCGAACGCAGCCGTCGTGGCGCGCCTCCGGATCGACATGGACGATCGTGGCGGCAGGATGGAGCTTCTCCTCCCGTACGCGACGCTGGAGCCCGTGCGCGAACTGCTGCTGCAGATGTTCATGGGCGAGAAATTCGGACGTGACTCGATCTGGGAGAGTCACCTTGCAAGCGAACTCTGGCACACGGACGTGAGCATCAGCGCCGTCCTCGACGAGCAGGTGATGAAGCTGCAAGACGTGCTGAACTTCAAGGTCGGTACGCGTCTGCTGCTCAACGCGACGCCGAACTCCGAGGTCGAACTGCGCTGCGGCGACGTACCGATGTTCGCCGGCCGGATGGGGCGAAGAGGAAACCATGTCGCCATCCGGATCGAGAGCAAGATCGAACAGAAAGACTGATCGGGCGCGGATCCCATGTCATTCAATCTCGGCTTCGTACTGGATCTGATGGTCATCGCTCTGCTCGGGACGATGATCGCCTATGCCGCGGTTCTCAACCGCCGGCTGGCCGCGTGGCGGGAAGGAAAGGCGGATCTTGAGCGGCTGGTCGCGGAATTCAATCGCGCCGCCGAGCGGGCCGAGGCGGGAATCGAGCGCCTCAAGACGGCGAGCGAGGAGACCGGCAAGACGCTGCAGCAGGCCCTGACGAAGGGGCAGGGCCTTCGTGATGATCTTTCATATCTGCTCGAGCGCGCCGAGCCGCTTGCCGACAGGTTGACGGGCGTCGTCCGGATGGGGCGGTCAGCGGCTGCGGCCGATCCCGTGGCGCGCAGCCAGGACTCTTCGACGGCGGCGGCTACCCGCGAACAGGCGGGCGCAACCCGATCGTCGGATCGGGAGCAGACGAAGCGCGAGCTGCTGCGCGCGCTCGCCGCGATGCGATGAGCGGTGTGGCCATGCGCGTTCGACTCCTCCATGTGACGATTACGGCAGCGGCCCTGGTCCTTGCGCTGCGGGCCGCGGAACTGTGGCACGACGCGGGTGTGGCCTTCGCCCAGTCGCCGACGCCGGCCGAGCCGGCGAAGACCGAACCTGCGAAGGCCGAGCCGCAGGCTGCCCAGGCCAAGGGTGCGGACGCGGCGGCGCCGGCGCCGTCGGCTGCCGCATCGCTGCCTGTGACCGAGTACACGGACAAGGAGCTTGCCGTGCTCCAGGAACTTGCGGAACGTCGCGAGCAACTGGACAGCCGCGAGGCAGAGATCGTTCGGCGCGAGGCGCTCCTGAAGGCGGCGGAGCAGCGCATCGAGGCCAAGCTCGAGGAACTCAAGAAGCTGCAGGCGAGCATCGAGACGGTCGTGCGTCGCTACGACGAGCAGGAGGATGCGCGCAAGAAGAGCCTCGTCCGCATCTTCGAATCGATGAAGCCGGCCGAAGCCGCCCAGATCTTGGAGCAGATGGAGCTGCCGGTCGTCGTCGAGCTCATCGAGCGCATGAAGGAGCGAAATGCGGCACCGGTCCTGGCGCAGATGCATCCGGCGCGCGCCAAGCAGCTTACGGCCGAACTGGCGCGACGCCGCCAGCCCGGCGGGCCGGCGGCGGCTTCGCCCAACGGGTGAGCACGGATGTATCCGCGGTTAACCCGGCTTTAACGGCAAACGCCGCATATACCGTTTGATTTTCGGCAATTAGCTGGCCTCGCCCGCAGCGGGTGCCACGACCTTAGGGAGACTATCATGGCCGTCGACATGTCCACCCCAATCCTGATCGTCGACGACTACAAGACGATGCTGCGCATCGTGCGCAATCTTCTCAATCAGCTCGGCTTCAACAACGTGGACGAAGCGACGGACGGCAGCACGGCCCTGCAGAAGCTGCGCGAGAAGAATTTCGGACTCGTCATCTCCGACTGGAACATGGAGCCCATGACCGGTCTTCAGCTGCTGAAGGAAGTTCGTGCCGACATGAAGCTGAAGAACACACCGTTCATCATGGTGACGGCCGAAAGCAAGACCGAAAACGTCGTCGCCGCCAAGGAGGCGGGTGTCAACAACTACATCGTGAAGCCGTTCAACGCGGCGACATTGAAGCAGAAGATCGCCAGTGTCCTCGGAGAATTCTGACCAAAAGAGGACCCGATCATGTCGAACGCCAACGTGGCGACGGTCAGAGCCCCTTCGTCATTGCAGGCGACATCACCCGGCGGGGGCAGTACCCCCGATCGGGACGAGATCGCAGCCGTCGTTCAGAGCATCGTGTCGACCCTCCGCGGGGACCTGACGGCGGCGGAGCTCGGGCTTTACAACGAACTCGAAGGCCTGGCCCGGTTCATCCAGCATGCGAAGGCGGAAATCGCGGCCTTACGGCCCGACGAGATTCGGGAACGTCATCTTCCGGTCGCCACGGACGAGCTGGACGCAATCGTCGGCGCGACGGAAGAGGCGACGCACGCGATTCTGGATTCCGTCGAGAAAATCGAGGCAGCCGTGGCCGATGCTTCGGAGCCAGCGCGCCAGACCGTCGCCGCGGCCATCACGCGCATCTACGAGGCCTGCAACTTCCAGGACATAACGGGTCAGCGCGTGACCAAGGTCGTCAAGACGCTGAAGCTTATCGAGGCGAAGATTTCCGAGCTCATCGCGGCCTTCGGACACGAACTCGGTCCGGTGGCGGACAGGACGCAGACGCCGGCTCCGGCGGAGGCGGGCGCTCCTGCCGAGGCCGAACTCCTGAACGGGCCCCAGCTGCCCGGCCGTGCGAACACCCAGGCCGACATCGACGCGCTCTTCAACTCGTGAGAGCCGGATGGCGCTTGCGCGATCACGACGACCGGCATTGCCATCGGCGATCGTGCCCGCGCCCGATGCGCCCTTCGCCATGCGGTATGTGATGCGCTGGGGAGCCGCCGCGTCAGCGGCGCTTGCCGTGGCGATGCATATCGGCATGGCCGCGGCGGAAATTCCTGACGTGCCGGTGCGGTTCGGCACGCATCCGACTTTCGAACGCATGGTGTTCGACTGGCGCGAGCCGGTCGAGTACCGCGTGGAGACCGATGGCCCCGTGACCGTTCTTTCGTTCGATCGCGCCGCGCGCGTCGATGCGTCGGCGATCACGAAGGGATTGGCGCGATTGGGGGCGACCGTCGAACTCGATGCCGACGCGGCACAGCTGAGGCTTCGCGTGAAGCTGCCGGCATCCACGCAATTGAAGCATTTCCGCTCGGGCACGAAGGTCGTGTTCGATTTTGCGCGCCGGCGCGATGCTTCGGAGACCGCTGCGCCCGCTCCGGTCGCCGCGACCGGGCCGGGCGCGAGCGGAACGAAGCCGGCGGCAGCGGCCGCGCCGAAGCAGGTGGCCGCAGCACCACAGGAAGCCGCGGCACCACAGGAAAAGGCAGCCGCGCCGGGCCGGCCGATCTCGCTGCGGCCGTCCCAGGCGGCACCGGCCGTCAGAACGGACGCGCCTCAGCTCGCCAATGCGCCGCAGCGGCCGGCGGCCGTTACGATCCCGGCCAAAGACGCGACGGCGCCCGCGACCGCGCCGGTTTCGGTCCCCGTCGAGATCGTGCGGACGGCGGACGGCGAGGGATTGCGATTCGGGTGGCCGCAGCCTGTCGGGGCGGCCGTGTTCGGACGCGGCACGCATCTGTGGATCGTCTTCGACCGTCCCGCCAGCCTCGATCTCGCCATGCTGCGCGGTCGCGAGGAGCTGCTGGGCCCGGTCGAGATCCTGGAGCCGCAAGCGGGCCAGGGCACGGTTGTCCGCCTGGCGCCGGCGGGCGGCTCGGCCAGCGTCGTGCGGCGGGAGGGAGATGCCTGGGTGGTCGAGATCGGCCGTCTGCCGCGGCCACCCGACGTGCCCATCGCCGTCGCCGCCCGAAGCACGGACGATCCGGCGGAGGCGCGCCTCGTCGTCGAGGTGCCGGACGTACGTTCGATCATTCAGATCCGCGATCCTGATGCGGGCGATGAGCTGGTCGTGGCGCCGACCTCGGCGGCCGGATCCGGCTTCGAGCGCGTTCGCGACTACCTGCAGTTCAGACTGCTGTCGACGGCGCAAGGAATCGCCATTCAGAAGCGCGCCGATTCGCTTTCGGTCCGGCCGGTTGGGCCGGGAATCGAGATCGGCAGCACGTCCGGTCTCTTCCTGTCCGATGTTCGCCATCCGAGTTATGCCCGGGCCACCCGCGACATCCGGGCGCCGCATCTGTTCGATTTCGCGGCCTGGCGGCGTCGAGGTCCGGAGCGGTTCACCGAGGATCAGCAGATCTTGCGTCGCGCGGTCGCGGCCGCGGGCGAAACCGAACGCAATCCGGCGCGGCTCGAACTGGCGCGGTTCATGTTCGCGTACGGCTACATGGCGGATGTCCTCGGCCTGCTGCGTCTGATCGAGCAGGAGGATCCTGGCCTCGTCGCGACGACGCAGGTACGGGCGATGCGGGGCGTGGCCGCCCTGCTCGTGGGGGATGTGGATGAGGCGGAACGCCATCTCAAGCATCCGAGTCTCGACGCCCAGCCCGAAGCCGCGATGTGGCGCGGCGCGCTGGCCATGGTCCAGGGCGATGCGCGGACCGCGCGCGTGCAGCTTGGTCGCAGCGCCGATCTTTACCGCAACTATCCGGCGCCGTTCGCGAACCGGCTGAACCTCTTGAACGCGGAGGCCCGCGTATTCACCGGGGACTATCCCGGTGCCGAAGGCCTGATCGACGTGGTGCTGGCGAATCGGCCGACCGCCTCGGAGTACGCGCAGGCGATGTATCTCCGGGGCCGGATGGCATTGGCGCAGGGCGACCGCGAGAAGGCGCTGCAGATCTGGGGCGAGTTGGAACGGGGCCCCCTGACTCCGGCGCGCACCGCGGCCGCTCTCGATCGGATCGACCTGCTCGTCGAGGACGGAAAGATGTCGCAGGCCGATGCGATCGCGGCACTCGACCGCCTTCGCTTCTCCTGGCGCGGTGACGAGCTCGAGTTCCGGATTCTGACCCGCCTCGGGCGCCTCCAGATCGCGGCCAAGGACTATCGCGCGGGCCTTGCCACATTGCGCAACGCGCTGAGGCTGTTTCCCAATCACCGTGAGGCGAAAAGCATCATCGCCGACATGTCGGCGGCTTTCGCCACGGCGTTCGAAGGCGACGGCGAGAAGATCTCGCCCGTTACGGCGATCGCCATGTTCGAGGAATTCCGCGAGCTGGTGCCGTCAGGGCCGCGGGGCGACGAAATGGCGCAACGCCTCGTCGACCGTCTGATTTCCGTCGATCTCCTCGACCGGGCCGGCGACCTGCTTGAGCATCAGATCAAATTCCGCCTGAGCGGCGAGGAGAAGGCGAAGGCCGGCGCCAAGCTTGCGCTGGTCCGGCTTCTCGACCGCAAGCCTGAAGCCGCACTGGAAGGGCTGAAATTGAGTGCGGACGCCGGCATGGCCGGGCCGTTGGTTCTGGAACGCAACCGCCTCGAGGCCCGCGCGCTGGCGGATCTGGGGCGAACCGCGGAGGCGCTCCAGCGCCTCGAGGGCGACGATGCGCGCGAGGCAGACCAGTTGCGGGCCGACATCCTGTGGCGGGCGCAGGACTGGGCCGGCGCGGCGAAGGCCTTGAGCCGCCTCGTCGGTACGCCGACGGACGCAGGTCTTCCGGACGACGACGCGCGGCGCGCCATCCATCTTGCCGTCGCGTTGTCGCTTGCCAATGATCGCGACGGGTTGCGGCAGCTCGACGCGCGGATCGGCGCGGCAATGCGCCAGGGGCCCTACGCGGACATCTACAGGGTCGTCGTCAGCGACACCGGCGGACCGGCCGCCGACGTGCGGGAGGCCGCACGCCGCGCCGCCGCGGCGGCGCCCTTCCAATCGTTCCTCGCCAGTTACCGCCAGCGTCTCCTGTCTGCACCGAAGACCGGAAGCTGAAGGACCTGTCCGAAGGCGACCCGCGCCGACCGGATCGCGGGATTGGGCAGGGCCTGCGCCTCATCCGGGGCGGGAACTCTTTCCGCACCGATGCCCTCGTGCCGGCGCCGCGGATCGCGGGCCGATACCCGGCCGGATCAGCCTGGGCCGAAGCTCTGGATCAACGAGCCTGCGACGAGATGCCAGCCGTCGACCAGCACGAAGAAGATCAATTTGAACGGCAGGGAAATGATGACGGGCGGCAGCATCATCATGCCCATGGACAACAGGATGGATGCGACCACCATATCGATGATCAGGAACGGCACGAACAGGAGAAAGCCGATCTCGAACGCGCGGCGCAGCTCGCTGATCATGAATGCCGGGATGAGCACGCGCAGCGGCGTCTGATCGGGCGACTCGATCTCGGGCAGGTTGGCGAGGTCGATGAAGAGCTTCAGGTCCTGTTCGCGCGTGTGGTTCATCATGAAGCCGTGAATGGGACGCATGGTCCGATCGAAGGCCTCGGCCTCGCTGATTCGGTTTTCCATCAGCGGCGCCAGACCCTCCCGGTACGCCGTTTCCGCGGTCGGCGCCATGATGAAGGCGGTCAGGAAGAGGGCGAGGCTGATCAGCACCGTGTTGGGTGGCGTCTGCTGCAGCCCGATCGCGTTACGCAGGAACGACAGCACGACCACGATGCGCGTGAACGATGTCACCATGATGAGGATCGACGGCGCCAGGCTCAGGACCGTCAGCAGCGCCATCAGCTGGATGATACGGCCCGTCGTCGTGCCGCCTTCGCCCAGGTCGAGGGTGAAGCTCTGTGCTGCCGCGGCGCCCGCGAAGACCAGGGGCAGTGCCGCCACGAGCAGTGTCGCAGCGACTTTTCGAAGTGGCACGGACATGGCGTTACTTACCGGATTCGGTCAGGGACATGAGATTGCGGCTGAATTCGCCCTGGTGGCGGATGTCGCGCTCGACGACGGTCGCCCCGTTCGGGCCGAGCATGACGAGGTGCTCCACCTCGTCGCGTCGTACGAGGACCAGGCGGGCACGTCCGTCGAGGGGAAGGGCCTCGATGATGCCGAGGCGGCGACGCTTCGCGCCGAGGCCCATTCGCGATCCTCCGGTCATGTAGAGGCGGCCGATCCAGGCCATGCCGGCGATGAGCGCGAGCACCAGGGCAAGGGCAACGACAAACCGGAGAAAGAGATCGGTATCGATCATGATGACGTTGCTGCGCCGGAGAGACCCACTCTGATGGTGGCGGCAAGCTGATTCAGGGAACTGCGCAGATCCTCGAGCAGCGGCAGCAGGTCGCGGCCCTCCTCGCGGGGCAGATCGAGGATCGCGGTGCAAAGGGCGTCGATGCGGCCGTCCAGGTTTTCGAGTTCGACGTCGCGTCCGGCGGCCGCAAGGCGGCGCGCCGCCGTGATCTCGCCGAAGACGGCCGCAAGTTCCTGTCGCAGTTGTGAGGGCGGTATCGTCATGGAGTGTTCTGCCGGTTGCCGGCGGACCGCCGGCCATAGATGTAGGACAAGATTTCGGCGACGGCGATATAGGCCTCGACCGGTATCGGCGCATCGAGGCGGACGGCTGCAAGGAGATTCGCGAGGTCCGAGTCCTGCTTGATGGTCACGCCGTGCGCGCGGGCGAGGGCGATGATCTGTTCGGCGATGTATCCCTCGCCCTTCGCCACGACTCGCGGCGCCTCGTCCGTCACGCGGTCGTACTTGAGGGCGACTGCCAGCGGACGGGACTCGCCCGATGCATTTCGCCGGGGCGGGATGGTTGAATGAGGCGGCACGTTCGGGCGCTCCAATACCTCGCGGAGCTCCGTCGGGCATGAACCCACCTCGGCGCCCCATATGCCCGGTCAGCTTCGAAGATTATGCTTAAAGTTAGATTAAAGGTTGTCGTGCGGGGCAGCGCCCGGGGCATCGCATGGGAGTCGCCGAGCCGGGCCCCAATGCCGGACAAATCGCGGCGGATCGGCCATGGCGGAACGCGTCGGCAGCGGCACGGACGTCATCGCGACGGGCGGGCCGGACGAACCGGAATGCTCGTAAAAGTTTTACAGATTTTTAAGCAGTTTCCGGAGACAGTCGAGCCTGACCGGAACGCCGAAACATGCGCGTGGAGGGGGCCGTCGGTCGCGACATGAATTTGGGCAAGCTGCCGCTGTTCGAACTGATATCCCGGCGCATGACATGGCTGACGGAACGTCAGAAGGTCATCGCGGAAAACATCGCAAACGCCGATACGCCCAACTATCAGGCGCGCGATCTCAAGCCGATGAGCCGGCGCGGCTTCGCGGCGGTATTGGAGCGGCTGCGTCCGGCGGTGACCGACGCGCGACATATCGCCGGAGGCACGAGGGGCGGCATGAAGGCCGACGTGGTCAAGAGCAAGGCGTCGGAAACCACGCTCTCGGGAAACGCCGTGTCGCTCGAAACGGAATTGATGAAGGTCGCGGAAACGGCAACGGACTATCAGCTGGTTACCAATCTCTACCGCAAGCAGATTGGAATGCTGAAGATGGTCGTCGGGCGCGGGCCGTCGTGACGACCGGATGAAGAGCTGAACTCATGGACCTGATGAAGAGCTTGAAGATCTCGGCCGCGGGCATGCAGGCCCAGAGTTCGCGCATGCGCACGATCGCCGAGAACCTCGCGAACGCGGATTCGGTATCGGAAACGCCGGGCGGCGATCCGTATCGTCGCAAGATGCTGACGTTCAAGAGCGTACTGGACCGCGAGACAGGCGCGCGGCTCGTCCAGCCGGATCGGGTCGTGACCGATCAGTCGGAGTTTCAGAAGAAGTTCGATCCGAACCATCCCGCCGCAGATGCGGAAGGCTATGTGCGCATGCCGAATGTCAACACGCTGATCGAAATAATGGACATGCGGCAGGCGCAGCGGAGCTACGAGGCCAACCTCCAGGTGATCGAGGTGGCGAAATCGATGATCCAGCGCGCGATCGATATCCTGCGCGGCTGAACCGATAGGGGTAGGGTGTTCTCATGGAAGTAAGTTTCGCCAGAGCCGCGGCGGCCTATGCCGCGGCCGCTCGAAAGGCGGCGGCGCCCGGCCTCGAGGCGCCGGCCAAGACCGGGAGCGGTTTTGCCGACATGGTGAAGGAAGCGGCCCGGTCGACCGTGGAGTCCCTGAAGCAGGGCGAGGCCGCCAGCTTGCAGGCGGCGCTCGGAAAGGCCGATCTCGGCCAGGTGATCACGGCCGTATCGAACGCGGAGGTCACGCTGCAAACGGCGGTCGCGGTCCGGGATCGCGTGATCCAGGCCTATCTCGACATCATTCGCATGCCGATCTAGGCGGCGCCGCCCATGGAACTCGCCGACGTTCTCGAGATCGCGCGCGAGTCGGTTATCGTCGCGCTGAAGATCGCCGCGCCGGTTATGCTGGCCGGCCTCATCGTCGGCCTGGCGATCTCGATTTTTCAGGCGCTCACGCAGATCCAGGAGATGACGTTGACCTTCGTTCCGAAGGTGCTCGTCGTCTTTACGGTCTTCATACTGTTCCTGCCGTTCATGGTCGCGACGCTCGTGACGTTTACCCACCAGCTCATCGGGCGCATCGCCACCCTCGGATGAAGGATCCGGGGCAAGGCCGCGGACATGCTGGAGCAGTTCCTTTCCGCGCAGCTTTTCACGCTGTTCTTCGTGTTCGTGCGCATCGGCAGCGCCTGCGCGGTGCTGCCGGGCATCGGCGACGCATTCGTTGCCATGCGGATTCGCCTGCTGCTGGCCGGGGCGATCAGCGTCGTTCTCGCGCCAGTCGTCGAGACGCGCGTGCCGGCGCTCCCTGACACGCCGGTCGCACTGTTCCTCATGATCGCGGTCGAGATTGCCGTCGGCGTGTTCATCGGGCTCGCGGCACGCATCGCGCTCTCCGCCGTGCAGATGGCCGGCATGATCATCGGCTTTCAGACCAGCCTCGCCAACGCCGTCGCGTTCGATCCGTCCTCGGTCCAGCAAGGGGCGGTGACGGGGGCCTGGCTCGGCAGCATCGCGCTCGTCCTCATCTTCGTGACGGACCTTCACCATCTGATGCTTCGGGCGGTGGCGGACTCCTATGTGCTGTTTCCGCCGGGCGGTATGCCGCCGGTCGGCGATCTGGCCGATGCCGTAACCCGGCTCGTCGCGGCGAGCTTCAGCCTGGGCATGCGGATTTCGGCGCCGTTTCTCATATTCGGTTTCATCTTCACGCTTGCCCTGGGGCTGCTCGCGCGCCTCATGCCCCAGATCCAGATCTTCTTCATCGCAATGCCGCTTCAGATCATGCTGGGATTGCTGGTGCTCGGGCTCGGCGTGGGGATCGGCATGACGATATTCCTCGGCGGTTTCGAAGAGGTCGTGACGCCTTTCATCGTGGGCCGGTGAGGCAGCGATGGCCGAAGAAGACGACTCGAAAAAAACCGAAGAGCCGACACAAAAACGCCTGGACGACGCGCGCAAGCAGGGCCAGGTCGCGATTTCGCGTGAGCTCAACCACTGGTTCATGCTGTTCGGGGTCGCGGTCGCCGTCGGCATTTTCCTGCCGGACCTGATGCGATCCGTCACGCGGCTGCTGACCGTCTTCCTCGAAGCGCCGCATGCGATCGACACCGACGTTGCCGGCCTTCAGGCGTGGGTCGCCCGGCTCGCGGGCGATCTTGCCGTGGCGCTGCTGCCGGTCTTCGTCATTCTCATCGTTGCCGGGCTCGGCGCGGCGCTGATCCAGACCGGGCCGATACTGACGGTGGAGCCCATAAAGCCGAAGCTCGAAAAGATTTCGCCCATGCGGGGGCTGAAACGCATCTTCTCGCTTCAGTCCGCGGTCGAGCTCGCCAAGGGTCTCGCGAAAATCGCCGTCGTCGGGGTCACCGCCTGGATGCTGCTGCGGCCGGAGTTCGATGGACTCGACCGCTTCGCGATGCTGGATGCGACGGGGCTGCTGGCCGAACTGCATCGTCTCGCGCTGAAGCTGCTGGTGGCGGTCCTCGCCGTGATGGCGATGGTCGCCGGGCTCGATTTCCTCTATCAGAAGATCGCCTATCGCCGCCGCATGCGCATGTCGCGCGAGGAGATCCGCGACGAGTTCAAGCAGCTGGAAGGCGACCCGACCGTCAAGGGCCGGCTGCGGCAGATCCGTATGGAGCGCGCGCGGCGACGGATGATGCAGGAAGTGCCCAAGGCGGACGTCGTCATCACGAACCCGACGCATTTTGCCGTTGCGCTCAGGTACGAGCAGGCGACGATGTCCGCGCCGAAGGTCGTGGCCAAGGGGGTCGACCTCGTCGCCCGCCGCATCCGCGAGATCGCCGAGGAACACAGGATCCCGATCGTGGAGAACCCGCCGCTGGCGAGGGCGCTGTACAAATCCGTCGAGCTTGACCAGGAGATCCCGCCCGAGCACTACAAGGCCGTCGCTGAAGTGATCAGCTATGTCATGCGGCTTCGCCGGGGACGGGGCCGCCCCGATGCGTGAGTCGACGTGTTGCGTGTGGTAGGTTTCGCGACGATGAGTAGTGCAGCCGATTCGCGGGTAGCCGCCAGATCCGCCGCGATCGTCGTTGGAACGGCCGTGCTGGCCGGTGCTCTGGCGTGGGCTCTCATGCTGGTGGCCGGGGTTGATCCGGTCGGGACGCCGGCCGCGATCCTGCTGATCGCGGCGATCGGTGCGGTCGCGGCCGCCGGCGCATATTCGGCCGCGGCTTCATGGCGCAGCGCTGCGACCGGATACGCCGCGGATGCGGCGCGGCTGGAGCGGCTCGTTCGCGACGAGCAGGCGAAGGTCGCGGACTATGTCGAGAGCGCGCCGGTCGGCTTCTATTCCATCGACGAGGACGGCATCTTCCTCTATGCGAACCAGACGCTGGGGCGATGGCTCGGCGTGTCGCCGGAGCAGCTCGTCAAGGGTCGGATGCAAATCCAGGTCTTCGTGACCGACGCGGAGGCGAAGGCGAAGCTGGTGCCGGCCCTCGGTGCGGCCGGCCCGCAGGAGGTCAACACCGTCCTGCGCGGCAGCGACGCGAGCGAGCGTCACGTCTACATCAATCAGACCGTGATGCGCGGCGATGACGGGCGACTGCGGACGCGGACGATCGTCCGCGACCTGACGTCCGAACGCGAAATGGCCAAGGCGCTCGAGCGGTCCGAGCAGGGGTTCCAGCGGTTCTTCGAGGAGGCGCCGGTCGGGATCGCGCTGATCGATGCCGCCGGCCGGATCACGGAGGCCAACCGTGCGTTCCAGCGCATGGTCGGTCTCGATCGCGACACCGCGATCGGTCGGGCCCTGGTCGAGCTGGCGCCGGCCGAACAGCGTGCCGAGCTTTCCGATCGGTTGCGGCGCGTGATGGGCGGGGTCGAGAACCTCGGTCCCGCCGAGGTCAGGCTCGATCATGGCGGGAAGGAAGTCATCGCGTCCGTCTTCGCGCGGCGGCTCGAACGGGGCGGGACCAATCCGTCGGCCCTCATCCTGCACTTCATCGACGTGACCGATCAGAAGAAGCTCGAGGTGCAGTTCGCCCAGTCGCAGAAGATGCAGGCCGTCGGCCAGTTGGCCGGCGGGATCGCGCACGACTTCAACAACCTCCTCACGGCGATGATCGGCTTTTGCGATCTGCTGCTGCTGCGCCATCAGCCGGGCGACCCGTCCTTCGCCGACATCATGCAGGTCAAGCAGAACGCGAACCGGGCGGCCAATCTGGTGCGGCAGCTGCTCGCATTCTCGCGCCAGCAGACCCTGCAGCCGCGCGTGCTCGACGTGACCGACGCTCTTACGGAGATTTCGCATCTTCTGCGGCGTCTGATCGGCGAGAATATCGAGCTGCAGATCCATCACGGGCGCGACCTGCACCTCGTGCGCGTCGACCAGGGACAGCTCGAGCAGGTCATCATCAATCTTGCCGTGAATGCCCGCGACGCGATGCCGAACGGCGGAAAGCTGTCGATCCGCACGAGCAATGTCGCGCTCGCCGAGGCCGAGCAGCGCGGCGTCGAACTGATGCCGGCCGGCGATTACATCCTGATCGAAGTCGAGGACACCGGCATCGGTATTCCCAAGCAGAACCTGAGCCGCATCTTCGAGCCGTTCTTCTCGACGAAGGAGGTCGGCTCGGGCACCGGTCTGGGCCTCTCGACCGTCTACGGCATCGTCAAGCAGACCGGCGGGTTCGTGTTCGTCGACTCGACGGTCGGTGTCGGGACCAGATTCTCGATCTACCTGCCGCGCTGGAAGGGGGGCCGGGGCAAGGGCGCGGCGGATTCGGGCGGAGAGGAGCGCCGGCGCGATCTTACCGGCGTCGGTACGATCCTGCTCGTCGAGGACGAGGATGCGGTTCGGCTCTTCAGCGCCCGTGCCTTGCGCAACAAAGGTTACAAGGTGATCGAGGCCAAGAGCGGCGAGGCCGCCCTCGAACTCGTGTCGGCGGGGGTCAACAGCATCGACCTTCTCGTCACCGACGTCGTCATGCCGCAGATGGACGGCACGACGCTGATAAAGCACGTGCGGGAGCTGCGGCCGGATATCAAAGTCATCTGTATTTCGGGATATGCGGAGGAGGCGTTCCGCAACCGTCTCGACGGGACGGACGGCGTGCACTTCCTGCCGAAGCCGTTCAGCCTCGATCAGCTCGCCGGCAAGGTAAAGGAAATCATGCGCTAGCGGTCATGCCGCCGCGCCGCCTGCTTCAGGAACGCGATCAGATCGTCCCGGTCGCCGGCATCGGATATCCGCATCAACCCCATCCAGTTCCCCGGAACGTAGGTTTCGCTGTCCGCAAGAAAGGCATCGAGCGCCTGCTCGGTCCAGACGAGGCCGGCGCGACCGGCCGCGACCATGGATGGGGAGTAATCGAAGTCGGGCGATGTGGCGGCCGGTCGGTCGACGACGCCATGAAGGTTTGGCCCCGGGAGCTGCCGTTGTGCCGGGTCGACCGAATGACAGGCGGCGCACCGCTCGAACAGTTTTTGGCCCCGGGCCGGGTCGCCGGCGCTTGCCGCCGGCGCGCCGCCGAGCGCGAGCATGAGCGCGACGACGACCGGGCGCAGGGTCATTTCATGCGGTAGACGACCAGTCGATCCGCACCGGATTCGGGCGTCCATACTTCGCCGGGACGGCCCAGAATCTGGCGGACGTTGGCGCCCCGGCGGTCGCTCGGGAACGTATCGAAGCGTTCGGTTTCGGGATCGAACCGGACCACCGCGTTGGCGCCGAAGTCGCTGAGCCACACGATGTCGTTTTCGTCGACATAGACCGCATAGGCCCGCGGCCGTTCGCCCGGGAGTCGCCACGCCCGCCACGTCTTCGTTTTGGGGTCGTAGCGGCTGACCTGTCCGGCGTTCCATTCGCTGACCCAGATATTGCCCTTCGAGTCGGACCAGACGCGGCGGGCGCCTTGCCCGGCGGTCGGCGGCTCGATGACGGTCGCTGCGCCGGTCTGGCGGTCGATCTGCGCGATGTGGCTGCCGGCGAGGGAAGCGTAGTAGACGTCGCCCGTCGGCGTCGTCGCGATGCCGTACGGGCCCCGGCCGCGCGGCGCCTCCCAGACCTTCAGGTCGCCGGTCCGCGGATCGAGGCGTCCGTAGATCCCGCTCTGTCCGGTAAACCAGAGGATGCCGTCGCGGTCGAAGGTCGCGGTGTTCAGGTTGGCGTAGCCGGTCCCTTCGGGCAGGGGAAAACGCTGCACCTCCTGAGTCGTCGGGTCGACGCGGACGATGGCGTTGAGGCCGCCGTCGGTGATCCACGGTGCGCCGTCAGGGCCGACGATCACGCCATGCGGGGCGGAGCTGGCGCCGAGCGGGATCTGCTCGACCCGGCCTGATTGCGGGTCGAGCCGGCCGAGCGCACCCTGGCGTTGCGCCGTGTACCAGACGGGACCGTTCGGCTCCGGAGTCGGGGCGACGTCATGCGGACCGGAACCGGGCGGCAGGTCGTAGGCGCGGATCTCGATGTCGGCGCGGGCAAGGGGAGCGGCTGCAAGGCAGAGCAGGGCGGCGAGCACGACGGTCGGGGCTGTGCGCATGGAGCCTCCTGTCGCGGTATGGCAGGGCGGGAGGGCGGCCATACCGCTGCGATCCCATGAGAAGTTTAAGACATGTGGCGGCGCGCCGGGCTTGTATAGGAGAACAAAATGTGTACAATCGCCCCCATTGGTGCAGGAGCGGTGGAGCCCTGCGCCACGGATAATGAAGAGAACAAATCGAGTACTCGGCGGTGCGGACGGGTCGTGGCAGCGGATCCGGGCAGGATTTGCAATCCCGGGACCCCATGTGGAATAAGAGGAGAGATCGTCGATGTCGGTCACATCTATTCGCCCTCTGGTGAGGGACAACACGGACAAGGATCTCCGGGACTCTATGGACAAGAACAAGGCTTTGGACGCGGCCCTCGGCCAGATCGAACGCGCGTTCGGCAAGGGCTCGATCATGAAGCTCGGCCAGCGCGATCCGGTCGAGGCGGGCGACGTGATTTCGACCGGATCGCTCTCGCTCGATATCGCGCTCGGCATTGGCGGGCTGCCGCGCGGCCGCATCATCGAGGTCTACGGGCCGGAGAGTTCCGGCAAGACGACCTTGGCGCTCCACGTCATCGCCGAGGCGCAGAAGGCCGGCGGGACCTGTGCCTTCATCGACGCGGAACATGCGCTGGACCCGGTTTACGCCAAGAAGCTCGGCGTCAATGTCGACGAGCTGCTGATTTCACAGCCCGACGCCGGCGAGCAGGCGCTTGAGATCGCCGACACGCTGGTGCGGTCGGGTGCGGTCGACGTGCTGGTCATCGACAGCGTGGCGGCCCTCGTGCCGCGTGCCGAGCTCGAGGGCGAGATGGGCGATTCCCATGTCGGCCTCCATGCGCGGCTGATGAGCCAGGCGTTGCGCAAGCTTACGGGTTCGATTTCGCGCTCGCGCTGCATGGTGATCTTCATCAACCAGATCCGCATGAAGATCGGCGTGATGTTCGGCAACCCCGAGACGACCACGGGCGGCAACGCGCTCAAGTTCTACGCCTCGGTGCGGCTCGACATCCGCCGCATCGGCGCGATCAAGGAGAAGGACCAGGTCATCGGCAATCAGACCCGGGTCAAGGTCGTCAAGAACAAGATGGCGCCGCCGTTCAAGGTGGTCGAGTTCGACATCATGTACGGCGAGGGCATCTCGAAGATGGGCGAGCTCATCGACCTGGGCGTCAAGGCCGGCGTGATCGAGAAGTCCGGCGCGTGGTTCTCCTACGACGGCCAGCGCATCGGCCAAGGTCGCGAGAATGCGCGGACGTTCCTCAGGGAGCATCCCGAGATCGCCAATGCGGTCGAATCCGCCATTCGCGCCAATGCCGGCCTCGTCGCCAATGCGATGATGGCGGCGGCTGATTCGGTCGCATCGGACGGCTGAGCTGGTCGCACCGGACCAAGGACAAGCTTCCCGCCGCGTTCGCTGCCTGCGGCGGGGCAAGAGGGGCGGACCGCCGGGCATAGCCCTACGTGCCTGGCGGTTCGCCCTCTTCGTATCAGCGGATCTTCGCCTTCGCCCGTCTTGGCTCAGGTCTTGGCCCCGACGGTGCCGGATCCGGCCGGCGCAAATCTGGACAGGGCCGGGTGGCGACGCTACATCTAATAAGAAAAATCATTGCCGTGCCGAACGTTGTTGACGGCCTGGCCACCCGGCTGGGCAGGTCGGACGGCATTTCGTGTATCGGGCTGGCGCCGCGGTGCCCGCCCAGAACGGGGTTCATCAGCAATGGCCAGCGCCAACGAAATTCGCAGCGCCTTTCTCGACTATTTCGCCCGTCATGGCCATCAGGTCGTGCCGTCCTCGCCCTTGGTGCCCCGCAACGATCCGACGTTGCTGTTCACCAATGCCGGCATGGTTCAGTTCAAGAACGTGTTCACCGGGCAGGAGACGCGACCCTACAAGCGCGCGGCGACGTCGCAGAAATGCGTACGGGCGGGCGGCAAGCACAATGACCTCGAGAACGTCGGCTACACCGCGCGCCACCACACGTTCTTCGAGATGCTCGGCAATTTCTCGTTCGGCGACTACTTCAAGGACGTCGCGATCGAACTTGCCTGGAACCTCGTTACCAAAGAGTACGGCCTGCCCAAGGACCGGCTGCTCGTGACCGTCTATGCCGAGGACGAGGAGGCCGCGTCCCACTGGAAGCGGATCGCCGGCCTGCCGGATTCGAAGATCATCCGCATTCCGACCTCGGACAATTTCTGGGCGATGGGCGATACCGGGCCGTGCGGCCCCTGTTCGGAGATCTTCTACGACCACGGGCCGCATATCGCCGGCGGTCCTCCGGGCAGCCCGGATGCGGACGGCGACCGGTTCGTCGAGATCTGGAATCTCGTCTTCATGCAGTTCGAGCAGGTCGCGCCCGACCGGCGGATCGACCTGCCGAGACCGTCGATCGACACGGGCATGGGGCTCGAGCGCATCGCCGCCGTGCTGCAGGGCAAGCACGACAACTACGACACCGATCTGCTGCGCCACTTGATCCTCGCGTCGGCGCATGCCAGCGGGATCGCGCCGGACGGCCCGCACGCCGTGTCGCACCGCGTGATCGCCGACCATCTTCGCGCCTCGGCCTTTCTGATCGCGGACGGCGTGCTGCCCTCGAACGAGGGGCGCGGTTACGTGCTGCGTCGGATCATGCGCCGCGCCATGCGGCATGCGCATATGCTGGGCTGCAAGGATCCGCTGATGTACCGGCTGGTGCCGTCGCTTATCGAGATCATGGGCACGGCGTATCCCGAACTCGTGCGCGCCCAGCCGCTCATCGTCGAAACGCTCAAGCTTGAGGAGACGAGGTTCAAGCAGACGCTCGACCGCGGTCTCCGGCTGCTCGAGGAGGCCACCGAAGGCCTCGGCCAGGACGAACTCCTGAGCGGCGATGTGGCGTTCAAGCTCTATGACACGTACGGCTTTCCGCTCGACCTCACGCAGGATGTGCTGCGGGCGCGCGGCCGCAAGGTCGACGTCGAGGGCTTCAATCGCGCGATGGAAAGGGCGCGCGAGGAGGCGCGGCGGAGTTGGGCGGGTTCCGGCGAGGTCGGAACCGAACGGATCTGGTTCAGCCTCCGCGAACGGGTCGGCGCGACCGAGTTCCTCGGCTACGACGCGGAGATGGCCGAAGGCAAGATCGTCGCCCTCGTCGTGGACGGGCAGGAGGTGAACGAGGCGTCCGCCGGCCAATCGGTGATGGTCGTCGTCAACCAGACCCCGTTCTACGGCGAATCCGGCGGGCAGGTCGGCGACTCCGGGCTCATGTTCAACGCCGGCGGCGCCGAGGTCGCGGTCGTCGACACGCAGCGCAAGCTGGGCGACCTGTTCGTTCATATCGGTGCCGTCAAGCGCGGAACGATCAAGGTCGGTGATGTCGTCGAGCTTCGCATCGACGGGGAACGTCGCGCGCAGCTCAGGGCGAATCATTCGGCGACCCATCTTCTGCACGAGGCGCTGCGCCGTCGGCTGGGCACGCATGTGACGCAGAAGGGTTCGCTCGTCGCGCCCGATCGCCTGCGTTTCGATTTCTCCCACCCGACTGCCCTGACGCCGGAGGATCTGCGCGTCGTCGAGGAGGAGGTCAACCGTCGCATCGTCGCCAACGACGAGGTCACCACGCGGCTGATGAGTCCGGACGCCGCCGTTGCCGCGGGCGCGCTGGCGCTGTTCGGCGAGAAATACGGCGAGGAAGTCCGGGTCGTGTCGATGGGGCGCGACGATGACCGCTTCTTCTCGACCGAACTGTGCGGCGGAACGCATGTGCGCCGGACGGGTGATATCGGCCTGTTCAAGATCGTCGCCGAAGGCGCGGTTGCGGCCGGCGTGCGCCGCATCGAGGCGCTGACGGGCAAGGCCGCGCGCAATTACCTCCAGAACCAGGAGAATTGGCTTCTCGAGGCGGCCTCTGCCCTGAAGGCCATGCCCCAGGAGGTGCCGGCGCGGATCGCCAATCTGCTCGAGGAGAAGCGGCGCCTGGAACGGGAGCTTGCCGAGGCACGCCGCGCGCTGGTCACCGGCGGCTCGGGGGCCGGCGGCGGATCGCTCGCCGAGGAGATCGGCGGGTTGCGGTTCGCCGGGCGCCACCTCGAAAACGTGCCGGCGCGCGAGCTCAAGGCCATGGCCGACGATCTGAAGAAGAAGATCGGATCGGGCATCGTCGCGCTGGTCGCGACCGAGGACGGCAAGGCAAGCCTCGTCGTCGGCGTGACGGCGGATCTTGCCGGCCAGGTGAGCGCGGTGGACCTCGTGCGGGTCGGCGTCGCTCAACTCGGCGGCAAGGGCGGCGGCGGGCGGCCCGACATGGCGCAGGGCGGCGGCCCTGATGCCACCCGGGCGCAGGCGGCCCTGTCCGCCATCAGGTCAGCCGTCGCCTCGCACGCCAAGGCGGCTTGAGCCGGCCCGCACCACGCGGGAAAATCGAACGACCGTTATGGCCGCCACGGCGCCAGCGCCGTGGCGGCAAGCGTCTCGATGCGCCGGGCTGATTCCTCTATATAAGGATCGCATGAGCGTCGAAACCGCTGGCATGACGCAGACTTGGCTCCAGCGGCTGCGTCTGTGGGCCGACCGCGTCGGGCTTGCCAACAAGCTCGCGATCGGCCTGACGGTTGCAGCCGTCGCCTCGTGCTTCGCGACCTACGCCGCGTTGACCGGCGAGGGGCTGTCCCCCGATCCGCGCGCGGTCCTGCTGCTGCTCAATCTGAATCTGATTCTGCTGCTGGCGCTGGGGGCTGTGGTTGCGCGGCGCATCGTGCAGCTGTGGGCGGAGCGCCGGCGCGGCTCGGCCGGTTCCAAGCTGCATGTCCGCCTGGTGGTTCTGTTCAGCGCGCTTGCGGCCGCGCCGGCCGTGATCGTCGCGGTCTTCTCGGTCCTGTTCTTCAACATCGGCGTGCAAAGCTGGTTCAGCGAGCGCGTTCGCAGTGCGCTGGGCGAATCTCTGGCCGTTGCCGAATCCTATCTCGAGGAGCATCGCAACACGCTTCGGGCCGACATCCTCGCGATGGCGGCCGATCTCAATGCCGAAGGGCCGATGCTGCTCGCCAATCCGCGTCGCCTCGCGCAAATCGTGTCGGCACAGACGACGCTGCGCTCGCTGTCCGAGGTGGTCCTGTTCAATGCGCAGGGCCACGTCCTGGCGCGCAGCGGCCTGACGCTGTCGCTGGCGTTCGAGGTGATTCCGGCCTGGGTGATTCAAAAGGCCCGCGAAGGCGAGGTCGTGGTGATCACCCCCGACGACGACGACGCGACGGGCGCCCTGGGGGACCGTGTCCGCGCGATCGTTCGGCTCGAGCACTTCGACGATGTCTTTCTGATGGTGGGCCGCTTCGTCGAGCAGCGCGTGGTCGCGCATGTGGAACGGACGCGCGAGGCTGTCGCGGCATACGAGTCGCTCGAGGGGCGCCGATCCGGCCTGCAGATCACCTTCGCGATGATCTTCGTCCTGGTCGCCCTTCTGCTGCTCATGGCGGCCGTGTGGATCGGGCTCGTGATCGCCACGCGGCTGGTGCGGCCGATCGCGGCGATGAGTGCCGCGGCCGAACGCGTGCGCTCGGGCGATCTGTCGGTGCGGGTGGCCGAGGCCGGCAGCGACGACGAGCTCGATTCCCTGGCACGCGCCTTCAACCGGATGACGAGCCAGCTCGAATCGCAGCGGCGCGAGCTGGTGGAGGCCAATCGCCAGATCGACGACCGGCGGCGGTTCACCGAGGCGGTGCTCTCCGGCGTTTCGGCCGGCGTGATCGGCCTCGATGCCGAAGGGCGCATCAACCTGCCGAACCGGTCGGCGACTGTCCTCCTGTCGGCCGATCTCGACCGCATGATCGGACGCGATTTCCGCGAGGTCGTGCCGGAGATGGCCGGCCTCTTCGACGCGGCACGGGCAGCGCCCGACCGGCTGGCCCAGGACGAAGTCGTGATCCAGCGCGACGGCCGGCGCCGGAGGCTGCTCGTCCGCATCACCGGCGAACGCGTTTCCGGCGGCACGATCGGCTTCGTCGTCACGTTCGACGACATCACGGAGCTCGAGGCGGCACAGCGCAAGGCGGCGTGGGCCGACGTCGCCCGCCGCATCGCCCACGAGATCAAGAACCCGCTGACGCCGATTCAGCTATCGGCGGAGCGTCTCAAGCGGAAATATCTGAACGAGATCACGAGCGATCCCGAAACCTTCCGGATCTGCACCGAGACCATCGTGCGCCAGGTCGGCGACATCGGGCGGATGGTCGACGAGTTCTCGGCCTTCGCGCGGATGCCGGCGCCGGTGATGCGGCCCGACGATCTCGTCGAGCTCGTCCGCCAGACGGTTTTCCTGCAGCGGAACGCGCACGCCGACATTGCCTTCGATACGATCCTGCCGGCGCACCCGGTGCGCCTGTCGATCGACCAGCACCAGATCGGCCAGGCGCTTACCAATCTGTTGCAGAACGCGATCGACGCGATCCACGGACGCAACCCGTCCGACGGTGAGCCGTTGCCGCAAGGACGGATCGTCGTCCGCGTCGCGGAGGAGGCGGGTCGCGTCGTGCTTTCCGTCGAGGACAACGGCAAGGGGCTGCCGTCGGACATGCGGGATCGACTTACGGAGCCCTATGTGACGACGCGCGCCAAGGGTACCGGGCTCGGGCTGGCAATCGTGAAAAAAATAATGGAAGATCACGGCGGCGAATTGGTACTGGACGACCGGCCGGGTGGCGGTGCGGTCGTCAAGCTTGTGTTCTCCGCGGCATCGACCGGCGGTCGGGCTGCGGACGCACCCGGCTCAATGAAGGCGGCTGCGCATGGCTCATGACATTCTGATCGTTGATGACGAAGCTGATATCCGGATGCTGATCGGGGGTATCCTCGAGGACGACGGATATCAGACGAGAGGGGCTGCGGATTCGACGGCCGCTCTCGAGGCCATTCACACGCGGCGGCCGACGCTCGTCATTCTCGACATCTGGCTCCAGGGCAGCCGGATGGATGGGCTGGAACTCCTCGACGTCATCAAGCGCGAGCATCCGCATTTGCCCGTGGTCGTCATCAGCGGTCACGGCAACATCGAAACGGCGGTCGCGGCGATAAAACGCGGCGCCTACGACTTCATCGAGAAACCGTTCAAGGCCGATCGCCTGCTGCTCGTCGTCGAGCGGGCGATCGAGGCGGCGCGCCTCAAGCGCGAGAACGAGGAGCTTCGCATCCGGGCCGGCGATCCGTCGGAGCTGGTCGGCTCGTCGCCGGCCATCAATGCCGTCCGCCAGGCGATCGAGCGCGTGGCGCCGACCGGCAGCCGCGTCATGATCACGGGGCCTGCGGGCGCGGGCAAGGAAGCGGTGGCCCGCCAGATCCACGCCCGGTCGCGGCGCAGCGACGGACCGTTCATCATCCTCAATTGCGCCAGCATGCGGCCCGACCGTATGGAGGTGGAGCTGTTCGGGGCGGAGGCGGGCGCCCAAGGGGTGGATTCGTCGCCCAAGATCGGGACGTTCGAGCAGGCGCACGGCGGCACGCTCCTGCTCGACGAGGTCGCGGACATGCCGCTCGAGACCCAGGGCAAGATCGTCCGCGTCCTGCAGGAGCAGACGTTCGAACGCGTCGGTGGCCGGTCGCGGGTGAGCGTCGACGTCAGGGTGATGGCGACGACGACCCGGGATCTTACGGCGGAAATCGCCGCGGGTCGCTTCCGGGAGGATCTCTATTACCGTCTGAACGTCGTTCCGATCCGGGTGCCCCCGCTGCGCGAGCGGCGCGAGGACATCCCCGAACTCGTGCAGTACTTCATGGCCCGGGCGGCGAGCGCCTCGGGCATGGTGCGGCGCACCCTCGCCGAGGACGCGATCGCGACGTTGCAGGCATATGATTGGCCCGGCAACGTCCGTCAGCTTCGCAACGTGGTCGAGTGGCTGCTCATCATGGCGCCCGGCGATCACAACACGCCGATCCGGTCCGATATGCTGCCCCCCGAGGTCGGGGCGATCGTCCCGCCGAGCCTCAAGGGCGAATACAGCGCCGAGATCATGGCCCTGCCGTTGCGCGAGGCGCGCGAGCTTTTCGAGCGGCAGTATCTCCTCGCTCAGGTCACGCGTTTCGGCGGCAATATTTCACGGACCGCGAATTTCGTCGGCATGGAGCGGTCGGCCCTGCACCGCAAGCTGAAGTCGCTGGGCGTGCACGGCGTCGAACGCTCTTCCATGCTCGACTCCTGAGAACATACGGATCCTTCGATGAGAGTGATCGTCTGCGGGGCCGGCCAGGTCGGCTACCACATCGCGCGTACGCTCGCGGCCGAGGGCAACGACGTCACCGTCATCGACCAGAACGAAACCCTGATCGAGAAGATCTCCAATTCGATCGACGTGAAGGGCATTGTCGGGCACGCGTCGCATCCCGACGTGCTCGAGCGTGCCGGCGCCCCAAGTGCCGAGCTGTTGATCGCGGTGACCTATGCCGACGAAGTCAACATGGTCGCCTGCCAGGTCGCACATTCGCTGTTCGAGGTGCCGACCAAGATCGCGCGCGTTCGCGCCCAGAGCTATCTCGAGCCTTCTTGGGCGAACCTGTTCGCCCGGGAAGGGCTTCCGATCGACATCATCATCTCTCCCGAGATCGAGGTGGCGCGGGCCATCGGCCGGCGGCTGCGGGTGCCGGGTGCATTCGACATGATCCCGCTCGCCGACGACCTCGTCCGGCTGATCGGCGTCCGCTGCGAGCAGGACTGCCCCATCACGAACACGCCGCTGCGGCAGCTTACGTCGCTCTTTCCCGACCTCAACATCATCGTGGTCGGCATCGTTCGCGGCGCGCGGGCCTTCGTGCCGACCGGCGAAGACGCCATGCTGGTCGGGGACGAAGTATACTTCGTCGCCGAGACGAGCCATGTGAAACGCGCCCTGTCCCTTTTCGGCCATGAGGAGGCGGCGCACCGTCGCGTCGTGATCCTGGGCGGCGGCAATATCGGCATGTTCCTTGCCCATCAGATCGAGCAGAACGAGCCGGCGATGACCGCCAAGATCATCGAGGTCGACAAGGAGCGGGCGGAGATGATCGCCGAGCGCCTGGGGCGGACGATCGTGCTCAACGGCGACGCGCTGGACCCGGACATGCTCGAGGAGGCCAATATCCGCGCGGCGGAATCCGTGATCGCCGTCACCAACGACGACGAGACCAACATTCTCGCCTCGCTTCTGGCCAAGCGCGCCGGTTGCCGGCGCTCGGTCACGCTCATCAACAAGACCACGTACTCGGCGCTGGTATCGTCGCTCGGCATCGACGTGGTCGTCAGCCCGCGCGCCATCACGGTGTCGACCATCCTGCAGCAGGTTCGGCGCGGCCGGATCCGGTCGGTGCACAGCCTGCGCGAAGGCTTCGGCGAGTTGATCGAGGCCGAGGCCCTGGAGACGTCCGGCATCGTCAACAAGCCGCTGCGCGAGGCGCAGCTTCCGGACGGGGTCATCCTTGGCGCACTCGTGCGTGGCGACAAGGTGATCATTCCGCGCGCCGACACGGTGCCGAAGCCCGGCGATCGGGTGGTGTTGATGGCGACCGCGTCCGCGATCAAGTCGGTCGAGAAGATGTTCTCGGTCCGGCTGGAGTATTTCTAGAATCGGGAGGGGAATGATGTCGCGGATCGCCTACGTCAACGGCCGGTATGTGCCGCACCGGGCGGCGACGGTTCACATCGAGGATCGCGGCTACCAGTTCGCCGACGGCGTGTACGAGGTGATCGCCGTCGCACAGGGAAATTTCGTCGATGCGGAACCCCACCTCGATCGCCTCGAGCGGAGCCTGCGCGAGCTGCGCATCGCGGTACCGATGTCGCGGCGCACGCTCGAGATGGTGATGCGCGAAGTCGTCCGCCGCAATCGCGTCCGCGACGGAATCATCTACATCCAAATGACGCGCGGCGTGGCGCCGCGCGACCATGCCTTCCCGGCGGCGTCGCGCACCCAGGTCGTGATGACGGCCCGTCGCAGCCGGCCGCAACCGGCGAAGCTCGTCGAGGAGGGGGTATCCGTCGTCACCCTGCCCGACATCCGGTGGCAGCGCTGCGACATCAAGTCGGTTTCGCTGCTGCCGAACGTGCTGGCCAAGCAGCAGGCCAAGGAGGCCGGCGCCTACGAAGCATGGCTGGTCGACCGCAACGGCATGGTGACGGAGGGCAGCTCGACCAACGCCTGGATCGTCACGCCGGACGGCAAGCTGGTCACGCGCTCGATCGAGAATGCGATTCTGGCCGGTATCACCCGCGCGGCGGTGGTCGATCTCGCCCGCGAGGCCGGGCTCGAGGTCGTCGAGCGGCCGTTCTCGGTCGCCGAGGCGAAGGCGGCCCGCGAGGCCTTCCTCACCTCGACGACGTCGTACGTGATGCCGGTGACCCGTATCGACGATCAGGTCATCGCCAACGGCCATCCCGGCAACCTTACGCTTGCCCTGCGCGAGCGCTATCAGCGCTACATGGCGGGCGAGGTGCCACCGCATCGCTCGCGATCGGCGGCGGCCTGAGGCGGTCGAACCCCAGCTTCCGCCCGCGGCATGCCGGTGCCGGCCGGTCGTGCGACGCGGCCGCCGGGACCTTTAGCGCCGATTCCAATTATGGGGCGCAAGACCCTGAAATCGCGGGAAGATTTTTTGTAGCCTTAAGTCGGATTCCGAAAGGGGGGCGGACTGGAACGCTTGGCAGCCCTGTAAATTCTCCTGGAACAGCTTATCTATGAGCAATGTTAGACTTGGGTCTGTTCGTGATCGATGTCCGGGTCAACCGGCCGATCCCGAGCCTCAAATACGGCTCCAATAAGGGCTTCGAAGATAAAGGACACATGCAATGACGGCCGAGAAATCCCAGAACGTCCAAGACGTCTTCCTGAACCACATCCGCAAGAACAAGACGCCCGTGACGATCTTTCTCGTCAACGGCGTCAAGCTGCAGGGGATCATCACGTGGTTCGACAATTTCTCGGTACTGCTGCGTCGTGACGGCCACTCGCAGCTCGTCTACAAGCACGCCATCTCGACGGTGATGCCCACCGCGCCGATCTCCCTGTTCGAGGGCGACAAGAACGGAGCCGATAGCTGACTTGAACGACGCGTCAACCACCCTGCGGAACGGTGTCGGGCAGGCTGACCGGCGCGGCAGCGGTCGCGCGCTGATTCTTCATCCGGTCCTGCGGACGGCGCGGCCCGGTCCGCGCAGCCCGGAGGCGCGGCTCAAGGAGGCCGTCGGCCTTGCCGAAGCGATCAGCCTGACGGTTATGCAGGCCGAAGTAGTGCGCCTGGCGGAGTTCCGCCCGGCGACGCTCTTCGGCCAGGGCGCGGTCGAGCGGTTCCGCGCGCTCGTGGAAGCTGAGGCGATCGGCATCGCCGTCGTCGACGGGGCGCTGTCGCCGATTCAGCAGCGCAACCTCGAGCGGGCGTGGAAATGCAAGGTGATCGACCGGACCGGCCTGATCCTCGAGATCTTCGGGGAGCGGGCGCGCACGGCCGAGGGCCGCCTTCAGGTCGAGCTTGCCTCGCTGACCTATCAGCGCAGCCGGCTGGTCCGCACCTGGACCCACCTGGAACGGCAGCGCGGCGGCTTCGGCTTCCTGGCCGGGCCGGGTGAAACCCAGCTCGAGTCCGACCGCCGGATCATCGCCGACCGCATCGCGAAGCTGCAGCGGGAGCTCGAGGGCGTGAAGCGGACGCGTGCCTTGCAT
This sequence comes from Alphaproteobacteria bacterium, assembly GCA_036381615.1. Classification (GTDB taxonomy): domain Bacteria; phylum Pseudomonadota; class Alphaproteobacteria; order CACIAM-22H2; family CACIAM-22H2; genus CALANV01. Next base: position 50,672 of record DASVCL010000032.1, read on the forward strand.
CGCAAGGCGCGGGCGCGGGTGCCGTATCCCGTCGTCGCCCTCGTCGGCTACACCAACGCCGGCAAATCCACGCTGTTCAACCGCCTGGTGCGGGGTGACGTCCTTGCGGCCGACATGCTGTTTGCGACGCTCGACCCGACGATGCGGGCGCTCGCCTTGCCCTCCGGGCGCAAGGTGATCCTGTCCGACACGGTCGGCTTCATCTCCGACCTGCCCACCGACCTCGTCGCGGCCTTTCGCGCGACGCTTGAAGAGGTACGGGCCGCCGACGTCATCGTGCATGTGCGCGACATCTCGCACCCCGAGGCTGACGCGCAGCGCGACGACGTTCATCAGGTGCTGCGGGAGCTCGGCCTGGGCGAGGCGGTGGACCGCGGCATCATCGAGGTCCTCAACAAGATCGACGTCCTGCCGCCCGAGCAGCGCGAGGTCGTGCGCAATCAGGCCGCGCGCGGCACCGATGTGATCCCCGTGTCCGCCGTAACCGGCGAGGGGCTGCCGGCCCTGCTGCGGGCGCTCGACGAGCGGCTGGCCGGTTGCCGCGAAATCGTCGACGTGACGCTCGATGCACGTGACGGGGCCGCGATCGCCTGGCTCTATCAGCACGGCGAGGTTCTGGAACGCGCCGACGAGGGGCTCTCCACCCATCTCAAGGTCAGCCTGGACCCCGTCGCCCGCGCCCGCTTCGCCCACCGCCAGGTCGACGCCCGCTGAGACGGGGCGACCCGGCCCGCGCCGGCCTCGGCCCGCGGCACCGGTGCGGGCCGCCTCGTCCCCGCGCGAAGGCTTGAGCCTTGAGCCCTGTTTGCGGCATGCTGTGACGAATTTCGGGCAATCCGGGATACAACTTCTACGGTAAAAGGGGAGAATATGCGCGCGAAGATCAGGCTGATGGCCCTGGCGGCTGCCGTTACGCTCGCGATGTCGGCGACGGCGGAAGCGAAGACGTTCCGTTGGGCGAACGACGGCGACGTCAACTCGATGGACCCGTATGCGCGCAACGAGACGTTCTTGCTCTCGTTCCTCGGCAACATCTACGAGCCGCTGGCGCGCCGGGACGAGAACCTCAAGGTCGAGCCGGCGCTCGCCGTCAGCTGGTCCAATCCGAATCCCGAGACGTGGCGTTTCAAGCTGCGGCCCAACGTCAAGTTCCACGACGGAACGCCGTTCACGGCCGATGACGTCGTGTTCTCGATCCAACGTGCGCAGGCGCCGGGATCGAACGTCGGCACCAAGGTTGCGTCGGTGAAGGAGGTGCGGAAGGTCGATGACCTGACCGTCGACATCATCACCAGCGCGCCGAACCCGATCCTGATCGAGGAGATCACCGACCTCTACATCATGTCGAAGGCCTGGGCGGAGAAGAACAACGCCGTCCGCTCGGCCGACCTGACCAAGCGGGAAGAGAATTTCGCGACCCGCAACGCCAACGGCACGGGGCCGTTCATGCTGGTCTCCCGCGAGCCGGATCGCCGCACCATCCTCAAGCCCAATCCCAACTGGTGGGACAAGCCGAAGCACAATCTGACCGAGGTCGAATTCGACGTGATCGCGAATGACGCCACGCGCGTCGCGGCGCTGCTTTCGGGGCAGGTCGACATGATTTATACGGTGCCGCCGCAGGATACGCAGCGCATCGGCCAGACGGCGGGCGTCCGCATTCTGCAGAAGCCCGAGACCCGCGTCGTCTTCCTGGGCTTCGACCAGTACCGGGACGAGCTGCTCAAGTCGAACGTCAAGGGCAAGAACCCGTTCAAGGACGTGCGGGTGCGCAAGGCCTTCTACCAGGCCATCGATATGGAAGCGATCAAGACCCGCGTCATGCGCGGCCAGTCGCTGCCGACGGCGCTGCTCCTCGGCACGATGATCCGCGGGTATGACGAGTCGGTGAACAAGCGCCATCCGTACGATCCGGCGGCCGCGAAGAAGCTGCTGGCCGAGGCCGGCTATCCCGACGGTTTCACCGTCGGCATGGACTGCCCGAACGACCGCTACGTCAACGACGAGGCGATCTGCCAGGCGGTCGCGGCGATGCTGGCGCGCATCGGCGTGAAGGTGGAGCTCAATGCCCAGACCCGCGCCAAGTACTTCGCCGAGATCCTGGGGCTCAACACCAGCTTCTACATGCTGGGCTGGGCGCCCTCGACCTATGACGCCCACAACGTATTCTTCAACCTCATGGCGACGCGCGAGGGCAAGCAGGGCCAGTTCAATCTCGGCCGCTACTCCAACAAGCGCATCGACGAGATCACGGAAGCGATCGCCTCGGAAGTGGACGACAAGAAGCGCAACGAGCTGATCAGCGAGGGCCTGCGCATCCACCACGAGGAGGTCGGCCACATCCCGCTGCACCAGCAGTTCGTCGTCTGGGCGGTCCGGGACAACGTCGAAGTGGTCCAGCTCGCCGACAACTACTTCCCGCTGCGTTACGTGCGGGTGAAGTAACGGCGGGATCCTCCCGTAAAAACGCCCCGGATCTAGCCGGATCCGGGGCGTTTCTCATTCGTCGGCCGCGTCGGCGGGCCACAGCCAGGCGGCGCCGCGCACGCCGCTCGACGGGCCGTGCCTGGGCGGCACGAGCCTGGTGTCGACCCGGTCGGAGAAGACCCAGTCGTTCCAGCGGCGCGGTACCTCGTCGTAGAGCCGGCGGATCGTCGACATGCCGCCGCCGAGCACGATGACGTCCGGATCGAAGACGTTGATGATCGTCGCGAGCGCGCGGGCCAACCGGTCGATATAGCGGTCGAGCGAGGCGGCGGCCCCCGCATCGCCGCCCTCGGCCGCGGCGACGATCGCTTCGGGCTTCATGACCTGTCCGGTTGCGGTCGCGTGATCCCTGGCGAAGCCGGGGCCGGACAGGAACGTTTCGATACAGCCATGCCGGCCGCAATAGCAGCTCGGTCCCGGACGCTCGTCGCCGTGGGGCCAGACGCGCGGCCAGGGAAGGGGATTGTGGCCCCACTCGCCGGCAATCCGGTTGGGGCCTTCGATCAGCCGCCCGCCGTGGACCAGACCGCCGCCCACGCCCGTCCCTAGGATGACGCCGAAAACGCCGCGGGCGCCGGCCCCGGCGCCGTCGGCGGCTTCCGACAGCGCGAAGCAGTCGGCATCGTTGGCGAGCCGGACCGGCCGGCCGAGCGCCTGGGCCAGGTCCTTGTCGAGGGGATGGCCGATCAGCCGAATCGAGTTGGCGTTCTTGACCAGGCCTGTGGCCGGGGAAATGGCGCCGGGAATGCCGACGCCGACGGTGCCGCGCGCCCCCAGCAGCCGCTCGATCTCGTCCACCAGGCCGACGATCGCCGCGATCGTGTCCTCATAGGGACCCTCCGGCGTCGGAATGCGCCGCCGGGCCAGCTCGCGGCCGTCGCCGGCCAGCGCGACGGCCTCGATCTTGGTGCCGCCGAGATCAACGCCGATGCGCAACGCTAACGCTCCGTATACGATTCGACTTTCTCGTTCTGGTTACCGAATATTAACGCAAAATGCCGTTAGCTTGTCAGTGTCGTGGCCGGCACCAGAAGGCGACGACGTCCCGCCCCGTCGTCGACGCCAGGCTGAAAGATGACGCATCTTGTGATAGAGCCACCGGTCGGGGTGCAGAAGAAGCGGCCGTAAGGGGCAAAAGGTGGAGTAATGCCGAAGACCGTCCTGATCGTTGAGGACAACGACCTGAACATGAAGCTGTTCCACGACCTGCTCGAGGCGCACGGATACGGGACGCTTCAGACGAAGGACGGTCTCGACGCGATGCGGATCGCGCGGGAGCACCGCCCCGACCTGATTCTCATGGATATCCAGCTGCCCGAGATCTCCGGGCTCGAAGTGACGAAGTGGCTCAAGGAGGATCCCGAGCTGCGCTCGATCCCCATCATCGCGGTGACCGCGTTCGCAATGAAGGGCGACGAGGAGAAGATCCGCCAGGGCGGCTGCGAGGCCTACATCGCCAAGCCGATCTCGGTCACGAAGTTCCTCGAGACCGTCGAGCGTTTCCTCAACTGATCCGCCGGTGCGCGAGCGTTTGTAATGTCGGCACGCGTCCTTGTCGTCGACGATCTGTTGCCGAACGTGAAGCTGCTCGAGGCGCGGCTCACCGCCGAATATTTCAATGTCGTGACCGCGTTCAGCGGTCCTGAGGCGATCGAAAGCGCGACGTCGAATCCGCCCGACATCGTGCTGCTCGACGTCATGATGCCGGGCATGGACGGGTTCGAGGTCTGCCGCCGCCTGAAAGCCGACCCGCGCACGCGTCATGTCCCGGTCGTCATGGTGACCGCGCTTTCGGACGTCGAGGATCGCGTGCGCGGGCTCGAGGCCGGCGCGGACGATTTCCTGACGAAACCGGTCAATGACGTCGCGCTCTATGCGCGCATCCGCTCGCTCGTTCGCCTCAAGCTGCTCGCCGACGAATGGCGCCTGCGGCAGTCGACCGGGGCGCAGTTCGGCATGACCGGGTCCACCGACCCGGCCGACGAAACGGCGGAGGAGGCCCGCATTCTGGTGATCGAGGAGAGCGCGCCGATGGCCGAGCGGATCGCGCGCGCGCTTGCGGTGGACCGGCACACGGTCGAAATCGTTGCCGACGGGGCGGCGGTGCTCGAGCGCGCCGACGCCAGCTTCGACCTGATCGTCGTCAGCCTGCTCATGCGGCATACCGACGGGCTCAGGCTGTGCGCCGCGCTACGCTCGCAGGACAGGACGCGCCACGTGCCGATCCTCGCGCTGGTCGAGGACGGCGACCACGAGCGGCTGGCGCGTGCCCTCGATCTGGGCGTGAACGATTATCTCGCGCGGCCGGTCGACCGGAACGAGCTCATCGCCCGCGTGCGCACCCAGGTGCGCCGCCGCCGGTATCAGGAAAAGCTGCGGGCGAACTACGAACGCAGTATGTCGCTCGCGCTGATCGACCCGGTGACCGGTCTGTACAACCGCCGTTACGCGACCAGCCATCTCGCGGCGCAGATCGAGCAGGCGCGCGCCGGCAGGCGCTCGATCGGCCTGCTGCTGGTCGATATCGACAATTTCAAGCGCATCAACGACACCTACGGCCACGTGGCCGGCGACGAGGTGCTGCGCGCCGTCGCCAGCCGGCTGTCGGGCAATGTGCGCGGCTTCGATACCGTTGCCCGCTGGGGGGGCGAGGAATTCGTCGTCATCATGCCCGAGACGACCCAGGAGATCGCGAATAACGTCGCCGAACGGCTGCGCCGGAAGGTCGCCGGCGGCCCCATCGTGCTGTCGGGCAGCGGGGGCGAGGTTCAGGTTACGGTCAGCATCGGCGCGGCCGCGACCGGCCCGGCCGTGGAAACGGCGGACGACCTGCTCCGGATCGCCGATGCGGCCATGTATCTGGCAAAGCGAAGCGGTCGCAACCGGGTTGCGACCGCCGACGATCTGTCGCCGCCCACGGCGGCGGCGAACTCGTGACCGTTACTTGATCTTGGCTTCCTTGAACGCGACGTGCTTGCGCGCGACCGGGTCGTACTTGCGCAGCTCGAGCTTTTCCGTGTTCTTCCGCGGATTCTTCTTGGTGACGTAGAAGTAGCCCGTCTCGGCCGTGCTGACCATCTTGATCAGCATAGGTTTGGATTTCGCCATGGCATGCCTCTAGGGGATCAGGGGCGCGAACATACAGGCGCCGTTTCTCCTGTCAAGTGCTTGACCTAACGCGCTTTCGCCGCGAGCTGAACGGACTGGAGGGTGCGGGTATAGAGCGTCCGGTCGCCAAGCAGCCGTCGCGCCACCTCGAGGTCGATGTCGCGCTCCCGGTTCTCCGGCGCGCACGTTTCGCGAAGCCGCTTGAGGCCCTCGAGGTCGTCATGATTGGCCGCCCGCCAGCGCGCCATCATGGCGGGCGGGGTCACCCGGCCCAGGCGCACGCGCTCGACGATCTCGCCGGCGTTCGTCGCCTCGCCGCTCGTGCACACGGCCGGCAGGACGCCGAGGTCCTGCAGCGGATAGCCCGAGGGCGCATGGAAGCGCGCCCAGGTCAGCACGAGTTCGCCGTCGTTCGGCAGCGCGATGACGGTCTGCACCGAGCCTTTGCCGAACGAGGTCGACCCGACGACCACCGCCCGGCTGTTGTCCTGCAGGGCGGCGGCGACGATCTCGGACGCCGATGCGGAACTGCCGTTGACCAGCACGACGAGCGGGATGTTCTCGCCGATGTCGCCGGGGCCGGCATCGCTCGACTGCGCGCTCGCGCGATGACGGCCGCGGGTCGACACGATCTGTCCGCCGGGAAGGAAGAGGTCGGCCACCGAGATCGCCTGATCGAGCAATCCGCCGAGATTGCCGCGCAGGTCGAGGATGATTCCGGCCAGATCCGGGCCGATCTCGGCAATGGCCGTCTTGATCTGGCTGGACAGCGCGTCGGTCGTGCGGTGATTGAAGCCGGACACCCGGATATAGGCGACGTTGCCTTCGCGCCGGTACGTGACCGTCGGAACGACGATGAGCGCACGCGTAAGCGTCACGGTAAGAGGCCGTACCTGGCCGGGGCGCAGGACGGTGACGTCGACCGGCTTGCCGATCGGGCCGCGCAGGCGGCGCACGATGTCGCGCGGCTCCAGTTCCGTGGTCGGGGCGTTGTCGATGTGGGTGATTTCGTCGTCGACGCGCAGGCCGCCGCGGGCCGCGGGCGAGCCGCTCAGCACGTTGGCGATCCGGATGCCGCCGTTGTGCGAGTCGATGGTGATGCCGATGCCGCCGAAGCCGTCGCGGTTCGCGCGGCTCTCGCGCGCCGCCTCCTGGCTCGCGTAACGCGAATACGGGTCGAGCTGCGACAGCGCGCCTTCGAGCACGGCCTGATAGAGCGCCTCTGGCGTCGCGCTGCGAAGGGCCGGGGAATGGGCGCGGCCGGTATCCAGCGCCGCGACCGTCAGCATGGCCCAGCGCCGGGGATCGTCCTCGCGCGCCGGCAGGTCGAGCGCGCCGATCAACCTGTCGCCTTCCCACAGCTCCAGCTTGTTGCCGTAGGGCCGCACATCGAAGTCGGCGTCGAGCTTCTTGAGGTTGCGTAAGCCCGCATTCGTCAGGACCGGGAGGGAGACGGGCTTGACGTAGCGCTCGTTGATCTGGTCGTACGCCACGGTGAAGATGCGGGTTGCGACCGGCGGCAGGCTGACGTCGGACGGTGCGGTCTGGGCGGTCTCGCGGTGACCGGCGCAGGCGGACAGGACCAGGAATACCGCGACGGCCAGCGCACGGCCGCTCGTCCGGGCCGGCGCGGCGCGGCGGGTGGCGCGGAAGAGCGACGACAGACTTGGCATCATCCCTTGACGGCGGCAGCCCACTGCCAGCCGATGAGCGCTCCCTTGATGCGCGGCAGCAGCAGCAAGGTCATGGCGAGCGTCAGCGGCAGCCACAGCACGGCGTGCACCCATTCGGGTGGGTGAACCAACTGTTCGAGCATGAGCATCGCCGGCACGACCACGTGTCCGACGAGCAGGATGGTGAAATAGGGCGGCGCATCGTCGGAACGGTAGCTCGACAAGGCGAGACCGCAGTCGGCGCAGAGGGGCTCGACCTTCAGGTATCTGGCGAACATGTTGCCGCGGCCGCAGCGCGGACAAAGGCGGCGGAAGCCGAGCCGAAGGGCTTTGAGCCAGCGGCGCGGATCGGCTTCGGGGGTAGACGGCGTGGGCGTAATAGGCATGTGGCGAAGTATATGGAACCTTAGAGGGGCAAGTTGAAGAAAGCTAGATTTGCGCCGGGCTTAAAACTACCGGACTTTCGGTAAGGCAGTCATGCCGCGCGGGTAGTTGGCGTGCGGTTTGGTTAAGCTCGGCGGTTTGGTTAAGCCAAGCTTTCGCACGGATGTCGGGGCATGCGCGCCCAGGGCCGGGTGCCCCGGGATCGGGCGGATTCGTGGCCGCGGGCATCGGCCGGCTGGACAGAGCAGCGGGCCCCGGTCAGCGGAAGTCGCGCGAGGTGAAAGGAAGGGGAAGCGCGCTGCCTCCCTCGCCGGCACGGGTATCGATGCCGGAACGCGAGGAGTCCGTCTGGCTCAGGCTGTGCAGCCGGTCGGACCAGTCGGCGAGCCGCTGCGCGACGACGTGGATCACGTCGCCTTCGCGCTGAACCTTGCCGTCGACGCACAGCAGCCTGGCCCCCAGCACCGTCCGGCGATACCGCTCGAACACATCGGGCCAGACCACCAGGTTGGCGACACCGGTCTCGTCCTCGATGGTGATGAAGATGACGCCGTTCGCCGTTCCCGGGCGTTGGCGGATGATGATCAGGCCCGCGATCCGCAACCGTTCGCCGGGCGCGCAGGTTGCAAGGTCGCGCGCGGGCCTCGCTCCGTTCGCGGCGAGCTCCGCGCGCAGAACGGCGAGGGGATGCGCCTTGAGCGACAGGAACAGCGTCTCATAGTCCTCGATGATCTCCTCGCCTAGCGACACGGCGGGAAGCCGCACCTCTGTCCCGGCCATGTCGTCTGTCCCGGCCATGTCGTCCGGTCGCGACGCGGCCGCGAGGAGCGGCGGTGATGGCGGCGGCACCGCCCGTGCCGCCCACTGGGCGGGGCGGCGGCGGAGACCGAGCGAGGTGAAGGCATCGGCCCGCGCCAGGCGCGCGATCGCAGCGGGGGCGAGGCCGGTCCGCCGCGCGAGGTCGAGCGGCCCGGCATAGCCGTCGCCGCGGGCATCCACGAGCCGCCGGGCATCGGCTTCGGCGAAACCCTTGATCTGGCGGAAGCCGAGGCGAAGCGCGAAGGCGCCGTCGGCGCCCGGCTCCAGCGTGCAGTCCCATTCGCTGTGGTTGACGTCGACGGGGCGCACCTCGACGCCGTGCTCGCGGGCATCGCGCACGATCTGCGCCGGTGCGTAGAAGCCCATGGGCTGGCTGTTCAGCAGCGCGCAGGCGAACGCCGCCGGATAATGGCACTTGAGCCAGGCCGAGACGTAGACGAGCCTGGCGAAGCTCGCGGCATGGGATTCGGGGAACCCGTAAGTGCCGAATCCTTCGATCTGGCTGAAGCAGCGCGTCGCGAAATCGCGGTCGTAGCCGTTCGCGACCATGCCTTCGATCATCTTCGTGCGGAACTTCGGAATGTCGCCGTTGCGCTTGAACGTCGCCATCGAGCGGCGGAGCTGGTCCGCCTCGTCGGCCGTGAAGCCGGCGGCGACCATCGCGATCTGCATGGCCTGTTCCTGGAACAGTGGCACGCCCAGCGTCTTCCCGAGCACGCCGCGCAGCGCCTCGCTCGGGTACTCGACCGGCTCCTTCCCCTCGCGGCGGCGCAGATAGGGATGCACCATGTCGCCCTGGATCGGCCCCGGCCGCACGATCGCAACCTCGATCACCAGGTCGTAAAAACTCTTCGGCTTCAGGCGCGGCAGCATCGTCATCTGCGCGCGGCTTTCCACCTGGAACACGCCGAGTGAATCCGCGCGGCCGAGCATGTTGTAGACGGCAGAGTCTTCGGGCGGGATGGAGGCAAGCGTCCATCGCTCGCCGTAATGCCCGTCGACCAGATCGAGCGCCTTGCGTAGGCACGACAGCATGCCAAGTCCGAGCACGTCGATCTTGAGAATACCCAGCGCGTCGAGATCGTCCTTGTCCCACTCGACGAAGGTGCGGTCGTCCATCGCAGCATTGCCGATCGGCATCACCTCGTCGAGCCGGCTGCGCGTGATGACGAAGCCGCCGACATGCTGGGAAAGATGACGTGGAAAGCTGTCGATTTCGCGCGCCAACGCCAGGATCTGGCGCATACGGCCGCTGTGCGGATCGAGGCCAGTGCGAGTGACGGCTTCCTTCGACACCGCGCCGCCACCGCCGCCCCAGATC
>DASVCL010000033.1:0-50165 GCA_036381615.1 Alphaproteobacteria bacterium
TTGTCGATGTAGTTCTTCGCCGTGTTCAGCATGCTGCCCCAGCTCGGCGCCGGCGGCTGCTGGCCCAGGCCCAGGAACGACAGGCTGGCCTCGGCGATGATCGCGGCGGCCATCGCCAGCGTCGCCTGTACCATCAACGGCGCGACGATGTTCGGCAGGATGTGCCGGAAGGCGATGCGCAAGGGCGGATTGCCGATGGCGCGCGCGGCTTCGACATAGTCCTCGACCTTGGTCGACAGCACGAGCCCGCGCGTCAGGCGGATGAAGACCGGCGTCGCGGAGATGCCGATGGCGATCATCGCGTTGGTGAGGCTGGGCCCGAGGAATGCCGCGAGCGCGATCGCCAGGATGAGGAACGGGCAGGCCAGCATCGCATCGGTGAGGCGCGAGATGAGCGCATCCGGCCACCGGCCGAGATAGCCTGCGAGCATGCCGATCGGCACGCCCAGGGACAGGGAGATGCATACCGACACGACCCCGGCCAAAAGCGAGGCGCGGGCGCCCCAGATGACGCGGGACAGCACGTCCCGGCCGATCTCATCGGTGCCGAAGAGATAGGTTGCACTCGGCGGCTTGCGCACGGCGAGCCAACTGGTCTTCAGCGGATCGTGCGGCGCGATATAGGGCGCGAGGACGGCGATCGCCACGAAGAACACGATCACCGCGAGGCCGAACATCGCCCCGCGCCGGCGCACAAGGCGTCTGAGCGCGCGCCGGGCGGGGCTCAGCTCGCGGGGGGCGTCGGTCAGAACATCGGTCGCGGCGGTCGCCATGCCGTTCACCCCCTGAGGCGCGGATTGACCAGGAAATACGCGAGGTCGGCGAGCAGGTTCAGCGTGATGTATGCCGTCGCCGTGAACAGCACCACGCCCTGGACCACGGCGTAGTCGCGATTGAACACCGCGTCGACGATGAGCTTTCCGAAGCCCGGGATGGTGAATACCTGCTCCGTCAGCACGGCGCCCGAAAGCAGCGTGCCGAACTCCAGCGCCCCCAGCGTGATGACGGGAACGAGCGCATTGCGCAGCGCATGCTTGAGGATGACCACGCGTTCGGCAAGGCCCTTTGCGCGCGCCGTACGCACATAGTCGGCGCTCAGGACCTGCAGCATCGCGCTGCGGGTATGCCGCATCAGCACCGCGGCGATGGCGTTGCCCAGCACGAACGCGGGCATGATCATGGCGGCGAGATTGGCACCGAGGTCTTCCGACGGCGGAACGTAGCCGGAGGCCGGCAGCCAGCCGAGCGACACCGAGAACAGCAGGATCAGCATGATCCCGAGCCAGAAGTTCGGCGTCGACAGTCCCCACAGCGCGATCACGTTCGCGGCATAGTCCCAGATCGTGTCCTTCTTGACCGCGGAGACGACGCCCGCGGTGACGCCGATGACGAGCGCAATGACGATCGCCATCGAGGCAAGCTGAATCGTCACCGGCAGCTTCTCGAGGATCAGGTCGAGCACCGGCCGCTGGATCCGCAGGGATTCGCCGAGGTCGCCCTGCAGCACCCCGCCGACCCAGTAGAGATAGCGGACCGGCAGCGGCTCATCGAGGTGAAGCTTGGCCCGGAGATAGGCGACGACATTGGGATCGCGCTCCTCGCCGGCCAGGATGATGGCGGGATCTCCGGGCAGCAGCTGCTGCAGCCCGAAGATCAGCATCGAGACGAAGACCAGCGTCGGGACGATCGTGGCGAGACGCTGAACGAGATAAGTGAACATCGCGGCCGCCGTCGGGGCCGGCGGCACGGTTTCGGACCGCGCCGCCGGGCCATCATGTTCGGATCAGCCCATCTTCAGGCCCTGGATGCGGATCATCCCGTCGGGGACCGTACGCAGGCCGCTGAGCTTGTTCGTGTACGCCCACAGCCAGTAGCGATGATAGAGATAGATGATCGGACGGTCCTTCGAGACCTGGGCCGCGACCTGTTCGTAGATCTTCTTCCGCGCCTCGACGTCGAGCGTCGAGCGCGCCTGATTGATGAGGGCGTCGACTTCCGGCTTGGAATAGCCGGCATAGTTGAGCGGCGCGTTGGTGTGCAGGAATGCGTGCAGGTTCCCGTCCGGATCAGCGCGCCCGCTCCATGCCAGCACATAGGCCTCGAACTGCCCCTTGTCGGCGAGGTTGAGCGACGTCGCGAACTCCGTCGACTGGATCTTGACGTCGAACCCGGCTTCCGCCGCCATGGCCTGAACGACCTGCGCGATCTTCTGCTGGTCCGTGTTGGTCGGCGTCATCAGGGTGAAGCTGGGGTTGGTGACGCCCGCCTCCTTCAGGAGCGCCTTGGCCTTCGCCACGTCCCGCTTCGGGATCGGGACGTTCTTCGCGTAGAACGGATTGCCGGGCGGCACCCACTGGTTCCCCGGCTGCGATTCGCCCTCCATCACAACCTGCACGATGGCGTCGCGATCGAGCGACAGCTCGAACGCCTCGCGGACGCGCGGGTCCCGGCCCAGCGGGTTCTTTTGCGCAAGCTCGCTCTTGTTCAGGTTGATCGTGATGCCCTGGTAGCCGATCTCGACGATCTTCGAGATCTTGAAGCGGCTGTCCGACCGGAGCCCCGGAATGTCCGACGCCGCGACGCGTTCGATGAAGTCGAGCTGGCCCGAGCGGAGATTGGCGAGGCGGACCGTCGCATCCGTGATCGGCACATAGACGATCCGGTCGAAATGGATCTGGTCCTTGTTCCAGTAATTCTCGTAGCGCTCGAGCGTGATGCGGTCCTGCGCGATGCGCTCGACGAACTTGAACGGACCCGAGCAGACCGGCGCTGCGCCGAAGTTCTGACCGGCGGCCTTGGCCGCCTTGGGCGACACCATCATGCCCGCCCGGTCGGTCAGCATGGCGAGCAGCGGCGAGAACGGGGCCGAAAGATTGAGCCGGACGGTATATTCGTCGACGACGTCGACGCTCGTCACCGGCGCCAGCTCGCCCCGCCGGTTCGAGCCGGGCATCGTCTTGTGCCGCTCGATGTTGAACTTGACGGCCTCGGCATTGAACTTTTCGCCGTCGTGAAAGGTCACGCCCTGGCGCAGCTTGATGAGCAGCGACTTGCTGTCGCCGGCCCATTCATAAGCGGTCGCAAGCTGCGGAACGATGTTCAGGTTCTCGTCGAGGTCGAACAGCTTGTCGCACAGGCCCGCGAAGACGATGCGCCCGACGAAGGTGCGCGCGAGCGTCGGATCGAGGATGTCGGGGTCCTCGGCGAGCCCGATGCGGAGCGTCTGCGCCGACGCAGCACCCGCGGCCATGCCGATGGCCGCGGCGAGCATCAATCCCTTGAGCTTTCGCATTCCTGATTCTCCCCTGTTCAAGGCGACTCCGAATCCGATTTACCCGGATCCCGTCCGGTTATTCCGGAACATTAGACACCGCCGGCGATGGCGCGCCAAGCGCCGCCCCCTTGGCCTCCGACCGCGGTTGCCGGAAGAAGGACTGCAGGCGGCGCAGCCGCGCCGCCCCGGCCCCCGTGCCGGCCGGCACCACGTCCGCCGGTCGCGCGATTTCCGGCCAGAAATGGCAGGCCGTCGCATGGCCCGAGGCGTCGGGAACGAGGGCCGGCTCCTCGGTCCGGCACCGCGGCTGGGCGTAGGGACAGCGCGTATGGAACCGGCATCCCGGCGGCGGATCGATGGGGCTGGGAACGTCGCCCTGAAGAAGGGTGCGCTGGCGCCGGACGCCTGTGTCCGGCACCGGGATCGCCGACAGCAGCGCCTGCGTATAGGGATGCCGCGGCTGACGGAACAGCGCCGCCTTGTCCGCGATCTCGACAATCTTGCCGAGATACATGACCGCGACGCGCGTCGCGATGTGTTTCACCACCGCGAGATCGTGCGCGATGAACACGTAGCTCAGGCCGAAACGCGCCTGCAGGTCCATGAGAAGATTCACGACCTGGGCCTGGATGGAGACGTCGAGCGCGGAGACCGGCTCGTCACAGACGATGAGGTGCGGTTCGACCGCGAGCGCGCGGGCAATGCCGATGCGCTGCCGCTGCCCGCCCGAGAATTCGTGGGGATAGCGCTGGGCATGATAGTCGGCGAGACCGACCAGGCGCAACAGCTCGGCGACACGCGCCTTCGCGGCCGCGCCGCGCGCGAGCCCGTGGAGCGCCAACGGCTCCACCAGGATCTGCCCGACCGTCATGCGGGGATTGAGCGAGGCATACGGATCCTGGAAGATGATCTGCATCTCGCGCCGCAGCGCCCGCATGCCGCGCGTGTCCTGCGCGAACACGTCGCGTCCGCGGAACCAGACCCGGCCCGCGGTCGGCTCGATGAGGCGCAGGAGAAGACGCCCGGTCGTCGACTTGCCGCATCCGCTCTCGCCGACCAGTCCCAGCGTCTCGCCCTGGCGAATGTCGAAACTGATGCCGTCGACGGCCTTGACCCACGCCGTCGCGCGCCCGAGCAGGTCGCGTCGTGCGGGGAAATGCTTGATCAGGCCCTCCACCCGGAGCAGCGGCATCGCATCGCGCGTTTGCGGCGACAGGGCCGTCACGGCACGTGCTCCTCGAGCGGCACCCGCCAGCAGGCCGCATGGTGATCCGGCTTCACCTCGACGAGCGGCGGCGCCTCGCGCCGGCATCGGTCGGTCGCGAACGGGCAGCGCGGGCTGAAGCGGCATCCGATCGGCATCGACAGCGGATTCGGCACCGTGCCCTCGATCGCGGCGAGCCGGTCCTGGACGACGTGCAGCTTCGGAATCGAGCCGAGCAGGCCGATCGTGTACGGGTGCTGCGGCTCCTCGAACACGCGCGCGACCGGCGCCTTTTCGACGATGCGGCCCGCATACATGACGACGACGTCGTGCGCGAGTTCGGCGACGACGCCGAGATCGTGGGTGATGAGGATGATGGCCGTGCCCATCTCTTCCCGCAGCTTGCGCATCAGGTCCAGGATCTGGGCCTGGATCGTGACGTCGAGCGCCGTGGTCGGCTCGTCGGCGATCAGCAGCTTCGGATCGCAGGCGAGCGCCATCGCGATCATCACGCGCTGGCGCATGCCGCCCGAAAGCCGGTGCGGATAGTCGTCGACGCGGCGCTCGGGCGAGGGAATGCGGACCCGGCGCAGCATCTCGATCGCATGCGCCCGTGCCTCGGCGCGACCGATGCGTCGATGGCGGCGGATGCCCTCGACGATCTGGTCGCCGACGGTGAACGCCGGGTTGAGCGAGGTCATCGGCTCCTGAAAGATCATCGACAGCTTGTTGCCGCGGAGGTCGCTCATGGCGTCGCGATCGAGCTTCAGCAGATCGACGCCCTCGAAGACGATTTCGCCGCCGGCGATGCGGCCCGGCGGCTGCGGCACGAGGCCCATGATCGACAGTGCCGTCACGCTCTTGCCGCAGCCGGACTCGCCCACGATGCCGAGCGTGCGGCCGGGCGCGAGCGCGAAGCTCACGCCGTCGACGGCACGAAACTCGCCGGCATCGCCGGCGAAGTAGGTCTTGAGATCCCGAACCTCGAGAAGCGGCGTCATCGCGGGTCCGGCGGCGCGTGTCGGGCGATCTCCGCCTCGATGACCGCACGATCGAAGACGCCGCCGGGCGAATCGCGTCGGGCGAAGAATTTCATGAAATGAACGAACCGCTCCTGGCTTTTCGCGTAAAGCCGGCGCAGTTCGCGAAGCGGGTCCGGGTGATCGTCGACGCGGAGGCTGAGCTCCGGATACTCCTCGGTCGAATAGATGACGAGCGCCGCCGACTGCTTGCCGCGCTTGTCGCCGCCCGCGGCCTCGCCGGCCTCGAGCGCGCGGATCAGGCGCTCGGCGAACGGCTGATCGATATTGGCCGCATAGGCGGCGGCCGTGTCCGCGACGACCCGGGGGCCGGCGAGCATGTTGCCGGCCACGGAGAAGCCGTCACCGACGACATGGCCGCACCAGTCGATGCATTCGTCCCCGGTGTGCACGGCGACGCGGCCTGCGCTGTCGACGACATGCAGCTGGCGATGCGCACGACCCGGATCGGAGCCGATCAGGATGGCGACGACCTCGGCCGCAGGCACGCCTTCCCGCAACAGTCGAAGGCCGCGCGGTCCATAGGTCGGATTCACGAGTGCCTGGGTTGCAAGCGCGCCCACGCCACCCGATGCATGCGGACAGAGCGCCCCGACCGCGAAGAACCGCGTGCTGATCGCGACGCCGAAGGCGTTCGTTCGAGGATCGCGGGCAACGACCGACCAGGTCATTCGGCGTTCCCTGGATGCCAGTATCCGAGACCCTAGCGCCCGCCGGCGCGACGCTCAAGCGCACGCAGTACGAAGCCGAGCGCGATCCCGATCAAGGCGGCCGTCACGAGCACGACCGGCGACCAGTGCCAGTTTCCGACCGCAGCCGCCAGGGCCGCCGCCGCCGGCGGTCCGACCGCCTGGCCCAGATTGGAGCCCTGCATGATGAGGCCGTTCGTCGTCGCGACCAGATGCGGGCTTGGGGCATGGACGGGTGCCGCCCCCAGCAACGTCGAGGGGATCATGCCGCACAACAGCGAGAAGACGACGGCAAGCCCGTAGCGAAGCCAGAGCGGAAACGCCGGCGCGTAGATGCCGAACGCCAGAAGCCCCATGATCGCGCTCCCCACCACGACCATCGCCC
The DNA here is from genome assembly GCA_036381615.1 of Alphaproteobacteria bacterium. Classification (GTDB taxonomy): domain Bacteria; phylum Pseudomonadota; class Alphaproteobacteria; order CACIAM-22H2; family CACIAM-22H2; genus CALANV01. The sequence goes on from DASVCL010000033.1 coordinate 6,593, forward strand.
AGCGCGGCGCGCCGCGGTGGAGGATCATTCCGCCCATGAGGTTGCCCGGAACATTGGCCGCGATGGCGATGGCCGTCAGCGCGGCGGCCGCGGCCTGCGACAGGCCTTCCTCTTCGACCAGAATGGTCGGCAGGAAACCGAAGACGACGAGGTACTGCAGCGCGTAGCTCGCGAACGCAAGCGCGAGCACCGGCGGGCCGGGCGACGTCAGGGTCCGCCACATGTCGCCCAGCATCGACGCGGACGACCCCGTCCGCCGCGCTGCGGCGTAGGCCCGCGTCGTGCGCGACAGCAGCACCGCGAACAGGGCGACCAGAACCGCGTTCGCAACCCACAGCCCGCGCCAGCCGAACGGCGCCAGGAGAAGCGGCGAAAGCGCCATCATCGTGGCCGTGCCGGCCGGCATGTACGCGCCCCAGGCACCGAACGCGAGCTTGAGATCCTGGGGCGCCGCCGCCCGCACGATCAGGCCGGGCGCCGCGATGACGACCACGACGAACCCGAGGCCTTCGAGGAAGCGGCTGATGAGTAGCGCCGCCGCCCCTTGCGCCGCGGCGCCCGCGAGGCTTGCAAGCGCCACGACCGTGAGCCCCGCAAGGACCATGCGCCGATGGCCGATCCGATCGGCGAGCACGCCGATCGCCATGCCCGTGATCAGCCCGATCACGTTGAACATCGAAATGACCCAGCCTGCCGTGACGAGGCTGAGGTGAAGTTCGTCGCGAAGAATGGGCAGCGCTGCGGGTGCCTTGCCGATCTGAAAGGCGACGACGACGCCGGCACCGACCAGCAGCAGGACGACAGACCAGTTCGTGGAGGAAGATCGCGTGGCGGATTCCATGGACGCGGGACCTTACCGGGTCGCCCGCACCATCACAACGACGCTTCGTCGTTGCGTCCGCGCACGCCGGCCGTTATGCCGGGGCATTCACGTCTTGTGGGGGGCACATGACCGCACGGAAGTTCATCGAGCGGCGGCGGCTGAACTGGGGTGAGGCCGATCCGGCCGGCACCATCTATGCGCCGCGCGCGATCGATTTCGCGATCCAGGCGATCGAGGCGGCATGGATCGAAGCGGTCGGGCTGTCCTTCCGCGAGTTTCAGATCCGGCACGGAGTCGGCACGCCGTGGGTCCACACCTCATGCGAGTTCGAGAAGCCGCTCCACGCCGGCGAGCCGTTCGAGCTGCGACTCTGGCTGGAGAAGATCGGCGGCACGTCCTTTGTCTGGCGCGGCGAAGCGGCGCGCCCCGAAGGCGAGACCCTGTTCCGCCTCAAGCTCGTGTCCGTGATGGTCGACCTGTCGACCGGCAAGGCGCAGCCGATCCCCGCGGATGTCCGCGAGAAGCTTTTGCGCTATGTCGCGTAAGAGGGCGCCCGCAAACGCGCCCTATGCCGGCAGCCGGAGATTGCCGGCATCGTCGAGAGCGAATGCGGGATTCCAGGCGACCTCCCAAAGATGGCCGTCGGGGTCGGCGAAATAACCCAAATAACCGCCCCAGAAGACATCTCCGGCCGGCTTGACGATCCGCCCGCCGGCCTGCTGCGCCGATGCGAGGACGTCATCGACCTCTTCCCTGCGGCGCACGTTGTAGGCCAGCGCGATCCCGCGGAAGCCCTTGCCATCGTCGGCCACATGCGCATCCGCAGCCAGCGCCTCCCGGCCATAGAGCGCCAATACGATGCCGTTGAGCTGGAAGAAGACGACCGAGTCATCCCCCGTGCGGGACGCGGTCCAACCGAGCCCTTCGTAGAACCGGCGGCTTCGCGCGATGTCGGCGACGCCGAGCGTGATCAGGCTCAACCGCTGTTCCATCGCCACCTCCCCGTTGCCGGATTAACGATGCTCCCGGCGCGCAAGACTGGCAAACGATAAAGGCCGGACCCGACCGGACGTCGATGTCCGTGCCCCAGGAGATGCGTCAGCCTTCCTTGACCTTGTTGCGCAGCACGCCGATGCCGGTGATCTCGATCTCGCACACGTCGCCGACCTTCATGAATTCCGGCGGCTTGCGTGCGTAGCCGACGCCGCCGGGCGTGCCGGTGACGATCACGTCGCCCGCGTGCAGCGGCGTGAACGACGAGATGTACGTGATCAGCGCCGGGATGTCGAAGATCATCATGTCGATCGTCGCCTGCTGCTTGACGACGCCGTTGACGCGCGTCGTCAGTGTCTGGCTGCCGATGTCCTCGAGCTCGTCGGCGGTGACCATCCACGGACCGAAGGGGCCGGTGCCGGGGAAGTTCTTGCCCGGGGTGAACTGGCTCGTGTGCCGCTGCCAGTCACGCACGCTGACGTCGTTGTAGATCGAGTACCCGGCGACATGGCCCATCGCCTTGTGCCGCGGGATGCGGCGGCCGGACCTGCCGATGATGACGGCGAGCTCGCCCTCCCAATCGAGCATCGCCGACTCCCTGGGCTTGATGATCGGCTGCTCGTGGCCGACCTGCGTGTCGGCCCAGCGGGTGAACAGCGTCGGGTTGGCCGTCGTCGGCCGGCCGGTTTCCTCGCGGTGCTCGTGGTAGTTGAGCCCGACGCAGACGATCTTGCGCGCATCGGGGATGACGGGGAGGTAGCGGATCTTCGACAGCCGGTAATCCGCCTTCCGGCCCTGGGCGGCCTTCATCAGGTCCTTGAGCGCCCCCTCGAGGATGGCGGCCCGCAAGGTCGGATACTTCCGGCCGAACCGCTTGCCGAGATCATAGACGCCGGCATCCTTGCCCTCGCCGACGATCGCGCCGTAGCTCGCCTGCCGGCCGACGGCAAAACTCAAGAACTTCATGGAGAACTCCCGGTTGTGTGGCCGTCGGCTTTCCTTAGCGGGCCCGGCGGTCCGGCGCAATCGCGCGGCAGGCCAAGTCCTGCTTGCTGCGGGGCACACGCGTCCCGACGGCCGTTCGGCAGGGCAATCGGGTGACCCTGTGATTGCCCGGCGCCTTTGTCACAGCAAAGTTCCTGTCCTGCCGCTGAAATAGAACGCCAAGGTTGCACGTTTCCTCTTACGCGGCGGGCCCGCTCCCGCCGCCCGCCAAGGACGACGTCGCCCATGAAGCTTTCCCGAATGGCCTTTCCCGCCGTGGCCGTGCTGATCGCCGTCGCCGGTCCCGCCCGCGCCCACGACCACCATCATCATCACCGGCCGCACACGTACGAGTACCGGGTTGGCGGCTGCAAGTACGAGTACAAGGCCGGCCGGCACGGGTTCAAAGAGGAGTACAAGTGCAAGCGCGCGCCGCACGCCCATGTCGTGCGCCCGCCCATCGTCGTGTGGGAGCCGGCCCCGATCTATCAGTTGCCTGACGAGCACTATGTCTACGCGGTGCCGACCCGCGATTTCACGCAGCCCGACGGCCGTTACTGCCGCGAGTATCAGCGCACGGCCACGATCGGCGGGCGGCCGCAGCAGGTCTATGGAACGGCCTGCCTGATGCCGGACGGGTCGTGGCAGATCGCCGATTGACGCATCGGCCGGTCACGCCCCCGGCCCTCTTTCGACAGCAAGGCCGCTGTCGATCGTGAAATCTTGACCGGCGACGAAACGATTCGCCGGCATGCCGGCGAATGTCGCGTTCACGACCGCCCGATGCTCATGACCCTTACCAAAGGTCTTCGACCTCGAGGAACGGTCGTCGCCGGGCGGGGACGATTGTTTGACGGTCAAACAATCTTTCATTAGGCTCGGCCACGACAAGACAAGCCCGAACGGGCACGCGGACCGCAAGACGCGACGAACGGTCGCCAGCGGCGACCGAAACTGGCGAAGGGAGGCGTAGTCGATGAAATACCTCAAAGCATGGCTGGGCGCGGCGGCGCTGGCGCTGGCTGGTACGGCAGCCCAGGCCGACACGATCAAGATCGGCCTGCTGTTCACCCTGTCGGGCCCGGGCGCGTCGCTCGGCGACCAGATGGACAAGGCCGTACAGCTCTACGTGAAACAGCACGAGAAAGAGCTGCCGCCGGGAACGAAGATCGAGCTTATTCGCCGCGACGAGACCGGCCCCAAGCCGGACGTCGTCAAGCGTCTGGCGCAGGAACTCATCACCCGCGACCGGGTCCAGGTCCTGGCGGGCTTCACCTACACGCCGAACGCCATGGCCACGGCGCCGCTCGCCACCGAGGCCAAGGTCCCGATGATCGTCATGAACGCCGGCACCTCGGCGATCGTGCGGCAGTCGCCGTACATCGCCCGGACCTCGTTCACGATGTGGCAGTCCGGCTATCCGCTGGGCCAGTGGGCGGCGACGCAGAAAGGCGTCAAGACCGGCTACACGGCGGTCGCGGATTACGCCCCGGGTCACGACATCGAGCAGTCGTTCATCAAGGGCTTCACTGAGGCCGGGCGCGAGATCATCGGATCGATCCGCATGCCGGTGTTCGCCCAGGACTACACACCGTTCCTGCAGCGCGTGAAGGACGCCAAGCCGGACGTGCTGTGCATCTTCGTGCCGGCCGGCAAGCAGGCGACGGCGATCGTCAAGGCCTATAACGATCTGGGCATGGCCGAAGCCGGCATCCGCCTGATCGGCCCCGGCGATCTGACGCCGGACGACGAGCTCGCCAACATGAACGAGCTGCCCGAGGGCATCATCACCACCATACATCACTACTCCGCCGCCGCCGACCGCCCGGCCAACAAGGCGTTCGTCGAGGCCTGGCAAAAGGAATACGGCAAGGACTCGGTCCCGGGCTTCCTCGCCGTCGGCGCCTATGACGGGATGGCGGCGATCTTCCATGCCATCAAGGCACAGAACGGCAAGTGGGATCCCGACCGGGCGATGGAGGCGCTCAAGGGATGGAAGCACGAGAGTCCGCGCGGACCGATGATGATCGACCCCAAGACGCGCGACATCGTCCAGAACGAATACCTGCGCAAGCTGGAGCGGGTGAACGGCAAGCTGGCGAACATCGAGATCGAGACGATCCCGATGGTCGAGGACCCGTGGGTGAAGTTCAACCCGCCGAAATGACCTGACCGGTGGTGGCGAACGGGGCCGCCGCGCTCGCTCGCGGCGGCCCCGCGTTTACGACGAACAATTGTCGTCACATGATCTTCCGCATGCCGAAACAGGGATCAGCGCGGCGCCGGCCCGGGTCCGGTGACGCAGCGGATGCCGCCCCACACCGCCCCGGACCGAGGAGACGGTGATGGACGCGGTCATTGCCGCCATCGTCAGCATCCTGTTCCACGGGACGGCCTATGCGATGATCCTGTACATCGTGTCGGTCGGCCTGTCGGTGACGATGGGCCTCATGGGTTTCGCGAATCTCGCGCACGGCGTGTTCGCCATGGCGGGCGGGTACGTCACCGTCACGCTGATGAACGACTACGGCGTGCCCTTCGCCCTGTCGCTCCTCGTCGCCTGCCTCGTCGTCGGCCTTGCCAGCATCGTGATCGAGCGCGTGCTCTATGCGCGTCTCTACGCGGCGAGCGAGCTCGAACAGGTGCTGTTTACGATCGGCCTGATCTTCATGGCGATCGCTGCCGCGAAGTTCGTCTGGGGACCGTTCGCGCAGCGCTTCGCCATGCCCGAGGCGCTTCAGGGCCAGATCGAGCTGGGCACGCGCAGCTTCCCGGCCTACCGCGCCTTTCTGATCGTCGTCAGCATCGCGATCATTCTCGGCCTGTGGCTGGGAATCGAGCGGACGAATCTCGGCGCGCGCATCCGCGCCGCCGTCGACAATCGCCGGATGGCGCAGTCGCTCGGCATCAACACCGGCCGGCTGTTCACGCTGACCTTTGCGCTCGGAAGCGCGCTCGCCGCGCTGGGGGGCGGTCTGGGCGCGGAGATCCTGGCCATAAATCCGACCTACGCCATCGAACATCTCGTCTACTTCCTGATCGTCGTCTCCGTGGGCGGTCTCGGGTCGGTCCGCGGCCCGTTCGTCGCAGCGCTGCTGATCGGCATCGGCGACACGGCCTGCAAGTATCTGGTGCCGGAGATCGGCGCCTTCTTCATCTACGCCGCGACAATGGCGCTGCTCCTGTGGCGCCCGGCGGGCCTGTTCGGACGCGCCTGAGGTCGGCCGCATGATCCTGTCCGGCAAATCGTCCCTCAAGAACGCGCCTGCCGTCGAAGCGCTGGTGAGGCGTCACCGGCTGCGCCCGATCGAGCTTCTGCCGTGGGCGATCGCCGTCGCCGCCTATTTCCTGTTCCCGGGCTATCTGGCGCTCGGCAGCCAGATCTTCATCATGGTTCTGTTCGCGCTGTCGCTCGACCTGATCCTGGGATATGCGGGCATCATCACGCTGGGCCACGCGGCGTTCTTCGGCGTCGGCGCATACACGGCAGGCATATTGGCGGTTCAGGGCTGGCACGAGCCGATTTCCGGCCTGATCGCCGCCGGCATCGTCGCCGCGATCGTCGGCCTGGTCTCCGGCCTCGTCATCCTGCGGACGCACGGCCTGACCCTGCTCATGCTGACGCTCGCGATCGTCTTCATGCTCAACGAAGCCGCCAACAAGGCCGGCTTCATCACGGGCGGCGCCGACGGCCTGCAGGGCATCGCCATCGACCCGATCTTCGGCACGTTCCGCTTCGACATGTTCAGCCGCACGGCCTACTGGTACGCGCTTGCGGTCCTGTTCCTCGGCTGGGCATTCGTCCGTCTGCTGGTCCATTCGCCCTTCGGCCGATCATTGACCGGAATCCGCGAGAACGTCGCGCGCATGCACGCGATCGGCACGCCGGTGCGCCGCCGCCTCGTGACCGCCTACACGATCTCCGCCGGCCTTGCCGGCGTCGCGGGCGGCCTGCTCGCCCAGACCACCGAATTCGTCGCGCTGAACGTCATCAGCTTCGAGCTCTCGGGGGCGGTCCTCATCATGCTGATCTTCGGCGGTGTCGGGCGCCTTTACGGCGCATTCATCGGCGCGCCGGTCTACATGATCGCGGAAGACGAGCTCGCGAAAGCCGATCCCGTGTACTGGCTGTTCTGGATCGGCCTGATCCTGATCCTGATCGTCATGTTCGCACGCGGCGGCATCCTCGGCCTGATCGATCAGGCGCTGCATCAGATCAGGCGGAGGCGCAAATGACGGCGGTGCTCGAGACCCGCGGCCTCAACAAGAGCTTCGGCGCGCTTCAGGTCGCCCAGGACATCGATTTCCGCCTCGAAGCGGGCGCACGCCACGCCCTGATCGGCCCCAACGGCGCCGGCAAGACGACCTTCGTCAACCTGATCACCGGACGGCTGCGGCCGTCCAGCGGACAGATTCTCCTGTCCGGCGAGGACGTCACCCATCTGCCCCAGGAGGCGCGGGTCAAGCGCGGCCTGGGCCGAACCTTCCAGATCAACCAGCTCTTCAAGGGCCTCTCCGTTCTCGAGAACGTGGCGCTGGCCGTGGCGGAACGCGACGGCGTCGGCGGCGACATGCTCCGTGTCGCGGGCGCGCGACGCGCGGTAGCGGAGGAAGCCTATGCGCTGCTCGAGCGGCTGCGGATCGCGGACGACGCGCTGAAGCCCGTCCGCGAACTTCCCTATGGCCGCCAGCGACTGGTCGAGATCGCGATCGCGCTCGGGCTCAATCCGAAGGTCCTGCTGCTCGACGAACCCGCGGCCGGCGTTCCGTCGACCGAGAGCGCAATCATCCTCGAATTGATCGAGGAACTGCCGCCCGACATCGCCGTGCTGATCATCGAGCACGACATGGATCTGGTCTTCCGCTTCGCCCGCCGCATCACCGTTCTGGTCCAGGGCGCAGTCCTGGTCGAAGGCACGCCGGGCGAAATCGCCGCCGATGCGCGGGTGCGCGAAGTCTATCTGGGCGAGCGCGGCCATGTCTGAACTGCTCGCATTCGCCAACGTGTCGGCCGGCTACGGCGAAACGGTGGTCCTCGAGAACGTGACGCTGGCGATCGAGCCCGGCGCCACGCTGGCGGTCCTCGGGCGCAACGGCGTCGGCAAGACCACGCTTCTGGCTACGGTCATGGGGCACACGACGCTCCATGCGGGCGAGATCCGGTTCGACGGGCAGGATGCCACGCGGCTGCCGACCTTCAGGCGCGCGCTGGCCGGCATCGGCTATGTGCCGCAGGAACGCGAGATCTTTCCGTCGCTGACCGTCGACGAGAACCTGAACGTGGCAAAGCGACCGGGGCGGTGGACCGCCGAGCGGATCTTCGACCTGTTTCCGAACCTGGCAAACCGCCGGCGCAACATGGGCAACCAGCTTTCGGGCGGCGAGCAGCAGATGCTCGCCATCGGACGGGCGCTCATGGGCAATCCGTCACTGCTGCTCATGGACGAGCCGCTCGAGGGGCTGGCGCCGGTCATCGTCGACGGTCTCATCGCCGCTTTCCATCGGCTGCGGCAGGAAGACGGGCTCGCGATCGTCCTGGTGGAGCAGCACGCGCGGCTAGCCCTCGAATTCGCGCCGCGGGCGGTCGTCCTCGATCGCGGGCGCATCGTCTACGACGGCGGGAGCCGGCAGCTCCTCGACGATCCGGACCGGTTGTCCGCCCTGATCGGCGTCACCGGCTGAGTATGCGCCCCGGGCCGCGGGCGGCACCGCCGGCGGCGATGACGATGCTCAGCCGGAGGCGCGTCCCGACCGCCGACGGGTCCCGCCGGACTTGCGGACGGCGGCAGGCTTCGCCGGCGATGTCTTCGCACGGGACGGCTTCGGGTGGTGTTCGAGCCGCGCGTAGGTGCCGCTTGCATACACGAGCGGCCGCGCCTTGGGCCGGAAGCGCACGTCCACCACGCGGCCGATGAAGATCGTGTGGGTTGCCGCCTGGATACGCTCGGTGACGATGCAGTCGAAGCTGACGAGCGCATCCTCGAGCACGGGAGCGCCGGTCTTCAACGTCGTCCAGCGCCCCGCGTTGAAGCGCTCGCGGCCGTAGATGCCGAGCTGACCGCTGAATCGGGCCGCCAGATTCTTATGCCGATGGGACAGCACGTTCACGCACATGCGCGAACCGCCGTGGATCAGGTCATGGGCACCGGCACGCCGGTTGACGCAGACCAGGACCTGCGGCGGCTCGGCCGAGAGGGAGGTCACCGCGGTTGCCGTCAGGCCGTTCCGCTCGCCGTCATGGATGGTCGTGACGATCGTCACGCCGGCCGCCAGCCGGCGCATGCCTTCCTTGAACTGCTCGGGCGTGACCGCCTCGATGTTGCCCCACGCCTGCATGATCACGTCCCCGGCTGCCGGGGTCGCATCATTGCGCCGGCGGCTTTATCGACAAAGGCTGCAAGGAAGGGCAGGCAGGGTAAACAAGTAAGTCGGCGTTTCATGATGCAGTGCGTCGGGTGACCGGAGCCCGGGCCGGTTGGGGTCCGGCCCGTGACGGGGGTACAGTACATCGTGGCCGCGCCAAGCTCCAGCGTTCACGCGGGAACCGTCGACCCCGGTTCCGCATCTCACGCATGAGAACGTCGGCGGACGGACCCAATGGACGGAAACACCGTGGAAGCGAGCGCCGGGACGAGCATCGACGGGACGAGCATCGACGCCCAGCTCGTGCGGCGGGCACAGGCCGGTGAGACCCTGGCGTTCGAGCAAATCATGCGGCGCTTCAACCGCCGTCTCTTCCGCGTCGCCTACAGCATCACGAAGGACGTGGATGAGGCCGAGGACGTCGTCCAGGAGGCATATGTGCGCGCCTTTACCGCGATCGGCGACCTGATCGACGCGACGCGCCTGTCGACCTGGCTGGTCACGATCGCCGTGAACGAGGCCCGCGGGCGTCTTCGCCGCGGCCAACGCTATCTCCCCCTCGACGATGCCGACCGGCAGGAGGACGCCGACGGCGAGACAGAGCCCATGCCAATGTTCACCGTTCCCGCAACCAGCCCTGAACATCTCGCCCATTCGTCCGAGCTGCGCCGCATCCTCGAAGCGGCGATCGATGCGCTGCCGGCTTCGTTCCGCACGGTCTTCATGCTGCGGGCGGTCGAGCAACTGAGCGTCGACGAGACCGCGGAATGCCTTGGCATTCCGGCAGCTACCGTGAAGACCCGGTTTCATCGGGCGCGCACGCAGCTGCGCCGCGCGCTCGAGGCGCAATCGCGCGATCTGATGCCCGAGCTTTATCCGTTCGACGGCACGCGCTGCGACCGCATCATCGCGCAGGTGCGGATGCGCCTCGGACTCGCCCCGCCCTGACCCATCCTCGGCGCCCGTCCGTCACGGGCGCCGCCGGCACATTTCGACCATTTCCGCATGACACTCGATGGAGGAGATCATGAGAAGAGGAACGTTTGCTTTCGCCGTGGGACTGTTCGGGTTTGCGCTCGCGGCCTGTACCGCCGACGCACAGCAGACGAGCGACGTCAAGGCGCCGCCGGGGGGTGAATACAAGAAGGTCAGCACGCTCGTCCCGCTGCCCGAATTCATTCCGGGGCTGGGGACGCTCTATGTCCAGCCGTCGACGCTGCCGGCCGGCCCGTTCCTTGCCTACGACCGCGACGGGCGTCTGGTCAGCACGATCTACATGGTGCCGATCAAGGACATGGAGGCGCGCAAGGCATTCAACGATCTTGCCGTGGGCTCGAACCGGGTCGATCACGTCGACTTTTACTACAACGCCGGTCATCCGGGCGTTGCCGAGCCGCACTACCACGTCGTGCTGTGGCACATTCCTGCGGCACAGGAGGCGAGCCTCAAATAGCATGCTCACCCGCCGCACCGTCCTGACGCGCGGCGCCGCCGCCGCGCTCTGCGGCCTCTCGGTCGGGTCGGGCCACGCACGGGCCGCGCCGCCGCCGCTGATCGTCCGCATGCGGGCGAAACCCGACGGCAGCGACATGTGGTTCGACCCGATCGGCGCCTTCGTCGAGCCGGGACAGGTCGTCCGCTGGGTCGTCGAGCGCGATGTCCACACGACGGCCGCCTACCATCCGCGCAACGACAATCACGCCCTGCGCATCCCGGAGAATGCGACGCCGTGGGACTCCGGATACCTGGTGGAGCCCGGCAGCAGCTTCGAGGTCACGCTGACCGTGCCGGGCGTCTACGACTACTTCTGCGCGCCGCACGAACAGGCGGGCATGGTCGGGCGGCTCATCGTCGGCCACCCGGCCGGCCCGGGCCTGCTTCCCTTCGACTATTTCAAGGCCGACGCGGCGCGCCGGCATTGGGCCGACGTGCCGCCGGCGGCGCGCGCGGCGTTTCCGCCGGTCGAACGGATCATGCGCGAGCGTATCGTCCGCCGCGACGAGTCCTGATGCCGCGCATGTGACGCGCTACGCCGCCGCCGTGCGCGTCGTGAAACGCGGCATGACCTTCTCGGCGAAGAGGCGCATGGAGGCCTCGGCCTGATCCTGGTCGATGGTATTGAAGTTGACCTGGAGGGAGGCGATTTCGAAGCCGCCGGTGAGTTCCTGATAGGCGTCGATCTGACGGGCGATGTCGTCGGGCGAGCCGACCCAGGCGGCCCCCTTCTCGACCTGGCTCTCGAAGGTCTCGGCGGCGAGCCCGGCGATGATCTTGTCGTAACCGGGATAGTCCTTGGAGCTGAGCCCCTCGGTCCAGGCCGAAGCGGCGGCGACCAGCGACTTGAGATAGCGGTTGAGCGGCTCGCGGGCGATCGCGACCGCCTCGGCAGTGGTCGGGGCGCAGTACATGTGGAAGGCCAGCATCACCTTGCCGCGGCCCGGGTGGCCGGCCGCGACCCAGGCGTCGCGGTAGAGCGCCAGCAGGTCCTTCATCTTGCCGCCGGCCAGCGGAATCGCCATCACCCAGTAGCCGGCCTGGCCGGCTTCGATGAAGGACTGCGGCGTGCCCAGCGCCGCCACCCAGATCGGCGGACGCGGCGTCTGCGTCGGACGCGGCAGCGACGTCACGTCGCGGAAGCTGTGGAAGCGCCCGTTATGGCTGACGCGCTCCTTCTCGAGCAGGAGGCGGACCTGTTCGAGCCCCTCGGTGAAGCGGGCCCGGCTCTCGTCCGGGCTGACGCCGAAGCGCTGGAACTCGTGCGGCAGGAAGGCGCGGGCGAAGCCGACCTCGAGCCGCCCGCCCGAGATCGCATCGAGCATGCCGATCTCGCCGGCGAGCTTGAGCGGGTTGTTGAACACCGGCAGCACCGCCCCCGTCACCAGCCGCGCCCTGCGGCTCTTCATCGCGGCCGCCGTCAGGAACACGATCGGATTGGGGCTGTAGCCGCCATAGTCTTCGAAATAATGCTCGACCGTACGGATATGCGTGTAGCCGAGCTCGTCGGCCAGGCCGCACAAGTACAGCGACTCGGCGAAATACCGCTCGGCCGACTTCACCTGCGGCCCAATGTCCGGAAAAAACTGAATCCCAAATTCCATGGGCACTCCCTCTCCGTCCGTTCGCGTCGAGCGGCCACGCAGGCGGCCGCCGCCACTGTACCGAAATGCGTCGTCGGGTAAAGCTTTCGTCTCCCGGCCGGTGCCGTACCGACATCGCCGCCGCTCCGGTTGAACCGGGCGTCATCATCCTTGCCTCCAGTTGTGGTCGTGCGCTTAATTCACCGGCGCAGCCGCACGGGCCCGATACGGCAGATGGCATGAGAATTCGGAACGGACGCGACACCATCGACACTTACCGGCTCGACGGCGCGCCGGCGTATCTCCTGCGCCGCTGCCTTCAGCGCGTCAGCGATCTGTTCGCCGAAGAGATCGGTTCGAAGGGCATCACGCTGCGGCAGTTCATGGTCCTGCTCGCGATCCACCAGCGGCCGGGACTGAGCCAGACCGATCTGGTCGCGGCGACGGGAATCGACCGGTCGACGATCGGCGAGATGGTGGAACGGCTGAGCAGGCGCGGCCTGATCGAACGTCGCCGAAGCGGCCGCGATCAGCGCAGCAATGACCTGCTTCTCCTTCCGGCCGGACGGCGGGCGCTCGCTGCGGCCATGCCGGCCGCAGCCAGAGCGCAGGCGCGCCTTCTGGGGCCGCTTCCGGCAAAGCTGCGCACCGCCTTTCTTCTCGGCCTGCGCCATATCGCCGACCTGAATCTGCCGAGGCCGCTCGCGCGCGGCCATGGCGGTTAGGCCCATGCCGGGGATCCGCATTCTCCTCATGCGCGCCGGATGCGGTGCGCGCCGGCTGATGCATCTGTTCCGGCGTGCGTCGTTGGGCGCGCCGCTCGCCGTTGCCCTCGCCGCGCCGGCGGGCGCGCAGAGCGCTGACCGTGCGCTCGACCTGGAGCTCGCGCGCGAGTTCATGGCGCTCGAGACCGCCGGCTGGCGCCTGCCGAACCCGGTCGAGGCCTGCCTTGCCGGTCTCGCCCTGCGCCGCCTCGAGCCGATGGCGTTCGGCAGCACGGAGCTGGTCGACGAGCCCGAATTCGTCGATCCGCCGGGCCCGCACTATCGCATCCTGCGCGTCGAGCCGGAGCCCGGCGACCGGCGTCGCCGCGTCGCCCACATCGAATGGCTCCTGACCGGACCGGCCGGCGCGTCGCGAACCGAGCCGGATTCGTTCGTCTTCGTCATCAACGATCCCGGCGGCGAGCGCGGCATTGCGGCGATGGTGACGGAGCCCGCGCACCTCGTCGTGCGCCGGGAGTGCTTCGGCACCTGACCGACCGCGGCCCGAAAGCCTGCGCCGATACATCGAACGGACATCGACCGGGGACTCGTGCCGGCGGCGCGGAAGATGTTAGCCTGCGCGAACCATGCGCGTCCGGCTTCTGCTCGTCGGTATCGTGCTCGCGACGATGCTCGTCGCGCGTCCAGCCGCCGCGCAGCGACAGGTCGACCTCGAACTCGTCCTTGCCGTCGACTGCTCGCGCAGCATCGACGACCGCGAATTCGCGCTGCAGATCCAGGGGTACGCGGCGGCTTTCCGCCATCCCAGCGTGCTTCGCGCCATACAGTCCGGGCCGAACCGCGCGATCGCCGTGACCTACGTGCAATGGGCCGGCCCATTCCTCCAGAACCAGACGCTCGACTGGACGGTCATCGACAGCGAAGAAACGGCCGCCGCGTTCGCGATCGAAATGCTGGAGACGCCGCGCACGTTTTCCGGCGGCGGCACGAGCCTGAGCGGCATCATCGACTTCGGCCGTACGCTGTTCGGCAAGCACGGATTTACGAGCCGCCGGCGCGTCATCGACATCTCCGGCGACGGCGTCAACAATTCCGGCCGGCTGGCCACGGCCGCGCGCGACGATGCCGTCCGCGAGGGCATCACGATCAACGGCCTCGCGATCCTCAGCGATATCGGCGCGCTGGACGTCTACTTCCGCGACAACGTCATCGGCGGCGACGGCGCCTTCGTCATCGCCGCCGAGGACTTCGATGCCTTCGCCCAGGCGATTCTCAACAAGCTGATCCGCGAAATCGCCGCGGTGCCGGTCGACCGCTGACGCGGCAACCGCCGGCCTATTCCGCGAGCGCGACGACGACGCGGCGGTTGCGCCTGCCCTTGCTTTCGATCTTCTCGACCGCGACGCGCCCGATCTCGCCGGTCGCGCGGACATGGGTGCCGCCGCAGGGCTGAAGGTCGACCCCCACGATGTCGAGGAGCCGCACCCGCCCCTGTCCCATGGGCGGCTTGACCGACATGGTCCGGACCAGCTCCGGCCTCGCGGCGAGTTCGTCGTCGGTGATCCAGCGCGGCACCACGTCGTGGTTGCCCGCGATCAATTCGTTCAGCTTTGCCGTGATCGCGTCCTTGTCGAGCACCATGTCGCCGGAATCGAAATCGAGACGGCTGCGGTCGGCGCCGACCTGCCCGCCGGTCACGCCGGCCGGCACCACCGCGCAAAGCAGGTGCAGGCATGTATGCATGCGCATGTGGCGGTACCGCCGCGCCCAGTCGATCGCCGCGACCACGCGCTCGCCCACGGCCGGAAGATTCTCGCCCGGCGCGGGGATGTGAACGATCTCGCCGGGTCCGGATCCCTTGCGGGTGTCGATGATCGCGACCGCACTGCCGTCCGCGCGCCGCAACGTACCGCTGTCCCCCGGCTGACCGCCGCCCATCGGATAGAACACGGTGCGATCGAGCCGGATGCCCGCCTCGTCCACGGCCGTGACGACGGCGTCGCATTGCGTCAGATATGCATCATCGCGAAACAGTTCCTCGGTCATCTGGTCTCCGGCTTTTGCCCCTCATCGAATTCCGTGCGCTGCCCGATGCCGCCTCAGGCCGGCCGGGCCGCCGCCCGGTCCCCGGCGTCGGCCTCGGCCAGGACGGCGGCAAAGACCTCGCGGTCGACGTTGCCGCCCGAAAGAACGAGACCGATTCGCCTGCCGGCATTCAGCCGACGCTCCTTGAGCGCGGCGGCAAGCGGCGCCGCCCCGGCGCCCTCGGCGACATTGTGCGTATCGCTGAAATAAGCCCGCATCGCGGCGCGAATTTCGGCTTCGCCGACGGTGACGACGCGCGCGGCACGTTTCAGGATGACGGCGAGCGCATCCGGATTGGGAACGCGGCACGCCATGCCGTCGGCGATCGTGTCGGCGCTGTCCGTGCTGACCGGCCGCCCGGATGCGAACGAGAGCGCGTAGGCGGCGGCGCGCTCCGCCACCACGCCGACGACCTCGGTGCGTAGCCCGAGCGCGTCACGCGCCGCAATCACGCCGCAGATGCCCGAGCCGAGCCCGATCGGCACGTAGACACGGTCAAGCTCGCCTGCCGCGCGGAACAGCTCGAGCGCATATGACGCCACACCGCGGACGAGGTCGGGCGCGAAGGATTCGACGAAGAAGAGACTGCGCGCGGCGGCGAGATCGCGCGCATGCTCGAACGCCGCCTGGAAATCGGTCCCGTGCACGATCAGCTCCGCGCCCAGGGCCTGCATGGCGGCGTTCTTCTCGACGCTGTTGCCGACAGGCACGACGATCGTCGCGGCGAGCCCCGCGCGGCGGGCGGCAAAGGCGATGCTCTGGCCATGATTGCCGCGCGTCGCGGCGATCACGCCCGTCAGTCCGGGTCGGGCCGATTTCAGCCCCGCCATGTAAACGATCCCGCCGCGCACCTTGAAGGCCCCGAGCGGCGTATGGTTTTCATGCTTGACCCAGACTTCGGCGCCCACCCGCGCCGCGAGAAGAGGCCACCGGTACTGCGGCGTCGGCGGCAGCACGGCGTAAACCTGCCGTGCCGCGGCTTCAAGCTCATCGAGCGTGAACGACATCATCGGCGTGAGAATACCGCGATTCGCGGCAGCGCTTGCAAGCCTCGGCAAATATTCGGGGCATTCGACGTGACCGGCCGGCGCCGCGAAACGGAATACCGGACGCAGCCGAGCTGAATCGCGCCGGACGATCCGGGCCTGCCGGACCGGATGAAACGGTGCGGCCGCATGCGACGACGATGCTGCGCCCAAGGTGCCCGTTGCGGTCGAGGGGCGGAACGATTCGTGCGCGCGGATATTTTAGTCCGGCATGTTCACCACCAACGATTTGCGCACCCTCATGGGCCGGACGGCCCGTCCCGCCGTTTCCATCTTCCTTCCCACCCATGTTCGAGGCCGCGAGATCCGCCAGGACCCGATCCGGCTGAAAAATCTTCTGAGCGAAGCCGAGGCGCAACTCGTCGCCCGCGGTCAGCGCGCGGAAGCCGTGCGCGACATGCTCGAACCCGCGCGCGAGCTGGTCGACGACGGCCCGTTCTGGCGGCACCAGGACCAGGGCCTTGCCCTGTTCCTCGCCCCGGGCGTCTTTCACCGCTATCATGTTCCGCTTGCGCTCGCGGAGGGCATGTTCATCGGGCCGTCATTCCACATCAGGCCGCTCCTGAATCTGCTGGCAGTCGACGGGCGCTTTCTGGTGCTGACCATCAGCAACGCGCGCACGCGCCTGTTCGAGTGCTCGCGCTTCAACCTGACGGAACGGACGGACCTGGACGTGCCGCACGGCGTCGAGGCCATCGCGCAGGAGACCGAGTATCAGGAGATGCTCGATGCCAATCCGTTCGGGCGCAAACGCGCCGGCATGCAGGGCGGCGTGCAAGGCTATCAAAGCGTGGGCGAGGACCCGGAACAGGTCCGCAAGACCCAGCAGATCGAGTATCTGCGCCGCGTCGCGGCCGGCGTCGATGCGACCCTTGGCAGCGACGACGCACCGGTCGTGCTGGCGGCCGAGAGTCAGATCCGCGGCCACTTCAACAAGATCAGCGGGCTCGATCCCGTGAGCGAGCTGGAACTGAACCCCGATGCGTTCGAGCCGGGAGAGCTGCATCGGCTGGCCTTCGAGAAGATCCGGCCGCATCTGCTCGACGCGCGCCGGCGCGCCCTCGACCAGTTCAACACGCTGCTCGGCAACAACGACCCCCGCGCCGGCATCCGCGTCGAAGACATCGTCAAGGGGGCCCGCTACGCCCGCGTCGAGATGCTGTTCGTCGCGGACGGCGAGCATCTGTGGGGCCGGTTCGACGAGCGAACGGGCCAGGTGACGGTGCACGGCCGGCCGAACGGCGACGATTGCGACCTGCTCGACTACGCCGCCGCCCAGACGCTGCTCAATGGCGGTCGCGTCGACCTGCTGCCGCGCGCGGAGATGCCACGCGGCGCGCTCGCGACGGCAATCTTCCGGTATTAGACCGGTATTAGAGCCGGGTCGCGTCGGTGCGTTTCGTTCCTTCGGCGGTTCAATCCTGATGCGATGCCCGGTCCCAACGGTGGGATAACCGGACGGGCGGGATTCTGCCCGTCAGATCCGTGTGTTTGCCGGCTCGAGCCTGGTGCGCAGCGGTGTCCCGGGACAGTGTTTCCGGGACACGCGGTCCACTGTCCCATCTACCCGGCCGGGACCGGCGCCGATCCCGAATCCGATCGATGGCTCAATGCGTTGCCTCGTTTGACGAAGGTCGGCGTCGCGCCCGTTCTGCGGGACAGGTGGGACACCCGGACGCCAGGACGCCGGGACAGTGGGACAGCTGCCCGCGCGGGGCACCGCGCCGTCGTTCGTAGGCTTTAAGTCGCACACGACGCTGGGACAGTGGGACACGGGGACGTGTGGGACGCTGGGACACTGGGACAGCGGCACGCGCGGGGTCGGCCCAAATGAAACGCCCGCCAGGGCCGTTCGACCCGGCGGGCGCACTGATCCGGCCCCGACGACACCACGAACGGAGCCGTGCGTCAACCGGCGGTGGCGGAACGCAGCGCCTTCAGGTCGTCGCCTCGACAGTCCGGATGTCCACGATCATCTGCCGGCAGGTTGTGGCGAGCGTCGGTACGTCTCGACGTAACGCTGATCCTGCAACCGACCGTCTTGCGCTCAGCGGGGCAACGACGGCGCCGGGCGCCTGACGGCGTAGATGGTGAAGAAGCTGCCCTCCGCGACCTCGGACAGGAGATGGGGCAGCAGTCGCTCGGGACAGCCGAAATGATAGTGGACGACATAGTCGAAGTGTGCCGGCCAGCCCACGAAATAGGTCGATACATCGTATTTCCGGAACACGCGTTCGATAGCGGACCGTCGCTCGGGCCTGCCGGACATCTCGAGCAGGGTGACCGGCACGGGCGTCGATGCAGCGACATCGATATGGGCATAGGCTGCGCTCGCCTGCATAGGCTGCATGCCCCGTCCGGTGAAATTCAGCGGATTGAACGCGGCGCGGTCGATCGTCGCGAAGCTGGCCAGGTGCCAATAGGGCTGACGTGCCTCCAGCAGCCCGTCACAAGCGTCCGTCGGATCGTCGGGGTAGACGCTGAGCACAGCCGCCCGCGCCGGCACGACCGAAAGGCTCGAACGGAATTCGGCGACGTGCCGGTCGAACGCCGTCCCGTCCTTCCAGATCGCCAGCATCCGGGCGGCCAGCAGGACACAGGCGGCCGTCATCACGACCGTGCCGACGCGGCGATCCGGCCCCGTCACCCCGACGCTCGCGACCAGCAGCAAAGCCAGTCCCGCGGCAATGCGCGCATCGATGTCCACGGCGTCGAACAGCGCGGCGGGAACGACGAGCACCGTGGCGGCAAGAGCGGCAAGCGGCAACCGGACCGCCGGCGCGATCATCGTCGCCCGCGATTTCCACAGGTAGAACGCAAGACAGGCGACGGCAGCCGTGATCGCGACGTCTGCGACCGGAGAGGCGGCGAGCGTCGGCGCGACCAAGGCGCGCACCTTGTCCAGGTAGTCGATCCTGAATTCGGACGCGGATGGTTCAGCCAGCAGCACCAGAGCCGCCGGCAGCGCGAATGCCGCCGCGGTCACGAGCACGGTCGCGAGCAACCGCCGCCGCATCGGCAGGCCGGCGGCCCGCTTGTCGTAGACATGGGCCAGAATGAATACACCGATGAAAGCCAGCGCGAAGGCGTGGCACAGGAAGATGAACGCGCCGAACAGATTGGTCAGCAGAAGGAACGATGCGAGGGGCCGGTCGGGACGGGCGAGGACGAGGTAGACGAGAACCAGCGCGACGAACAGGCCGAACACGTAATTGACGTATCCCATGCTGCTGGCCGCGTTGAACATGAGCAGCGGCGCCAGCGTCAGGGTCGCCTGGGCGCGGCCCCACAGACGGCGCTGCACGCCGTAGAGCACCAGCAGGATGCCGATATGCGCGACGACCAAGGTGCCGAGCAGGACGTCCCGGGGCGAGACGATGTCGCATAGCGCGATGTTGATCAGGTCGGAGATCAGGTTGGGGATGAGACCGAACCGGACTTCGTACATCGCGCCGAAGACGGGGTCGTCGGCGCGGCACGCGACATGCAGGCGCGCCCAATGGTTTGCGAAATCGACGATGCGCGGATGCTCGAACGCAAGCAGCGGCACGACGCTGGCGACGCAGAGCACGGCGTAGAGCGCATCGACCCCGCCGAAGGCGCGCGCGGCACCGGATTCATTCGACCTGTCCATGGCGCGATAATCCGCGCCCGAAGTTAATCAGGCTTAAAAGCGGCCGACGGCCCCTCCCCAATCGTTGACCGGCCGCCTTGCCGCGTTCGGCATCGGCCGCGCGCTTCGGCCCCGCAGCCCCGGCCGAGCCTCTAGCCGTTATGCGGTTCGTGCCGAAGCCTTTCCGGCGCGTCGTGCGGCCGGCCCGCGCCGAACCGCAAGATCCCGACGGTCTTCCGCAGGACGTCGCGAATCAGCTGCCGCTCCGGATCGCCGGCGAGGCCAAGATAGCCGGCCATGTACACCGCAGCGCCGGCGGCAGCCGTCGCAAGCAGGGAGACGAAGGCGTGCGTTTCGACGACCCAGCCCGAAACGTGAAGCAAGGCCGCCATCGGCACGGCGGGCAGCAGCGCGGGCAGGAGGATCTGCCTGATCACGTCGCGCGCGCCGACGCCGAGCATTCGGTTCGTGTATGGCAGCACGAAGCCGAGACACACCGCCACGATCGGGACGAGGGTGCCGACCGCCACACCCACGGCGCCATAGGGCCGGACGAGCAGCAGCGACAGGGCCAGATTCGCGACCGCCATCCCGATCGTGGCGACGGCGAGGTGATGATGCCGTGCCATGCCCCGCAGGATCAGCATGCCCGGCCATTGACTGGTCTCGATGGCGATCGCCAGCGTGAGGATGACGACGAGCGGGGCATGGACGGCATAATCCGGGCCGATCCAGACCGTCAGCGTCGGTCCGGCGAGCGCGACGAGCGGGCCGGCGACGAGCACCAGGACCACCAGCGTCAGGCGACTGGCAACGAGATAAAGCGACCGCAGCCGACGCAAGTCCTTTTCGGCATCGAGCTGCGAGGCGAGCGGAACGAGGATCTTGAGGAACTGATCGCTGATGACCTGGGGAAGAAGGCCCAACCGGCGCGCCACGGCATAAGGGGCGACCGTGCCCGCCGACAGAAATGCGCCGATGACGATTTCCGGCGCTTTCATCTGCACGAGGCTGGCCGCCTGCATGGCGAACATCGACGAGCTGAAGGTCACGACCTTGCGGACGATGCCGCGCCGTGCCCCCCGCCATCCGAAACGGAGTTCGGGCGCGAGGCGGCGCACGCACCAGGCGGTGAGGCCATGGACCCCGACCGACACGAGCACGCTCGCCATGGCGATCTCGACAAGGCCGCCGCCGCGCGACACGATCCACACGATCGCCGCAGCCGACACGAGCTGTCCGAACACGCCGACCGCGTTGAGGACGCCGAACCGCTGCAGGCCCCGCAGGATCGCCGCGAAGACGGCACATGGAATCGAGATCGCGACCTGAACCCCGACGAGCAGGACCAGAACCTCGGCCGTCGCGTGCACGGATGCCGGTATGGCAAACAGGCCGGGGAAAATCGGGGCGAAGGCAGCGCTGAGCATCAGCGCGAGCGCGCCCAGAACGGCGTAGAGACGGAATGCGGCGGCGATGACCTCGTTCGTGCGCGCGTGCTCGCCCCGGGCGCGATGCTCGGCGACGTATTTGGTTACGGCATCGGCGATACCGAGATCGAGCAGGGCGACATAGGCGAGAGTCGAACCGACGAGTATCCAGAGCCCGTATTGGAGTTCGCCGAGCCGGTGCAGAAGAAACGGCATGAGCAGGAACGCCAGCACCACCGTGACCAGCTTGCCTGCGGCGTTGCCGGCCGTCGCGATCAGAACCTGTCGGCGGATCGCAACCGCAGCATCCGGTGGGTGAGCAGCCATTCCAATGCTCCAAAGGCAATGCCTGCGGCGTACAGCGCGTCGCCGGCGGCGAGACGCGGCGCCCGGCGGGACCGGGACAGCGCACGGCGGAGATAGTGCGCGAGCGCGCGCAGCATCCGGTTCGTCATGTAGCGATCGCGCAGCCCGAGATGCTTCGCGAAGAACCCGCCCTGGCCGCGACCGTACAGCCAGCGCAGGCGCAAGTGGTCGCTGCGCCAGGCGCGGTGGAAGAGCGCGGCCTCGGGCACGTACGCGATGCGATATCCCGCCTCGAGCAGGCGCAGGCCGAAGTCGTTGTCTTCGCCTGCGGGAAACCGCGTGCCCGGCCCGAGCCGCTCGTCGAAGGGGCCGACGTCCCGGATGACGCTTCGGCGCATCGCCATATTGAGCGGAAAGAGCACGTCGTTTCCAATTCGCCCTTCGTACACCTTGGCCACGTCGTCCACGACGAACGTCGGGACGAGGCCGCCGGGCGTTTCCGCTTCCGTCGGCAGGACCCTGCCCGTGATCACGTCGCGTGAACCCGCCGCCGCCAGCGCCCGGACGATGGCGCCGAACCAGCGCGGCGGCGCGAGGACATCGTCATGCGTGAAGACCAGAAGGTCGTGGCGAGCGGCAGCGACGCCCCTGTTGTTGGCGCGGCTCAAGCCGACCGAGCGGGTCCAGAAATACCGGATATCGCAGGGGCGCCCGGTGCGCAGGCAGGACAGGCGCGGGTGCGGCGCATCGCTTTGATCCACGATTATCAGCTCCGCCGGCACGTCGTCGCCCGCCAGGATCGAGGCGACCGCGGCCTCCAGAAGATCGGGACGATTGCGGGAGGCGATGATCAGCGATGCGGGCGGCAGCGGCGGCTGCGTTGGCGACGGCGTTCCGGCGGCTTCATCGATCCGGGGCATGAACGGCCTCGCCCGACGCCATCAGGTCTTGACGGCCCGGATGGCGACGACAAGGGGGAAGCGGTCGTCGGTCGCATCGAGCTCGCGCGCGGAAAGCTCCTCCGCGGCCATTCCGAACAGGAAGGCGGCCCCGACCAGGACGTTCCCATAGGTGCGTATCGTCAGCTGATCTGCAGTGAACAGTCGTCCAAAGAGTTCGCTGCACGAAGCCGCGGTGAATCGCCAATAATCCCGGTCGCACGCCAGCCGGCTGACCGACGGCACCGTGACGAGAAGCACGCCGCCAGGACGCAGGATCCGGTGCGCGTGGGCGAGCGCGGCGCGCGTGTCGTAAATGAGCTGAAGCGTCTGGGTCAGAATGAAGCAGTCGAACTGTCCGGACGGGATCACGTGCGCCGCGGCGAGGTCGGCGTAGATCGTTGCCTCGGCATTCGACGTGTCGATGTCGAGCACGTCGCTGCGCTCGACGGCGACGCCGAACCGGCTCGTATAGCGCCTGTCCCTCACCTCGAGCACATGGCCGCGAATGTCGCCGCGATGCTCGGCGATGAACCGCTCGATGAAATACCGGTCGACAGGCGTCCCCCGTTCGGCGCCCCAATGATCGCTCAGGGGCGTCGTCCGACGAAGGGTGCCGAAGGACGCCGGACGCCGCAGACGGCATAACCGTTGGCGCAGCCGGTCCGGCGGCACGAAGGGAAAGAATGGGCGCGCCAGGGTCATGACCGGGTCGTACATGCGGGTTGCCCAACCGGTTGCGGGAGAGGTTTCCGCGCCTGGCACGCGGACACGCTTGCGCGCGTCGTCCACGACGCGGACCGAACCTCTTCCTCCCAGAAAGCCAGAAACACGCTGCGGCCGAGGGCGGTTCGATCCGGCGAACCGCCGGCTTCGGCCGCAAGCTGCCGATAGTCCGAGCGCGAATGGATGAGCCAGGCGAGTGCGGCAAGCGACGGCAATGTCGCGGCGTCCAGGCCGAGCCGCTCGGCGTATCGGGCGAGACACTCCGCGCGCACCTGCCCCGTGAAGCTGGCCGGGTCGAGCGCCCGGCGATACGACTCGCGAAGCCGGTCCGATGCCGTGTCGTACGGGACGCGGTCCAGTTCGCAGGCGAGATACGTGAGGAAATAGATAAGATCGAGACCGGGCAAGCCGTCGAGCTCTGCCGATTCCCAATCGAGGACAATCAGCTCGCCCCGCGAGTCGATCAGCACGTTCCACGGCGAAAAATCGCGTTGCTCCGCAACGATCGGCAACGGTCCCAGCAACGCGATCGCCGCGCGCGTCCGGCGGAGCAAGCCGTCATCGGCCACTGCGCCGAAGGCATCGGTGAAGTCGGCGAGCGCGGGTACTGCGATGCGTTCGCGCCAATCGGCGCTGGGCGGGCGGGCGGTGCGCCGCGCGAAATCGGCCAGCCACGTCGTCGCCTTCAGCGCCAGGTCGCGATAGTTGCCGCGACGAACGATGGCATTCAGGGGCGTGCCGGGGAGCGCGGTCTCTCCGAGGAGCGTGCCGGCGCTCCCTTTCTCTTCGAATACGACCCGAGGGATGCCAGGAAAGGCGCCCGGATGCCGTGCATGGAGCGTCCTGAGGACCGCGGCTTCCCGTGCCAGGGCCGGGACGGCCTCCGGTACGCGCGGAAGCTTGATCGCCAGCCGGGGCCTTGGGTCCGAATCCGCGAAGACCTGGGCGACGCACTTGCTGATGCTGCGACGGCCCTCGGTCACCAGAAGGCAGGAAAAATGTCGAGGTGCAGGACCGAGCCCCCATGTCGGCCAGCCCTCCCGCACACGCTCGAGCAAGGCTCGGCGCCCGGCAGACGCATCAAGCGTCGAGGCCGGCGGTTTTCTGGCGATCGCGCAGACCGGGCGAAGCAGCTGCGCCCACCCGGCGACGGGCCATAGGATCCGGCGCGCGGCCCTTCCTGCGCGACGAACCAGGGTACGGCCGCCCTGCTGCAGGTGCCGGAAGTGGCGCGGCGCACCCCAGCGGTCGAGCGGGATCCAGAAGCGCGCCCGGGCCGGCGACGGCCAGGGCCAATAGCATGCGACGTCATCGAACCCGGCGGCCCTCAGCATGCCCCGGACGCGGCGCGGCCCGGCGGCGTGCCACTCCATGTAACACCAGGCGCCGGGTGCCAGCGCGTTTCGCGCGGCGCGCAGGGTCGAGACATCGGGATCGACCGCGACCACCAGATCGCACGCGTCCCGGAGGTTCAGGTCCGTACCGGTCTCGCCGGAGATCGACGCGACGGTGTCGCCCAGGCGGCCGCCGGCGAGGCAGATGCTGCGGTTTGGTGCGGGACTCGGCAGAAGGAATCGCCAGTCGACGCGGCGCAGGCGTGCGTTGCGATCCTCGCCCCACGGCAGCTCATCCACGATCGGCGCGTCCTCCGCGCGAGCTCAGGACCTCTTCGTAGATTTCGAACGTGCGCCTGCACATCGTTTCGGCCGAGAACTCCTCGGCGCGCGCCCGGGCGGCAAATGCCAGTCGGGCCGCCAAGGCCGGTTCGGCCAGCAACGTCCGGATCGCCTTCGCCAAGGCGGCGGGATCGGCGGGCGGCACGAGCAGACCGGTCTCACCGTGGCGGACCGCCTCGTCGGTTCCGCCGACGGCGGTGGCGACAATGGGCTTTTGCGCCGCGGCGGCCTCCATGACCGAGAGCGGGTAGCCTTCGAACAGCGAGGGCAGAACGAACAGATCGCAGGCGGCAAGGAGAGCGGGAATGTCCTCGCGATAGCCGAGAAACACGACCCTGTCCGCCAGCCCCAGCGCGCGGGCCTGCCCTTCCAGCTCGGCACGCAACGGGCCATCGCCGGCGAGCACGAACACGGCCTCGGGCACCATGGCGGCGGCATGCAGGAGGTACTTGTGCCCCTTCTGCTCGTCGAGGCGGGCCGGGGTCAGAACCAGTGGCCGCTTCGATCCGCCCGACAACATCGCGCGCAATCTTTCGTCGAAGGGGCCTTCGAAGACGCGCAGGGGAATTCCGTTGCGGACGACGCGGATCTTCCGTGCCGGCACCTTCGAGACATGCCACAACCCGTGTGCCACCCAGTCCGACACGGCAAGAAACCGGTCCACGCCCTTCGAGATCACTTGCTGGACGAGACTGGGCGGGCACCGTTCGGGCCCGCCGAAAAGCTGCACGGTGGCCACCACCGCCGGCACGCGCGCAAGCACCGCCGCAGCCAGCCCGTGCCTGCAGGCCAGAGGCCAGTTCAGGTGCGCGTGGAAGATCGACGGCCGCACCGTCCTCAAAACATGCTGAAGCTGGATTATGCCGGCGAGCGCGCCGCGCATGCGCGGCACGGACCGCAGCTCGACGCCGCGCCGCTCAGCGTCCTTCAGGAGCGGCGCAAGGCCGGGTGCCGGATGATGAACGAGCACCGGCCGCCAGCGATCGCGATCGAGGCCGGCAAGCAACGTCGCGGCGATCTGCTCCGCCCCGCCGAAGGCCCGACCATCGACAAAATGGACGACCGTACGCACGGGGCGCCGTTGTCACGTTGTCCGGGGCAGGGCCGTCAGGCCCCGCCCGATCCGCCGGTTCGCCCGCAAGGCGGCGCGGACCCCCACCCAGTAGAAATAATCGAGCGCGAGTCGGTAGATCGTGTTCAGGCAAGGCAGGCGACGCCGCTCCGCCCATTCGATCAGGCTGATCAATGCCTCGGGCGCCCCGGCCCAAAGCGCCTGCAGTCCGAGCAGGCCGGACCGAAGGAGACGCCATTCGGGCGATGCGCGACGATAGGCGCCAAGCTGGAGATCGGGCAGCACCGCCGGGTGCTTGCTGGCGAAGAGAACGGCCGTACGCCCCTTGGCGATGTTGTCGCGCGCGAGCTGCGCGAACGTCTTCGTGTGATGCTGGAAGGCGATCGCATCGGGATCGTAGGCGAGGCGGATCCCGGCGTGCACGAGCCGTACCGACAGCTCCAGATCCTCGTTGCCGTAGATCGTGAACGCCTCGTCGAAGCCGCCGACGGCCAGCAATGCACGACGCGGGATCGAGCAGTTGCCGCTGTAGAAATCCCTGAGCGAGAGCTTGTGATCGCGCCGTGCCAGACGTTCGAGGTGCCGGTTGAATTTGGCGGCGACGTACTGAGTCGCGGGCGGCGATGCGCGATCGGCCGCAATCGGCGCCGCGCCCATTATGCAGCGGGGCGCGCCCGCGTCCGCGGCATGGGCCCGAAGATGGGCCTCGAGAAATCCCGCGGTCGGCTGCATGTCGTCGTCCATCAGCACCACCAGCTCCGCCTCGGCGAGGCGAATGCCGGCATTGCATGCCGCGGCGCGCCCGCGATTGGGCTGCCAGAGCCAGCGAAGTCGATATGGCGCGGGAAAGTGCGCAAGCATTTCCCGCGTCCCGTCCTCGGAACCGTCTACCGCCACGACGACTTCGTACTGATCGGCCGGCAGGGTCTGGACGGCGAGCGCGCGCAATGCCCGCTCCACCGACGCACGACGACGATAGGTGGGAATGACGACGCTGATCCGGGGCGGAGCCGTCATGGCAGCGCCCTTGCCCATCGCCGCAGGACGCGACGCGCCGGCTCGACGCCGTCGCGATCAGCGTCGTCGAATGCGACCGGCGTACAGCCCGCGCGCGCGGGCCGCTTCGTCCGCGTCGCGAGGCTGGCCGGCGTGACCGCACGCCCCCTGGTTCGGCGCCAACGCGGATCGAAGCGTTTCAAACCGTCCCCCCTCAATCTGGTTCACGCCGCCGACCGCGAGTCATGCGTTCCAACCAGCCACCGGGCACGTCGACAATCACGCGGCGCGCGGCGGGAACAAACATGGCAATGATCGATCGGGATTCTTCTTAAGCGGGAATCGGACAAGCGATTCGCGCATGAATGCCTTCCCGGCTCAATCGGACCGGTAGTAGCACCGCCGTCAATTTCGGATAGGACGCTCATCCTGGCGCTCGCCGCCGCCGCGCTCGCCGCGATCGAGATGCGTGCTCGACGCCCGGCCTGCCCAGGCGCGAGCGATGACCCTGCGACGACGTCCTTGATGAGACGTCCTTGATGAGACGTCCTTGATGAACGGACGCATCTTCGTTCGCGACATGCAGCAGCCCCCCTGTCCCAGCGAGCACGAGCAGGCGCCGCTCGCGTCGCGCGGACAAACTGCAGTCTCTTCTTGGATGCGGATGACCGCAGCGACGGCGAAATTCGGACGCCGTGGCGACGGATATCGCCGACGGCCGACACACGCCCGCCCCGCCTATATCGGCGAGCATTCGGCCTTTGCCGGTGCAGGTATGTCTTTGAATGGGATGGTGCCGCAGGAGGGATTTGAACCCCCGACCCGCGCATTACGAATGCGCTGCTCTACCCCTGAGCTACTGCGGCATGCCGTGGGCGGGCGGAAAGTAGTGCCAACCGCCCGGTATCGCAAGGGTCAGATTGATTTCAGATGGGAACGCCGCCCCGGCATGGCCAGAGGCAAGGCGTGGCCGTTACCGGCCGGCGCGCGGCCCCGGGCCCGGCGCGGCCATATCAGGCCGGCGCGCGTGCGGCAGCCGTGTTGCGGCCAAGCTCGGCGAGGTCGTTCCAGACCTGCTGATCGACCAGGCGGCCGTCCCTGACCGTGAAGCGGTCGATGAAGCGGATGCCGGCAAAGGGCGTGCCGTCCGGCCATTCGCCCTCGAGCGTGCCGAAGCAGTAGACGACCGTGCCGTCGTCGGCCAGCGCCTCGTCGAACCGTTCGTAGACCTTCCGCACGGTGCGGTAGCGCGTCCGCGCCCAGGCGACGAGATCGGCAAGCGCCGTGAAGCGCCGGGCCCCGGGGAAGGTCATGACGAAGCCGGGGGCGAGAAATGTCGCGGCCTTGTCGAGGTCGCGCGCCTCCATCGCCGCGAGGAAGGCGCGCACCACGCCGACCGCGTCGGGCAAGGGCGGCCCGGGCCGGCGGCCGGACACGCCGCCCCGCATGTAGGACGACGGCGCCACCTCGTTGATGATGATCGTCGTGCCGTCGAGCGGCGCCGCCATGGTCGCGCGGACGGCGCGGGTGAGACGCCGCGCCAGCGCCTCGCGCGTCTCCGCATCGTAGCCTTCGAGCAATGTCACGCTGACGACCGGCATTCCTTCCCCCTCGGGGGGCCCACGTCACCTATGGCCTCCCCTCAAATGATATATTCATATAGCATTTAGACGTTTCGCCGTGCTAGCTTCGCCGTATCCCGACCGGTGAGCCACCCGTGCCGAACGTCGTCCGTCACCCCGCCCGCACGCAGGCCCGCGCCACGCCGCGCCATCCGGCCGCGCGCGCCGGCACGGCGCCGTCCCGGCCCGGTCCTGCCGCCGCCACGGTCGATCCGCGGCTGCCGACGCCGCTCTATCACCAGATCTATGTCCTGCTGCGCGAGCAGATCCTGTCCGGCGTCTACGCCGACCGGGCGATGGTCCCGACCGAACAGGAGCTGAGCCGCCGCTTCGGCGTGTCGCGCATCACGGCGAAGCGCGCGCTGGACGAGCTTGCGGCCGAAGGCCTGGTCGTGCGGCGGCGTGGCCGCGGCACGAGCGTCGCCAGGCCGCTGCCGACGCGCCCCTACAACGCCAATCTCTCGGGCCTGCTCGAGAACCTGCTGATGATGGGGCTCAAGACGTCGGTCGAGATCCTCGAATTCGGCTATGTCGCGGCCCCGGACGACGTGCGCAGCGCGCTCCGCCTCGCCCCGGGCGCGGAGGTGCAGCGCGCCGTTCGCGTCCGCTCCCTCGAGGGCGAGCCGCTGTCCTACACGACCAGCTTCGTTCCGGCCGAGATCGGCCGCGCCTACGACCGCAAGGATCTGGCGGCGAGTCCGCTGCTCGCCCTGCTCGAGCGCGCGGGAATCCTGATCGGCAGCGCCGACCAGACGATCGGCGCCACGCTCGCCGACACGGTCGTGGCGCCGCGCCTCGGCGTCCGCGTCGGCTCGCCGCTTCTTTCCATCACACGCACGGTATTCGACCAGAACGGCCGGCCGGTCGAATACATAAACCTGCTGTACCGGCCCGACCGCTACCAGTACCGCATGAAGCTGACGCGCGTTCAGGGTGCCGCGACCAAGATGTGGTCACAGGCGGAATGACGCGCAGGACACGAGGACCGATCGAACAATCGATCGAACAGAGGAGGAAGCCAATGATGCGAAGGACGAAGACGAACGTGACGCGGCGCCAGCTGCTCGCCGGAGCCGCCGCCGGTGCCGCGGTCGGCACGCTCGGATTTCCGGCCGTGCTGCGCGCGCAAGTGCCGAGCGTGAAGGTCGGCATCCTGCACCCGGTGACGGGGGCGGTGAGCTACTCCGGCACGCAGTCGCGCGCCGGCGCACTGATCGCGATCGAGGAGATCAACGCGGCCGGCGGCATCAAGGCGCTCGGCGGCGCCAAGATCGAACCCTTGCTCGCCGACGCGCAGTCGCGCCCCGACGTGGGTGCTGCCGAGATCGAGAAGCTGAACGAGGCCGGCGTCGTCGCGGTCATCGGCCCCTATGCCAGCGCGATCGCGATCGCCACCACCGCCGCCGCCGCGAAGCACAACCTGCCGCACCTGGTCGATGTCGGCGTTGCCGACCAGGTCGTCAGCCGGGGGCTGACCAACACGTTCCGCTTCTCGCCCGGACTTTCCAAGACGGTCGAAACCGCGATCAACAACCTGGTCAAGCTGAACGAGGCGGCCGGCAAGCCCGTCAAGACGGTGATGATCGTCCACGAGGAGTCGGCCTTCGGCTCCGGCATGGCGAGCACGCTCAACGCCGAACTGCCGAAGCACGGCTTCGAGATCGTCGAGACGATCAAGCACGCCAACCCGACGCGCGACTTCTCCAACATCGTGCTGCGCGTGCAGGCGCGCAAGCCCGACCTGATCATCCCGTCGAACTACTACAACGAATATGTCCTGTTCGCGCGCGCGCTGCAGCAGCAGCGCATCCAGACCAAGGGCATCTATTCGATCCTCGGCGGCGGCGCCTCGAGCTACAAGTTCGTGAAGGAGTTCCCGCAGGCGGCGGCCTACGTGATGGACTGCAATCACTGGTTCGACCCGCGCAAGGCGCAGGCGCTTGCCCTCAAGGAGAAGGTCGAGAAGCAGGGCCTGTTCTTCACCTACGAGGTGTTCCTCAATTACTGCAACGTCTACCTCCTTGCCGATGCCCTGGAGCGCGCGGCGTCGACGAAGCGCGAGGACATCATCGCCGCGCTCGCGAGCAGCACGTGGGACAAGCACATCATGCCCTACGGGCCGACCAAGTTCGTCAACGGACAGAACCAGGGCGCCCAGCCGGTGAACACGCAGGTGCTGGACAACGACATCAAGGTGATCTTCCCGCTCGAGTTCGCCTCGGCGAACGCCGTGTTCCCGGTACCCGAGCGGAAGGGCTGAGCCCACCCCGGCGTCGAGGCCCGGCCCTTGCCGCGGCGGCGAGGGCCGGGCCGAGGTGCCTCAAAGAACCCGCACATGCTCGAGCTCACGATCCTTCTTCCCGCGCTGATCAACGGCCTTACGCTCGGGGCCGTTTATGCCCTCGTCGCGCTGGGGCTGACGCTGATCTACGGCGTGCTGCACATCATCAATTTCGCCCACGGCAGCCTGCTGATGGCGGCCCTCTACGGCGTCTTCTTCCTGAACAGCGGTCTCGGCATCGATCCCTACGCCGCGATCGTCGTCATGGTGCCGGCGCTGTTCGCCGCGGGCTACGTTCTGCAGCGCAGCGTGATCGGCAAGGCGAGCCACGGCAAGGACCAGAACGTGTTGCTGGTCACCCTCGGCATCGCCATCGTGATCGAGAACCTCGCGCTGGCGCTGTTCAGCGCCGACACGCGCACGATCGACACGCCCTATGCGTTCGAGATGGTCGATCTGGGCATCGCCTTCGTGCCGCTGCCGCGGCTCATCGCCTTTGCCGCGGCGCTGGCGGTCACGGCCGTGCTCTGGTTCGTCATCGCGCGCACGGATTTGGGTCGCGCCATCCGCGCCGTCGCCAAGGAGCGGCAGGGCGCGCGGCTCGTCGGCATCGACGTCGACCACATCTTCGCCATGAGCTTCGGCATCGGCACGGCGTGCCTGGGGGCGGCGGCCTGTCTGCTGCTGCCGACCTTTTACGTGTCGCCGGGCGTGGGACACGTGTTCGTGCTGATCGCCTTTACCGTCGTCGTGCTGGGCGGCATGGGCAGCTTCATCGGCGCGCTCGTCGGCGGGTTCATCATCGGCGTCACCGAATCGCTCGGCGGCCTGTTCCTGGGCGAGTCGCTGGGCCAGATCGGGATCTTCCTGATCTTCATCGCCATCCTGCTGCTTCGCCCGACCGGCCTGTTCGGGAGCCGCCTGTCATGACCGCGCACAGGAACCGCACGGCGTTCGCCGCCATCGCCTTCGCCGCGGCGCTGGTTGCGCCGCTCGTCGTGCGCTCCGATTTCTGGATGGGGTTCCTGATCACCACGCTGCTCTATGCCTACATGGGCATGGCCTGGAACGTGCTGGGCGGCTATGCCGGCCAGGTCTCGTTCGGCCACGCGATCTTCTTCGGCACCGGCGCCTATACCTCGACCATCCTGCACATCTCGTTCGGCCTCAACCCCTGGCTGGGCATGGTCGCGGCGGCGCTTGCCGGCGGTCTCGTCGGCGCGCTGATCGGGTATCTGAGCTTCCGCTACGGGCTCAGGGGATCCTATTTCGCGCTCATCACGCTGGCCTTCGCGGAGGTGTTCCGGATCCTCGCCAATTCGTTCGAGTTCACCGGTGGCGGCGTCGGCCTGTACGTGCCGCTCGAGATCGGCTGGTCGAACCTGCAGTTCCCGAGCAAGACCGGCTTCTACTACCTGGCGCTCGCGCTGACCTGCCTGTCGCTTGCGATCGGCGCCTGGCTCGAGAATTCGCGTTTCGGCGCCTCGCTCATGGCGATCCGCGAAAACGAGTCCGCCGCCGAGGCGCTGGGCGTCAACGCGTTCGCGTGCAAGCTGAAGGCCATCATACTGTCCGGCGCCATGATGGGCGTCGGCGGCACGTTCTATGCCCAGCACTATCTCTATATCGATCCGACCATCGCCTACGGGCCCGGCGTCTCGGTCGAGGTCCTGCTCGTGCCGATCATCGGCGGGCTCGGGACGATGCTGGGGCCGCTGCTGGGTTCCGCCGTGCTGCACGCGGCGGGCGAGCTCGCGCGCCGGCTGATGGGCGACGTGCCGGGGCTCGATCTCGTCTTCTACGGCGTTCTCCTCATCATCATGGTGCGCTTCCTGCCCGAAGGCGTCATCGGCCTCTTGCGACGGCGACACAAGCCGGGGACGTCGCATGCTTGAGGCGAAGGGACTCACCAAGCGTTTCGGCGGGCTGGTCGCGGTGGCCGACGTGTCGATCAGCGTCCCGGAAGGGAAGATCGTCGCGCTGATCGGACCGAACGGTGCCGGCAAGACGACGCTGTTCGCGATGATCGCAGGGTTCATGCCGCCGGATGCCGGCCGCGTCATGTTCCTGGGCCAGGACATCACCTTCATGGCCCCGCACCGGATCTGCGCGCTGGGCCTCGTGCGTACCTACCAGATCGTTCAGCCCTTCGGCGCGCTCACCGTGCGCGAGAACATCGCCGTCGGCGCCCATCTGCGCCTCAAGGGCCGCAAGGCCGCGCTCGCCCTCGCCGAGGACGTAGCGCGACAGGTCGGCATGGGAGACGTCCTCGATCGGGCGGCGGCCGCGCTGACCGTTGCGGGACGCAAGCGGCTGGAACTCGCGCGCGCGCTGGCGACCCGCCCGAAGCTCCTGCTTCTCGACGAGGTCATGGCCGGCCTCAACCCGACCGAAGTCGAGGAAATCGTTCAGGTGATCCGGGCCATCCGCGACTCCGGCGTCACGATCCTGCTGATCGAGCACGTGATGCAGGCGGTGATGAGCCTGGCGGACCACGCCTACGTCCTGAACCAGGGACGCGTCATCGCCGAAGGGCATCCGCATGCGGTCGCCGAAATGCCGCACGTGATCGAGGCGTATCTGGGACACGGCGCGGCGGCGCGCCTGCGTGCCCGCGCGGGGGGCGCCGCATGACGATGCTGCTCGAGATCGAGGCCCTGCAGGCCGGCTACAACGGCGTCGAGGTCCTGCGCGGCGTCGATCTCCGCGTCGAGGCGGGCGAGATCGTCGCCGTGCTCGGCTCCAACGGCGTGGGCAAATCGACCCTCAACAACAACGTGTGCGGCCTGTTCCGACCCCATGCCGGACGGGTCCGCTTCGACGGCGTCGACATCACCGGCGCCGATCCCAAGCACATCGTCGCGGCCGGCCTGATTCAGGTGCCCGAGGGACGCCGCATCTTTCCCAACCTCACGGTCCGCGAGAACCTGGAGCTGGGCGGCTACCGGCGCGGCCGCAACCGGCGCGCGCAGAATCTCGAACGCGTCGTCACGGTGTTCCCGCGCCTCAAGGAGCGTTTCGCCCAGGCGGCCGGCACGCTGTCGGGCGGCGAGCAGCAGATGCTGGCGATCGGCCGCGGGCTGATGGCGGAACCGCGGCTCCTCATCCTCGACGAGCCGTCGCTCGGCCTGTCGCCGCTGATGGTCGAGGAAATGTTCGACCTCGTCCGGCGCCTCAATGCCGACGGACTCTCGATCCTGCTGGTCGAGCAGAACGTCGTGCAGTCGCTGGAGCTCGCCGCCCGCGCCTACGTGATCGAGAACGGCCGCATCGTCCTGTCGGGGCCGGCAGCCGCGCTCCGCGAGGATCCGGCCTTGAGGAAGGCCTATCTGGGAATGTGAACCATGGGCATGACGCTTGCCGAGAAGATCATCGCGCGAGCCGCCGGACGACCCGAGGTCCGGCCGGGCGAGATCGTCACCTGCAAGGTCGATCTGGCGATGATGCACGATTCGGGCGGCCCGCGCCGCGTCGCGCCGATGCTGGAACGGCTCGGCGCCAGGGTGTGGGATCCCAGCCGCGTCGTCGTCATCGCCGACCACTACGTTCCGGCGATCGACAGCGACAGCGCCGCGATCCTGGCTCTCACGCGCAAATGGGTGAAGAGCGCGGGCGTCGAATCGTTCTACGACATGCAGGGTATCTGCCACATCGTGCTGCCGGAGCGCGGCCACGTGCGGCCCGGCCTCTTTGCGGTCGGCGGCGATTCCCATTCGCCGACCGCCGGCGCGTTCGGCTGCTTCATGTTCGGCATCGGCGCGACCGAAATGGCGGGCGTGCTCGTCACCGGCGAAATCTGGGTCAAGGTGCCGGAGACCCACCTGGTGCGCTGGCACGGCCGGCTGCGGCATGGCGTCGTCGCCAAGGACATGATGTTGAAGATGTGCCGCGACATCGGCCTTTCCACCGTGCGCTACGGCGTGGTGCAGTACACCGGCGAGGCCATCGCCGCCCTGCCGATGCCCGAGCGCATGGTGCTGACCAACATGTCAGCCGAGCTCGGCGCGCAGACCGGCCTGATCGAGCCCGACGACGTGACCGTGCAGTCGCTCCGCGACATCGGCGTCGATGCGCCCGATGCGCTCACCTGGAAGAGCGACGCCGACGCACGCTACGTCCGGACCTGGACGTTCGACGCGGATGCGCTCGAACCGCAGGTCGCCGCTCCGCATTCGCCGGACAACTCGGCCCCGGCCGGCGACTACGAGGGTGTTGCGATCGACCAGTGCTACATCGGCGCCTGCACGGGCGCCAAGCTCAGCGATCTGCACATGGCGGCGGAAGTCCTGCGGGGCCGAAAGGTCGCGTCGACGACGCGGCTGCTGGTGGCACCGGCATCGACCCGGATCACGGCGCAGGCGGCCGCGGACGGCACGCTCGCCACGCTGACCGAAGCGGGTGCGATCCTGCTGCCCAGCGGCTGCGGTGCCTGCGCCGGTCTCGGCGCGGGCCTGCTCGCGGAAAAGGAAGTGTGTCTGTCGTCGACGGCACGGAACTTCAAAGGACGCATGGGCGCCCATTCCGCGCTCGTCTATCTGGGCTCGCCCTACACGGTCGCGGCCTCGGCCGTCACCGGCCGGATCACCGATCCGCGCGCCGTCCTGGCGGAGAGGGCAGCCGCATGACGACGACCGACGGCGGCCGTGCCTTCGTGTTCGGCGACAACATCGACACCGACATGCTGGCGCCCGGCCTCTACATGAAGCGGCCGATCGAGGAGATGGCGAGTCATTGCCTGGAGGCGCTGGATCCGACCTTCGCCAAGACCGTGCGGTCCGGCGACATCGTGGTTGCGGGCGAGAATTTCGGCATGGGGTCGTCGCGCGAGCAGGCGGCGATGGCGCTGCGCCATCTCGGCGTCGCCGCCGTCGTGGCCAAGAGCTTCGCGGGCCTGTTCTTCCGCAACGCGCTGAATCTCGGCCTCGTCGCTCTGGTCTGCCCGGCGGCGGACAGGATCCGGCCCGGCGACCGCCTGTCCGTCGACGCCGAAGCGGGGCGCATCACCAATCTTTCGACCGGCGAGAGCCATGCGTGCGAACCGATCCCGCCGCATCTCGCCGAAATGATCCGCGACGGCGGGTTGCTCCCGCATCTGGAAAAGAAGCTGAAGAAGAAATCGGTATGACGACCCTGCGCGAACTGCTCGAGGGGCCGGAGATCGTCGTGGCCCCCGGCGTCTATGACGGCCTGACGGCGATCCTGGCGGAACAGGCCGGCTTCGGCGCGATCTACCTGTCGGGGGCGAGCGTGTGCTATGCGCGCGCCCTGCCCGACATCGGCCTCGTGTCGATGGCCGAAGTCGCGGACGTCCTCGGCATGGTGCGGGAGCGCGCGACGATCCCGGTGATCGTCGACATCGATACCGGCTTCGGCAATGCGCTCAACGTCCGCCGGACCGTACAGGTGTTCGAGCGCCGCGGCGCCTCGGCGCTTCAGCTCGAAGACCAGATCACGCCGAAGCGGTGCGGCCACCTCAAGGACAAGGCGCTGATCACGCCGGCGGAGATGATCGGCAAGATCAAGGCGGCGGTCGATGCGCGCGCCTCGCGCGACACGCTGCTGATCGCCCGCACCGATGCGATCGCCGTCGAAGGCTTCGCGGCCGCGCTCGACCGCGCCGAGGCCTATGCCGAGGCCGGCGCCGACGTGCTGTTCATCGAGGCGCCGCGCGATCGCGCCGAGCTTGCCGAGATCGCGAAACGGTTCCGCGGCCGCACGCCGGTAATGGCCAACATGGTCGAGGGCGGCGTGACGCCGATCCTGCCGGCGGCCGAGCTTCAGGCGCTGGGCTTCCAGCTCGTGATCTTCCCGGGCGGAACGGTGCGGGCGCTCACCTTCGCCCTCAAGGAATATTTCGCGACGCTCAAGGCGCACGGCACCACGACGCCGTCCCGCGACCGCATGCTCGATTTCGCCGCGCTCAACCGGCTGCTCGATACCGACGGATTTCTTGCGCGCGGCAGACGCTTCGACCCGACGGAGGCGGCCCGATGATCGATCCCGTCACCCTCGCGGTCCTCAAGGGACGGCTGGAACAGATCGCCGACGAAATGGACGCGACGCTGTTCCGGTCCGCCTTCAACCCGATCATCGCCGAGGCGCACGATGCCTCGCACGGCATCTACGACGCGGTGACCGGCGACACGCTGGTTCAGGGCAAGTCCGGACTGCCGATCTTCGTCGGCGTCATGGCATTCGCCGTCAAGGCGACCATCGACAAGGCGGCACGCGACGGCGATCTCGCCGACGGCGACGTCTATCTGTTCAACGACCCCTACGACGGCGGCACGCATCTTTCCGACTTCAAGCTGGTTCGGCCGTTCTTCCACCAGGGGCGCCTGTTCTGCTGGCTCGCCTCGGTCGGCCACTGGCACGACGTCGGCGGCAACGTGCCCGGCAACTACAACCCAGTTGCGACCGAAAGCCATCAGGAGGGCATGCACATTCCGCCCGTGCGGCTGGTGCGGGGCGGCGTCCTCAACGGCGACATCGTCGAAATCCTGAAGGCGAATTCGCGACTGCCGCTCTCGCTCTACGGCGATCTCAACGGGCAGCTCAACGCGCTCGACCTCGGCGTGCGGCGTCTCGCTGAGCTCCTCGCCGATTACGGCGCCGATACGGTCGCCGAAGCCCTGCGCGAGCTGCGCGAGCGCGCGGCGCAGCTGATGCGTGCCAATATCGCCGAGCTTCCGGACGGCACCTATTCGGCCGAAGACTTTCTCGACAATGACGGGATCGACGACGTCCCGCTGAAGATCGCGCTCGACGTCACCATCCGCGGGCAGGAGATGACGCTCGACTTCTCGCGCTCGGCGCCGGCGTGCCTGGGGCCGGTCAACATCGCGCGGTCCACCGCGATTGCGAGCTGTTACGTCGCCCTCAAGCACGTGTTCCGGGACGTGCCGGCCAATGCCGGCTGCCTGGAGCCGATCCGGTTCGTCATCCCCGAGACGTCGATCCTGTCGGCGAAGGCGCCGAAGCCGGTCGGCGGCTATACCGAGACGATCCTGCGCGTGATCGACGTCGTCTTTCAGGCACTGGCCCAGGCCGCGCCCGACCGCGTCAACGGCTGTGCCTACGGCACCATCAACGCGTTGTCCCTGGCCGGCCACCGCCGCGACGGACGACGTTGGGTGATGTTCTCGTTCTTCGGCGGCGGACTGGGCGGCAACCCCGAGGGCGACGGACTCAACCACGGCAACGCGCCGATCTCGACCGCGACCATCCCGCCGCTCGAAATCCTCGAGGCAGCCTATCCGGTCATGTTCACGCGCTGGGCGCTCCGGCCCGACAGCGCCGGCCCGGGACGGCATCGCGGCGGACTGGGCGCGATCTATGAAATCGAGCTTCTGGAAGAGGAAGCCGACGTCTTCGTGTTCGGCGAGCGCGGCAAGTTCCCGCCCGCGGGCGTAATCGGCGGCGGTCCGGGTGCCCTCAACCGCTTCGCCTATCAGCAGGGAGACGATTTCAAGACGCCGCCGATGGCCTCGAAGATGGTCGGCATCAAGATCAGGCGCGGCGAGCGGGTGCGGCTGGAGACGCCGGGCGGGGGCGGCTACGGCCCGCCCCTGTCGCGCGCCCCCGAAGACGTCGCCCGCGACGTGCGGCAAGGTTATGTGAGCCCCGAGGCGGCGCGGCGCGACTACGGCGTCGTCGTCGATGCGGACGGCCGGG
Organism: Alphaproteobacteria bacterium; assembly: GCA_036381615.1. Lineage (GTDB taxonomy): Bacteria > Pseudomonadota > Alphaproteobacteria > CACIAM-22H2 > CACIAM-22H2 > CALANV01. The sequence goes on from DASVCL010000033.1 coordinate 45,023, forward strand.
TCGACGCGGCCGCCACGGCCATGCTGCGCCGGAGGGCAGCGGAATGAGCACCAAGCCTGCGACCGTCGTCGGCGTGGACGTCGGCGGCACCTTCACGGATCTATTCTTCTACGACGAAGCGTCCGGCGCGGCACGCACCCACAAGGTGCCGTCCACGCGCGGCGATCAGTCGCTCGGATTCCTCGACGGCATTGCCGCCGGGCTCGCGAACGGCAAGCCGGCCGATTTCCGTTCGCTGGCCGCAGTCATCCACGGCACGACGGTCGGCACCAATGCGCTTCTGGAGCGCAAGGGAGCGACGACCGGCATCATCACGACGGAAGGATTCCGCGACGTGCTGGAGATGCGCCGGCGCGACCGGCGGCAGACCTGGGGTCTGTGGGGCGAGTTCATCCCGGTGGTGCCGCGCGACCTGCGCCTCGAGGTCCGGGAGCGTACGCTCGCGGACGGCACGGTTCGCGTTCCCGTCGACGCCGACGAGGTCAAGCGCGCCGCGCGCGAGCTGCTCGCCCGCGGCGCCGAGGCCGTTGCCGTCTTCTTCATCAATGCCTATGCGAACGCGGCGAACGAGCGCGCGGCGCTGGCCGCACTGCGCGAGGTGTGGCCGAACCCGTTCATCACCGCCTCGAGCGAGATCCTGCCCGAGATCCGCGAGTTCGAGCGCTGCTCGACCGCAACGCTGAACGCGTATCTGCAGCCGGTCGTCGCGAAATACATAAAGTCGCTCGACGAGCGTCTGAGCCAGGCGGGAAGCGCGGGCACGCTGCTGATCGTGCAGTCGAACGGCGGCGTGATGACCGTCGACACGGCGGCGCGGCTTCCCATCCGCACCGCACTGTCCGGACCCGCCGCGGGCGTGATCGCGGCCGCGCACATCGCGACGAGCGCCGGATTTCCCAACGTCATCACCGGCGACATGGGCGGCACCAGTTTCGACGTGGCGCTGATCGCCGGCGGCCGGTCGGTCCTGTCGGCGCAGACGACGATCGATTTCGGCATGGTCGTGCGCACGCCGATGATCGAGATCACGACGATCGGCGCCGGCGGCGGCTCGATCGCGGGCGTGGATCGCGGCGGGCTGCTGCAGATCGGCCCCGAGTCCGCAGGCTCCGATCCCGGCCCCGCCGCCTACGGCAAGGGACAGACGCGCCCGACCGTCACCGACGCGAACGTCGTGCTCGGCCGGATCAACGCCGAGCGCCCGATCGGCGGCAAGCTCGCGCGCCTCGACGTCGAGGCCGCGCGCGAGGCGATCGCGGCGCATGTCGCGAAACCGCTGGGGCTCGACGTCATGCAGGCCGCCGAGGCCATCATCCGTGTCGCCAACTCGCGCATGGCCGGCGCCATCCGGCTGGTGTCGATCGAGCGGGGTCATGATCCCAAGCGCTTCGCCCTGATGCCGTTCGGCGGCGCGGGCGCGCTCCATGCCGGCGCGCTGATGAAGGAGGTCGGCCTCGCCTCGACGATCGTGCCGCGCTATCCCGGCGTCACGTCGGCGCTCGGATGCGTCATCGCCGACATGCGCCACGACTTCGTCAAGACGATCAACCGGCCGCTCGACGACCTCGACTGTGCGGCACTCGGCGCCGCCATCACGGCGATCTCGGCCGAAGGCCGCGACCTCGTCACGCGCGGCGCGGTCCGGCTCGACGGTCTGGCGACGGTCGTGGAACTCGACATGTGCTATGTCGGACAGACGCATACGGTGTCGGTACCGCTGACGATCGGCAGCGATGGCGCCATCGACGCCGGCACCATCCGCCACGCCTTCGAGACCGCCTACCGCGCGGCCTTCGGCCGACTGCTCGACGGCGTTCCGCTGCGCGTGCTGAGCCTGCGGGTGGCGGTCATCGGCCGGCGGCCGAAATTCGATCTGGCCATTCTGGGACCCGGTGCCGGCACGCTTGCCGCGGCCGAACGCGGCGAGCGCGCCGTGTGGTTCGACGGCCGGCCGCATGCGACCCGGATCTACGATCGTCTGGCCGTGCCGGTCGGCGCCGAAATCCCCGGCCCGGCCATCCTCGAGCAGCCCGATGCGACGACGTGGATCGATCCCGACCTGGTGGGGCGCGTCGACCGCTTCGGCAACATCATCCTGACGCGCAAGCCATGACCGATATCCGCTTCACGCCGGCGACGACGGCGCTCGTCCTCGTCGATCTGCAGAACGACTTCCTGCATCCGAACGGCGCTTATGGCCGGGCCGGCCAGACCGCGCCGGCGATCGCCGCACTGCCCCGGCGCCTCAAGCCGGTCGCGGACGCAGTGCGGCGCGCCGGCGGGTGGATCGTCGCCACCCAGTTCACCCTCGTGCCCGGCAAGAATGGCGCGCCGATGATCTCGCCGCATCTCAAGAAGTTGCGGCCGTTCCTGACGACGGGCGATTTTGCGCCGGGGTCGTTCGGACACGATCTGGTCGACGAGCTCAAGCCCGCGGACCTGATGGTCGAGAAGGTTGCCTATTCGGCCTTCTACATGAGCAGGCTCGAGTTCGTGCTGCGCAAGGCCGGCATCGAGACGCTCGTCTTCGCCGGGATCGTGACCAATGGCGGCGTCGCCTCGACGCTCCGCGACGCGCATGTACGCGACTTCGCGACCGTGCTGCTGTCCGACGGCTGCGCCGCCTTCAGCGAGAAGGTGCACGAGACGACCGTCGCCGCGCTGGCCGCGATCTCGCCGGTCATGACCTGCGCCGAGTTCACCGCCGCCATTTCCGCATGACGATCCTCGACGCTGCCGAGGCCAACTTCGAGGCCGCATTTCCGGTCGTGATCGTCGGCGCGGGTGCGGCCGGCCTTACGGCGGCGCTGGCGGCGCGCGAGACCGGTGCCGACGTCCTGGTCCTCGAGCGCGATCCGGTCCCGCAGGGCTCGACCGCGCTGTCGTCCGGCCTGATCCCGGCCGCGGGCACGGCATTCCAGCGTGCCAGGGGGATCGACGACAGTCCGGCAACGTTCGCCCGCGACATTCAGAACAAGGCGAAGGGACAGGCCGACCCGGCGCTGGTGGATCTCCTGACGCGCAATGCGGGCCCGACGCTCGACTGGCTCGCCGCCAGCTATGGCGTGCCGTTCACGCTGGTCGAGGGTTTTCTCTATCCCGGGCACAGCGTGCCGCGCATGCACGGCACGCCGCGACGAACCGGAAGCGAGCTGATGCAGATTCTCGCCGCAGCGGCATCGGGCGCGGGCGCCGAGATCGTGACGTCGGCGCATGTCGATGCGCTCTATGCCCGGAGCGGCGGATCCGTCGCCGGGGTGCGCATCCGCCGGCCCGACGGTTCGGTCGAATCGATCGGGTGCGGGGCGCTCGTGCTCGCCTGCAACGGCTTCGGCGGCAACGCGGCGATGGTCCGGCGCCACATTCCCGAAATGGCCGACGCGCTGTTCTTCGGTCACACCGGAAACCAGGGTGAAGGCATCGCCTGGGGCATGGCGCTCGGCGCGGCGGTGCGGCACATGGGTTCGTATCAAGGGCATGGATCGGTCGCGACGCCGCACAACGTGCTCATCACCTGGGCCCTGATGATGGAGGGCGGCATCCAGGTCAATGCGCATGGCAGGCGCTTCTCGAACGAACACCAGGGCTATTCCGAGCAGGCGATGGCGGTGCTGGCCCAGCCCGGCGGCGTCGCCTACAACATCTACGACGAACGGCTGCATGCGTTGGGCCTCGCATTCGAGGACTATCGCCATGCCGTCGAGTTGGGTGCGATCAAGTCGGCGGATACGATCGAGGCGCTCGCCGTCGCGCTGGGCCTGCCGCCCGCGGCGCTCGCCGCCACGATCGACGAGACGCGCCGGTTCGCGGCAGGATCGGCAGCCGATCCGTTCGGACGCGACTTCGCATCGAAGCCGCCGCTCACCGCGCCGTTCCATGGCGTCAAGGTGACGGGCGCGCTGTTCCATACGCAGGGTGGCCTCGTCGTCGACGCCGAAGCACGGGTTTGCCGCACCGACGGCGCCACCTTGCCGAACCTGTTCGCCGCCGGCGGCACGGCCTGCGGCGTCTCGGGTCCGACGGCCTCGGGATATCTTTCCGGCAACGGCCTGCTGTCGGCGGTGACGCTGGGGCGGATCGCCGGCAGGGCGGCGGCGCGATTGCACGCCGACACAGCCAAGCTATAACCTAGAGTCGCAACCAGCCAGACGGTAAACGGAATGCGGCTCTATTACTCGCCCGGCGCGTGCTCGCTTGCCGCCCACATCGCACTCGAGGATACCGGCACGCCGTTCGAGGTCGAATGCGTGTCGACCGCCGAAGGAGCGCACAAGAGGCCCGAATACCTTGCCATCAATCCCAAGGGTCGCGTACCGGCATTGGTCGACGGCGATTTCGTCCTGACGGAACTCGTCGCGATCCTCTGCTACATCGCGCACGCGGTACCATCGGCCGACCTGATCCCGCTTCCCGGCAGCCGCGACCATGCGCGCGTGCTCGAATGGCTCTCGTGGCTTTCCAACACCGTGCATCCGTCGTATGCGCAGATCCGGCGGCCGGAGCGCTATGTCGCCGACGAGCGCGACTATCCGCCGGTCATCGAGAAGGGGCGCACGAACCTGCGCGACAATTTCCGCATGATCGAGGAAAAGCTTCGCGACCGGACCTTCGCGCTGGGCGAGCGCTATTCGGTCGTCGATCCGTTCCTGCTCGTCCTCTACAACTGGGGATGCGGCAAGTTCGCCGGCCTCGACATGCGCAACGACTTCCCGGCCTGGACCATGCATTTCGAACGCATGAAGATCCGTCCTGCCGTGCAACGCGCGGTCGCGCGCGAGGGCATCACGCTTCCCTGACCGCGCGAGCGGCTTCAGATGCTGCGCGTGATGCCGCCGTCCATGTCGACGAGCGCACCCTGGATGTAATCGGCGCGCGTGCTCACAAGGAAGCAGACGAGCTGGCCGATCTCCTCCGGCCGGCCGAAGCGCGCCGCGCCGAGGGCGGCGAGGTTGCGCCTGCGGGCCTCGTCCTCGCCGATGCCGAGCTCGCGTGCCAGGGCCTCGAGGCGGCCCTTGAGCCTGTCGGTCTCGATCGAACCCGGATTGATGGCGTTGACGCGCACGCCGTCACGGATGCCGATCTGCGCCAACGCCTTGGTGAAATTATAGAGCGCGGCGTTGACCGAGCCGCCGATGGTGAAATC
>DASVCL010000034.1:0-24582 GCA_036381615.1 Alphaproteobacteria bacterium
CGTGGCCGTGATCCGGGTCGGCGGCGCCACCGAGGTCGAGGTCAAGGAGCGCAAGGACCGCGTCGACGACGCCATGCACGCCACCAAGGCGGCCGTCGAGGAGGGCATCGTCCCCGGCGGCGGCGTCGCCCTGCTCTATGCGTCCCGGGCGCTTGCCAACCTCAAGCCCGAGAACCACGACCAGCAGGTCGGCGTGGACATCGTCCGCAAGGCGCTCCAGGCCCCGACCCGGCAGATCGCGCAGAATGCCGGTGTCGACGGCTCGATCGTGGTCGGCAAGCTGCTCGAGCAGAAGAACAACAACTGGGGCTACGACGCCCAGACCGGCGAGTACGTCGACATGCTGAAGTCGGGCATCATCGACCCGACCAAGGTCGTCCGTCTCGCCATTCAGGATGCGTCGTCGGTGGCGGGTCTCCTCATCACCACCGAGGCGATGATCGCCGAGAAGCCCGAGAAGAAGCCGGCGACGCCCGCGCCGGGCGCCGGCATGGGCGACATGGACTTCTAATCAAGCAAGCAAACGTGTACCTCCAGTTGGGGCGGGTCCAAAAGACCCGCCCTTCTTTTTTGCCGGGCTGTCCCGGCGGTCATGGCGACCGGCCGCTCAGATGCGGGCGTGGCGCGCGGTGATGGCGCGTTCGAGCGCTGCTGCGACGAGGTGATCGAGGCCGAGCACGTGGCGGATGCGCGCGAGCATCCGGCTCTCGACGAACGGCACGCGCCCGTCGACGGCGGCGACGTCGCAGGCGACGAGGTACGCCGTCTCGCGCAGATGCGAGGGTATCGAGCTGCCGATGATCGCGAGCACGCGGTCGAGCCCGCCGTCGGTCTGCAGCATCACCGCGCATTCCTGGGCCGTCTCGATCAGCTGTTCGGGATCGTAAGCGCGGAACACCGGCCACCACTGCACGATCTGGCCGATGCGGCGCATCTCGTCAGAAGGCATGTTTCCATCGACGGCCGACACGAGAATCATCGTGTAGATCAGCGCGGCGTGCGGCGAAACGGGCGGCTGGGCAAGCGTCATGCGGAGAGCCTGTCGGTTGTCGGGGGTGGAACACGACTATAGGGGCTCGGTCCGGGCCTGTCATGAGAGCCGCACGCTGCCTTTTCGGCGACCCTGCAATGCAACGATCGTGCTCGACACGTGCACAGCGCGAACGTAAGTTGCGCGCCCCAGTAACCGGGCGCTCAACGCATGCAGGCGGTCATCGACGTCGTCCTTCCCGTCTTCGGCATCATCTTCGCCGGTTTCCTCGCCGGCAGGTTTCGTATTCTCGGCACCGAGAGCTCGGAGGCGTTGAACCGCTTCGTCTATTTCTTCGCGCTGCCGGCGGTGCTCGCCCTCGGCATGGCTCGCGTACCGGCCGGACAGGTGTTCAACCTGCCGTTCATCGCCGCCTTCATGGGCGGCGTGATCGCGGTGTTCGTAATGGCCATGGCGGCGGCGCACGTCGCTTTTCCCGGCCGACTCGCGGCCCGCAGCCTCGGCGGCCTGTCGGCCGTGTTCGCCAACACCGGCTACATGGGCATTCCGCTGTTCCTGACGGCTTTCGGACCCGAAGGCACCTTGCCCGCCGTGATCGCCACCGTGCTGAACAGCGCGATCGTGATCGGCGGGGCGATCGTGCTGATCGAACTCGATCTCACGCAGGGCGCCGGCCTGCGCAAGGCGGCGTTCGACGTGACCAGGGCGCTCGTCACCAATCCGCTGGTCATCGCGCCCGTGGCCGGGCTCGTCTGGGGCGCGCTGCACCTGCCGATTCCCAAGCCGCTCGCTACGTTCGGCGACCTGCTCGGCGCGTCGGCCGGGCCATGCGCGTTGTTCGCGATCGGCCTCTTCCTCGCCACGCGCTCGCTTACCGCCCTGATGGGCGGCAGACGCGCGATCGAAGTCACATGGCTGATGATCCTGAAGCTGGTCGTGCAGCCGCTCGTGACATGGTGGCTCGCGCGCCATCTGGGCCTCGACCCGTTCTGGACGGCGTCCGCCGTCATCCTTGCCGCACTGCCCACCGGTGCGCTCGCGTTCGTGATCGCGAGCCGCTACGGGATCTATGTCGAACGGACCTCGGCGGCGATCCTGGGGTCGAGTCTCGTGTCGGTCGTCACCCTGTCGGCCGTGATGATCGCCCTCGGCGACGTGCGGCCGTAGCCATCGCGCCCGGCCATCCTCGGCGTTGCTGCCGGCTCGACTCTTCCGCCGGTCCATGGCCTAGTGAAACCCGATGCGAGCGGCCGCGGGAACCTCCGCGGCAGGGGCAAGATCAGGAGATAAGAGGACGCGCGCTGCGCGGCACAACGACCACGCGCCACATCGCGAGGAGACGTGACATGGCCGTCATGAGCGGAACACCTCCGTCATCGCAACGCAATCCCGTCGCGACGGCGGCCCTGGCGTTCATCGCCGGGGCCCTCGCCGTCATCATCTTCCAGCAGATCCTCATCGGCCTGCTTTATCTGCTCGGGGTGATTCCGGGCGGCCCCTTCAACATGCGCCCGACGGCGCCGCTTGGCGTGCCGCAGCTGCTCTCCTCGGCCTTCTGGGGCGGACTCTGGGGCATCGCCTTTGCGTTCGCGGCGGACCGCGTTCCGGCGCGCGCCTATTGGGCGTTGGCGCTACTGTTCGGCGCCGGGCTGCTACCGGCCGTCGGCTGGTTCGTCGTGCAGCCGCTCAAGGGGCAGCCGATCGCCAGCGGCTGGCAGCCGGCGCGGATGGGGCTGAGCGTCCTGATCAACGGCATCTGGGGGATCGGCGTGGCGATCGCGTGGCGGGTGCTAAGGCGTCCATCGGCGCCGCCCGCGGGTTGAGCAAACTGGACCGTCAGCGCCGACCAACGTCGCGTTCGCGGGACAGGCCGCGTGCGATATTACGTCGGGCGTCCCAGGAACTCCCGCGTGATCCGCACGGCATCGGCGAGGCCAACGCGCTCCACGGCCACGCCGGGCGGGAACGCGCCGGCAAGCCGCGAGGGCAGGCGCGGGTCGAGCAGAACGAACACCCCGGTATCGTCGGCGCGGCGCACGAGCCGGCCGAAAGCCTGCTTGAGGCGCAGCCGCGTCAGCATGTCGTCATAGGCCGGCCCGCCGAACGCGGCCTTGCGCGCGCGATGGAGGATGTCGGGCCGCGGCCAGGGCACACGGTCGAACACGATCAGGCGCAAGCTGCGTCCGGGCACGTCGACGCCGTCGCGCACGGCGTCGGTGCCGAGCAGGCACGCGTCTTCCTCGGCACGGAAGATGTCGATGAGGGTGCCGGTATCGAGTCCGTCGATGTGCTGGGCATAAAGCGGCAGGCCGGCATCCTCGAGCGCGGTGGCGATGCGCGCATGCACCGCCTTGAGCCGGTTGATCGCGGTGAACAGGCCGAGCGCGCCGCCGCCCGCCGCGACGAACAGGGCGCGATAGGCGGCCGCAACCTGTGCGAGGTCGGTTCCGCGCACGTCACGTACGACGAGGACGCGCGTGCGTGCCGGATAATCGAAGGGCGAGGGAACGCTGGCGTGCACCGCTTCGGCAAGGTGCCGCGTGCCGGTGCGCGCCGCGGCCGCAGCCCAGTCGATGTCGGGATCGCCCGTGCCGTCGGTCAGCGTCGCCGAAGTGATCAGGACGCCATGCGCGGGCCGCGCCACGGCCTCCGCAAACGGCACGGTGGGATCGATCCAGTGCCGATGCAGGCCGACGTCGATGTCGCGGCCCTCGACGCGCTCGACCGACAGCCAATCGACGTACTCGGGCGGCGTCTCGTTGGCGAGCGCGGACAGCATGCTGCGCCACGCTGCGATCTTGTCGAGACCGCGTCGCGCGATGCTTTTTGCGACCGCTTCGATGCGCCCGCGGGTGGCGCTGTCGAGCTCGTCGGCCTCGCGGTCGAGGCGCTGGACGAGGCGCTTCGCGAGCCGGTGCATCGGTTCGGCGAGGCGGGCGAGCGCCGCATCGAGGGCCGCGGCCGCGTCGATCAACCCCTCGATCGGCGGCCGCACATCGGCTTCGAGGCTGTATCCGTCGTCGGTGCGTTCGGCCCTGGCGTAGACCTGGGCGCGCACGCGGGCGAGGAAGGATTCGGCGGGACCGACGGGCGTTCCGGTCAGCCGCTGCGGCCAGTGCTCGCCGGGCAGGGCGCGCGCGGCGTGAAGGATCGCCTCGAGGTCGCGTTCGGCCTCGGGATCGCCGGCGACGAGGTCGCCGCAGCGCGCCTTGAGGCCACGGGCGCGCGACCGGCTGGTGCCTTCATTGCCGATCAGCCAGCGCCGGAGCTCGTGGGTTTCCTCGCCGGACAGGAATGCGGAGAAGGCGCCGTCGGCCGCATCGAAGACGTGGTGGCCCTCGTCGAACACATAGCGCGTCGGCAGGCTGGTATCGTCGACCCCGCCGAGTGCGGCCTGATACATGACGAGCGCATGGTTGGCGACGACGATATGGGCGCGCCGGGCGCGGCGGATGCTGCGCTCGACGAAGCATTTGTGGAAGTGCGGACAGGCCGCGTAGATGCATTCGCCGCGCCGGTCGGCCAGGCCGCGCGTGCGGGCGCGGCCGCCGACATCGGCAAGCCACGCCGGAAAGTCGCCGCCGACCATGTCGCCGTCGCGGGTGGCAAGCGCCCAGCGCGCCATCAGGCCGAGCGCAATCGCATCCTGCGGCCGCGATGCGAGCGCGCCCACCGCCTCTTCGAAATTGAGCAGGCAGAAATAGTTCTCGCGTCCCTTGCGGATGACGACGCGACGCTGCTTCTCGACGGGGTCGTGGTAAAGCCGGTCGAGCTCGCGGTCGATCTGGTGCTGCAGGTTACGGGTGAAGGTGGAGATCCACACCGGTCCGTTGTTCTTCTCGGCCCAGACGGTGGCCGGTGCGAGATAGCCCAAGGTCTTGCCGACGCCGGTGCCGGCCTCCGCAAGAACGAGTCGGGGCTGGTCCTCGACCTCGCGCGGCATGAAGGCCGCGCTGACGGCGGAGGCATAGTCCGCCTGACTGGGGCGCGGCTCGGCGTCGGCGCCAAGCATCTTGACGAGGCGGGCCCGCGCCTCGACGGGTTCGACGGGCCACGAGCCGGGCGGCGGCTCGGGCGCGTGCTCGGCCCACTCGGGAAGGCGCAGCCATACGTGAAGAGCCCGGAACGAGATCGTTGCCGTAAAAGCCTCGGGCGCGTCGCCGAGTGCGGCGAGCACCGCATCGGCCCAGCGCCAGCCGCCGCGCGCCATCATCCGCGCGATGCCGATCGCATCCGGGTCGTGCGGCCGGTCGGGGGCGGCGAGCTCGGCCAGCAATCGCTGCGTGGCCTCGCGAAGTGCCAGCGCCTCGGAAGCCAGGTCGTGGCGGACGAAAAGGCCCAGCGCGGCGGCGAGGCCGCGCGGCGTCGGCAGGCAGAACTGGGCGGGACGAACGAAGGCGAAGAGCTCGAGCAGGTCGAGTGCCACGATACGCTCGAGCCCGAGCCGGCGCGCCGTGGCGGGCGCGTGGACGACGACCGGTGCTGCGGCGCGGGCGCGTACCGCCGCCTCCTCGCCGTCGATCTCGGCGATCTCGCCGTCGGGCGACAGCCAGACCGCGCGCGCGACGCCGGCGACGAGCACCGGAGCGTCGGGAACGGCGGGGGCGCGGAAGGGTGGCATGGCAGGATGATACATGCGCAAGGCCTCTTATAACGTGCCTCGATGTCGGCGAGTCACCGATAACGTGCGGCATCGATGCGTTTTGCTGGTGGCCGGCGCGCGGCCAAGCGCGCCATTGACGCGAGGGCACGCGCCTTCTAGCTTCCGCCCGCCATGGATGACATTACGGTGAATGCCCCGCGCGACGTCGCGCTGCAGGGCCGGGCCTGGCCGTTCGAAGAGGCGCGCAAGCTGATTGCGCGCATCAAGGGCGAGACGCCGGCGAAAGGCTACGTTCTGTTCGAGACCGGCTACGGGCCCTCGGGCCTGCCGCATATCGGCACGTTCGGCGAGGTCGTGCGAACGACGATGGTGCGCAACGCCTTCCGTGCGATGTGCGACGTACCAACGCGGCTGTTCGCGTTCTCCGACGACATGGACGGGCTGCGCAAGGTTCCGGACAACATCCCGAACCAGGACATGGTGCGCCAGCACCTCGGCAAGCCGTTGACCTCCGTGCCCGACCCGTTCGGCACGCATGAAAGCTTCGGCCACCACAACAATGCGCGGCTCCGTGCATTCCTCGACTCGTTCGGGTTCGAGTACGAGTTCCAATCCGCGACCGAATGCTACAAGTCGGGCCGGTTCGACCAGACGCTGCTCAAGGTGCTGGAGCACTACGACGCCGTCACGAACGTCATCCTGCCCACGCTCGGGCCCGAGCGCCGCGCGACCTACAGCCCGTTCCTGCCCGTCTGTCCGCGCACGGGCGTGGTGCTTCAGGTGCCGCTGGTCGCGCGCGACGTGAAGGCCGGCACGATCACGTATCGCGATCCGGAGACGGCGAAGCTGGTCGAGGTTCCGGTCACGGGCGGACATTGCAAGCTGCAGTGGAAAGCCGACTGGGCGATGCGATGGGTCGCGCTCGGCGTCGATTACGAGATGTCCGGCAAGGACCTGATCGATTCGGTCAAGCTGTCGAGCCAGATCTGCCGCATCCTGGGCGGGCGGCCGCCCGAAGGGTTCAACTACGAGCTGTTCCTGGACGAGAAGGGCGAAAAGATCTCCAAATCAAAGGGCAATGGCCTGACGGTCGAGGAATGGCTGACCTACGGTCCGCCCGAGAGCCTTGCGCTTTACATGTTCACCTCGCCAAGGAGCGCCAAGCGCCTGCACTTCGACGTGATTCCGCGCCAGGTGGACGACTACCTGACGGCGCTCGGGCGTTTCCCGACGCAGGCGCCGCGCGAGCAGCTCGACAATCCGGTGTGGCACATCCATGCCGGCAACCCGCCGGCGCCCGAACCGGACACGCTGCCGTTCAATATCCTGCTGAACCTCGTCGGCGTCGCGAATACCGAGGACCGGGGGGTGCTGTGGGGCTTCATTACGCGGTACAGGCCGAACGCATCGCCGGCGACGCACCCGTTCCTCGACCGGCTGGTGGGCTATGCGATCAACTACTTCCGCGACTACGTGCGGCCGACGCGACTCTATCGCACGGCCACGGCGCAGGAGCAGGCCGCACTCGAGGACCTTATCGCCGTGCTGGAGAAGTTCCCGCCGGGAACCGAATCGGAAGCGATCCAGTACGAGGTCTACGAGGTCGGCAAGCGGCACGGCTGGGCGCAGGATCTGCGGGCGTGGTTCAAGTCCTGCTACGAAGTCCTGTTCGGCACCGAACAGGGGCCGCGGCTCGGCTCGTTCATCGCGCTCTACGGCATTTCCGAGACGATCGCGCTGATCCGGAAGGCGCTCGCGGGCGAACTCGTCGCAACCAATCGCGCCCCCTAGCCGGGACCAGCGCGGGCGTTTCGCCAGTGCGCGCCAATCGGGCGAGGCCGCAACATCGGCGCGGGCGGCTTCGGTCTCCCCTGCGAAGGGATCTGAAACTCCGGTCTACTGCGTCGCCCAGATGATGCGATGCATGAAGGCGACGTTCTCGACCGGAAGGCTGCGCTCGACATGCGTGGCGCCGAGGGGGGCAAGCTCGATCTTCCTGGCGCCACGGCGCAGCAGCTGCTTGACCATGAGTTCGCCGTCATGGACCTTGAGGATGACGCGATCGCCGCGCCTGAGGCTCGCCTCGGGCGAAACGATGATCGTGTCCCCGTCACGGTAGACCGGCGCCATGGAATCGCCGGTGATTTCCAGCGCATAGGCGTGCGGGTCGGCGATGTCCGGGAACATCAGTTCGTCCCATCCGGTGCCGGCCGGGTGGCCGGCATCGTCGAAGGCACCCTTGGCGCAGGCCTGGGCATAGCCGATCACGGGAATCCGTCGGACGACGCCAGAGGCCCCCTGCGCCTTGCCGACATAGGCGACGAACTCGGCCAGCGTCGCGCCGGTTGCCTCGAGGATCTTGGCGATGCTTTCGGTGGACGGCCAGCGCGGCCGCCCATCGCGCGCGACGCGCTTGCTCTTGTTGAACGTCGTCGGGTCGAGGCCGGCACGGCGGGCGAGGCCCGATGGCGAAAATCCGTGATCCGCCGCAAGCTGGTCGATCGCGAGCCAGACGTCCTGATGTCGCAACATAAGGGGGCCAGCGCCTGGATAGGTACGTTATCGGAAGTTGTCGGAACAAACAGCAGATTATGCATAAATTCTTGAAAATACAACCCGCGGCGGTCAGCAGGACGGCGCGCGGCGCAACCCGCGGGTGGTCCATCACGGTCCGACGGATTTCAGAGGAGGGACGGCTCGGGCAGACCGAATCCGCCGTCGAGTTCGGCGCGCTCGTGCAGCGCGTGCAGGTCGAGGATGGTCAGGCGCCCGCGTTCGAAGCGCGCGATGCCGTCGTCGCACAGGACCTTGAACATGCGGCTGATGTGGACGGTGCTCAAGCCCAAGGCGTCCGCGAAATGCTCCTGCGTAAGCGGCAGCACGCACCCATCGTCCTGCCACAGCCGGCGCTGCTTGAGGCGCGCGTGGAGCTCGGCCAGGAGATAGGCAACCCGTGCGACCGCATCGCGCCGGCCGATCGCGGCGAGGCGCATGCGGATCAGCATCGATTCGGCGGCAGCGATGCGGGCGATCTCCAGACCGAGGCGGGGCTGAGTTTCGAACAGCGGCTCGACCTTGTCGCACGCGAAGACGCAGAGGCTCGCATCGGTCAGCGTCTGCACCGTGCAGGTCACGGTGCCGAGGAGCGGCACCTGCACGCCGATGAGGTCTCCGGGGACATAGAAGTGCAGAATCTGACGATTGCCGTTGACGTTGGCGTACCCGAACGCCCAGCCGTCAAAGAGCGTGTAGAACACGGAATGTTGTCCGGACGGCCGGACCAGCGTGCGGCGCGCCGGAACATAGACGTGATCCCTCTTGAACTTGCCGAGCGCGACGAGAGCAGCAGATGGGATCGGCCTGAATACGCCGCTTCGCCGCCAGGGGCAGTTCTCGCACGGCACATATGGTCCGCGTTTGTTCTGTGACATCGTCGCGGTCCTAGCTGCGCCAGGAAACGACAACAATCAGGCGATGTGGTCAACCGACGCGGCGTTTCACATGTTAAAAACGCGTGTTGGGTTCATTCCTTGCGTCCGAACGCCGGCAGGACCCAAAAAGATCACGCTGTGCCATGGCGTTGGAATCAATGGAGAAATCCGCATCATGGCCGCGATTGTGCGACTCGGAAACGGTTCCCTAAGGTAGCGCGTCGATAATGGTGAACATCTATCACATATGCTCGCGTAGCGAGTGGGAAGCGGTCCGGAACGACGACCGCTACGAAGACTCGTCGCAGGACCGTGCCGACGGATTCATCCATTTTTCGACCGCCGCGCAGCTGGCCGAGAGCGCTGCCAAACACCGCGCCGGGCAGCCCGATCTGGTCCTGCTCGAAGTCGATGCGGAACGTCTCGGGCCGGCCCTGAAATGGGAGCTTTCGCGCGGCGGACAGTTGTTCCCGCATCTTTACGGTCCCCTGCCGCTGGCGGCGGTGCGCCGGGTCGCCGATCTGCCGCTCGGGCCCGACGGACGTCATGTCCTGCCCTGGGGTCTGGGTTCGGACACATGAAACAGTATCGGCAGCCGTAGATGGACTGGTATCGCCTCGCACGGCCGCTGCTCGGTGCCCTCGAGCCCGAGACGGCGCATCGTCTCACGATCGCGGCACTCAGGACGGGGCTGGTCCCCCGGGCCGCCATCGAGGCAGATCCGATTCTCGCGCAGAGCCTGTGGGGGTTGCGGTTTTCGAATCCGGTCGGACTGGCGGCGGGGTTCGACAAGAGCGCCGAGGCGCCCGATGCGCTGCTGGAGCAAGGCTTCGGTTTCGTCGAGATCGGCAGCGTCACGCCCAGGCCGCAGCCGGGCAATCCGCGACCGCGCCTGTTCCGACTGACCGAGGACGAGGCGGTCATCAACCGCATGGGATTCAACAATGAGGGGGCGGCGGTCGTATCCGCGCGACTCAAGCGACGCAAGCGGCGCGGCATCGTCGGCGTCAACCTGGGGAAGAACAAGGACACGGTCGATGCCGCGGCCGACTATGTGGCGGGCGTGACCGCACTCGCACCCTACGCCGATTTTCTCGTCTGCAATGTCTCGTCGCCGAATACGCCCGGCCTGCGCGCATTGCAGGGCCGGGATGCGCTGCAGGAACTGATCGGCCGCGTACAGGCAGCGTTGCGCCGCGCCGTGCCGTCAGGCACGCCGCCGCTCCTGCTCAAGATCGCTCCCGATCTCACCGAGCTCGACTGTCGCGACATCGCCGAAGTGGCACTGGCGATGGGCATCGACGGCCTGATCGTTTCGAATACGACCGTTGCACGGCCGTCGGGCCTGAAGAGTCGGTACCGGAGCGAGGCCGGCGGGCTGTCCGGCCGGCCGTTGTTCGAGATGTCGACCGCGTGCCTCGGCACGATGTACCGGTTGACGCAGGGCCGTATTCCGCTGGTCGGCGTGGGCGGCATCGCATCGGGTCGCGATGCCTATCGCAAGATCCGCGCCGGTGCGTCGCTGGTTCAGCTTTACACCGCGCTCGTGTACCAGGGGCCCGGTCTGATCGTGCGGATCCAGCACGAGCTCGCGTCGCTCCTCCGGGCCGATGGCTTCGCATGCCTTGCCGACGCGGTGGGAGCAGACCACCGGTAGATCCGTCGGAACGAGGCGATTACCGTAGGTTAACCATACGTCAAGGGTGGCTCGCTAGGATCCGGGCGACGTTTCACGGAGCTTGCGCCCCCCGGATGGCGGTCATCAATCACGCGCTCATCGTGCTGTCCTATGCGCTGGTGGCGGCCGGCGCCGCACTGTCCCTTCCCAGACAGTTCGACGGCCTCGACCCGCAGCTCGCGGCCGAGCTGGCCGGCATCTTCCTGCTCGTCTGCGGCCTGATCCACTTCGCGCTGTCGCGCGTGGCGCACGACCGCGCGGTCGCTGCCGAACTCGCGGCGATGCAGGACGCCTATGCCCAGACGCGCAGCGAACTCGCCGCGGCGCGCGAGGAGGCCCGGCGGATCCACGAGGCGATCGCGGCGAGCCAGGGACGCAACGGCGGATCGCCTGACCTCGCGGAGATCATGAGCGAAGTCCGCATGCTGCAGGGGCTCGTCGCCCAGCTCTCGAAGGGGGAACGCGCCGTGCCGCATGCGACACCGGCAAAGGCCAGGACGCCGGCCGACGCGTTCGCCGCGCGCGAGCCGGCCATCGAGGCGCCGCGCGTCGCCGCCGACCTCGGCGAAGGCGAGGTGCTGGCCATCGTCCGCGACGGACTGCGCAGCAACCGGGTCGATCTGTTCGTGCAGCCGATCGTCAGCCTGCCGCAGCGCAAGCATCGCCATTATGAGTGCTTCTCGCGCATCCGCGCGGCGGACGGGACGATGATCACGCCGGAGCAGTATCTCGGCGTCGCCGAACGGGAAGGGCTGATCGGCGCCATCGACAACATGTTGCTGTTCCGCAGCATCCAGCTCGTGCGGCGCATGCAGAAGCGGGAGGGATTCGGCCTTTTCATCAACGTCTCGGAGCACACTCTCGCCGACGCCGACTTCATGCGCGAATTCGTCGCGTTCGTCGCCGCCAACCGGGACTTCGCGCCCCGGCTCGTGTTCGAGTTCACCCAGGCGAGCGTCGCGCGGCATGGACGCGAGGTGGTGCACGAACTCGAAGGGCTGGCGCAGCTCGGCTGCCGGTTCTCCATGGACCAGGTGACGAACCTCGACATCGACATCGACGAACTGGGCGCCCGGCACTTCCGTTTCGTGAAAGTCGATGCGGCGAGGCTTCTCGAGGAGACGCGCAGCCCGTCGCGACGTCTCGACATGCGCACGTTCAAGCGTGCGCTCGACGTCAACGCGATCGACCTGGTCGTCGAGAAGATCGAGACCGAACCGATGGTCGTCGAGCTGCTCGACCTGCCGATCGATCTGGGCCAAGGCTTCCTGTTCGGCGAGCCGCGCCTCGCACGGTCACGCGAAAGCGCGGCCGCGTGAAATTTGCGCTTTTCTCGGCGGCGGCGCCGTGACATGAAGGCGCCGCCATGCACGACTGTCACGCAACACGAACCGATGCGCCGCCCGTGATTCCGGGCTTAAGCGCCGTCGCCGACCGCTACGACGCGTTCATCGTCGATCTGTGGGGATGCGTCCACAATGGCGTCACGCCCTTTCCCGGTGCGGTCGATGCCCTCAAGCACCTGAAGGCGGCGGGCAAACGCGTGCTGCTGCTGTCCAACGCGCCGCGGCGTGCGAGCATCATCGAGGGGCAGCTTGCGGCCAATTTCGGCATCGATGCGGTTCTCTATGATGCCGTGCTGACCTCCGGCGAGGTCGCCTGGCAGTCGCTGAACCGTCGCGACGACGCGGAGCATGCGCGGCTCGGGCGGCGGGCGTTCCATATCGGGCCCGAGCGCGACCTCAACATGTTCGACGGAAACGATCTCGTCCGCGTGGACGACATCGGGTCGGCCGATTTCGTGCTGAGCACGGGGCCCAACGACGACACGCTCGACGTTGCCGCGCACGAGGCGCTTCTGCGCGAGGCGCGGCGGCGCGGCCTGCCGCTCGTCTGCGCCAATCCCGATCTCGAGGTGCTGCGCGGCGAGACGCGGCTGATCTGCGCCGGCGCGCTGGCACAGCGCTACGAGGAACTCGGCGGCGACGTGATCTATCACGGCAAGCCGCACGCGGTGACGTATCGCGCGGCCATGCCGCTTCTGGGCAATCCCGCGCCCGATCGCACGCTCGGCATCGGCGACGGGCTCAGGACCGATATCCAGGGCGCCGTCAATGCCGGAATCCACAGCGCCTTCATCCCCGGCGGCATTCACGGCAAGGAGCTGGGCATCGCCATGGGGGAAGCGCCGGCAGCCGAGCGCGTGGCTGCGCTCCTGGCACAGTTCGGACTGCGCCCGACCTACATCCTGCCCGGCTTGCGCTGGTAGGCGCGGCCGAACCGGGGCGGCTGCCGGCCAGGGAACCTCTCCGGCGGCGGCCAAACCGACAAGGGTGCGCGATCTGGGCCTTGCCATCGTCGCCGCAGGCCGGCCGGAGATCGGCGTGCTCGATCTACCTAGGCCCGAAATCCAGGAGCGATCCGCGCGATTGATCCAGGGCGCGGTCTTCCTCGACGCGGATTTCGCCGAACGTCAATCTGCCGCAGCCGCGTAATGGCCGCAGATCGTGTCGCCGCGGCGATCGGCCGTGGAAGCAATGCCGTCAGTGATCGCTTCCGTGCAGGATTTTCGGTCCCATGCCGGTGTCATATTCCAGGCCTGCAGCGGTCACGATGCAGGCGAGCGGGAACATGGACTTGATCAATCCCTTGCGCTCGAGCGCGACCCAGGCGGCCGGGTTCTGCAGGCCGGTCGCATCGCGCGCCAGCACGACGTAGGGACCCAGGTGAAAATGGTCGCCGTGCGGATGGGGAAGATTGCTCACCATGATCGAGCCCGGCTCGTCGGCCGGCCGGCCGTGGTCGGGGAGCCTGGCGAGCGCCTGCAGCAGGGTGAGCGTCTTTAGCTGCAGGGGATTCAGGTTCAGCGGATTGTTCTTCTTCGCCATGACGGTTCCGTAGAAAGGCCGGGGATATTACGGCCTGAACCGTCACGCGCCAACGGCGCTCGCATCCGCCCCGGCCTGATCCGAGGCTTGACCGCCCCGGCCCCTAACCTAGGATTGCGGCAGCAGGCTGGAGATCGACCTTGCGGAAGATCGACGAGCGCGAAGACGCGTTCCATGCTCTCTACGAGTACTGGCTGCGGGCGGATGCCGCGCGGAACGCGCTGCTCGCGCTGGAGCGGTCCGCCGGGCGCGTCGACGTACGCCGGCAACCGATCGCGCCCGGCAGAGGGCCGGTGCCGGCGAGCGTCATATGGTTCGAGCTGTGGGCGGGGCTGCTCTACGTTGCGATGGAGGGATACGCGGCGCTCGGCTGCAGGTCGCGCCGCGTGGCCCGTCTCGCCTACAGGGACCCGCTCAAAAGGCTCGGGCGGCTCCGGAATGCCGTATTCCGGTTCCAGCCTACGCGGGCGGCAAGGAAGCATCAGGAACTCGCAAAGCTCGCCGATGACAAGTTCCAGCCCATGGAATGGCTGCACGGCCTGCATACGGCACTCGGCAAGTATCTCAAGAGCGAGATCAGATTGGCGGCACGCCGGCAGATCGAGCGACGGCAGCTCAAGCTGTTCCCGTCGGCGGACGCGCTTCCTCCGGCCAGTGTCCGAACCAGGCGGGGCCAGAGGCCTGCCATCGGCGGCGGGCGACGCGCGCTCGCGTAAGATGGATCGCCGCCGGGTCTGCCCGTCAATGCCCCGGCAGCACCAGGATTTCCGGCCGCGCGGGCAGGCGGTCGCGCGAGAGCAGCACACTTGCGGTCGCGCTGATGTTTACGTCGTAGTCGAGGCTGGTGCCCCTGCCGCGGTAGGTGGCGAGGAACCGCTCGAGCCCGTCCGCGGTGAAGTAATGCATCGGAATCACCAGCGGAGCGCGGATCTGCTCGATGACCTCGGTCATGTCCTGAAGATTGAGCGTATAGGAGCCGTCGACCGGCACCATCAGCACGTCGATCTGCCCCAGCATGGCGAGATGCTCGCGGGTCAGGCGGTGATGAAGATGGCCGAGATGCGCGATGCACAGGCCGGCTGTCTCGAACACGAAAATGGAATTGCCGTTCTTTCGCGTGCCGTCGAACTCGCGCACGTTGGTCGGTACGTTGAAGATCCGCACGTCCTCGACCGTCAGCTCATGCGTGGCGGGGCCGTTCGAGTCGCCCCAGCCCTGGAGCACGTGGCGCACGCCGGGATCCACGCTCAGGCTATAGTGGGTGGAATGCGCATTGTTCATCGTCACGACGTCGGGCGTGATGTCAGGCCGGACATAGTCGTTGTAGTCGGTGACGATGGTGATGCCGGCGGCCGTCTCGATGAGAAAACTGGCGTGCCCGATGTACGTCAGGCCGACATGCCCCGGCGGCACGGCGCCCGGACCGAACCGCACCGGCACCAGGCCCGGCCGGAGATCGGCGACGTTGCGCAGACACGCCGCATCGGCAGCCACGCCGAGCAGCGCGAAGACCCCGATCAAGAACAGGCGGATGGCGCGGATCGGCAAGAGGTGCGGCACGGCGGGCTCCTCTCGGTCGGGCAGGGCATCTTAGAACGACTTGCCGCGGTCCGTAAGCCGCATCGGAGGCATCCGAACGGCCAGCATCGCCGTACACGGCAAGGGGCGACCGAGGGACGGTCAGTCCGCGCGCACGGCCGATGCGGGTCGATCGGACAGCCGCGGATCGCGCCTGACGGCGCCGTTCCAGGTCATTGAAGTCGCGTCCGAAACGGCGTTCGACGCGAGGCCGGGCGGGTCAATTTTTCCTGCCGCCCCGGTCGCCGGGTTGGGCTAAATTAAGCCCTTAAACGAGCTACATTCGGGCGCGTCCGAGAGGAGCTGAGCGATGGCCGATTTTCCACCCAAGATCCTGTCCGACTGGGAGGCGTGTGCGCGCGCGGAGCTGAAGGGCAAGGACCCGAAGGATCTGGTCTGGCACACGCCCGAGGGGATCGCGGTGAAGCCGCTCTACACCGCGGCCGATCTGGAGGGGCTGGAGAGCGTCGGCACGTTGCCGGGGCTGCCGCCTTTCGTGCGGGGGCCGCGCGCGACCATGTATGCGAACCGGCCGTGGACGATCCGGCAATATGCCGGCTTCTCGACGGCCGAGGAGTCGAACAAGTTCTACAAGGAGGGCCTCAAGAACGGGCAGACCGGCCTGTCGGTCGCCTTCGACCTCGCCACCCATCGCGGCTACGACTCGGACCACCCGCGCGTGGTGGGCGACGTCGGCAAGGCCGGCGTCGCGATCGATTCGGTCGAGGACATGAAGATCCTGTTCGACGGCATCCCGCTCGACAAGGTCAGCGTGTCGATGACGATGAACGGCGCGGTGCTGCCCGTGCTGGCCGGCTACATCGTCGCGGCCGAGGAGCAGGGCGTGAAGCAGGCCCAGCTCTCGGGCACGATCCAGAACGACATCCTCAAGGAGTTCATGGTCCGGAACACCTACATCTATCCGCCCGGACCCAGCATGCGCATCGTCGCCGACATCATCGCGTACACGGCGCAGCACATGCCGAAATTCAACTCGATCTCGATCTCCGGCTATCACATGCAGGAGGCGGGCGCGACCTGCGTGCAGGAACTCGCCTTTACGCTCGCCGACGGCCTCGAGTACGTGCGCGCGGCCCTGTCCAGGGGGCTCGATATCGACGCGTTCGCGCCGCGTCTGTCGTTCTTCTTCTGCCTCGGCATGAACTTCTTCATGGAGATCGCCAAGCTGCGCGCCGCGCGCCTGCTGTGGGCGCGCCTGATGGCGCCGTTCGGGCCGAAGAATCCGATGAGCCTGGCGCTCAGGACGCATTGCCAGACCTCGGGCGTGAGCCTGACCGAGCAGGACCCCTACAACAACATCATCCGCACCACGATCGAGGCGCTGGCCGGCGTGCTCGGCGGCACCCAGTCGCTCCACACCAACTCCTTCGACGAGGCGCTGGCCCTGCCGACGCCGTTCTCGGCCCGCATCGCCCGCAACACCCAGCTCATCATCGCCGAGGAGACCGGCATCCCCCGCGTGATCGATCCGCTGGGGGGCAGCTACTACGTCGAGCATCTGACGCACAGCGTCGCCAACGAGGCGTGGAAGCTGATTCAGGAAGTGGAGGCGATGGGCGGCATGACCAAGGCGGTCGAGGCCGGCATGCCGAAGCTCAGGATCGAGGAGGCGGCGGCGCGCCGGCAGGCGCGCATCGACCGCGGCGAAGAGGTGATCGTCGGCGTCAACAAGTACCGGCCGGACAAGACCGAGAAGGTGGATATTCTCGACATCGACAACACCCTCGTGCGCGAGCGCCAGATCGCACGCCTGAAGGAGGTCCGCGCCAAGCGCGACGCGGCGGCGTGCCGCCAGGCGCTCGAGGCGCTGACGGCGGCGGCGGGATCCGGGCAGGGGAACCTGCTCGAGCTCGCCATCAACGCCGCCCGGGCCCGGGCCACGGTGGGCGAGATCTCGGATGCGTTGGAAAAGGTGTTCACGCGCCACCGCGCGGTGATCCGCAGCGTGTCGGGCGTGTACGGCTCGGCCTATGACGGCGACGACGGCTTCCGCCGCATCCAGCGCGAGGTGGCCCAATTCGCCGCCGACGAGGGCCGGCGTCCGCGCCTGCTGGTCGTCAAGCTCGGCCAGGACGGGCACGACCGCGGCGCCAAGGTGATCGCCACCGCGTTCGCGGATATCGGCTTCGACGTCGACATCGGGCCGCTGTTCCAGACGCCGGAGGAAGCGGCGCGCCAGGCGATCGAGAACGACGTGCACGTGATCGGCGTGTCGTCGCAGGCGGCCGGCCACAAGACGCTGGTGCCGCAGCTGCTCGCGGCCCTCAAGGCGCAGGGCGCGGACGACATTCTGGTCGTGTGCGGCGGCGTGATCCCGCCGCAGGATTACGACGCGCTGCTCAAGGCCGGCGTCGCCGCCATCTACGGGCCCGGCACCAACATCCCGCACGCCGCCGCGGAAATCCTGAAACTGATACGGAGGCGGAAGCTCGCCGCCTGAACACGGGACGCAAGAGAGCCGAAACGCCGGGCGTCAGGGGGGGAGGCAATGGAGTCCAAGGAAGCCCGCAAGCTGGTGCCGGTCGCGGCATCGACCGGAGCGACGGCGCCACAGGCGGCAAGCCACGCGACGGACGTCGGCGACGTTGCGGCGCATGACCGGTCCGTCGCCGTCATTGTCGGCGCGCTTGCCTCGTTCGCATGGGTGACGGCTGCCGGCTGGTACATCGACAGCTATATCGGCTGGTCGGCGCTCGCGGCGATGCTGCCGCATGAGCTGGGCGCAGTGCTGAGCGGCATCGCTACGCCGCTTCTGTTCCTGTGGGTTGCACTGGCGTTCGTCGACCGCGGGCACGACCTGCGGAATACGGCCCGTATGCTGCGCGCGCAGCTTGCGGAGCTGTCCTATCCCGCCGACGCCGCCGAGGCCAAGGCGGTCACGATCGCGCTGAGCCTGCGTGAACAGGCCCGCGCATTGACCGACGCGTCGGATACGGCCGCGACGCGCATTGCCGACAGCCAGAAGGCGCTGCAGCTCCAGACGGCGGAGCTCGGGGCCATGTCGGATCAGATCTCGATGCGCGCGACGCAGGTGCTGACCGCGCTCAGGCGCCATGCCGACCAGCTCGAACGCGTGTCGTCGCTCCTTGCCAACCGGGTGCAGACAATCGAGGCGGCCGTGCGCGAACAGGCGGACACGCTGTCGAAGGCATCCGAGCGTGCCGCGTCCCAGGCGCGGATGATCAGCGACAGCCTCCGCCAGCAAATGGAGGAACTGCGCAGCGTCGCCGAGCGCACGGCGGCAAGCGCGACCGCCATCCGCGAGTCGCTGGGGGAGCAGGGGCGCGCCGTGACCGATGCCTCGAACCGGGCAGCGGCGAAGGCCGAGGAGATTCGCCAGGCGCTGTCGACGCAGATGTCGGAACTCAGCGCCCTTGCCGAGAGGGCGACGACGCAGGCGCGCGAGGCCGGCGAGGCGTTGCGGGCGAGCGCGGAGCGCTTCTCCGGGGTGGTCATCGAGGCGAGCGGCCGGGCCGATTCGAGCGGCGCGAAACTTGCCGAGTACGCACAAGACATCGCCAAGGCGGCTGCTGAACTCGTGGCGCGGTCGGACGAGGCGCGGGAGGCACTGGCGCGGCAGGCCGCCGAGCTGGCCCGTGTCGCCGATGACGGGCGGCACCGGATCGAGGCGGTCGGCGAATCGCTGCGCGCGCGCAGCAGCGAGCTGCAGACGATTGCCGTCCGCGTCGACGAGCTGGGCCAGACCGTGGGCGGCGAGGCGCAGCATCTTGCCGCCGAGATGGAGCGGCTCGGCGCCAACGCCGAAACCATGGCCGACTCCCTGCGCCGTCACGGTCAGGAGATGGGTGCGCTCGCCGACGAGTCGGTCGCGCGCATGCGGGCAGCCGGCGAGGCGTTCCATCGCCAGGCGCGCGAGATGTCGGACGAGACGGCGTTTGCGATGACGCGGATCGGCGAGCTCGCCGCCGAGCTGGCCGACCGGACCCGCGAGGTCGCCGCGGCCGCGGAGCGGACCAACGACGTGCGCGAGGAGCTGCGCCGGCGTGCCGACGACCTTGCCGCCGCCCTCGACCGGGCGGCGATCGTCGCGGCCGAACGCGGCAAGGAGATGGAGGCCCGCACGCATGGCGTGAGTGCCGCCGCCGACCGTGCCGTCGAGCGCATACGGGAGGCGGGCGACCTGCTGCGCCAGCGCAGCGAAGAGCTGACGAACGCCGCCGCTGCCGCACGCGGCGAGCTCGGCGGCGTCGACACGCAGCTCCGCGCGCATGCGGAGCAGCTGTTCAAGGCGATGGAGCAGGCGGCGGCGCGCGCCGACGAACTCGGCGGCGCACTGCAGCGCCAGGCCGATGCCTTCGGTCAGCGCATGGAGACGCTCGTCCGCGATCAGACCACACTGCTGCTGGCCGCGATGGAACGGGCAGCACAGCGTTCGCAGGAACTCGGCGGAATCCTGCAAGCGCAGGCCCATGCGTTCGGCGAGCGTGTGGATGGCGTCGTGCGCAGCCAGACGGACCACCTGCTGAGCGTGATGGACCAGGCGGTGGCGCGGGCGACGGCGCTTGCCGGCACGCTGCAGCAGCAGGCCGGCGCATTCGGGGACGCGATGGGGGCGCTGGTGCGCAGCCGGACCGGCGAACTCCTCGCGGCGATGGAGATGGCGGTCGGACGCGCCAACGAACTCGGCAGCGCCCTGCAGCGGCAGGCGGGCGGTTTCGGCAATGCCGTCGACGCGCTGATCCGCGAGTACAGTGCGCGCCTCGTGCGGGCCATGGAGCAGGCGGCCGGCCGCGCCAGCGAACTCGGCGCCATGCTGCAGCAGCAGCTCGACGCGGTCGGCGATGCCGCCGAAGCGGCGACGACCCGTATCGGCACGGCCAAACGGGATCTCGATGCGATGGCGGGCGATCTGGTTGCGCTCTCCGGACGCATGGCGGCGCGGCTCGACGAGGTCGGCGACGGGGTACGCGACCGCATCCATGCCCTCGATGCGATAACCGACCGCACCGTGACGCGCCTTGCCGATATCGGCGAAATGCTCCGCCAGCGCCTTGCCGAGATGACACAAACCTCCGGGAAGGTCGGCGAAATGCTGGGCGAGGCCGGGACGATCTTCCGTCAGCAGGCGGTGGACCTCGCGCTCGCGGCCGATCGCGCCGCGGCGCGGTTCGCCGCGCTCGGCAAGGAAGTGGCCGACCGTCGCGCCCAGATGACGGCCTCGGCGGAGGAGTCGGAGGCGCGCTTCGGCACGATGCGGCAGCTCCTGGATGAGGCGGCAGCGACGCTGGCCGCCAGCGCGACGCAGGCGGCGGAACGGCTCGATGCGGTGGGCGAGGCGCTCAAGCGCCGGACCGGCGAGATGTCGGACGCCACCGGCCGCAGCCTTGCCCAGCTGGGCGAGATCGACGCGGCGCTGGGCGCCCAGGAGAAACGCATCCTCGACACGCTTCACAGCGCCGGAACGCAGGCGAGCGAACTGGCGACCACATTGCGCGAGCAGGCCGATCGCCTGATCGCCGCCGCCGCGGATGTAAACGCGCGCCTGAACGACACCAGCGCGAGATTCGGGCAGCAGTCGCGCGAGGTCGCCGAGGCCGCCGTCAAGGCAACCGAGCTGATGGACGCGGCCGGAAAGGCCTTCGCCGGGACCAGCCGCGCGCTTGCCGATGCCTCGGGCGACGGGACGATCCGTATCGAGGCGGTTGCCGCGTCGTTCCGCGAGCGCGCCGCGGAGCTGATGAACGCGGTGGCGCAGGCCTCGGCCCGCATGGCGGCGCTGGGCGATACGTTCGAACGTCAGGCGCGGGAGCTGACCAACGTCGCGAGCGAGTCCCGCACCCGGCTCGGCGAGGCGGAGGAGCATCTCGCCCGCCAGGCGCGGCTGCTGACGAGCGTGGCCGAGCACAGCCTGGCCCAGACCAAGAAGGCGGGCGACGCCTTCACCCGGCAGGCCGAGACGCTGGTCGCGGCGGCGAAGGCCGCCGAGATCCAGGCCGACCGCCTGGCCGAGAACGAGGTAGCGGCGCGGCGCCAGAGCTTCCTGCGCGCCTCGCGTCTCGTCGTCGAGGGCCTGAACTCGATCGCGATTGACCTGACGCGGGTGCTTCAGCCGGACCTGTCCGAGCGCATCCTGCGCGACTTCGTCAACGGCGACCGGGGCGTGTTCGTGCGGCGGCTGCTCAAGATGAACTGGGGCGAAGTCGGCGCGGTCATCCGACAAAAGTACCACGCCGATCCGGAGTTCCGCCGCTACGTCTCCGACTATCTGTCGCAGTTCGAGCGGCTGCGCGCCGATGCCCAGGCCGCCGACCCCGAGCACATCCTGTCGGCGACGTTCCTGACATCAGACGTCGGCAAACTCTACATCATCCTGTCCGAAATCCTCGGCAAGCGCGTGTGAGGTTCACGCGCAGGCGCGCGTCTGCGCATGCTTGGAACTCAAACGAGGGATTAACTGCCGGGATCACCAGGGAGCGTCCGCGAACGTCGCCTTGACGGCCCTGGCGTTCTTCGTGGTTTGAACCCGCAGATCGCCGGCGGCGGCGCGTGGCGCGTCGTCAGACGCGGCCGTGGCAGTGCTTGAACTTCCTGCCCGAGCCGCACGGGCAGGGCGCGTTGCGCGGCACCTTGCCCCAGGTCGCCGGGTCGGCCGCATCCATCGCCGCCGCTGCTGCCGCGCCGCGGCGTGCCTGCGGCGTCGGTCGCGGCTGCTCCGCCGCTCCGCCGGTCACGTCGGGGCCGCCGCCGACGGCCGCCTCGGCGGCCGAGGGGTCGGCATGGACCTCGCGCAGGCGCGACGTATCGGGTTCGGCCGGCTGCAGGAGCTGGTCCTCGGGACCGGCCACGCGGATCTCGACATGGGCCAGCAGCAACGTGATCTGCTCGCGCAGGTCGCGCAGCATGGCTTCGAACAGCTCGAACGCCTCACGCTTGTATTCGTTGAGCGGATCGCGCTGACCATAGGCGCGCAGATTGATGCCCTGTCGCAGATGGTCGAGGTGCAGCAGGTGCTCCTTCCAGGCATGGTCGAGGACCTGCAGGAGCAGCGACTTCTCCGCCATCCGCATGACCTCGGGTCCGATATTCGCGGCCTTCTCGGCCATCCGGCGGTCGACGGCGTCGACGATGCGGGCCTTGATCTCCTGGTCCGCGATGCCCTCTTCCTTGGCCCATTCGGCGATCGGCAGGTCGAGCGCAAAGATGCGCCGGATTTCGTCGTGCAGGGTCGCCGTGTCCCACTGCTCGTGATAGGCGTTCTCGGGAATGCAGCGTGCGACCAGCGTGTCGATCACCTCGTGGCGCATGTCGGTGATCTGCTCCGATACGTCGTTCGCCCGCATGATCTCCTTGCGCTGCTCGTAGATGACCTTGCGCTGGTCGTTCATCACGTCGTCGTACTTGAGCAGCTGCTTGCGGATTTCGAAGTTCCGCGCCTCGACCTTCTGCTGCGCCTTCTCGAGCGCCTTGTTGATCCAAGGGTGGACGATCGCTTCGCCTTCCTTGAGGCCGAGCTTGCGCAGCATGGTGTCCATGCGCTCCGACCCGAAGATCCGCATCAGGTCGTCCTCGAGCGACAGGAAGAACTTGGAGGCGCCCGGGTCGCCCTGGCGGCCGGAGCGGCCGCGGAGCTGGTTGTCGATGCGGCGGCTCTCGTGCCGCTCCGTGCCGATGATGTAAAGGCCGCCCGCGTCAAGGACCACCTTCTTCGCGGCCTCGACCTCGGCGCGGATCTGCGCCTCGCGCTCGGCGATGGTGGCGGGATCCTCGATGCCGGCGAGTTCCTGCCTCAGGCGCATCTCGACGTTGCCGCCGAGCTGTATGTCGGTGCCGCGGCCGGCCATGTTGGTCGCGATCGTCACCGCGCCGGGGCGGCCGGCCTGAGCGATGATGTAGGCCTCCTGCTCGTGGTAGCGGGCGTTGAGAACCTGATGGGGAATGCCGCGCTTGCGCAGCTCTGCCGACAACGCTTCGGATTTCTCGATGCTGACCGTGCCGACCAGCACCGGCTGCTGCCGCTTCCGGCACTCCTCGATCTGATCGATGATCGCCTTGGTCTTTTCGCGCGCGGTGCGATAGACCTCGTCGTCGTGGTCGATGCGAATGCAGTCCCGGTTGGTCGGGACCTCGACCACCTCGAGCTTGTAGATCTCGGCAAATTCGGTGGCCTCGGTCATCGCCGTACCCGTCATGCCGGCCAGCTTCGGGTACATGCGGAAGTAGTTCTGGAAGGTGATGGAGGCCAGCGTCTGGTTCTCCATCTGGATCTGGACGCCTTCCTTGGCCTCGAGCGCCTGGTGCAGGCCTTCGGAATAGCGCCGTCCTTCCATCATGCGGCCGGTGAACTCGTCGATGATGACGACCTTGCCGTCCTTGACGATGTAATCGGTGTCCCGGCTGAACAGCGTGTGGGCGCGCAGCGCCTGGTTCACGTGATGGACGATGCTGATGTTGGCGAGGTCGTACATCGCCCCGCCCTTGAGCAGGCCCGCTTCGCGCAGCAGCCCCTCGATCTTCTCGACACCGCCTTCGGTGAGCGACACCGTGCGCGTCTTCTCGTCCTTCTCGTAGTCCTCGGGTACGAGATTGCGCACGAGGCGGTCGACCGCGATGTAGAGCTCGGACGAATCCTCGCTGGGGCCCGAGATGATCAGCGGCGTACGCGCCTCGTCGATCAGGATGCTGTCGACTTCGTCGACGATCGCGAAATTGAACGGACGCTGGACCATGTGGTCCAGGCGGAACTTCATGTTGTCGCGCAGGTAGTCGAAGCCGAACTCGTTGTTCGTGCCGTAGGTGACGTCGGCGGCGTAGGCCTTCCGGCGCTCGTCGTCGGTCAGACCGTGGACGATGCAACCGACCGACAGACCGAGGAAGTTATAGATCCGGCCCATCCACTCGGCGTCGCGCCGGGCCAGATAGTCATTGACCGTGACGACGTGGACGCCATTGCCGGTAAGGGCATTGAGGTACACCGGGAGCGTCGCGACCAGCGTCTTGCCCTCGCCGGTCTTCATCTCCGAGATCATGCCGCGGTGCAGGACGATGCCGCCCATGAGCTGGACGTCGAAGTGGCGCTGGCCGAGGGTCCGCTTGGCCGCCTCGCGCACGGTGGCGAAGGCCTCGACCAGGATGTCGTCGAGCGTCTCGCCGTCGGCGAGGCGCTGCTTCAGCTTCAGGGTCTGGCCGCGCAGCTCGTCGTCGCCGAGGGCGGCCAGGCGCGGCTCCTCCGCGTTGATCGCCGCGACGATCGAGCGCAGCGATTTGACGTAGCGGTCGTTGGCGGAGCCGAAGATTTGCCGGGCAAGGGCGCCGAACATTAAAGGAGGACCTCAGGGGCGGCCGGGGATTCCCGAGAGATAGGGGGCGGGGCGGTTCAAGTCAATTTGCCGGCCCGCCGCGGCAGCCGGCCCCGCGGCTCACGCCGCGAGCTC
>DASVCL010000035.1:0-2496 GCA_036381615.1 Alphaproteobacteria bacterium
GGCGCCGTTCCGGCCAGAACTTCGGCCCGCGGCCCGAACATGACGACACGACCGTCGCGAAGGATCATGAGCTTGTCGAGCTTTGTCAGGACATTCGTGCGATGCGCGACGACGATCGTCGTGATCCCGGCCTCGCGGGCACGCTCGAGTGTCTGAAGCAGCGCCGTTTCCCCATCCCGGTCCAGATTGCTGTTGGGCTCATCCAGCACGACGAGACGCGGCGCCCCGTAGAACGCGCGCGCCAGTGCAACCAGCTGGCGCTGTCCCCCCGACAGCGACGGACCGTTCGGCTCCACCGGCGTGTCGTAGCCGCGCGGCAGCCGCAGGATCATCTCGTGCGCGCCGGCGAACCGTGCCGCCGCAATCACCTGCTCGTCATCGAGATCGCCGAGCCGGGCGATGTTCTCGGCGATCGTGCCGTGAAAAAGCCGGGATTCTTGCGGCACGTACCCGACATACCGGCCCAGCCGGTCCCGATCCCACGTATTGATGTCGCTGCCGTCGATGCGCACGGTTCCGGTGCTCGGCGGAACCAGGCCGAGAATGACGCGCGCCAGCGTCGACTTTCCGGCGGCGGAGGGACCGATGATGCCGAGGCTCTCGCCGGGCTGCAGCGAGAAGCGGATGTTCTGGAGAATGGCCCGATCGACGCCGGGTACCAGTAGCGACACGTTCTCGATATCGATCCGGCCTTGCGGCGCGGGAAGCTGAACGGCCGGCCCCGGTGCGCCCTTCTGACCGAGCCGTCGCGCGATACGACGATAGGCCGTCTGCGCACCGATCACGCTGCGCCAGCTGCCGATGAGGCTTTCCGCCGGCGCAAGGGCACGCGAGACGATGATCGCCCCTGCAATCAGGATGCCCGGCGTAATTTCACGCTCGATCGCAAGCCATGCGCCGACGCCGACGATCGCAATCTGGATGAAGAGACGCGAGAACTTTGCGAACGACTGGATGGCGCCGGCGCGATCGCTTGCCCGTGCCTGCAGCCGCAGGACCCGCTCCTCCTCGCGCTGCCAGCGTCGCATCACCGCGTGGACCATGCCGAGCGCCCGAACCACGTCGGCGCCCAGCAGAAACGACCGGACGCGACTCAAGGCATCGCCATGTGCGACGTTGGCCTCGGTCAAAGGCCGCCGCGTCGCGAGCTCGTTGACGACGCCCGTCGCGAACAGCAGGACGGCACCGCCTGCCGCGATCATCCCCAACGCGGGATGAAGGAGATAGATGACGGCAAGATAGAGCGGCATCCACGGCGCATCGAACAGGCTTATTGCGCCGGGCCCCGTGAGAAATTGCCGCAACGAGGCCAGGTCTTCGAGGCCACGCGCATCGTCCGATGTTTGTTGACCTGAGGCCGCCAGCCGGCTGCGGAAGTTCAGGCCGAGGAGCGGCGCTGCGAGCTGACGCTCGAGCCAGCCGCTCAGCCGAACCAGGATTCGCGATCGCAGGCCGTCGATCGCGGCCAGCGTGGCGATGGCGAGAACTGTAATGAGCGTCAGCCAAACGAGCGTTTCCTCGCTCCGGCTCGACAGGATCCGGTCATAGACCTGGAGCGAGTACAACGGTACCGCAAGGACGAGAAGATGGACGAAGAAGCTGAAGGCGCCGATCGCGACGAGGACGCGCAGCATGGGTCGACGGATCTTTTCCATCGGAGCGCCATTCTAGCGGCTCTGCGCCGACAACGGCGGGACCCTTTCGGGCCCCGCCGTTTCGGTTACCACGAAATCACGCCGTGACGACATCACGCCGTGACGACGAAGTCATCGGCGGTGATCTGTTCCGTCGATATGCCCAGCAGCGTGACAGTGTTGCCATCGCCAAGGTCGACCACGACGCCGGTAGCTTCTCCGGTCGTGGCCGTTCCGCCGGCGGCAGCGCTTGAAGTATCCGTCGTGCCCGACGGCTCGGCTTCACCGTCGGCCGTGTCCGTCGTCTGCGTGCCCCCCTCGGACTCGGTCGTCGTGTCAGTATCCGTGCCCGTGTCCGACAGGGCCTGCACGTTCTGGACCAGGTCATCGCCGCTGGCGACGGTCGAGCCGTTGATGTTGGTCTTGACGACGATCTTGTCGATGCCGTCCTCGAAATCGACGATGATGTCCTCGCCGCTTCCGTCGTCGAACGCGAATGCATCGGCCCCGTCGCCGCCCGACAGGTTGTCGTTGCCTTCGCCGCCGATCAGCGCGTCCGATCCGAGTCCGCCGAACAGACGGTCGTCGCCCGCGTTGCCCCACATCGCGTCCTGGCCGTCACCGCCGATCGCAACGTCGATGCCTTCCGCGCCGAACAGGTTGTCGTTCCCGGCCTCGCCGAAGACGGAGTCGTCGCCTTCGCCGCCATTGAGGACATCGTCGCCGTTGCTGCCGAAGGACAAGTCGTTGCCGGCCTCGCTGATGACGACGTCGTTGCCGTCGCCCGCGAGAATGACGTTATCGGCTTCGCTGCCGGTGATGAGCTCCGGCTCAGCGCCGGTCACGGTGAACAGGCCGGTGA
>DASVCL010000036.1:0-24703 GCA_036381615.1 Alphaproteobacteria bacterium
CCAGAGCGTGCTGCTCAAGGGCGTCAACGACGATCCGGCGACGCTGGAGGCCCTGATGCGCTGCTTCGTCCGCAACCGCATCAAGCCCTATTACCTGCATCACGGCGACCTCGCGCCGGGCACGTCGCATTTCCGCACCACCATCGCGCAGGGCCAGGCGCTGATGCGGAACCTGCGCGGCCGCGTGTCGGGGCTGTGCCAGCCGACCTACGTGCTCGACATTCCCGGCGGCCACGGCAAGGTGCCGGTCGGTCCCTGCTACCTGCACCCGGACGGCACGGTCGAGGACTGGCGGGGCGGGCGTCATGCCTATCCGCCCGACCGTGCGTGAGTCGTCGTGCGATCCGGGACCGCCGGAACGGGATTACTGGCCTTCCGACACGCGCCAGCCGTCGAGCGCGTAGATCATGATTTCGGTAAGCAGCTGGCCGCGATCGTACAGCAGGTCCTGATGCTTCGTCGCCTCGAGGGCGGCGACGAGCGTCTCCTCGGTCCGCCTGTCGTCGATGAAGACCCAGCCGGCCGGGCTCGGCCCGATCAGGCGTTGGACGCCGAGCAGCGCCAGATATTTGCGGCTGTCGTCCTGCGAACCTAACCGCGCGTAGACCGCGCTCTGATAACGATAGACGGCCTCGACCCGCTCGCGCGACCGCTCGAACTGACGGCGCATCCGGTCCGCGATTTCCGCCTGCGCGGCCTGACGGCCGACCCGCGGCGCCAGGCGATAGAGGCAGAACTCCGTATCCCGCAGGCTTCGTGGCGCATTCGCCAGCGTCGTCATCGTCCGCTCGAACAGGCGCAGGGCCGCATCGCGCCGGCCCTCGGCGACCAGGACGTGGGCGAGCCGGCACTCAAGCCCGACGGTCGCGCCGTTGTGCCAGAGCGCCCGCGCCTCGGGCTTCATGTCGCGGATGGCGGCGATGAAGCGCATCCGCCGGCGCAGATCGGCGGGGGCCTCGCCACGGGTGATCGCAGCATCGAGCCCGGCGAAGAGCCATCCCAGGTCGTCGGTCTTGGCCAGGAGCGAGCGTTCCTCGGCGCGGCGGATGAACGCGGCGAGCGTCCGCTCGTTGCCGGCCAGGTAAAGGACCTGGAGGATGCGCTCCGGGTCGAAACCAAGATTTGTGCTCGCTTCCTCGGCATAGGCGGCGAAGGTGGCAAGCGTTTCGACCGCGGTTTCGACGTCCCCTGCGAGCGCCGCGCCGATGGTCCAGGCCGAAAGCCATCTCGCCTGGAAATTGTCCATCATCCGTGCCCCGCTCGGGAGCGTGTCGACTCGACGCCGGGCATTGGCGATTGCACCTTCGTGCATGGCCGCCTCGTGCCGCCGCTTGGCCTCGGCGTCGTCGCCCCTGAGCCACGCGAAGGTCGCCAACTCCATCAGTGCGGCGGCGCGAAAGGCGCAACCATCGCCGAGGCCGTCGGTCGGAGGTTCGATACAGTGGGTCGCCGATTCCTTGATCCAGGATCCTTTTGTCTTGCGGTAGACGGCCTCGATCTCCCCGATCTTGTCGGGTCGGCCGATCGCCCGCGCCATGGCCGCCAGCACGACGTAGTCGGTGTAGTCGAGGGAGAATTCGCTCTGGTCGTCGCGGACCAAGGCCGGCGCCGACTCCAGGACGCGAAGCCCGAACCCGGCGATCCAGGTCGACGGCGCCGGCGGCGGCACGGCCGTAAGCCCGATCTTGCCATCGGCGCCCGCCGGCGATGCGATCAGCTCTTTCAGTTCGGGCGAGTCGGAAAGCCGGCTCGCGGCAAGGGGATGCCCGGCCCACGGGTTGCTGTCGATGATCTTCGCCTCGCGCGTGTTGGCGAGGGAAGCGAGAGGATCGGTGGCGCAGGCTGCCGTCATCATTACGGCGAACAGCGCCGTGGCTACGCGGAGCGTCGATAGGGTTTTCATGTCGCGGATTTCCGTGGTGCGGAGTGAACTGGACCTTGTCGGCCGAAAAAGCCGGAATGCCGACCGGAAGAGACCGGCCGCCGGCACGAAGACGGGGATCGCGGCGATGCGCAACATCGGACGCCGCCCCGATCAGTCACCCTCGGCCGGCACGCCGGTCTGCATTTCCCGCTTTATGCGCTCGATCGCGGGGCGATCCTCCGGCGTCAGGACAGGCGGCGATGTCGGATCGTGGACCTCTTCCGGGTCGTAGGGCGTCTTCTCGATCGTGCAGTACGTCACGTGATCGCCGATCCGCGCGAAGCGGCCGCGCCAGTACCGGCACTGCTTCTGGGATATGTCGGTATAGGTTCCCGGCTCCGGCCGTTCGTTCAGCACCCGTTGCAGATCCTCCGACAAGGGCGGCGCCGGCAACGCTGCGACATCCGGCACGGCCGTCGCGTTCGACACCGCCTCCTGGTTTTCGGTCTCGTCTGTGGCGGCCTGAGGCGTCGGCTCGTCGAGCGCAACCGCCGCCGCCTCGTCACGCGGCGTTCTGGACCTGGTGGCAAGTTTTTCGCGCAGTTTCTTTCGCTCGGACGCCGTCAGCGTCCCCGGCCGTTGGGGTCGGGCGACCTGCGACCGGCCGACGGGCTGCTCGTAACAGCCGACGACGGTGTCGGGCATGGCCGCACCCTCGCGGCATTTGTCGCCGCCGCCCGTGCGATCCATCGGCGGTCGTTCAAAACCATTCGGCAAGATGCGGGGCGGCGGCGCACGGCCCGCAAAGCGCGTCGGGAACGAAGCCGCGCAGTTGCGCGAAAACCGGTCGCGCTCCTCGAGGTACTTGCGATAGGCGTCCTGTTTCTGCTTCGGCGTACCCGGGCCGTTCTGGATCCGCAGCAAGGTCGCATGGTCGGTCTCTTCCATATCGCGGAAATGCGCGTCGCACATGGCTTCCATGGCTGGACCGCTGCCGATACGCACCGGCACGCTGGCCGGATCGTTGAGTTGCACCCCGCCCTGGACATTGCTGATCTCGTTGCCGGCGCCCCAGATATCCTCCTCTTCCTGCGCCAGCGCACGCCCCGGCGCGAGCACGCCGAGCGCGAGGGCGAGCAGGAAAGCGACCGCACCGCGACGGGCACTCATTCGACAGACCCCGTAATGGTGCTCCCCTGGCCGTATGACGGGCTCCGGATCGGCCTGGACGGCGCAGGCGGCGGAGGGGCCTTGGGCCGTGCGCGGTCGGCCGGGGCTTCGATGCCGGCCACGAGGGCTTGGCCGCCGACGAAACCGGTCTTCTCGGCACACGCCTTGACCAGCGGGTTGTACTGTGCGCCCGGCCGCACGATGCCTTCGGCGACGCATGCCGCATACGCGGCCCCGCGCTGATTGAGCTCGCGACAGGCCTCGAAGGCGCCGGCCTGCCCGGTCGTGGTGCCGCCGCCCGCCCGCGGCGCGCCCATCGGCGTCATGCTCGCCATGCCCGCGGCGCTGTCGGCGCAGCTCGCGGCGTTCCGTTCCATCTCGTTTTGGATGTTGCGATAGCAGGCCGCGATCTCGGCCCGCGTCTTCGGCTTCGCCGGGCACGGAAACGGTCCGGCCGTGGCCGCGGCGAGCTGGCTCTGCGGCTTGGTATGCCGTTCGACGCAGCCCTTGGCCACCTGCTCGAGATCCTGCGGGCCGGCCCGGGAGTCGGCCGTGCACCGCGCCGCCGCGGCCGCGCGCAACAGGGTCGTGCGGCAGGAATCCTCGGTACAGGCGGCGGCGCGCTCCTCGAGGGCAAGGGCTATGTCGGCGTGACACTGACTGATGCCGGCGCTGGTTGCCGGATAGCCGCGGCAGCGGTCGCCGGCGACGCCCGATGCGGCGGTGCGATTGCGCCGCGACGAGCGTATGAAATCCTGCAGATCGTTGGTCTGGACGCTGAGCTCGGCGTTCTTGGCGGCGAGTTCAGCCTGCAGTTCGCGATACCAGTCGCTGTTGCGGACGTCCTCGCGATAGTTCTCGCGATAGTCCTCGTCCGCGCTGGAATACGAGGGCGCGCTGCCTTCGGATTCATCCATCGCCGTAGCGACCAAACCGAGGAACAGCCCGGCGAGGCCGAGCACCGCCGCCGCCTTGTTGCCGCCGCCGGCAGAGCCGCCGAGATAGCTGCCCACGGAGCCGCCATCGAACGTGCCGCCGGGAGAGGCTCCCTGCGACGACCCGCCTGAGTCCATGGTGACCTGGCACTGGTCCGGCGAGCCGGCGATGCGGGACTTGATGTAACGCCCGCCGTAGCTTGCGCAGGCAGACGGCGAGATGTTGGTCGCCCCGCAGAGATACCCGCCGAGCCACGTGAACCCGGACGGACAGCCCGCCAAGGCCGGCGTCGAGACCAGTAGCGCGCCCGCGAGCAATGCCGACACGAATGCCGGCCGAAGCGCCCTGTTCAACATTTCCCCCTTCAGCCCCCCATTGAATGAACCGATCGACGAGCGACGTACCTCTTGCGGGCGTCGTCACAATCTTGGCCGGGCGATCGCGGCCCGCATCATCAAGATGGATGATGGCGGCATCACGCGCTCTGGAAGCCGAGGCCGGCGGCGAGACGGAGAAAGTCGGCCTGGCGCGTGGTGCCGGTCTTGGCGAGGATGGCACGGATCTGCGTGCGCACGGTGGCCTCGGAGACGGCGTCGCGGTCGGCGATTTCCTTGGGGCTCAGCCCGTCGAGCAGGCTCGCCGCCACCCGCGCCTCCGCCGCGGTCAGCCGCCAGAGCTGCCGCAGC
This sequence comes from Alphaproteobacteria bacterium, assembly GCA_036381615.1. Classification (GTDB taxonomy): domain Bacteria; phylum Pseudomonadota; class Alphaproteobacteria; order CACIAM-22H2; family CACIAM-22H2; genus CALANV01. Next base: position 4,657 of record DASVCL010000036.1, read on the forward strand.
AGCTCTTCGCGCAGCACCGGTCGCGTCTCCGAATCGGTGATGAACACGATCTTGGCCGGGCGATGGCGTCCCATTGCGAGGGCATCGCCGCGGGCCGGCGTCACAACGATGAGATAGTCGCGCAGGCCCGATGGCCGTTGCAGCGCGAACGCAGCGCCCTTGGGCGCGGCCAGCGCAGCCTGCAGCGGCCGGTCGCACCGGCCCGGCGCCTTCAGGCATCCCTCGACCACGGCGAGCCCGTCGCCTTGACGCACGATGCGCTCCGCCGCCGCGTTCAGGTGCACGACCCGGCCCGCATCATCCAGCAGCGCGACCCCGACCGTCAGGCGGTCGAGCGCCGCCAGCGCTCCCTCGGCCGTGCGCGCGTGCTGCGCAAGCCGTGCCTGGAGATGCAGCGCCCGGCGCAGGTGGGGCGCCAATGTCTGGAGCGTTTGCGTCGTGGCCGCGCTGAACGCGTCATCGTGCGGCCGGCGGAAGATGCTCAGATAGATCTGCGGCATCTCCAGGCGCGGCTCGGGGGCGACGCCGATGCCGGCAAGGCCCCCGAACCCCTGCGGCGCCCAGAACTCGTTGTAGATCGCGCTCCCGACGAACTCTTCCCGCGAAAGCAGGCGCTGGAATTCCGGCGCGTCGAAATTGAAGACGCCGCTGCGTCGGCCGGTGCGTCTCAGCCATTCCTTGTAGGCGCGTTCCGCGATATCGAGCCGCCCGTAATAATCGCGATAGGGGCCGAACATGCACGGGTCGATCTCATGGGCCCGCCAGTCTCCGCAGTTCGCGTCGGCGAAATCCGGCCATGTCAACAGGATGACGTTGGTCCCGCCGGTCGCCTCTGCAACCGCGCGCAACACGTCCGGCCAGACGTCGGCGTCGAACGCCGCGTCGTAAATCAGATCGATCAGACGGTCCGGGTTGATCCCGGATTGCCGTCGCCGCATGTCCTCGCCCCCCAAGAGCACACGCAACCGGCAGTATAAACGAACCCTCCGCCCGGAAAATCCTCCTGCCCAGGATACGCGCGAGGGCGTTAAGGACATTTCTTACCCATGGTTGCGGAGACGGGCGTAACGACGCACTGCCGGTACGACCGGCGTCCGCCCCCCGCAGCGGACATCGTCACATCCGGTCAAGCCGCGCCGACCCAGGCCCGATAGTCTTCCGCGAGTTCCTTGACCGCCGCGTCATAGAGACGCTTGCCGGCTTCGATGCTGGCGAGGCCGGGATTCGAGCCGATGCGGCCGTCCGGGAAATTGCGGCGATAATCCTCGGCATCGGCGAACGTGCCCCGGGGTGCCACCGGCGGATCGAGCGCCATCGGGCGCGCGGCCTCCGGGTACGCGTGCCAGGTGAGCGACACCTCCGATGGCGTGGCGTGGCTGCCCTCCGCGACGCCGTAGAGTTCCTTCGACAGCGCCTTGACCGCCGCCGTTTCGTACCAGTTCTTCAGCTTGCACTTCACCGCCCGCCGATTGCCGGCCGTCTGCAGACTCGTCTCCGCATAGATTTCCGAGAACGCCGCGGTCACCGTCGCGACATTGCCGCCGTGGCCGTTGATGAAATAGAAGCGTTCGAAGCCGTGCCGCGCCAGCGAGGCGACGATGTCGCGCACGACCGCGATCAGCGTTGTCGGCCGCAGCGTGATCGAACCGGCGAAGGCCAGGTGATGCTGCGCCATGCCGACCGCGATGGTCGGTGCGACGAGCGCGCCGGTCGCCTCGCCGACACCCTTCGCCACCACCTCGGCACAGATCGCATCGGTGCCGATCAGCCCGTTGGGTCCATGCTGCTCGGTCGATCCGATCGGGATGATGATGCCACGGCTTTGTTGCAGATAAGTTTCGACGTCCTTCCAGGTCTGCAGGTGCAAAAGCATTAGATCTCTCGTTGTCTCTGGACCTCTTGTCGCGCGGGCGACGCGTGCGGACAATGGTCCGAACCGTGGCCGAGGCGCCGGCCGGGCGATTGCCAAAGCCGGGCCGCTCGGCTAGAACCCGCGCAACCTCAGTTCGCCCGGACCGAAGGAGAAATGCCGTGAAGATCACGCAGAAAGTCAAGCGGATCCTCGACAATTACGAGAGCGACAATCCCGGCACCAAGGCCAACCTCGCCCGGATCCTCATGCATGGCAGGCTTGGCGGCACCGGCAAGCTCGTCATCCTTCCGGTCGATCAGGGCTTCGAGCACGGCCCGGCGCGCAGCTTCGCGCCGAATCCGCCTGCCTACGATCCGCACTATCATTTCCAGCTCGCGATCGATGCCGGCCTGTCCGCCTATGCGGCGCCGCTCGGCATGCTCGAGGCCGGGGCCGACAGCTTCGCCGGCGCGATCCCCCTGATCCTCAAGGTCAACAGCTCCAACAGTCTCGCCCGCGCCAAAGATCAGGCCCTCACCGGGTCGGTCAAGGACGCGCTGCGCCTCGGGTGCTCCGCGATCGGGTTCACCATCTATCCGGGCTCGGACCACCAGTTCGAAATGATGGAAGAGATCCGCGCCATGTCCGAAGAGGCCAAGGCGCACGGGCTTGCGACCGTGATCTGGTCCTATCCGCGCGGCGGCGACCTCACCAAGGACGGCGAAACCGCCATGGACGTGTGCGCGTATGCGACGCACATGGCTGCACTGCTCGGCGCCCACATCATCAAGGTCAAGCCGCCGACGGACGTGCTGTTCCAGGACGCGGCCAAGAAGGTCTACGAGAAGCACGGCATCGACGTGTCGACGCCCGCCAAGCGCATCGCGCACGTGGTGCAGTCGGCGTTCAACGGGCGCCGCATCGTCGTCTTCTCCGGCGGCGAGGCCAAGGACGATGAAGGCATCCTCGCCGAAGTGCGGGCCATCCGCGATGGCGGCGGCAACGGCTCGATCATCGGCCGCAACACGTTCCAGCGGCCGCGCGACAAGGCGCTGGCGCTCCTCGACAAGATCATCCAGATCTACCAGGGCAAGGACGGGACGGCGCAGCGCGCCTCGAAATCGGAACTGGTCGAGGCCTGAGCGCCCGCGCACGGGACGCGGCGTTGCACCCGGCAGACGCCGAAACGCGTCCTGAGCCCGTCGAGGGCGCGGCTCGCGGTCACCGAACGGAACAATGGAGGGCCTCATCCTTCATCGTTCGCCGCGTACGCCTCACCCCCGGGCCCGACGAGGGGTGAGGCGCAGCTGCGCAGGGTAAGGAAACTCAGGATCGAGGCCTTCCCCGTTCGCCGTCGGACGTCATGACTGCTGCCCGCTGCCGTCTCTACCTGATCACGCCGCCGACGCTCGATCCGGCATCGTTCCGGGACGTGCTGGCCGCCGCGCTCGACGCCGGCGACGTCGCCTGCGTACAGCTGCGCCTCAAGGGGGCGGACGACGACGCGATCCGGCGCGCCTGCGACGTGCTGCGGCCCGTCGCGCAGTCGCGCGACGTCGCGTTCGTCCTGAACGATCGCCCCGATCTGGCGGCGACGACGGGCTGCGACGGCGTCCATATCGGCCAGGAGGACGCCCCCTATGCGGCGGCGCGCGCAGCACTCGGGCCCGACCGGATCGTCGGCGTGACGTGCCACAATTCGATTCACCTGGCCATGGAGGCGGCGGAGGCCGGCGCGGACTACGTGGCCTTCGGCGCGTTCTTCCCCAGCACCACGAAGGAGAAGCCCAAGACCAAGGCCGAGCCCGCGATCCTGCGTCAGTGGAGCGATGTCACGACCGTGCCCTGCGTCGCCATCGGCGGCATCACGGTCGAGAACTGCGGATTGCTGGTCGAGGCCGGGGCCGATTTCCTGGCGGTCGCGGGCGGCGTCTGGAACCATGCGGACGGGCCAGCGGCCGCGGTTCGCGCCTTCAACGGCGCCATTTCGCGTCACATCGGCGAAGATTGAGTCCCGGCCGGCAAGCTGTTAGTTTCCGCCGCGAATTTTCCCAAGCAACCCGGACGGAGACATGAAGATCAACGGCAACGCCGTGCGCGCCGGCAATATCATCGAGGTCGACGGCCGCATCTGGCGCGTCCTCAAGCACAACGTCGTATCGCCCGGCAAGGGCGGCGCCTTCAATCAGGTCGAAGCGCGCGACGTGAAGACGGGCACGAAGAGCAATTTCAAGTTCCGCTCGGACGAGCAGGTCGAGCAGCTCCGCGTCGACGAAAAGGAGATGCAGTATCTGTTCGCCGACGGCGATCAGCTCACCTTCATGGACCAGGAGAGCTACGAGCAGATCACCGTTCCGCGCGAACTGGTCGGCGACCCGGCGGATTTCCTCACCGACAACATGGTGGTCACGGTCGACTTCATCGAGGGCAACCCGGTGGCGGTGCAGCTGCCGCAGACGACGGTGGCGACGGTCGTCGAGGCCGATGCCGTCGTGAAGGGTCAGACCGCCGCCTCCTCCTACAAACCTGCCGTCCTCGACAACGGCGTGCGCGTGATGGTTCCGCCGTTCATCGAGGCCGGGACGCGCATCGTCGTCAACATCCAAGAGCGGACCTACGTCGAGCGCGCAAAGGAGTAAGCATTTTGCGCCGCAGTCGAGACGATACGCCGCGCGCGGCACGCTCGGCCCTGTTCAACGTGATGGAGCGCGCGGTCCGTAAGGCCGGCCGCAGCCTGGTGCACGACTTCGGCGAGGTCGAGCAGCTGCAGGTATCGGTCAAGGGACCGGCGGATTTCGTCTCGGCCGCCGACATGCAGGCGGAACGGATCCTCACGACCGAGCTCAGGCGCGCACGACCGGCGTTCGGCTTCCTTCGCGAGGAATCCGGCGCCGAGGCCGGCAGCGACCCGCATCATCGGTGGATCATCGATCCGCTGGACGGTACGACGAACTTCCTTCACGGCATCCCCCATTTCTGCATCTCGGTCGCGCTGGAGCGCGACGGCGAGATCATCGCCGGCATGGTCTACGAGCCGCTCAAGGACGAGCTGTTCTACGCCGAGAAAGGGGCGGGCGCGTTCATGAACGACCGGCGGCTCAGGGTCTCGGCGCGCCCGCATCTGGGCGACGCCGTGATCGGCACCGGCATTCCGTTCCGCGGCCGCGGTGACCACCCCCGGTATCTGCGCATGCTCGAAGCGGTGATGGCCAACACCGCCGGCGTCCGGCGCATGGGGGCCGCGGCGCTCGACCTCGCCTATGTCGCGGCAGGCCGTTTCGACGGCTTCTTCGAGTTCGGCCTCTCGCCCTGGGACGTGGCCGCAGGCATCCTGCTCGTGCGCGAGGCCGGCGGCTTCGTCAGCGAGATCGAGGGCGGTAACGATCCGCTAACCAGTGGTAGCATTTTGGCAACCAATGACCGGCTCCAGGGCCCGCTCGGGCGGCTGTTGCGCGGCGCTGATCGGGCGGCCAAAACGGCGGCCAAATCGGCCACATCGACGGCATCCTGAAGGTTCGGCGGTCTTACCGCCGGTGGTTGAAATCGGAATCGTGCGGGGGTGCCTTATTTCGGGCTAAATTAGTTGTTCATATACGAGCTGTGGTTTATCTTTCGCCGCACAATGCAAACGCGTCGGACGAGTCGCCGGCATGGCTCCGGGTCGCGGCGGAAGAGCGCACGAGCGGCATTGCTGCTTGCGGGCGTATCATTCGCGCTGTGGCTACCGAGCGCCAGCGCCCAGCAGCAGCTGCGTCAGCCGAACGACAGCGTCGAGATCGACTGGAGCGTGCTCGACGAACTCGACGCACCTGCCGAGCAGATCAAATTGAAGCCGCCGGCCGCGAAGCCCGCCGTCCGCACGGCGCGTCCGGCCAGCAAGAAGTCGAGCCAGGCGGCCAAACCGGCCCAGGCGGCCAAACCGGCGCCGTCGGCGAAACCCAATCCGTCGAGCGAATCGGCGAAGCCGGCAGACCTTACGCCGCAATCGCCGGCCGTCGCGGCGCCGTCCGCAAAACCGGAATCGGACGCAACCGACACGTCGGAGTCGGTCCAGGCGACCTCGACGCCCGCGTCAGCGCCGACCGCGCACCAAACCCCGCCGACGACACCGCCGGCACCGGCGACATCGACGGCCTCGCCCGCCATTACGTCGGCGCCATTGCCGCCGCCGGCGGCAGCTTCCGGCGACAAGTCGCAGCCGGCCGCCGCAGCGGCGAAGCCCGGTGCGCCGATACCGCTGACCCCGGTCGCACCGGCGAACGCGCCGGCGTCGACGACCGCGTCGCCCGACGCGGACGCACCGGCAGCGCCCGCAGCGGCCGACACATCGGCGGAGGACGCCGCGGCCGCCGACAAGCCGCCGGCGGCCGCGTCGCCGCCGGCATCGGCCCCGGCGACGGAAGACCGGAAGGAGACCTCGCAAACGCCGGCCCGGCCGACCGCACCGTCCGCTGCCGCATCCGTCCCGCCGGCATCATCGTCACCGCAGCCCCAGATGGTCGCGTTGCCCGCCGCGATGACCGACGTCGTGATCAGGCCCAACGGCGACGATGCCGACGGGCGGATCGCGACGATTCCGTTCGTCCACGGTGCGGCGGATCTGCCCGAGTCGGCGCGCGCCGATCTCGAGCGTGCGGTTCGCGAGATAAAGAAGGACGAGAGCGCACGCCTGCAACTCGTCGCCTATGCGAAGGGGTCGGGGGACGATGCGGAGAGTCAGGCACGTCGCCTCAGCCTCAGCCGGGCGCTCGCCGTGCGCTCCTATCTGATCGATCAAGGCGTGCGCAGCACCCGCATGGAGGTGCGCGCGCTGGGCAACAAGGTGCCCGACGGCCAGCCCGACCGCGTCGACATCGTGCTCGTGCACCGCTGAAACCGGCGCTTCTGCGCGGCCGGGGGCACCCCATGACACACCAGGGGTGATTGTTCGGACATGACGCGGCCGCATCGTTTTCTCATTCGCCAGATCGTCTTCCTTGTCGCGGTCGCGGTCGTGGCGGCTCTGCTCGCCCGCGGCCTGACGCAGGCCTTTCTCGCCAACCCGGCGCTCAACGGGCTGATCCTGGGCGTGCTGGCCCTCGGCATCGTCTACAATCTGCGCCAGGTGCTGCTGCTGCGGCCCGAGGTCGCGTGGATCGAGCGCTTCCGTCGCAGTCAGACGGGACTGTCGGTCGCGCAGGCGCCGCGGCTCATCGCCCCGATGGTGACGATGCTGGGCGAACGCAAGGGCCGTATCAGCCTGTCGGCCATCGCCATGCGCTCGCTGCTCGACAGCATCGGCACGCGGCTCGACGAATCGCGCGAGATCTCGCGCTACCTGATCGGCCTCATGATCTTCCTGGGCCTGCTCGGAACGTTCTGGGGCCTGCTCGAGACGGTGGGCGCGGTCAGCGGCGTCATCGCCGGCCTGTCGACGGCGACCGACGTCTCGACCCTGTTCAACGATCTGCAGACCGGCCTCAAGGCGCCGTTGTCGGGCATGGGGACGGCGTTCGGCACCTCTCTCTTCGGCCTCGCCGGCTCGCTCGTGCTGGGCTTTCTCGATCTCCAGGCGGGCCAGGCGCAGAACCGCTTCTACAACGACCTCGAGGAATGGCTCTCCGGCCTCACCCGGCTATCGACCGGCGGCCCGATCGCGGAAGGCGGCGACCAGCCGATCCCGGCCTACATCCAGGCCCTGCTCGAGCAAACGGCGGACAATCTCGAGAACCTGCAGCGGACCATGGCGCGGGCCGAGGAAAGTCGCTCTTCGGCCAACCAGACCCTGACCGCGCTCGCCGAACGCCTCACGCAGCTCACCGAGCAGATGCGGACCGAGCAGAACCTGATGGTGCGCCTTGCGGAAAGCCAGCTCGAGATGAAGCCGGTCCTCACCCGGCTCGCCGATGCGGCCGGTCGCGGCGGGCTCGGCATCGACGAGTCGACGCGGACGCACATCCGCAGCCTCGACGTCCACATGACCCGCCTCGTCGAAGAGACGGCCGCCGGACGCACCCAGATCATCCAGGAGATCCGTAACGAGATTCGCCTGCTTGCCCGTACGATTGCGGCGCTCGCCGAGGAGGAGCGCTAGGCGAATGAATTCGGCAAGGGGCAACCCGTCTCTTCGTCCGATGCCGGCCCGCGCGGCCGGCGCACGAGGCTGAGCGATGCCGGGCACCACGTTGCGTCGCCGTGCCGGCGCGTTCGACGCCTGGCCGGGGTTCGTCGACGCGCTGGCCACGCTGGTGATGGTCATCGTCTTCGTCCTGATGATCTTCACCCTGTTCCAGTTCTATCTGAAGGACGTGATCTCGGGCCGCGAGCAGGCGTTGGAGCGCCTGTCGCGGCAGGTGAGCGAACTCGCCGACATGCTGGCGCTCGAGCGGCGGACGACCGCGGAGCTGCGCCTCACGGTCAGCCAGCTCTCGGCGGAACTTCAGAGTTCGACCTCGACACGCGACCGCCTGGTGCAGGAACTGGCCGCGGCGAACGCCCGGGCCGAGGCGGCGGCGCAGCAGGCCGCCAAGGTGCAGGCGGAACTCGAGGACGCCTTCAAGGTCGTCTCCGCCGACAAGGAAAAGATCGAGGTTCAGCTTCGCGAGCTCGACGCGCTGCGGCGCAATGTCGAGACCTTGACCATCCTGCGGCGCGAACTCGAAGCCAAGCTCGCCGAGCAGGCACGCGAAACGGAACGCAGCCGTCAGGCGCTCAGCGAAGAGCGCAAGCTGACCGAGGACGCACAGGCCCGCGTCGATCTGCTCACGCGCCAGCTCAACGCGCTCCAGGAGCAGCTCGCCGCGCTCAACGCCGCACTCGAGGCGAGCGAGCAGAAGACGAAGGAGCAGCAGGTGCAGATCGCCGATCTCGGCCGGCGGCTCAATCTCGCGCTGGCGAGCAAGGTCGAGGAGCTGGCGCGGTACCGCTCCGAGTTCTTCGGCCGCCTCCGGCAGGTGCTCGGCGAGCGGCAGGACATCCGCATCGTTGGCGACCGCTTCGTGTTCCAGTCCGAGGTGCTGTTCCCCACCGGCTCCGCCGAGCTTGAACCCGAAGGACGCGAGCAGATCGCGCGCCTTGCCGATACGCTCAAGGAGATCGCGGCGAAGATTCCGGCCGATCTCAACTGGGTTCTGCAGGTCGAAGGACACACGGATCGGCGCCCGATCGCGACGCCGCAGTTCCCGTCGAACTGGGAACTGTCGACGGCGCGCGCGATCGAGGTGGTGAAATTCCTGATGACCCAGGGCATTCCCGCCGACCGGCTGGCCGCCGCCGGCTTCGGCGAGTTTCAGCCGATCGACCCGCGCGACGACGAGATCGGCTGGCGCCGCAACCGCCGCATCGAGTTCAAGCTGACCAACCGCTGAGCGCACGCCCAAGGCCGCGCTCGCCTTTCGTCCAATCGCGCCAGGGCCCACGTTCCGGCACTATCGGTGCAACGGAACGAGCGGGAGGACGATCATGGCAATGCGCATGTCGACGGCGGAGTGGCGCGGCAACCTGCGCGAGGGCAACGGCACGATGCGGCTTGGCAGCGGCGCGTTCGAGGGCCCCTACTCCTTCCCGTCACGCTTCGAGAACGGGGCAGGCACCAACCCCGAGGAACTGATCGCTGCCGCGCACGCCGGCTGCTTCTCGATGGCACTCGCCGCCGGGCTGTCGCGGGCGGGCCATGCGCCGAACCGGATCCGCACTACGGCGCGCGTCCATCTCGACCGGGCCGGCGAGGGTTTCGCCATCACGCGCATCGAGCTCGAAACCGAGGCCGAGGTCCCCGGCCTCGACGATCAGGGCTTCCAGGCCCAGGCCGACGCGGCCAAGCGCAACTGCCCGGTCTCGAAGGCCCTGGCCGGCGTCGAGATCAGCCTCAAGGCCGCCCTGCAGCAAGCGGCCGGCGTCGGCTGATCCACCGCGGGTCCGGCCGGCCTACGCGGCCGGCAGTTCAACGGTCATGCGCAGGCCGCCTTCGGCGCGGTTCTCGGCGCGGACACGGCCGCCCATCGATTCGACATTGCGCCGCACGATCCACAGGCCGATGCCGAAATTGGGCGCGCCGTGGGCAGTGCCGTTGAACGTGGCCGGCGTCTGCGGCCGGACCGAGTAGTAGCGGTCGAAGATCCGCGGCAGCCGGTCGGGCGGCACGCCCGGTCCCTCGTCCTCGATGACGAGGTGCACCGTGCGGTCGTCCCGGCGGGCCGCGAGGCGGATCGTGCTGCCGGCCGGGCTGAAGCTCACCGCGTTGTCGAGGATGTTCTCGATCACGGTCTCGATGAGGTCGGCGCTGCCCAGGGTCTGGAGACCGTCTGCCACCTCGATCCTGAGGCGCGGCCCGCCCGCGGGAATGCCGTGCACGTACTCGGCGACGACGTCGCGGGTGATCTTGCTCAGGTCGATCCGCTCGCGCGGCGGGTCCAGCGCATCGGCGGTCGCGCGGTCGAGCCGGCGCGACGTCGCGATCAGCGCATCGAGCTTGTCGAGCGCGAGACTGATCGCGCCCAGCGCCCGTTGCGCCCGCGTATCCTCGGGCGAGATCCGGCGGCGCAGCGGCTCGAGCGACTGACGGATGATTCCAAGCGGCGTCTTGAACGCATGCGCATTCTCCTCGGCGGCGCGACGGATGCTGATCGCCGACTCGCGCAGCGTGTCGACCATCCGGTCGAACTGCTTGGCGACGATGTCCAGCTCGGGAATGCTGTTCCACTCCGCGAACCGGCCGCCCTGGTTCGTGCCGATGCGGCGTGCGGCGCGCCCGAACCGGATGAGGCTGTGCCAGAGATCGAAGAAGACGATGAGGACGATGACGGCGAGCGCGAGATAGATCGCCCCGGCAATGCGCACCTCGGGGAACTGCCAATAGGGCAGGCCCAGGGCCTGATCGCCGAGCTCGCCCAACGTGTTGGAGGAAACGAGCCCCCAGCAGCCGCTCACGGTCTTGACCGGCGTGATCGAGGTCAGGAACTCGGTCCGGCCGTCCGGCAGGTCGAGGCGGAGCGTCAGCGGCACCTCGCCCTCGCAGCTTTCGGCGAGACGTCCGAGAATGCCGACGTCGATCAGCCGCTGCCGCTCGATCGCCAGGTCGTCGGCCGAAATCGCCGGCGCCGCCGCGACATAGAAGAATCCGAGCGGGTCGCTCGCATCCGCCGGCCGGAACAGCAGGCGGACATTGGCCGAGCCCTGGGCGAACTGGGCCAGCTCTTCGCTCAGCCGGGCGAAGGGAATGCCGTCGGCACGGCTCAAGGTGGGCGCGATCGCCCGCCCGATCAGGAGACCCTTGTCGCGGATCGCGCCGACGAGAATGGTCTGGCGCGATTCGTCCGCTTCGCGGAACTGCTCGTACAGCACGACCGGCACCGCCGCGAAGACGACGACGAGGAGGACGAGGCGCGCAACCAGCGAGCGCAAAAGTGTGTGGAGAACGCGACCGGCCCGTGCCTTTGGGGACCGCTTCATGGGTCGCGTCTACCCGACGTCAATCCGCGACGATCCACCGGTAGCCGAAGCCAGGATAGTTTTCGAGCGCGGCGAAGTTCTCGTCGATGGCCCGGAATTTCTGGCGCACCCGTTTGACGAGCGCCCGCACGTTCGCCCGATATCCTTCCTCGCCCGCCCCGGCACGGAAGCCGGCGCCGCGCACGACGTCGTAGATCTCGCGGTAGGACACGTCGCGCCCGGCCCTGCTGACGAGAAGCTGGACCACCTTGAATTCGGTGAGGGTCAGATCGACGCGCGTGTCGCGCCACATGGCGCGCGCGCTCGCGGTGTCGAGCACCAGAGGGCCGTACGTCGTGTGGTCCGGGCTGCCCGCCGCATCGGTCGTCGTCTTGGCGCCGCCGAGTGCGAGCCGCAGGCGCTGCAGGATGATGCCGAAGCTGCGCGACTTGTCGATGAAATCGACGGCTCCCTGATTGAGCGCCGCCTCCTCGTAGATCGGCTGGCTGAGGCCGGTCAGGAACAGCACCGGCGTCTGCTTGCCGTTGGCGCGCAGTTGCCGGAGCACGGCCGGCCCGTCGACGTCCGGCATCTGCCAGTCGAGCAGGATGGCCGTAGCGTCGCCCCCCTGGTCGAAATAGTCGAGCGTCGCGCGGCCGTCGGGCAGGCCCAGCGTCCTGAAACCGTTGTCCTCGAGGTTTCCGCACAGCGTCTCGCGGAAGAGCGGATCGTCGTCGACGACCAGCACGGGTCCTTTGTCAGCGTCCATCGGTCTCATCACGGTTTTTCGCTCTGGATCTGTTCGAGGCAGCGCGTGGCACCATTGCCGGTGACGACCGTTCCGGTTCGGCGGACGTCGTAGTGCAGCGCGAAGAACTCGTTTCGCGAGACGTCGAGATAGAAATACACGTCGACTTCACACTCCCCTTTCCGGTCACGATATTCCCAGACCTTCGCCGGCGCCGCATCGCGGATGTCCATCGGCGCCCCCAACAGGGCGAGGGCCTCGGCGCGGCTCGCGCCGACCAACGCCGGTTCCGGCCGCGGCACCTCCGGACGCTCGGTCGGCTTCGGCAGGCGGGCCGCGCGCGGCGCGTGGCGTGGCTTCGGCGTCTGCCGCTCGGCGGTCGGCTCCGGCTCCGGCGCAGGCTTAGCCAGAAAAAGCGGTTCCACCACCGGCTCCGGCGGCCCCTCGAGGACGAGGCGCAGTTCGTCGTATACGGCGCAGCCTCCCAGCGTCGAGGCGACCAGCAGCACGGACGCGCGGCGTGTCCACCGGCAGCCCCGGGGGATCCTCGATCGGTCAGTCTTGCGGTCCGCCATGCCGCGCAATTGTACCACCAGAGCACGTACCCGCGTCGATCCGGAGATCATTGCCCGGGGCGGGCCGCGGTCACCGTGTCCGCCGCCTCCCGCACCGGGCCGGACTAAAGACTAAAACCATGTGACTTTCGTGTGACGAAACAAAGCCCATCCGAGGGCGCCCGTAACAAACGCTATCTCCGATCGGATAGCAGTCGAACTTGGCCGTTTTCTGACGTAAGCCATCGCAAATTCGACCCTTGGCTGCAGTGCGGTTGCCCCTGCCCTGCGCCGGGAATGCCCGGGTGCCACGCGGCGCCCGCACATTAAACACGACGGAGAGCACTTTTGAAAACCAGGACGATTGCCGTGCTTACGGCCATTCTTCTGAGCGTCGCCGGGTGTTCCGGCCTCAACGAGCGTGAGCAGCGCGCGCTGACGGGTGGCGCGATCGGCGCCGCGGGCGGCGCTGCGGTCGGGCTTCTGACGGGCGGCAGCGCGGTCACGGGCGCGCTGATCGGCGGCGCCGGCGGTGCTGCCATCGGGGCGCTGCTGCCGCGCGATGCGGTGAAGAAGCGCTGACGGCGGACGCGAACGAGATCATGTTGCGATGATCCCCCGCAAGACCCGGACATCGCCGCACTGGCTGCTCGCGACCGCGCTCGCCCTGGGGCTGTCCGCGGCGGCCGGCGGCGACGGCACGGCCAAAGCCGATCCGCCGCCCTGGGCGCCCGCGCACGGCCATCGTGCGAAGCACAAGCACCGGAACGAACCGGTCTACGTGGTGCCGCCGCTTCCCTACGGTATCGACCGCGGTCTTTGCGACCGCGGCATCGTTTCGAACGAAGTCATCGGCGGCGTCCTTGGCGGTGCTGCGGGCGGCGTGCTCGGCGCACAGATCGGCAAGGGGCGCGGCAACACTGCCGCGACCATCGGCGGCGCCATCATCGGCGTCCTGGTCGGAAGCTCGATCGGGCGGACGATGGACCAGGTCGATCAGAACTGTGTCGGCCGCATCCTCGAGTATGCGCCCGATCGGCAGCAGATCGTCTGGTCGAACGCCGACAACGGCTACCAGTACGCGGTCGTGCCCACCCGCACCTTCGAGCGCGGCGGCGCCTATTGCCGCGAGTATCAGACGACTGCAACGATCGGCGGCCGGCGCCAGCAGATCTACGGCACCGCGTGCCGCCAACCCGACGGCTCCTGGCAGATCGTCGATTGACTGCCGCTGGAATCGTCAAGCCGACGTGATCGCGCGACGCGTCACGTCGCACGCGTACGATCAGGCGGCAACGCCGATCGCGGAACCCGATCAGATCCGGCTGTTGCCGGCCGCGGCGGCGCGATCGTCCGCGCCGCGCCGGTCGTCGGTCGTGAACTGAAGCGCCGCGAGGCGGGCGTACAACCCGCCCTGCGCGACGAGCTGGTCATGGGTGCCGGATGCGACCAGCCGTCCTTCGTCCAGCACCAGAATGCGGTCCGCGCGCTTCACCGTCGCCAGCCGGTGCGCGATGACGATGACGGTCCGCGTCGCCATCAGCCGTTCGAGGGCTTGCTGCACGAGGCGCTCGCTCTCGGCGTCGAGCGCGCTCGTCGCCTCGTCGAGCAGCAGCAACGCCGGATCGCGAAGCAGGGCGCGCGCGATGGCGATGCGCTGCCGCTGGCCGCCCGACAGGCGAACGCCGCGTTCGCCCAGATTGGTCGCGAATCCGTGCGGCAGCCGTTCGATGAACTCGAGCGCCTGCGCCGCCTCGGCGGCGGCGCGAACCTCGGCATCGGAGGCGTCCGGCCGGCCGTAGCGGATATTGGTCGCGACATCGGTCGCGAAGATCACAGGATCCTGCGGCACGAGACCGATGCGCGCGCGCACCTCGGCGGGATCGGCGCGCGCAATGTCGACGCCGTCCATCGAGACGCGCCCGCTCTCCGGGTCGTAGAACCGGAGCAGAAGCTGGAAAACGGTCGTCTTTCCGGCCCCCGACGGCCCGACGAGCGCGACGGTCTCGCCCGGTGCGACGGCGAAGGTGAGGTCGCGCAGAGCCGAGCGTTCGGGTCGCGTCGGATAACGGAAGGTCACCCTGTCGAGGGCGACGGCGCCCCGCGCCGGCGTCGGCAGACGTTGCGGATTCGCCGGCGCGACCACGGCCGCACGGGCATCGAGAAGTTCGAACAGCCGCTCCGAGGCGCCCGCCGCCCGCTGCAGGTCGGCGGCGAACTCGCTGATCGACCCGACCGAGCCGGCGACGATCACGGCATAGAAGATGAAGGCGGAAAGGTCGCCCGGCGAGATCCTGCCGGCAATGGCATCATGGCCGCCGATCCACAGTACGACGCCGATCGCGCTGAACACCAGCACGATGACGACGGCAGCGAGCGCCGCGCGCGCCAGCGATCGTCGGATGGCCGCGACGAAGGCCGCTTCGACCAGCCCGCGGAACCGGTCGCTCTCGTCCGCCTCGCGATTGAAGGCCTGGACCGTCCGCACGGCGTTGATCCGCTCGTCGACGTCGGCGCCGACGTCGCCGATGCGGTCCTGGCTCGCGCGCGAAAGGGCCCGCACGCGGCGGCCGAACAGGATGATCGGCGCGATGACGACGGGAACGACGAGCAGCGTCAGTGCCGTGAGCTTCAGCGACGTGACCGCCATCATCGCCACGCCGCCCACGACCAGCAGCACGTTGCGCACCGCCATCGATGCGGAGGAGCCGACTACGACCTGCAGCACGGTCGTGTCCGTGGTCAAACGCGACAGCACCTCACCCGTACGGGTCGCCTCGAAGAAGCCGGGCGAAAGACGGATGACGTTGGCGAACACGGCGTTGCGCAAATCGGCGGCGACGCGCTCGCCCAGCCACGAGACGAAATAGGCGCGCGCGAAGGTCGCGATCGCCAGAACGAGAATGGTCGCCAGCAGCGCGACGAGCGCCTGGTCCAGCCGATGCGCTTCGCCGGCCGCGAAGCCCTGGTCGACCAGCCAGCGCAGCAGCGCGCCGAACGTCAGGACCGTGCCGGCCGCGACCGTCAGCGCGACCGCGGCAAGCGCGACACGGCCGCGGTAGGGCCACACGAAAGCGAACAGCCGCCGCAGCACGCCGAAGTTTCGGCTGCCGGGCCGGGTCGTTGTGTCGGCGTTTTTCGGTGCCACGTGAAATCGTCAGTCGAACGCGACGCGCGTGCCTGTCAGGGTCGCGAGCTCGTCCGCAAGCCGTCTTGCCAGCGATGCGCCGTCGCGCGTCGACCGCCATTCGCCCGCTTCGGCATCGTAGTCGTAATGCGAGGCGCCCGAGACCGGTGACGACATCCAGATCTGGCGGTTCGGCGCGTGCTTGTTGATGACGTATTGCCGCCCGTCCTCGAGCTCGAGCGTCAGGATGCCGCCGCGCAGCTCGGCATCCAGTGCCTCGACGTCCGCCTCGATCCGCTCGAACAGGTGCTGCAGCATTCGATCGGCCGCCGTTTCGAAGGCGCTCTCGTTCATGGCTCAGGCTGATGAATCATTACCGGATTCGTCCCCGGCTGCGTCGCGAGGACGCGCGAGGGCCATCTTCGGGAGACCCTATACACGCCTGACACGGCCCCAACAAGGACCTGCGCCGCCGCTTTGTCGAAAGGCTTGATCGGCCGTGGTCCCGGCGCTATAAGCCCGCGTTCCCGCGGGCCGGCTCGGCCTTGGCCCGCGCGTGCAGGAGAGATCGCCATGAAGGAAGGTATTCACCCCGATTACCACGAGATCACCGTGGTGATGACCGACGGGACGAGCTTCAAGACACGGTCGACCTGGGGCAAGCCGGGCGATACCCTGCGCCTCGACATCGATCCCAAGACGCATCCGGCCTGGACCGGTCAGCATCGCATCGTTGACTCGGGCGGCCAGGTGGCCAAGTTCAACAAGAAGTTCCAGAACCTCGGCCTCAAGAAATAGGCTCGGGTTTCGGCCGGAATCGAAGGGGCGCCCGCCGGGCGCCCTTTTCGTTTGCGACGACGGCTCCCCGGCGCCGCATCCGGGGCCGGCCGGGCATTCACCCGGCCGCGGCCCGGCGGACGAGTTCGTCGAGCCGGGTCACGCGCACGTAGAGCGCACGGCTCTGGGCCAGCAATTCGCGCAGGCGCGGCGGCAGCTCGTCCTGCGTCTCGGTCTCCAGCAGACAGACGTCATCGTCGCTCAGGGCGTACATCTGTGCGGCCGTCTCCTGGCTGATCTCGCCGGCATGAACGGCACGCTGCGCCAGAAGCCACGCCATGATGTGGCTCAGCCGCGCCGTGAGGCGCATCGCCTCGCAGCTCACCTTGAGGCGATCCATGGGCGCCAGCGAGGGCTGCTGGCTCGGCTGCGCGTAGGTCATGTAGTCGCGCGCGGCCAGCAGCAGCGCCATCGCCTCGTTGTATGTCCGGTCGAAGAACTGGGTAGTCACGGGTGCTTCCTGCTAGGGCCAAGTGTCCGCTCAAACCGGCCTGGCGGGCAATGGTAAAGGTTGGTTAACGACTTCCGACCGGCTGCCGGCTACGCGATCCGTCCCCCTTGAAACAAGCCCGGCCGTACCTATCTCCAGAAACGCCGCGGGTGCCTGATTGGGCCCGTCGGCAACCCTGAAACAGGAATCCGGCCCGTTGCGGCGGGTTCCGTAACCCATGTTGCTCGCAAGGAGGATATGGACATGAACACGTTCGATTTTTCGCCCCTGTTCCGCTCCACGATCGGTTTCGACCGGTTGAGCCGGCTGATGGATGCCGCGCTTCGCAATGACGAGGCGGCGACCTATCCGCCGTACAACATCGAGAAGCGTGGCGAGAACGCCTATCGGATCACGATGGCGGTCGCCGGTTTCGGGCCCGAGGATCTCAACATCACGACCCAGGAGAACCAGCTGATCGTGTCGGGCAAGATGAAGAACGGCGAGGACAACGGCCGCTATCTCTATCGCGGCATTGCCGGCCGCGCGTTCGAGCGTCGGTTCCAGCTCGCCGACTTCATCAAGGTGACGGGCGCCGAGCTCGCCAACGGCCTGCTGCACATCGATCTCGTCCGCGAGGTGCCGGAGGCGATGAAGCCCCGGACCATCAAGATCGAGGTCGCGAAGCCGACCCAGACCATCGAGGCCAAGGCGGCCTGAGGCGCCGGCCTCGGTCGAACAGGGGCCGTCGGAGCGTAACCGCTCCGGCGGCTCTTTCCTTTTCGGCGCCGCGCTAGACCCTGATCTTCTCGAGCGCGGCGCGGATCGGTGGCGGGATCGGCACCGGCCGCTGGGTGGCGCGGTCGACGAAGACGTGCACGAAGTGACCGAAGGCGCGCGCGACCTCGTCATTCGCGCCGAACAGCCCGATCTCGTAGCGGACCGACGAGTTGCCGAGATGGCCGACGCGCAGCCCCGCATGCACGTCCTCGGGAAACGCGAAGGACCGCTTGAACCGGCACATCGTCTCGACCGCGATGCCGATGACCGCGCTGTTGTGCGGGTCGAGCCCGCCCGCGTCGATCAGGTAGCGATTGATGACGGTGTCGAAATAACTGTAGTAGACCACGTTGTTGACGTGGCCGTAGATGTCGTTGTCCTTCCAGCGCGTGGGAATGACGGCGAAGTGGCGATAGCGCTCACGCGTCTCGTCGCCGCGCTCGGCCGCACCGCTCATCACACGATCTCCGCGAGGGCATCGAGCGTGCGGTCCGGCTGCTCGACCATCATCAGGTGCCCGGCGCCCGGGATGACCGCGACGCGCGCCGACGCGAATTTCTGCGCAAGCTCATGCGCCCCCTTGGCCGACGTCATGCGGTCGATCGCGCCGGCGACGATCAGCACCGGGCACGTCGCCTTGCCGGCCGCTTCCGCCGCCGTCTGATACGCATCGCACGCGCCGAGATCGACGCCCAGCAGGCCATTCTCGGCGCGCTCCAAGAGGCGGATGCCCGAGCCCATCATCCACTGTCCCGGCGCCTGGGCGCCGCCGAGATGCGCCCGGCGGCCGAAGCCCCAGGCCGCGACGAGGTCGATCGCGCCATGCTCGCCCGCCCGCGCGGCCTTGAGCAGATCGGGGTGGACCGGCATGCGCGCGGCGGCGCCGAGCAGGCCGAGCGCCCAGACGCGTGACGGCGCGCGCGCGGCCGCCTCGATCGACACCAGCGCGCCCATGCTGTGGCCGACGAGCGCGGCCTTGTCGAACCCGGCCGCATCGAGGAAGCGGTGCAGCCACTGCGCCATGTCGCCGATCGACGTCAGCGCCGGCCCCTCGGACCGGCCGTGTCCGGGCAGGTCGACGGCGAGGACGTTGCGGCCATGGTGGGCGAAAAAGCGCGTCTGCAGCATCCAGACCGTGTGGTCCATGCCGGCGCCGTGAACGAAGATCACGGTCGGCAGTTCGGGCTTGAGCGGCCGTCCGCCCGTCGCCGCAAAGACGCGCTTGCCGTCGACCGAGAATTCCAACTGCGCCCCCCGCTACTCCTGCCGGCTCAGGCCTTCTGCGACGCGCGGAGCGCCTGGCCCAGATCATCGATCAGGTCGGCCGCATCCTCGAGGCCGACCGACAGACGGATCATCTCCTCGCCGATGCCGGCGGCTTTGAGCGAGGCGGCGTCCATCTGCTGATGCGTCGTGCTCGCCGGATGGATGACGAGCGACTTCGCGTCGCCGACATTGGCGAGATGCGAAAAGAGGCGGAGCGCCTCGATGAAGCGCCGTCCCGCGGCGCGCGCGTCGCCCGAAGCGCCGCCCTTGAGACCGAAGCTGAACACCGCGCCCGCGCCCTTGGGCAGCAGGCACTTGGCCAACGCATGGTCCGGGTGATCGGGCAGGTCGGGATGGTTGACCCATTCGACCTCCGGCGCGCTTTTGAGAAAGGCGGCGACGCGGCGCGCATTCTCGACATGGCGCGGCATCCGGAGGTGCAAGGTCTCCAGGCCCTGGAGCAGGTAGAACGCGTTGGCCGGGCTGAGGCACGCGCCGAAATCGCGCAAGCCTTCGGCGCGCGCGCGCATGATGAACGCGGCGGGCCCGAACTCCTCGGCGAAGTCGAGGCCGTGATAGCCGGCATAGGGCTCGGTCAGGGTGGGGAACTTGCCCGAGGCTTCCCAGTCGAAGCGGCCGCCATCGATCAGCACCCCGCCGATGGCGACGCCGTGGCCGCCGATGAATTTCGTCGCGGAGTGCAGCACCAGATCGGCGCCGTGCTCGAACGGCCGGCACAGATAGGGCGTGGCGAAGGTGTTGTCGATGAGGAGCGGCACGCCGGCATCGTGGGCGATCGCCGCGACGGCCGGCAGATCCATGATCTCGCAGCCGGGATTGCCGATGGTTTCGCCGAACACGAGCCGCGTCTCCGGCCGGATCGCCTTTTTGAAGCCGTCGAGATCGCGCGGATGGACGAACGTCGTCGTGATGCCGAACCGCGGCAGGGTGTGGCCGAAGAGATTGTGGCTGCCGCCGTAGATCGAGCCGGACGAGACGATGTGGCCGCCCGCGCCCATGAGGGTCGCGACCGCGAGGTGCAGCG
>DASVCL010000037.1:0-53330 GCA_036381615.1 Alphaproteobacteria bacterium
CCACTGAACGATCGGCAGGGTGTCGAGGCGATCGTCGTCATGGCCAGCGACGTCACGGCCCGGGTCGTCGCCCGTGAACGTGCCGAACGATCGGCCGCCGAGGCGGCGGAGTACGCCCGCGTGGCGAACGAGGCCGAGCGCACCCTCGATGCCTTGATGGCTTACGTGCCGGCGGGGATTGCCATTGCCGAAGCGCCCGGCATGCGCGTGCGGCGGGTCAGTTATCGCGGACTCGCCCTGACGAAGCGCCCCTGGCAGGAGGTCGTGGAGGATCTGCCAGCCGAACGTATTCCCGAACGCTGGCAAATTTATCGTACGGATGGGAGCACGATCGCCGAACCGGAGGCGGTTCCGCTGTCGCGCGCCATCCGGAAGGGAGAGATCGTGGTGAACGAGCCGTGGCTGCTCCGCCATCACGACGGACGGCTCATTCCCGTACTTTGCAATGCCGGTCCGATCCGGGACGCGGACGGTGAGATCACTGGCGGTGTGATGAGCTGGATCGACGTCAGTGCCGTGGAGAACTCGCGGCGGGCGTTGCTTGAGACGGCGCGGCGCTTTGAACTTGCGATCGAAGCTGCCGATCTCGGCCTTTGGGACCATGACCTGATCAGCGGTGAGCTGACCCTGTCGGGGCGCGGGAGGGTGCTGCTCGGCCTTTCGGCCGAGGTCGTGCCCACGCATGAGCGCTTCCTGGCGGCGATCCATCCGGAGGATCGAGGCGACGTCGATGCTGCGATCCGACGATCGCTTCGGGCGAACGGCGACGGCTTGATCGACGTCACGTTCAGAGTCCCCATGCCGGACGGCCCGATGCGCTGGGTTGCCATGCGCGGGCACTCGTTCTGCGCCGCCGCCGACGGACGGCGGCGCCCAGTCCGCATGATCGGCACGCTCGGCGACGTGACGGCGCAGGTGCACGCATTGGCCGAGAAGGAGCGGCTGCTGGCGCAGAAGAATCTGCTGCTCAGGGAAGTCAATCACCGGGTGACCAACAGCCTGCAGTTGATCGCCAGTCTGCTTCACCTGCAGGGACTATCGCAGTCGGCGGAGGTTCGCCGGCGACTGGAGGAGACGCGTACGCGCGTGCTTACGGTCGCTCAGCTGCATCAGCACCTGTATCAGAGCGATCGCGTCGAAAAGGTCGAGATCTCCAGCTATCTCCGAAAGTTATGCGAGGACCTGCCCCAAACGCTCGGCCATGCGTCCGGATCGCGCCTTCGTCTCGATGCGGATGTCGCGGACGTGCCGACCGATATCGCGTTGTCGCTTGGTCTGATCGTCAATGAACTCGTCACCAATGCTTTCAAATACGCCTATGGCGATGGCCAAGATGGCGATGTCGATGTTCGGCTCGAGGTGTCTGCCGAACGGTTGTGCCTGACAGTGAGCGATCTGGGGCAGGGACTTCCGTCCGGTTTCGACCCGGAAAGAAGCAATGGCCTCGGTATGCGCATCGTCGCAAGCCTGGCGACCCGGCTCGATGCACAGTTCGACTTCAGCCCGCCGGGTCGCGGTGCGTCGTTTCGAATCAGCATCCCGAGGCGGAGGGCTCAGGATGATTTTCGGGCGGAAGAGTCGCGATGATCTCTCGAACCGCACCGATGACGGCTTCATCGGTAAACGGCTTCGAGATGAAATGACGAGTGAGATCAAGTCCTTCGCGCACGACCTCGCCGATGTGTCCACTTACGAACACGATTTTTACCTTGAACCTCTCGACGAGGTGGCGCGCGACCGTCAGCCCGTTGATCTCGCCAGCCAGATTGAGATCGATGATCGCCACGGCCGGGGGCTGCCCACCGGCAAGCTTAAGGGCTTCGATGCCCTCGGACACAGGGCCGATCACCTCGAGCCCTTCTCGCGACAGCACCTGCGCGAGCTCCGAAGCGACGATGTAGTCATCCTCTACAATCAGGACTTTCCGGGCGCCCGATCCCATATCGTATCCAACGTGACGGAACCAGGGCCGTTCCGAAAAGCTACGCTTGCGGCCCGGCAATCGTCTCTGAAGTGGAACCCTGGATCCTCCCATCCGCGCTTCGATAGACGCGGGCGGAGTATCTGCGTGAGGGCAAGGCCGTGTCGAAGCCTCGGCTTCAAGGAACGGTCATCGATCCGCCGCACGTTCGGGGTGGCATCGGCTGCCGGCGATGCGTCGTGGCCGACTGGTCTCGGCTCGCTGACCTTCCGTTGCCTGTCCAACCGGATGGAAGGGCGCGCGGGTTGATCAGCTCGGCGCCGGTGACCGCCTCCGGCCACACGGGCGAGAGGGCGGCCTGATGAGACTGCGCATCCGGGTTTTCCTGCTGATGCTGGTCGCGCTCGTGCCGGCAATCGCAATCCAGCTCTACAACGAGTTCGATCTGCGACACCGACGCGAAAGCGAAGTGCGCGAGGCGGCCCTGGAGGATGCGCAGCTCGTCGCGGCGAACATGTCGGCGATTCTCGAAGGGAGCCGGCAGCTCCTCGTCGCGCTGGCGGAGTTGCCGGCGATTCAATCTCTCGATCGCAATCGCTGCGCGGAGACACTGGGCATGCTGCTGGCCGCAGAGCTGCCTGCGTATGCGAACATTGCCGTGGCCGACATGAGCGGGAACTTCGTGTGCCAGGGGCATCAATCGTTCGTCGGGGATCTGCCGGTCGTGAGCGACCGCACCTATTTCCGGGATGCCAAGCAGACCGGCGCCTTCGTCGTCGGCGAGTATGCGGCAGGTCGCAGCCAGAGCGGGGAGGTTCTTCCCGTGGCGCAACCCATAATGAGGGCAAACGAGATGGTCGGCGTGCTGGTTGCCGGGCTCGATCTCGGATGGCTGCAGCAGCATTTCCAACGGCGCCCCTTGCAGGAAGGCACGGTGCTGACCATCACGGATCACGGTGGCACGATTCTCGTAAGCCTGCCGGCGGGTCAGCATTGGGTCGGACAGGAGATACCCGAAGCGCACCGACCCTATGTCCTGGGCGACATGGATCGCACGGCGGAGCTCACCGACTTGGACGGGCTGGTGCGTGTGTTCGCCTATGCGCCCGTGAATTATCCGCCGCTAGGCTTTGCCGTGGCCATAGGCGTCGACAAGCAGCGCGCCCTGGCGCCGATCAACAGCGCGACCGTGCGCGGCCTTTCGCTTATCCTCGGCGGATTGGTAATCGGACTGGCAGCGGCGTGGGCGTTCAACCGGTATTTCATCGACCAGCCGGTGAATGTGCTGCTCGAGACGACGCGCCGATGGACCGCGGGCGACTATGGCGCCCGCGTCGGCGTGAAGTCGGCGAAGACTGAGTTGGAGGAACTCGGCTACAGCTTCGACACGATGGCCGAGCGGCTCCAGCAGCACCTGCTTCAGAAGGACATGATGCTGCGGGAAGTGAATCACCGCATCATGAACAGCCTGCAGCTCCTGTCGAGCGTTCTCGGCCTGCAGCGCCGGCGCATGGCCGATCCCGAGGCCGTCGCCCAGTTCGATCAAGCGCGGCGACGTATTCAATCAATGGCCGTCGTCCATCGTCGCCTGAGCCGGCACGATGCGGCGGAGGCACTCGATTTCCGGTCGTTCATCCAGGAATTGATCACCGAGATCGCCCGATCGGTCGGTGCCGGGGACGTGGGCGGTGCGATCGAGGTCGACATCGCGCCCGTCCGTCTGCGGAGCGACAAGCTCATTCCGCTGGCGCTCATCGTCTTCGAGCTCATGACGAACGCGCTCAAATATGCGCGGGTGCCCAGGCGGGGGACCATGCTTCGGGTGTCATGCGTCGTGAGCGAGGACGGGACGCTCAAGCTCCAGGTCACGGACTCCGGCCCGGGATTGCCCGACGATTTCGAGCAGAAAAAGGGGCTCGGCATGCAGCTGGTGGGCACGCTCGTGCGACAGCTCCGGGGATCGATGACGACGGAAACTTCGGCGACCGGCACGAACTTCACCGTCACGGTCCCGCTTGGCGCCGCGGCCGGCGATGACGTTTCTGCGGGAACGCAGCCCGGGCCGGCGCGTTGACAAACCGAAGAGTAGAACATATGGTGAACATCTGACGCGTTATCGGCATAAGGGATGTTTCGCCTGCGGCACCGACCGTTTGTCCCGACCAGAATCCGGATGATCGGGTTATCGAAGACGAGCCGATGACCGGTCCTCAAGCCCCGTATCTCAAGGCTCTAGCGCAAGGAGCGAATGCGTCGCTCGAGGTCAATCCGACGAAGGCGGCGGGGCGGAGCGGAGCGGATCGATCGGCGGCAGTTGAAGACATGACAGGAGGCGGACCGATCCTGAAACATCTGTCGCGTCTCTCGGCGCAGCCGTGCGGCGATGACTGCAGCTTCCGCGCTGCGGAACCGTTGCGGCATAGCCGCTCGCACGCGAAGGGGCCGGTGCCCTCAGGGCACGCGACTCGCGAAGAATCGGGCCTTTTTCCATCGCGATCTCTTTGTCAAAACGCGCGAGCGGATTATATTCTTGATCGCACAGCCGCTCAGCAAAGGAACCATCGACGCACGGGGGAGCTCGGTGAGGGGAGAAGGGTGCCCGTGTCGCTTACCGTCGATATCAGTCTCGCCCAAGTCGCGTTCATCACGGCCGAGACCGCCCAGATCATCCGCCGCATGTTTCCGGTGAGTCGGGCGATGCAGGATCTTGCGGTCCGCATCGAGCGGTTCATCTCCGCGCGCGCGGACACGCTCGAGGCGCGCATGTATGCAGGCGAGGTCCTGCGGGCGTGGGAAAGGCTCGTCGACACGCCCGAGTACCGGGAGCTGCTCGGCGCGCACCGCCGACTGCGAGGGCTCGGCAAGCAGGACTATGTCGTGCAGCGGCTTGGACAGCTCGAGTCCGCGCTGAAGAAGGTGGAGGCAAAGCCGCCCGCGCGCCAGGCGCGTCGCCGTGCCGGGCGTCGCACATCCGTGGCGTAGCGTAGCCCCGGAGATTGGCGATCGGGGCGGGGTGAGGGCGCGCCTTCGTCGGTTTTTTGCTACGCCAGCGTAGGGAAACCATCTGTCAGGGCGGCGACCAGAGCCGGAACACAGGTCCGTGCGCCGTCGCGCAATACCGCTTCAAAAAGGAACAGGGACCCAGCCCAAGTCGCTGGGTCCCTGCCTTGAAATGGCTCCCCGGGCCTGATTCGAACAGGCGACCAGCCGGTTAACAGCCGGCTGCTCTACCGCTGAGCTACCGGGGATCAGAAGGTCCGGCCTTATAGCAAGTCCGCCGGATCAATGCCAGTACCGCCGACAAGGAAAGACGTGGAGGCCGGGGCCGGAATCGAACCGGCGCATGCGGGATTTGCAGTCCCGAGCATTACCACTTTGCTACCCGGCCTTGCGCCTCTCCCCGTCCGGGGAGCACAGCTTGCACGGACATATAGAAGGCGTGCACCGATGGGTCAACCGTCGTGCCGAACCAGATTCCGACGGCGACGTCGTCACGGCGCGGCTGTACAGGTACCCTGTTGTACAGGTATATGTGCCGCCGTGGTGCAGTGCGAAGAGCCCACGCCATATCGCTGCCCTATTCCGGACAAATACTGACGAGATACCGTTTGCAATGATGGATTACGCTGCCGCGCGGCTGAACATGGTGGAGAGCCAGATCCGGCCCAACCGTGTCACCGACCCGCGCATCCTGACGGCGATGGCCGAACTGCCCCGCGAGAACTTCGTGCCGAAACCGTTGCGGGGCATCGCCTATGTCGATGAGGACATTCACATCGGCGGCGGTCGTTATCTGATGGAGCCGATGGTGTTGGCGCGGCTGGTGCAGGCGGCCGACATCGGCCCGGGCGACGTCGTGCTCGAGATCGGGACAGGGACCGGCTACGGGGCGGCGGTGATGTCGCGGCTGGCGAGCACGGTCGTCGCGCTCGAGAGCGATCCCGATCTCGCACGCACGGCGACGCGCGTCCTTGGCGACCTTGGCATCGACAACGTGGCCGTCGTCGAAGGACCGCTCGCCACGGGCTATCCGCGCCAGGCACCCTACAACGTCATCATTTTCGGCGGATCCGTCGAGCACATCCCCCCGGCGATATCCGATCAGCTTGCCGAAGGCGGACGCCTCGTCGGCGTGCTGATGCCGCCGGGACAGGCGGGTAAGGCCGTATTCGGCGTAAGGGCGAGCGGCGTCGTCTCGACGAGAGTGATTTTCGATGCCGCCACGCCGGCACTGCCCGGATTCGCGCTCGAAAGGGGGTTCGTGTTTTGAACGAAGGGACGCAAGCCCCGCTTTCGCTGGAGATCGACGTCGAGGAACTCGACGCGATGCGGCGCGCGGGGCGGAACGTCACCGTCCTCGACGTACGCGAGCCCTGGGAGGTCGAAATCTGCGCGATCGCAGGCAGCATCAACATCCCGCTTGGACTGTTGCCGCAGAGCGTCGGCCGTCTGCCAGCCGATGTGCCGCTGGTGGTACTTTGCCACCACGGTATGCGGTCGATGCAGGCCGTGGCATGGCTGCGTCGGCAAGGCCTGGACAATGCCGTCAATCTGCGCGGCGGTATCGATGCCTGGGCGCGGCGCATCGATTTGAACATGGCGACGTATTGAAGGACGTTTGAAAACGGCGAGGGCATTGGCATGGGGGTTGGTTTACGGCGTCTCTTCCTCTTGAGCACGGCTGCCATGATCATGGCGGGTGCGACGGCAGTGCACGGGCAGACGATCGAGGAAGCGCTCGCCGCAGCCTATCGTACGAATCCGCAACTGCTCGCGGAGCGTGCCCGGCTGCGTGCCCTCGACGAGGGCGTACCCCGTGCGCTGTCAAATTGGCGCCCGACCGTCACGGTCACGGGCGAGGCTGGACGGGCGCACGACTGGACCCGTCAAGAGGTTGACGACACGACGACGTCCAGGCGTAACTGGCGCTCGCCGGCAACGGCTTCGCTCACGGTACGCCAGCCGCTCTATCGCGGCGGTCGAACGCTGGCGGAGACCAGCCGGGCCGAGAATCTCGTGCAGCAGGGACGGGCCCAGTTGCAGATCACGGAGCAGAGCGTCCTGCTTGATGCTGCGACGGCGTACGCAAATCTGCTGCGCGAACAGGCTGTGCTGGATCTCAACATCAACAACGAGCAGGTATTGCAGCGCCAGCTCGACGCCGCGCGGGACCGCTTCCAGGTCGGCGAGATTACGCGTACCGACGTGTCTCAGGCCGAGGCACGTCTGTCGCGCGCCCGTGCCGACCGGATCCTCGCGGAAGGCAACTTGGCCTCGGCCCGGGCCAATTTCCTGCGCATCATCGGGCAGGTACCGACCCGTCTCAGCACGCCGCGGCTGCCGCCGAACCTGCCCGCCACCGAGGCCGAGGCGCTGCGGGCGGCCGTCGGCAACCCTGCCGTGATTGCCGCCCAGTTCTCGGAGCGTGCGGCCCGCGACAGCGTCGATCTGGTCGCTGGTGAGCTGTTGCCGACCGTGAGCCTGCAGGGTGAGCTGAGCCGGCTCGACGAGGTGCAGGTCCCGGGCCTGGAGCGCGACGTGGCAGAGATCACGGCGGTCGTCTCGATCCCGCTCTACCAGGCCGGCTCCGTCGAGGCCCGCCTTCGCGAGGCGAAGCATTCGGCGGGCCAGGCGCGCATCCTGGTCGAGGACACGCTCCGTCGTGCCGAGGAGGACATCACGCGCGCGTGGGAAGCGCTGACGACCGCCCGCGCAAGCATTGAGGCGTTCCAGAGCCAAATCCGCGCCGCGGAGATCGCCCTCGAGGGTGTGGAGCAGGAAGCGCGCGTCGGCGCGCGAACGGTGCTCGACGTGCTCGATGCCGAGCAGGAGCTGCTGGATGCCAGGGTGAGCCTCGTTCGCGCCCAACGCGACGAGGTCGTCGCGGCCTATCAGCTGGCCGCCGCGACCGGGCGTCTCACGGCGCAGGCGCTGTCGCTGCCGGTCGAGATCTATGATCCGACGGCGCACTACAACGCCACGCGGGAGCGCTGGACCGGCACCGAGATCCTGACGCCGTACGAGCCCATCGAACGCTGAAAATGCCAGCATGACATCGTTTTAGGGCTGGCGCTACGGCCCGCGCTGGCGTAGCTTGGAGAAACCGATGACGGACGCAAAGAACCAACAAGCCGAACCGTCGATGGAGGAAATCCTCGCCTCCATCCGGCGCATCATCTCCGAAGACGCCGACGCGGGGAAAGGTCCGGCACCGGCCGCCGATTCGGCTGTTGCCGAAGCATCCTCGGCGCCGGCCAACGATCCGCCCAAGGCCGCCGCGGCAGATGTCCTCGAGTTGACCGAGATGGTCGGCGACGACGGTAAGGTGACCGACCTCAAGTCGCGAGCGAACCCGGAGACTCCGCCCGAGCCGCGGCGGTCGGAGCCGTCGTCGGTGCAGAGCACCCCGGTCACCGGACTCAGCGAGCAGCTTGTCTCGGAACAGGCGGCGTCGGCAGCGGCGAGCGCGCTTTCGGGGCTGCGGGCGGTCCGCAGCCGCGAGATTGCGAGCGTGAGGCTGGGCAATGGCGGCGCGACCCTCGAGGAGATCGTCCGCTCGGAGCTGCGTCCGCTGTTGAAGGCGTGGCTGGATGAGAACCTGCCGTCGGTCGTCGAGCGGATTGTCGAGCGAGAGATCGATCGCATTACACGTCAGGTCGACAGAGCCTGACACGCTGATTCCGTTTTCTTGAGATGAGTGACGAGCTGACCCCGCCGGGTACGCTGGAAAAGACGTTTCGCCCCACCGAGATCGAGAGGCGGCAATACGCGCGCTGGGAGTCGTCCGGTGCGTTCCGGAAGGGTCGGACGTCGGGACAGCCGTTCTGCGTCGTCATCCCGCCCCCGAACGTGACGGGCAGCCTCCACATGGGGCACGCCCTCAACAACACGCTCCAGGACATCCTGGTCCGCTATCGCCGGATGCGGGGCGACGACGTGCTGTGGCAGCCCGGCACGGACCACGCCGGAATTGCCACGCAGATGGTCGTCGAGCGGCAGCTTGCGTCGCAGGGCATCGTCCTCGACCGCGGCACGCACACCCCGGACGGCAACGCCAACCGGATCGGCCGCGAGGCTTTCGTCGAGCGTGTCTGGGCATGGAAGGCGGAGTCGGGCGGCACAATCACACGCCAGCTGCGGCGGCTCGGCGCATCGCTCGACTGGGAGCGCGAGCGGTTCACCATGGACGAGGGCCTGTCGGCGGCCGTCCTAAAGGTGTTCGTCGAACTCTACCGCCAGGGATTGATCTACCGCGACAAGCGGCTGGTGAACTGGGACCCGAAGCTGCATACGGCGATTTCCGATCTCGAGGTCGAGCAGCGCGAGGTGAAGGGCCATCTCTGGCATTTCAAGTACCCGGTGGAGGGCGCGCCGGAGACGTACATCACGGTCGCGACGACACGTCCGGAAACGATGCTGGGCGACACGGCCGTTGCCGTCCACCCGGACGATCCGCGCTACAAGCACCTGATCGGTAAGCACGTCGTTCTGCCGCTGGTCGGACGGCGTATTCCCATCGTCGCCGACACGTATAGCGACCCCGAGAAGGGGACCGGCGCGGTGAAGATCACGCCTGCGCACGACTTCAACGACTTCGAAGTCGGGCGGCGCCACGATCTGCCGGCGATCAACGTCTTCACGGCGGATGCGCGCATCAACGACAATGCGCCGGAGGCCTTCCGCGGCATGGATCGGTTCGAGGCGCGCAAGGCCGTCGTCGCGGCCATGGAAGAGCAGGGGCTGCTCGCCAAGGTGGAAGATCACGTGCACGTGGTGCCGCACGGGGACCGGTCGGGCGTGCCGATCGAGCCTTGGCTTACCGAGCAGTGGTACGTCAATGCGGCGCGGCTGGCCGAACCGGCGATCAAGGCCGTGGAGGAAGGGCGCGTCGTCTTCGTGCCGAAGAGCTGGGAGAAAACCTTCTTCCACTGGATGCGCAACATCGAGCCCTGGTGCATTTCGCGCCAGCTTTGGTGGGGGCACCAAATTCCGGCCTGGTACGGGCCGGACGGCGAGGTCTTCGTCGAGGTCGACGAGGCGGCGGCGCGGGCCGCAGCGCGGGCGCATTACGGCCGGGACGTGGAACTGCGTCGCGATCCCGACGTGCTGGATACCTGGTTTTCCTCGGCGCTGTGGCCGTTTTCGACCCTCGGCTGGCCGGAGCAGACGCCTGAGCTGAGTCGGTACTACCCGACGAGCGTGCTGGTGACCGGGTTCGACATCATCTTCTTCTGGGTTGCCCGGATGATGATGATGGGCCTGCACTTCATGCACGAGGTGCCGTTCCGCACCGTCTACATTCATGCCCTGGTCCGCGACGCGAAGGGCCAGAAGATGTCGAAGTCCAAGGGTAACATCATCGACCCGCTGGACCTCATCGACAAGTATGGCGCCGACGCCTTGCGCTTCACCCTGGCGGCACTCGCCGCGCAGGGACGCGACATCAAGCTCGCGGAATCCCGCGTCGAGGGGTATCGGAACTTCGCGACCAAGCTGTGGAACGCCGCACGCTACGCGCAGATGAACGGCTGTACGATTCCGGCCGGGTTCAACCCCTCGCAGGCAGAGCTGCCCGTCAACAGGTGGATTCTCGGCGAGCTTGCGTCCGCGGCGGCGGACACCTCGGCCGCGCTCGACGACTACCGGTTCAACGACGCGGCGAATGCGCTGTATCATTTCACCTGGGGAACGTTCTGCGACTGGTATCTTGAATTCACGAAGCCGATCCTCAACGGCAGCGACGCGGCAGCGCAGGGCGAGACGCGGGCAGTCACCGCGTTCGTGCTTCGGGAAATCCTGAAGCTGCTCCATCCGTTCATGCCGTTCATCACCGAGGAGATCTGGGAGAAGCTCGGCTTCGGTGACGGCACGCTCCTGATCGTAGCGGATTGGCCGCGGGCTTCTGCGCAAGGCGACGCGGCGGCGAAGGCGGAACTCGACTGGGTCGTGCGGGTCATCTCGGAGATCCGGGCCCTGCGCGCCGAGATGAACGTGCCGGCGGCAGCGCGTCTGGTGCTGGGTTACAAGGACGCAAGCCCCGAGGCCGTGGCCCGGCTCAGCAAGCACCAGGATGTCATCCGGACGATGGCCCGGCTCGATCGCATCGAGGCGGACCAAGGGACGGCGCGCGGCGCGGTCCAGATCGTCGTGCCGGATGCCACGCTCGTCCTGCCGCTTGCCGGCATCATCGACGTCGCGGCGGAGCGGAGCCGGCTCAGCAAGGAAATCGACAAGCTCGCGTCCGAGATCGACAAGATCGACAAGAAGCTGGCCAACCCCGGCTTCCTCGCCAAGGCCGACCCTGAAGTCGTCGAGGACCAGCGCGAACGGCGCGCCGAGGCCGAAGCGGCGCGCGCGCGGCTCGTCACGGCACTCGATCGCCTGGGCGCGTTCTGACCGGATGAGCCTGACGGACCTGAGTCCGGATGATCTGGCGCTGATCGAAGCGGCGCGCGACCTGATCCGTCGGCGCTACAAGGAGAATCGGCATCATATCGGTGCGGCGCTGCGCACGCGCAGCGGCAAGATTCATACCGGGCTGCATCTCGATACTTATGTCGGCCGCGCCTCGGTCTGTGCCGAGGCGGTAGCGGTCGGCAAGGCGCTGGCGGAAGGCGACGCGGATATCGCCTGCATCGTCTCGGTCCGACATCCGCGTCCGCGCGAGCCGAATCGGAGCATCCAGGTCGTCTCGCCGTGCGGCATCTGCCGCGAGATGCTGGCCGACTTCGCCCCCGACTGCAGCGTCATCGTGCCGCTGAACGGCGGGCTCGTCCGGGTGGCCGCGCCCGATCTTCTGCCCAACAAGTATTTCCGGCAGCCCTAGGGGAGGTCCGCCCCCTATCCAACCGCCGCCGCAACCGGTATGGTGCGGTGGTATTTTCGTTCCTTTATGCTGCCAGTCAGGGAAACGCCTATGCCGGTCACGAATTTCGACAAATCGAGGCTCCCGAGCCGCCACACGACCGTCGGTCCCACCAGCGCACCGCATCGCTCGATGCTCTACGCAATGGGCTTGACCGAACAGCAGATCGCGCAGCCGCTCGTCGGCGTCGTGACGACCTGGAACGAAGCTGCGCCCTGCAACATCACGCTGTCGCGTCAGGCGCAGGCCGTGAAGAAGGGGGTGGCGGCCGCGGGCGGTACGCCGCGCGAATTCACCACCATCACGGTGACCGACGGCATCGCCATGGGGCATCAGGGCATGAAGGCGTCGCTGGTCAGCCGCGAGGTGATCGCCGACTCCGTCGAGCTTACGGTGCGGGGGCACTGCTACGACGCGCTGGTCGGACTTGCGGGCTGCGACAAAACGCTGCCGGGACTGATGATGGCGATGGTGCGCCTCAACGTTCCGTCGATCTTCATCTATGGCGGCACGATTCTCCCGGGCAAGTTTCACGGCAAGGACGTCACGATCGTCGACGTGTTCGAAGGCGTCGGCGCGCATGCGGCGGGCCGGATGAATGATTCCGATCTCAAGGAGCTCGAGCAGGCAGCGTTGCCGACCGGCGGGTCCTGCGGCGGCCAATACACGGCCAACACGATGGCCTGCGTCTCCGAGGCGCTCGGGCTCGCACTGCCGGGGTCAGCCGGAACGCCGGCGCCGTTCGAGAGCCGCGACCGTTTCTGCGAGATGAGCGGCGAGGCGGTCATGGAGCTGGTGAAGCTCGGGATCAGGCCGCGCGACATCGTCACGCGCAAATCGCTTGAGAATGCGGCGGTGGTCGTCGCCGCCACCGGCGGCTCGACGAATGCGGCTTTGCATCTTCCGGCGATCGCCAACGAGGCCGGCATCGATTTCGACCTGATGACGGTTGCGGAAATCATGCGGCGGACGCCATACATCGCCGACCTGATGCCGGGCGGCAAATACACCGCCTTCGATCTCTACAGCGTCGGCGGCGTCCCGGTCGTGATGCGCGAGCTTCTCGATGCCGGGCTGCTGCACGGCGACTGCATCACCGTTACCGGCAAGACGCTTGCCGAAAATCTCAAGGACGTGAAGTTCCCCGAAAATCAGAAAGTCGTCTATCGGGTGTCGAACCCGATCTCGAAGACCGGCGGCGTCGTGGGACTTCAGGGCAATCTGGCGCCCGAGGGCGCAATCGTGAAGATTGCGGGCCTCAAGAAGCTTCAGTTCCGCGGTCCGGCGCGGTGCTTCGATCGCGAGGAGGATGCGCTGGCGGCGGTGCTCAAGCGTGAAATCAAGGACGGCGAAGTCGTCGTCATCCGCTACGAGGGGCCAAAGGGCGGCCCCGGCATGCGGGAGATGCTCTCGACGACGGCGGCGATTTACGGCCAGGGCAAGGGTGAGTCGATTGCGCTCATTACCGACGGCCGCTTCTCGGGCGGCACGCGCGGGTTCTGCATCGGCCATGTCGGACCCGAAGCGGCGGTGGGGGGCCCCATCGCACTGCTGAAGGATGGCGACATGATCGTGATCGACGCGGAGAAAGGCACGCTCGACGTGGAGCTGAGCGAGGCCGAGTTGGCGGAACGCCGCAAGGCCTGGCGGCCGCGCGAGCACGAGTTCCAGTCCGGCACGCTGTGGAAATACGCCCAGACGGTCGGGCCTGCGGCCAAGGGCGCGGTCACGCATCCCGGCGCCAAGGCCGAGACCCACGTCTACGCCGACATCTAGGACGCGGCGGGTCTGGGTTCGCGGTTCAGTCGCCCGGCGCCGGCTGCAGCGCCGACGCCGGGCGGCGCATGTTGAGCACGGTCACGATCGAAAGGGCCAGCGTGCCGACGACGACCAAATACAGCGCGCGTGGCAGGTTGTGGTCGAGCAGCCAACCGAACAGGAACGGCGTCAGCGCCGAACCGAGATCGAGTCCCGAATAGACGAAGCCATAGACCTTTCCCGAGGCACCCGCCGGCGTTGACTGACGGACCAGCATGTCGCGGGACGGAAGCGTGATGCCCATCGCGAAGCCGGCGAGCGATATCACCGCAAGGACCGCAATGGCCGGAATGGCGCCGGTGGCGATGATTCCAACTGCAATGGCCGCCACGAGGATACCGACGACGGCGACCAGATGGTGGCGGTTCGTGCGATCGGCGAGCACACTGCCGACCAGGATGCCAACCGACCCCCCGAGAAGAAAGCCGGTGAGCGACGTCGCCGCAACGTCGAGGGAGGTGTCATAGAGCTTGATCATCGCCGGGATCGCGAAGGTTTGCAGCCCGACGAGCGACATGGCCAGCAACGTGAAATAGGCGAAGCAGGTCAGGATCGGCAGGGCCATGAACAACCGGAGACTTTCGCCGATGGTCGGAGTGCCGAGCGAGCGATCCGTCCGCGCCGGACGATGGGCAACCGTAAGTTCGATCCGCAATGCCATGAACGCAACCGCGGCGAGGCCGACGCAACCGAGAATGATGAGCGCCGAGCGCCAGCCGAACGTCGTCGCGAGCCCCACCGTCGCGATGGGGGCCAGGGCCCAACCGATGTTGCCGGCGATCGAGTGCGCGCCATAGGCGCGGCCGAGCCAACCCTTGGTGATCGACGCGTTGAGGATCGCGAAATCAGCCGGATGGAAGACGCTGTTGCCGATGCCCGCGAGCGCGGCTAGCGGAAACAGCAGCCAGAAGGTCGGACTCAGGCCTATGAGCGCGACGACGAGCGCGAACAGCGCCAGCCCGACGAGCAGGATCCTGCGCGCACCATAGCGATCGACGAGAAATCCGGCGCCGGTCTGCGCCACCCCCGAGACGGTATAGAAGACCATCATCATCAGACCGAGGGTGGCGTAGCTGACGTCGAATTCCTTGTGCAGAAATGGGAACAGAGGCGGCAGTACGAGCTGGAAAAAGTGGCTCAGGCCGTGCGCAACGCTGACCAGACCGATGATCCAGGCGTCGTGACGGGAAAGGGTTGTCGTTGCGGAGGCCATGCGCTACCCGGCAGGATTGCAGATTAAAATAATTCTAGCACGGATCATCGGGCAAAGGCTTGTCGATCCCGGAAGGGGGTTATGCGCGGTCGTCAGGGCAAGTCGCGGCGCGATCTAGCGGCCGCTGCCGGTGATGAGACGGGCACCGCGTTGAAAAGTGAAATAATTCCACACCCAATTCAACGCGACGACCAAGCGGTTGCGAAAGCCGATCAGGAAGTAGATGTGCGCGATCGACCAGACGAGCCAGGCGAGAAAGCCGCCGAGGTGGAACCGACCGAACTCGATCACCGCCGCCTTCCGACCGATCGTCGCGAGGTTTCCGTAATGCCGATAGCGGAACGGCTCGATGTCGTGTCGTGCGGCGAGGCGCGCCCGGATGAGACGGCCGACATAGCGCCCCTGCTGCTTTGCGACCGCCGCAGTTCCCGGCAGCGGCTTGCCTGAGTGGTCGAGCGCGAGCGCAGTGTCGCCGATCGCGAAGATTTCCGGATGCCCCGGCACGGAAAGGTCCGGGGCAACCTTGATGCGGCCGGCGCGGTCCCGCTCGGCCGCGATCCATTTGCCGGCCGGCGAGGCAGCGACGCCGGCCGCCCAGATGACCGTACGCGATTCGATGCGCTCGCCGGCCGTAACGACACCGTTTGCGTCAACGGCCGTAACGGTCGTATTGACACGGACCTCGACGCCAAGGTGCTCGAGGTACCATTGCGCCCGCGCGGACAAGCCCTCCGAGAAGGTCGGCAATATCCGCGGTCCGGCCTCAATCAGCACGATACGGGCCGAGCGCGGATCGATGTTGTGGAAATCCGCTGCGAGCGCGCGCTTGGCAAGTTCCACGATGGCGCCGGCAAGCTCGACGCCCGTCGGGCCACCGCCGACGACGATCAGCGTCATGTTGCGACGTCGCTCGACCGGGTCGCGTTCGTACTCGGCGCGTTCGAAAGCGAGGAGGATCCGGCGACGGATCTCAATGGCGTCCTCGATTTCTTTCAGGCCGGGCGCGAAGGGTTCCCAATCGTCACGGCCGAAATAGGCGTGGCGGGCGCCGGTCGCGAGGACGAGGCAATCGTAACGAATGCGCCGTCCGTCAACGATGAGCTCGCGCGCCGGCAGGTCGACGCCTTTCGCCTTGCCGAGCAGAACGGTCACGTTTGGGCGGCCGCCGACAATGGCCCGGATCGGCGCCGCGATGTCGGCCGGTGACAGTGCCGCCGTGGCGACCTGGTAGAGCAGGGGTTGGAACAAGTGATAGTTGTGCCGGTCGACCAGGACGACATCGACCGGTGCGCCTGCCAATTCCTTCGCGGTCCAAAGGCCGCCGAAGCCTGCTCCGACGATGACAACGCGTGGCTTCGCGGCGGACGGCGGGGCGTCTCTTTGCTGTCCGTCGCGCATCGCACGAGTATACGTCGGCGGCGTGGCGGTGTTCCGCGCCATCCGGCATCACTCGGCGCCGATCTCCAGTCCGTTGACTTGGTTGAGCTTTGCGTCCGTGACGTCGAGCCCGACGGTCAGAGCGCCGGTGAAATTCGCGCTGGTGAAGTCGACGCCCTTGGCGCTGGCGTGTTTCAGCGTCGCGCGCCGCAGATCGACATAGCGCATCTCCGCGCCGTCGAGTCGGCAAGGCATCATCCGTCCGGCGCCGATCGACAGTGGTCCGAGATTCGCGGCCTGCAGATCGCTGTGGTTCAGGCGGGCATTGCGCAGTACAGCCCCCCGCAGATCGGCACCGGCAAGACGGCAGTTGCGGAGATCGGCGCCTTCGAGTTGCGCCCCCTGAAGCCAGGCACCTTCCAGATTCAGGCCGTAGAGCACGGCTCCGTTCGCCTTGAGCCCGGTGAGATAGGCACCGGCCAGCGGCGGGGCCCGACGTAGATCATAGCCGCTGAGATCGAGCAGCGGCTCGCCTTCAGCGCCGTTCGTCTCGACGAATCGGCGATGGCGTTCGATCAGCTTGGTCAGCGGCACCTCGAGATCTTCGAGGTGCTTGCCCGCCACGGCATCGGTGAGGACACCGGTGAGGTCGGCGCCGGAGAGTTCGGTGAGCGTCGTCGTGGTGCCTGTGAGGATTGCGTTGCGCAAATTCGCATTGCGCAGGTCGGCGCCGCTCAGGTCGGCGCCTTCGAGATTGGCGCCATTCAGATTGGCGTGACGCATGTCGGCACGAATGAGCTTGCAGCCGCGCATCACCGCATCGGTGAAGTCGGTGTGCATGGCGTACGAGCCGGACATCTTGGCGTTGGAAAGATTCGCGTTGACGAGGATGGCGCCGACGAGTTCGGCGGTCCCGACTTCCTCGACGGGCAGGGCCTTGAGATTGCCGGCGCGATCACGGACGGCGATTTTGCCGTCGCGGAGGTCGCAGTCGAACAGATTGGCGTTGGTGAGATCGGCACCGCGCAGGCAGGAGCCGCGCAGGTCAGCCCGGATGAGCGTGGCGCCGCGCAGATTCGCCTTGCTCAAGTTGCAGCCGAACAGAATGGCATGCCCGAGATTCGCCTCGGCCAGGTTGGTGCCGATGAGGAAGGCACCCGTAAAATCGGCATCCTGCAGGTTCTGGCCGGCGAGATTGAGCCCCGACAGGTCGCGATAGGCGAGCAGCGCGCGCTGACCGCCATTCCGCGCCGTCTGGTAGCGCTGATGCAGCTGGACGACCCGGTCGAGCTCAGCCTGGCTCATCTTGATCCGCGGCTGCGCCGACATTGGAGAATTTTGGTTCAACACGCGCGACCCAGGCACGAAGCCGGAACAACGGTCTTAACCGTTACGCCCGCCCTGGTTGACATCCGGTAAATGCCGGCCGCCAACGGTGATCCCACGAAAGGGGGGCGAACACCCGTTGACGTTCTAGCCCTGGCGACTCCGCGCGTATCGAGGCAGATCGTCGGCAATATGGAGCCACGGAACGGCACTCGACGTCCAGAGATGATCCTGCGGGCGGATGCGCCCCGGATCGTCGAGCGTGCCGACGCTGAGATCGATCAGTTCGGGCTGCGCGGTCTCCTGCCAAGTGAGGGCCGACCCGCAGGCCGCGCAAAAGCCGCGGACCGCAATCTCCGACGACTGGCGAAACGTCGGCTCGGTACCGATGAATTCGACCTGGTCGCGCGGAAAGGTTGCCCACGCGGACATCGGTGCGCCGGTCGCCTTCTGGCACATCCGGCAGTGGCAGATGTTCACCTGCACCGGCATACCGCGGGCGACATAACGAACGGCACCGCAGAGGCAACTGCCGGTATGGAGCTCGTCGCCCCCGCTCATTGGAGCTGGCACCACGCGGGGGTGTGGTCCGAGGCCCGGGGTTGGGCGCGCGGCCCGCGATCGATTCCGGCATCGACCAGCCGGTCTGCGGCTTGCGGCGACAGCAGCAGGTGGTCGATGCGCAGTCCCTGATCGCGGGGCCAACAGTTCTGCTGATAATCCCAGAACGTATACTGCCCGGGCGCAGGATTGATCGCGTGGACCGCGTCCGTCAGTCCGAGATAGACCAGCTTTCGGAACGCCGCGCGCGAAGCTGGCTGGCACAGCGCATCCTTGGCAAAGGCGACCGGGTCGCAGACGTCGTCGTCGGTCGGACACACGTTGTAATCGCCGGCAAGAATGAACGGACGCTCCTCCGCAAGGAGCTGCCGGGCGCGGGCATGGAGACGCTCCATCCACGCGAGCTTGTAGGTGAATTTCTCGGTGCCGATCGGGTTGCCGTTCGGCAGATAGAGCGAGGCCACCCGCAACCCGTCGACAGTTGCCTCGAGATAGCGCGCCTGTTCATCGCCGTCGCCGCCCGGAAGCCGCCGCAGCGGTTCCATAATCGGCCGGCGGGCGAGAACGGCGACCCCGTTGTATGATTTCTGGCCCACCGTCGCCACGTTATAGCCGAGCGCTTCGACCTCCAGACGCGGAAACTCGTCGTCGACGCATTTGGTCTCCTGCAGCAGCAGGATATCGGGCGCGCTCGTCTTCAGATAATCGAGGACGAGAGGCAGCCGCGCCTTTACCGAGTTCACGTTCCAGGTGGCAATCTTGACCATGTGGCGATCTTGCGGGTTCGGCACGCGTCCGACAAGCGGTCGGACGAACCATTCGTCATGCCGGCCGGCGCCACGAACGCGTCCGGTTCCCGTCGTGGATCAAACCGAAAAACTGTTGCCGCAGCCGCAGGAGCTCTTGGCCTGTGGATTCTTGATCGAAAACGAGGCGCCGATCATGTCCTCGACGTAGTCGATCTTGGCGCCGTCGAGCAGCTCCAGCGACACGTCGTCGATCAGGACCGTTGCGCCATCGCGCTCGATGACGATGTCGGACTCGGATTTCGTGTCATCGAACGTGAATCCGTACTGAAACCCGGAGCAGCCACCGCTGGAGACGGATACGCGCAGCATCATGCCCTTGTATTCGTCCTGGGACAGAATCTTGGCAATCTGGCGTGCTGCCGACTCGGTCAGCTCGACATTACGCCGGGTCGTCGTCGTGGCCGCAGCGTCCGACATGGCTTCCTTGGGCTCCCTTCGAGAGCGGGCAATAAACTTACCTTGTTTTATTTAAGCCGTTCTTGCGCTTTGTCAAATCGCCCCCGGTCAGCGGCAGCCGACGGCGCCGTCGGCGGCTGAAAAACCGTCAGGCTTCCAACAGGTTGCGTTCGGGATCGGGCTGCCTGTAGGGTCCGGCCATGCCACCCGGTCCCGATATCGCCGATGAACTCGTCCGCGCCGCCGCGCCGCACGGCACGGCCGTCTATGCGTGCCGGCCCGAGGCGAGCCGCGGCCGCCTCGTGCCTGAACCCGAGAGCACCATGCGGTCCGTCTTCCAGCGCGACCGTGACCGGATCATCCACTCGACCGCCTTCCGACGGCTCAAGCACAAGACCCAGGTCTTCGTCTTTCATGAGGGCGACCATTACCGCACGCGGCTGACGCACACGATCGAGGTGGCGCAGATCGCCCGCACGATCAGCCGGGCGCTCGGCCTCAACGAGGATCTCGCGGAAACGCTGGCCCTTGCCCACGACCTCGGCCACACGCCTTTCGGCCACGCGGGCGAGGATGCCCTCGACCGCGTCATGCGGCCCTATGGCGGCTTCGACCACAATGCCCAGACGCTGCGGATTCTGACCAAACTCGAGCGCCGGTACGCCGCGTTCGACGGTCTGAACCTGACATGGGAAACGCTCGAAGGCGTGGTCAAGCACAACGGTCCGATGATAGGGCCGTGGGCGGATCCGAGCCGGCCTCGCGACTTGCCGGCCGCGATCGTCGAGTACACGGCGCATCACGACCTTGAACTTGACACATTCGCGTCGGCCGAGGCGCAGGTCGCGGCCCTGTCCGACGACATCGCCTATACGAATCACGACATCGACGACGGCCTCAGAGCCAAACTTTTCACGATCGGCGATCTGCTGGACGTTCCGCTCGTCGGACCCGTTTTCGCCGAGGTCGCGGCCCGGCATCCTGGGCTCGAGGAGGACAGGTTGATCGGCGAGTCCATCCGCCGGCTGATCGATCGCATGGTCATGGATCTGTTGGCCGAGACGCGCCGCCGGCTTCTGACGTGGCGGCCGCGCTCGCCCGACGAGGTGCGCCGGCTGGGGCAGCCCGTCGTCGCGTTTTCGACCGAGCTGGCGGAACAGCTCAAGCACTTGCGCGAATTTCTGTTCAAGCGAATGTATCGGCACTACAAGGTCAACCGCATGACCAGCAAGGCACGCCGCGTGGTCGCCGAGCTGTTCGAGCTGTTCCTGAAGGAGCCGAACTGCCTGCCCGATGAATGGCGCCGTCGGGCGGACGGCGCGGGAACGCCGAAGACGGCGCGGCTCGTGGCGGACTATATTGCCGGCATGACCGACCGGTTTGCCTTGAAGGAACACCAGCGCCTGTTCGATCTGCACGACTCGATCTGATGAACCTCTACAATTATTTCCGCGACGAGGTCATTCGAAACCTCGGCGAACTTGCCGCCGCCGGCCAGATCCCCGGCAATCTCGATCTCTCGCGCATCACCACCGAGCCGCCCCGCGAAGCGGCGCATGGTGACGTCTCGACCAATGCCGCGCTGGTCCTTGCCAAGGCGGCCGGCATGAAGCCGCGTGACATCGCAGCGCTCCTCGTTGAGCGGCTGAGGGCGCATCCCGACGTTATCGGCGCCGAAATCGCGGGACCCGGCTTCGTCAATCTGCGCCTGAGTGCCGGGTTCTGGCGGGCGCGGCTCGCCGAGATCATTGCGACGGGCGAACGGTACGGCGCCTCCGACATGGGGAAGGGACAGACCGTTAACGTCGAATATGTGTCCGCCAATCCGACCGGGCCGATGCATGTGGGGCACGGCCGCGGCGCCGTTGTCGGCGATGCGCTTGCCGCCCTGCTGGAGCGGACCGGGTTCAAGGTTACGCGCGAGTACTATATCAACGACGCAGGCGCCCAGGTGGACCAGCTCGCACGGTCGGTGCACCTCCGTTATCGCGAGGCGCTCGGCGAGACGATCGACGCAATCCCGGAAGGACTGTATCCGGGGGAATACCTGAAACCAGTCGGCGCGGCGCTCGCAGCGCGTGACGGCACGAAATGGATCGGACGGCCGGAGGCTGAGTGGCTAGGGCCGATCCGCGACTTCGCCATCGCGGCGATGATGGACCTGATCAAGGCGGATCTCGCGGCGCTCGGCGTGCGCCATGATGTCTTCACGTCCGAGCGGCACGACATCGTCGAAAAGCAGCGCGTCAGCGAGGCCGTCGATTTTCTTCGTGCACGCGACCTCGTCTACACGGGCGTGCTCGAGCCGCCGAAGGGCATGAAGCCCGACGATTGGGAACCGCGGCCCCAGCTTCTGTTCCGCGCAACGCAGTTCGGCGACGACGTCGACCGGCCGCTGCAGAAATCCGACGGGTCATGGACCTATTTCGCCGGCGACATGGCCTATCACCTGGACAAGTACCGCCGCGGGTTCACGCGGATGATAGACGTGTGGGGCGCGGACCACGGCGGCTACGTGAAGCGGATGCAGGCGGCCGTCCGCGCGCTCAGCGAGGGTGGGGCGGCGCTCGAGGTCCGTCTTTGCCAGCTCGTCAGCCTGTTCGACAAGGGCGAGCCCGTGCGCATGTCGAAGCGCGCAGGCATGTTCGTGACGCTTCGCGACGTCATCGACGAAGTCGGGGCCGGCGTGGTGCGCTTCATCATGCTGACGCGCAAGCACGATCAGCATCTCGATTTCGACTTCGCCAAAGTCACCGAGCAGTCGAAGGACAATCCCGTCTTCTATGTGCAGTACGCGCATGCGCGGACCCGCTCGGCGATGCGGCAGGCTCAGGCGGCAATGCCCGGAATCGACCTGTCCGACCGCGCTCTGGCAAACGCCGAACTCGCACGGCTGGAAGACCCCGACGAGATCGCACTGATCCGCACGATGGCCGGGTGGCCTCGTCTGCTCGAGGGGGCGGCCGAGGCCGGCGAGCCGCACCGGATCGCATTCTACCTCTACGATCTCGCATCCGCGTTCCATGCCCTGTGGACGCGCGGCAAGGATGAAACGGCGCTGCGCTTCGTTGTACCCGACGACCGCGTGTTGACGCTCGCCCGGCTGGCGCTGGTCCGCGGCGTCGGCATCATCATCGCCTCGGGGCTGCGGTTGATCGGCGTCGAGCCGGCCGAGGAAATGAGATAGGATGCGCCGCACGAGATGATAAGAAACTGATGCTGCCAGACCCGAACGAACGTTTGACGCCATCGCAGGCACATGGCCGCTCGCGCGGCCTGAAGGCTGTGCCGGTCATTGTCGTTTCCGTTGCGCTTGCCTTGTTCGGCGGGCTCGTCGGTTACACATACAGTACGAGCCGGTCGGGCGGCGAAAGTGGCCCCGTTCCGCTGATCAAGGCGGATCCGCGGCCGATGAAGGTGAAACCGGAAGATCCCGGCGGCATGGATGTGCCGCATCAGGACAAGGAGATCTACAACCGCCTGCTGCGCGACGGCGAAAATCCGCCACCGCGGGTCGAGCGTTTGCTGCCGCCGCCCGAGGCGCCGTTGCCGCGGCCGGTCGGCGCGCGCAACGAACCGGAAATTCCGCCGCCGCCGCCCGTCGAGCCGCCGCCTGATGCCGTTGAAGTGACGCAGGCGCAGCCCGCCGCGCCGGCGGCGCGCGAATCGTCCGCGCCGCCCGCACCGACCTCGTTGCAGACGCAGGCGTCGCCGACGCCGGCGAAAAGCCAATCCGTCCCTGCGTCAGCCCAGTCTCAGACGGCCGCCGTATCGGCACCGCGCGCGGCGGCCCCGGCGCAAGAGGCGGCGGCGCCCCCGGTCCGCCGCGGCTATCGCGTCCAGCTCGCGGCGCTCCGTTCCGCCGATGAGGCAAGGCAGGCTTGGTCGCGGTTGCAGCGGATGCATCCGGATCTGCTGGGCAAGCTCTCGAGCGACGTCGTGCGCGCCGATCTCGGCGCGAAGGGCACATTCTACCGGCTTCAGGCCGGGCCGCTGTCCGACGAGGCCGCGGCGCGCGATCTGTGTCGGCGCCTCTCCGAAAAGAAGGTCGGGTGTCTCGTTGTCCGACCCTGACATGAGCACCGCGGCGCGGCGGCCAAAGGCGGTCATCTATGGATGCGCCGGACCGGTCCTGACGGACACGGAACGAGCCTTCTTCGCGCGGGTCAATCCGCTGGGTTTCATCCTGTTCGCACGCAACGTGCGGACGCCGGCCCAGGTGCGGGAGCTGGTCGGGGCGTTGCGCGAGTCGGTGGGGCGAGCGGATGCGCCGGTGCTGATCGATCAGGAGGGCGGGCGCGTGGCGCGTTTGCGCCCGCCATACTGGCGCGCGGCACCGTCCGCCGCGACGATCGGGGCACTTGCCGACACTGACCTCGAGCGTGCGCGCGAGGCCGCATGGCTGAATGCGCGCCTGATCGGCGCGGAACTCGGAGAACTGGGCATCACGGTGGACTGCGCGCCGGTGGCGGACGTTCCCGTTGCCGGATCACATGACGTCATCGGAGACCGCGCCTATGGCACCGATCCGGCGCGCGTATCGGTCCTTGCCCGTGCGGCCGCGCTTGGGTTCATCGATGCCGGCCTGACGCCGGTGATCAAGCATATCCCCGGACACGGCCGCGCGCGGGTGGACAGCCACGCCGAGCTTCCGGTTGTGGATACCCCGCGCGACATTCTGGCACGGACGGATTTCGTGCCGTTCCGTGCGCTCGCCGACATGCCGTGGGCCATGACGGCGCATGTGCTCTATACGGCGCTGGATCCCG
The DNA here is from genome assembly GCA_036381615.1 of Alphaproteobacteria bacterium. GTDB lineage: Bacteria > Pseudomonadota > Alphaproteobacteria > CACIAM-22H2 > CACIAM-22H2 > CALANV01. The sequence continues at coordinate 24,056 of DASVCL010000037.1, forward strand.
ATCGGCCGGCGACGACGTCGCCGACGATCATTCGCGACATCATCCGTGGCGAGATCGGCTTTACCGGCGTCCTCGTTTCGGACGATCTGTCCATGCAGGCACTCAAGGGTACGCTCGCCGAACGGGCCGGTGCCGCGCTCGATGCCGGCTGCGACATTGCGCTCCATTGCAATGGCGACATGGACGAGATGGTGCAGATCGCCGGCATCGTGCCGCCGCTCGCCGACGACGCGGCAGAGCGGCTGGCCCGCGCCGAGGCGAACCGGCGCGCGAGCTTCAAGGATTCGGAGCCGGCCAAGCTTGCGGCCCGGCTTGATGTACTGCTGAGCGGCGGGGCGATAGGTTAGGTCGGATGGAAGACGCGCTGTATCTGGCCTCGGTATGGGTGATTCCGGCCCTGACGGCCATTACCCTGCACGAGGCGGCGCACGGCTACGCGGCGGAGGTTTTCGGCGACGATACCGCCCGACGGTTCGGGCGCGTGTCGATGAACCCGCTGCGCCATGTCGATCCGTTCGGCACGATACTGCTGCCGGCGCTGCTGCTTCTTACGCGGGCGCCGTTCCTGTTCGGTTATGCCAAGCCCGTGCCGGTCAATTTCGGCCGTCTCAACAATCCGCGCCGGGACATGGTGTTCGTTGCGGCGGCGGGCCCGGCGATGAACCTCTTTCTAGCGCTCCTTGCGGCATTCCTGTATCACGGGATCGAGTGGTTTCCGCCGCGAGTCGCAATGTGGCTCGGGCATAATCTGGTGAATGCTGTCACGCTGAACGTGATCCTGGCCGTCTTCAATATGCTGCCGATCCCGCCGCTCGACGGGGGGCGCGTCGCCGTCGGGTTGCTGCCGACGGCGCTCGCGATGCAGCTTGCGCGCCTGGAGCGGGTCGGGATCTTGATCGTTCTCGGTGCCCTGTTCCTGCTGCCCATGTTGGGCGACATGGTCGGGCTCGACCTCAATGTCTTCGCGTGGCTCGTCGGCGTTCCGGCCGATGCGGTCATCGACCTCATCATCAGGGCGGCGGGCCATGGCTGAGAACGAGTCCGCCACGCCGTTCGAGGAGGATCCCGCGGGCGCACGGACCGCCGCTCCCGAAACGGCGGCCGACGGCGATACGCTGGTCGTCGACCTCGAAGGTTACGAAGGACCGATCGACGTCCTGCTGTCGCTCGCGCGAGAGCAGAAGGTCGATATCACACGGATCTCGATCCTGGCGCTGGCCGACCAGTACATCGCCTTCATCGCGCAGGCACGACGCGTACGACTGGAGGTCGCCGCAGACTACCTGGTCATGGCGGCCTATCTCGCGTATCTCAAGTCGCGCCTGCTGCTGCCGGCCCCGCCGGACAACAAGGCCGAGCCGACGGCCGCCGAAATGGCGGCGGCATTGGCGTTTCAGCTGCAGCGGCTGCAGGCCATGCAGGATGCCGGCGCCCGCCTGATGGCGCGCCCGCAGCTCGGCAGGGACGTGTTCGGCCGCGGCGCGCCGGAGGGGATCCGCGTGGTCACCAGGCCGGAATACCAGGCTACGCTTTATGATCTGCTCAAGGCGTATGGCGCGCATCGCGCCCAGCGTCAGCCATCCTTGCTGCGAATCGTTCCGACCGAGCTCTATTCGATGGAAATGGCGCTCGAACGGCTGTCGGCGATGCTCGGTCGGCTGCCGGATTGGACGACGCTGCACTCCTTCATTCCGCCGGAGCTCGCCGGGGGCGTGGTGGCGCGCTCGGCCGTCGCGGCGATGTTCACGGCCAGTCTCGAGCTGGTCCGCGCAGGCAAGCTGCAGCTTCGCCAGGACCGCATGTTCGGCCATATCTACATTCGCAGGGCACCCGACAATCCCGTAACGGAACTGCCGGTGCCCGAAAGGCAAGCTCCATGACCGAAGCAAACACGGAAGTGACAGGCGAACCGCAGGACCCGATCGAGCCGGCTCCCGATGCCGGACCGGAGACGTCGGAAGAGCATGCGCCGGGAGACGTCGGCCCGGCTGCGGAGCCGACCGAGGACGAGATCCAGCGCGCACAGTCCCGTGCGCAAGCCTTGCGCGCGATCGAGGCGTTGTTGTTCGCATCGACGGAACCGATGGATGCGAAGGCGATCGCCAAGCGGCTGCCGGCCGGCACGGATGTCGAGGCGCTGATCGACGACCTCGAAGCGCAGTACGCCAATCGCGGAATCAATCTCGTGCGCGTTGCCGGCAAGTTTGCCTTCCGGACGGCCCCGGACCTTGCCCCGATCCTGCAGATCGAAACGGTCGTGCCGCGGAAACTGTCACGGGCAGCGATCGAGACGCTCGCGATCATCGCCTACCATCAACCGGTCACCCGCGCCGAGATCGAGGAGATCCGGGGCGTTGCCCTGTCGCGCGGTACGCTCGACACGCTGATGGAAGCAGGCTGGATCCAGCCCAAAGGCCATCGCGAGACACCCGGCCATCCCGCGACATGGGTCACGACGAACGCGTTCCTGTCGCATTTCGGACTCAACAGCATCAAGGATCTCCCGGGTATCGAGGATCTCAAGGCGGCTGGTCTGCTCGATGCACGCGCCGCCGTCAGCGCGTACAGCGAGCAGGGCAAGCTCGGTGCCGAAGGCGGCGAGACGGACGAGGACAGCGACGGATCCGACGACTCCGCCGAAATGCCCGAGGCCGAGGCGCCGCCCGAGCCGGCGGCGGACGCCCCGGACCCGCAGGAGCGGGCGGCCGAGTAGGGCGCCGCATGCGCCTGCGGCGGCGGGGGCAGCGCGGCGCTTGCTATTGCAAACGGTTCGCAACTGACCTAGCGTGGCGGCTTCGCTGGACGACCCGTCCGGCATCTTCATGTTCAGCGCAGCGCCGGTGCCGATCGCCTCTCGACCACTTACGCTCGGTTCGCATGCACTCCGCTTCGACGTGTGGGGTGTCTGGGCCGTCGTCTTCGCCGCGCTCGTCGCAATCCCGATCCTGGTGGTGCTCGGCAGCCTGCTGATGCCGTTTACCGATGCCTGGGCACATCTCGCGGCCACCGTGCTGCCGCGCTACGTGGCGAACTCGGTCTGGCTCATGCTGGGCGTCGGACTGGGCGTGGTGCTTCTCGGCGTGCCGACGGCCTGGCTGGTCACGATGACGCGGTTTCCGGGCGTTCGCATCTTCGAGTGGGCGCTGATCCTGCCGCTTGCCAGTCCGGCCTATGTCATCGGATACACCTACACGGGGCTGCTCGACTACGTCGGCCCGGTGCAGAGCACGCTGCGCGCCGTCTTCGGATGGTCCGCGGGGGATTACTGGTTCCCGGACATGCGGTCACTCGGCGGCGCGATCATCGTGATGACGCTGGTTTTCTATCCATACGTGTATCTGTTGGCACGGGCCGCGTTCCTGAACCAGTCGGTTTGCGCGCTGGAGGCAAGCCGCACGCTGGGCCGCACGGCGTGGCAGAGCTTCGCGCACGTGGCCCTGCCGCTGGCGCGGCCGGCGATCGTGGGCGGGGTGGCGCTCGCGCTGATGGAGACGTTGAGCGATTTCGGCACCGTTCAGTATTTCGGGGTCGACACGTTCACCACCGGCATCTATCGCACCTGGCTCGGCATCGGTGAGCCGGTCGCGGCGCTGCAGCTCGCGGCGATTCTGCTCGTGTTCGTCTTCGCGGTTCTGCTGCTGGAACAGTGGTCGCGTGGGGAGCAGCGTTATCACCATACGTCGCGGTATTACCGGCGCCTGCCGACCTATCCCCTGCATGGCATGCGCGCGGGCAGTGCGTGGGTGATCTGTGCGTTTCCGGTCGCGTTCGGCTTCCTCGTTCCGGCGGCGGCGCTCGCCGTGTGGACGGTCGAGAACGCCGCACTTGCGCTCGATCCGGGCTTCCATCAGCTGCTCAGCAACACGCTGATCCTGGCCGCCGGCGGCGCTGCCACCACTATTCTGGCCGCCGTCCTGCTTGCATACGCGCTGAGGCTCAGAGGCAGTATGCTCGTGCGCGCGGCGGCCCGTATGGCCACGCTCGGATATGCCATTCCCGGCGCCGTGGTGGCAGTGGGAATCCTCTTGCCCTGCGTCTGGCTCGACAACTGGATCGATGCGGCCGCGCGCGGCCTTTTCGGCGTCGGCACGGGATTGCTGCTGTCGGGCACATTGGTGGCCGTCATCTTCGCCTATCTCGTGCGCTTTCTTGCCGTCGCGTTCAATCCGATCGAGGCGGGTCTCGGCCGGATCACGCTTTCCATGGACGGCGCTGCGCGCGTCCTGGGCGCGAGCCCAGCCGCCACGCTCATGCGCGTTCATGCCCCGCTGATGGCCGGCAGCGTGCTGACGACGGCGATCCTGGTGCTTGTGGAGGTAATCAAGGAACTGCCGGCCACGCTGCTCATGCGTCCCTTCAACTTCGATACGCTCGCGATCCGCACCTATCAGCTTGCCGCCGACGAGCGGCTCGCCGAGGCCGCGTTGCCGTCGCTGACCATCGTCGCGGTCGGCATCGTGCCCGTCATTCTGCTGTCGCTGGCGATCGCGCGCTCGCGGCCGGGCGATGCAGGGGCGTGACATGCAGCCGATTGCGCTTGGAATTGCCGACGTCAGCCATGCCTATGGCGAGCGCACGGTCGTGCGGGGGGTGACACTGACGGTGGCGCCCGGCGAACTCGTGTGCCTGGTTGGCCCGTCGGGTTGCGGCAAGACGACGCTGCTTCGCATCGCGGCCGGCCTCGAGGAATTGCAGCATGGGCGCGTCGTGATCGACGGCTGCGCCGTGGCCGAGCCGGGCTACGTCGTCCCGCCCGAGGCGCGGGGGGTCGGTTTCGTGTTTCAGGACTATGCGTTGTTCCCGCACCTGACCGTCGCTCGCAACGTCGCCTTCGGACTGCACAGACTGCCGGCGGGGGAGCGTGCCGCCCGCGTACGCGACGTCCTGTCGAAGGTGGGCATGGCGGAATACGCGGAGGCCTATCCGCACCAGCTTTCGGGCGGCCAGCAGCAGCGCGTCGCGCTTGCCCGCGCCCTTGCGCCGCGACCGCGTGTGGTGCTGCTGGACGAGCCGTTCTCGGGCCTCGACACGCGCCTGCGGGAACAGATCCGCGACGATACGTTGCACGTCCTGAAGGACAGCGGTGCTGCGACGCTGATGGTGACCCACGACCCCGAGGAGGCCATGTTCATGGCCGACCGGCTGGCCGTCATGCGTGCCGGCCGGATCGAGCAGGAGGGTACGCCGGTCGACATCTACACCCGCCCCGCAACCGCGTTCGTCGCATCGTTCTTCGGCCAGCTGAACGAACTGGTCGGGGTGGTACGCGGCGGCGCAGTCTACACGCCCTTCGGGGCGGTCGCGACGCCGGGGCTCGGCGACGGTACGACGGTGGACGTCCTGATCCGGCCGGAAGGGTTGAGGTTATCGGCGGCGGACAGCGGGGTCAGCTCGGCCGTTGCGGCCCAGGTGATGACCGCGCGGCTGCTTGGGCGAAGCTCGTGGATCCACCTGCGGCTTCTTACGGGTGATGCGGCCTGGGGCGAGGGGCATGTCGGCCACTTCCATTTTCACGCGCGCGTACCGGGGCGCTACCTGCCGCGCGAGGGCGAGATCCTGCAGGTGGGCCTGGATCCGACCCAGGCCTTCGTCTTTCCTGCGAAGGACGCCCGATAAGAACCGGTCGCCGCAGACGTTGCGGCAGGTCAGCGAATTTGCGACTATCCGCGCCATTCGAGTTTCCAGGAGTAAGCCATGGGATCGCTTAGCATCTGGCACTGGCTCGTCGTCCTCGTCGTCGTTCTGCTGCTGTTTGGCGGCGCCGGCAAGATTCCGAGGCTGATGGGGGACATGGCAAAGGGCGTGAAGGCGTTCAAAGCAGGTCTGCGGGACGAGGAGGAGGGATCCGATCGGAACCCGCCCCAGGTCAGCGCCCAGACCGCCGACGTCGAGGCCAAGAAGGACGCCTCGAAGGTGTGACATCCCGGCGCCCTCTGATCGGAGCCGCCCGCGCGAGGACCCGATGACGGCTGCGCCGGCGGTCGAGAGTCTTTCATGTTCGACCTGAGCTGGACCGAACTGCTGTTCATCGGCGTCGCGGCGATCATCTTCATCGGGCCCAAGGAACTTCCGGGCGCGCTGCGGACGCTCGGTCGCATGGCAGGGAAGGCGCGTGCCATGGCGCGCGAGTTCCAGAGCAACGTCGAGGACATGATCCGCGAAGCGGAGCTCGATGACGTCAAGAACCAGGTGCAGAGGCTGCAGAGCAGCGATTACACGCGCGAGCTCGAGCGGACCATAGACCCGAAGGGCGAAATTACGGCAGCTCTGACGCCGCCCGATCTGGACGCGCCGTCGCCAGCGCCCCGTCCCGCCACGCCTGCCGCCGATACCGCTCCAAAGAGTGGCCCCGATTCGCTGCCGGATCAGCCGGCGCCCGGGGCGTCCGAGGGGCCCAAGCCGTGAACGACGCGACGAATCACGAGGACATCGACGACAAGAAGATGCCGCTGCTCGATCACCTGATCGAGCTGCGTCAGCGCCTGATCTGGTCGCTTGTCGCTCTCGTCGTATGCTTTCTTGTGTCCTATTACTTCTCTCAGGCGATCTTCGACTTCCTGGTCGAGCCATTGCGGCAGGTTCAGCCGCTGGACGGCACGCGCCGGATGATCTTCACGGCGCCGACCGAGGCCTTCTTTACCTATCTCAAGGTCGCCTTCTTTACCGCTGTTTTCCTGGCTTTTCCCGTGATCGCCTCGCAGATCTGGATGTTCGTGGCGCCGGGTCTTTATAAGCACGAAAAGCAGGCGTTCCTGCCGTTCCTCGTGGCTACGCCGATCCTGTTTTTTATCGGCGCGGCAATGCTTTATTATCTTATCCTTCCATTCGCTCTGAAATTTTTCGCAAGCTTCGAGGTGCCCGCGGGGCCGGGGCAGATGCAGATCGAACTCGAAGCGCGGATGAGCGAGTATCTCTCGCTGGTGATGACGCTGATCCTTGCGTTCGGCATCAGCTTTCAGCTCCCCGTGCTCCTCACGTTGCTGGCCAAGATCGGCGTCGTAACCTCGGAAGGGCTCGCATCGAAACGCCGCTATGCGATCGTCGGCATTTTGGCGTTCGCGGGTGTGGTGACGCCGCCGGACGTCTTCAGCCAAGTCAGTCTGGCGGTGCCGATGTATCTCCTCTACGAAGCGTCGATCTGGGCCGCTCGTCTGATCGAGAAGAAGCGGGCAGCCCAGCAGGCTGCAGCGGACGCGGCGCTCGACGCCGAGCTTCGGGGGCGGCCCGCGTCGAATCCGCCGCCAGCCGTCGATGAAACGGACTTCAATCTGACGCGTTGAGACGCGGTTCGGGCGGCAGCGTGAAGCCGGGTGGACAGGCGACTCGCGCGACCGTATAACCCCGCACGGCACACCGACGGTCGCACTTCCATGCACGACATCAAGACGATCCGCGACAATCCGGCGGCGTTCGACGATGGGCTTGGACGACGCGGACTCCAGCCGCTCGCCGCCAGCCTTCTCGCGATCGACGCGCGTCGTCGCGCGGCGCAGGCGCGTCGCGACGAGTTGCAGCAGCGCCGGAATGCCGCGTCGAAGGAGATCGGCGCGGCGAAGGCGAAGAAGCTCGACGTATCCGACCTGATGGCCGAAGTCGCGCGTCTCAAGGACGCGATCGGTGCCGCCGAAAACGAGGAGCGGGAGGCCGCCGACGAACTGGGCCGATCGCTGGCGGCGCTTCCGAACATTCCGGCGCCCGATGTTCCCTTCGGTCGGGACGCCGATGACAACCAGTTGGTCCGTGCCTGGGGCGAGCCGCGCCGGTTCGACTTTCCGCCCAAGGAGCATTTCGACCTGGGCGAAAGACTCAGGATGATGGATTTCGAACGGGCCGCGAAGCTCTCGGGTGCGCGCTTCACGGTGCTCAAGGGCCCGCTCGCACGGCTGGAGCGCGCACTCGGTCAGTTCATGTTGGACATACACACGCGCGAGTTCGGCTACACTGAAGTGAGCCCGCCCTTGCTCGTGCGTGACGCCGCTTTGTACGGCACGGGGAATCTCCCGAAATTCGGCGAAGATCTGTTCCGCACGACGACCGATCATTGGCTGATCCCGACGGCGGAGGTGCCGCTCACCAATCTGGTGGCGGACGAAGTCCTGGCGGAGGAAGCGCTGCCCCTGCGCTTTACGGCGCTGACGGCGTGCTTCCGGGCGGAAGCCGGTGCTGCCGGGAAGGACACGCGCGGCATGCTGCGGCAGCACCAGTTCTATAAGGTCGAACTGGTCTCGATCGCGCATCCGGACCACTCGGAAGACGAGCACGAGCGCATGACGCGATGCGCGGAGACAGTGCTCGAGCGGCTGGGGCTGCCGTACCGGGTCATGCTGCTGTGCACTGGCGACATGGGCTTCGCCGCCCGCAAGACCTTCGATATCGAGGTTTGGCTGCCGGGCCAGAACACGTATCGCGAGATTTCGAGCTGCTCCAACTGCGGCGATTTCCAGGCGCGGCGCATGAACGCGCGGTTCCGCCGCGCAGGCGAGAAGGGCGGATCGTTCGTTCATACGTTGAACGGGTCCGGTATCGCTGTGGGGCGTGCGCTGATCGCCGTCATGGAGAACTACCAGCGCGAGGACGGCTCGATCGAGATTCCCGAAGCGTTGCGTCCATACATGGGCGGTTTGACAGTTCTGACGCCGAATGTTTGAGGCGCCGCTCGACCTGTCCAACGCCCGCATCCTCGTCACCAACGACGACGGAATCCATGCGCCGGGGTTGAAAATCCTCGAGAACGTCGCACGCGCGCTCTCGCGCGACGTTTGGGTCGTCGCGCCCGATGCGGAACAAAGCGCCGCCAGCCATTCCCTCACGCTCAGGCGGCCCTTGCGCGTCCGGCGTCTGGGGACGCGCCGTTTCGCGGTTGATGGTACGCCGACCGATTGCGTGCTGCTCGCCATCAATCACATCCTGAAGGAAAAACGACCGACCCTGTGCCTGTCGGGCGTGAACCGCGGGGGCAATCTCGGCGAGGACGTGACCTATTCCGGCACGGTCGCGGCGGCGATGGAGGCGACGCTGCTCGGCGTTCCCGCCATTGCCCTCAGCCAGAATTACGCAAATGGCACGAAGGTGCCGTGGGCGACGGCGCTGCATCACGCGCCGAAGATCATCGCCAGGCTCACGCAGCTGCCCTGGCCGAAGAACGTCCTCATGAACGTCAATTTTCCGGAATGCGAGCCGGACGGCGTTCGCGGCGTTGCCGTCGTGGCGCAAGGGCGACACAAGATCGGCGATCATCTCATGGAAACGACCGATCCGCACGGCGAGCCGTACTACTGGATCGGCGCCATGCGCCTCGAGGATCCGACACGCAAGGGCACCGACATTGCGGCAATTCGCGACAACAAGATCTCGGTGACGCCGCTTTACCTCGATCTGACGCACAAGGCGTCGATGCGCAAACTCGCGGCGGCGTTCAAGTGAGCACCCCCAATCACAAGATCCGCCTGGTGATGGATCTGCGGTCCGCGGGCGTGACCGACACCCGGGTGCTGAGTGCCATCGAACGGATTCCCCGCGAGGAATTCACGCCCCCGAGTTTCCGCGACCAGGCGTACGAGGACACGGCGCTGCCGATCGGCCACGGACAGACTCTCAGCCAGCCGAGCGTCGTCGGCCTCATGACGCAGGCGCTCGAGGCCGGCCAGCGCATGAAGGTGCTGGAGATCGGGACGGGTTCAGGTTATCAGGCGGCGATCCTGTCGCTCGTGTGCCGACGTCTCTACACGATCGAGCGACACCGGCCGCTTCTTGACGAGGCGGAAGCGCGGTTCAAGCGGCTTCGCCTGCACAACATCACGTCGCGTCATGGTGACGGGTGGGCCGGCTGGCCGGAGCAGGCGCCGTTCGACCGTATCATCCTGACGGCCGCGCCGCCGGACGTTCCAACGGTGTTACTCGATCAGCTCAGCGCCGGCGGCATCATGGTGCTGCCGGTCGGAACCGAGAAGCGGGCGCAACGTCTCGTCCGCATTCGAAAGACGGATTCCGGTCTCGTGCAGGAGGACATCGGCGCCGTGCGGTTCGTGCCGATGGTGCAGGGGCTTCCGCCTGATTCGCGTGAGCGGGCCTGATTTCCGCGCGGATCCATTCGGCCGCGGGTTGCGGCGCTAGTAGAATCGCAACTTCCGGCGGGCTATGAATAGCATCTGCCCGCGAGCGCGCGGCCACACGGCGCGTACGCGGACAGGCCCGCAGGCTTGCTTGGCTCATCAGCTGGGGGAAGATGGCGCGGCTCGCTTCACTGATCACCGCTCTGCTCGCCGTTGCGCTGCTCGTCGGATGTACGCGGAAAGGGCCGCCGGCGCCGGTCGAGGTTCACGGCCAGGACCGCTATGGCCGTGCCGCCGCTTCGACCGGCTACGATGGATCCCGCGCGAGCGAAACGGAACCGGGCATCGCCACCGTGCAACCGGGGGATACGCTGTTCGGAATCGCGCGTCGTCACCAGATTCCGATGCGGGCGATCATTGACGCGAACGGCCTCGAGCCGCCCTACGTGCTCCAGCCGGGGCAGCGCCTGACGCTGCCGCGGGTGCGCACGCATGTCGTGCAGGCGGGTGATACCATCTATGGCATATCGCGCCGTTACGGCGTCGACATGAGCGCGCTCACGCGCCTGAACGGCGTCGCGCCGCCTTATACGATCCCGATCGGCCTGACGCTCATCCTGCCCGAGCCGATCGAGACGCAAGACTCGTCGTCGGCAATCGCGTCGCAAGCGCCAGGGCAGGCCACGACGTCTGTAGCCGCATCGGCGGAACCAATTGCGCCGGCGTCGACGCCGGCCGCGCCGGTCACGCGCGAAGTTGAATCGGCGCCGCTGCCGCCGCCGGACGGCGTGTCGGCGCAACGCCAGCCCGCGCGCGCGCCGGCCGCACAACCCGAGACGCTTTCAGCATCGTCCGCGCCGCGCGTGACCGAGACCTCGCGGGCTTCCCAGGTACAGCCGAGCGCCAGCCAGCCGGCGGGTCGCACCCGGGCGTCGGAGCAGCAGACGGCCGCCGAGGCGCAAAAGCCGCCGCCGCGCGAGCAGTTGGCGGACGCGCGAGGCGCAGTGGTGGAGCCGCGCGACGGGCGCGGGTTTCTCTGGCCCGTGCGCGGGCGGATCGTCTCCGATTTCGGACCGAAAGGCGGCGGTCTTCACAATGACGGCATCAACATCTCCGCACCGAAGGGAACGCCGATTCGCGCTGCGGAGAGCGGCGTCGTCGTCTACGCCGGCAACGAGCTGCGTGGTTTCGGAAACCTGCTGTTGCTGCGCCATGCCGACGGATGGGTCACGGCGTATGCGCACGCCGACGAGCTTCTGGTCGAGCGCGGCGACCATGTGAAGCGAGGCCAGATCATCGCCAGGGTCGGCATGACCGGCAATGTCGCCGCACCGCAGCTCCATTTCGAAATCCGGCGCGGGACGCGCGCCGTCAATCCGCGCGATTATCTCGTCGCGCAGATGGCGTCGTCGTAAAGGGATCGGGGCCTGATCAGTGCCGTTGCCGTCGCGCCGAGGCTTCGGGCAGGGGAGGTTGAGCTTTCTTCAGCGGCTTGTCCAGCCGGCCGGCAAGGTCCTGCACGAACTGCCAGGCGACGCGTCCCGACCGGCTGCCGCGCGTGATCGACCACTCGTTCGCCTCCGCAAACAGCGTCTCGCGATCAATCTCGAGATTGTAGAACGCTGCGTAACCCTCGATCATCGCCAAATAGGTGTCCTGGTCGCAGTGATGGAAGCCCAGCCAGAGGCCGAACCGGTCCGACAGCGACACCTTCTCCTCGACGGCTTCGCCCGGATTGATCGCGGTCGAACGCTCGTTCTCGATCATGTCGCGCGGCATCAGGTGCCGACGGTTGGAGGTCGCGTAGAACACGACGTTCTCCGGGCGTCCCTCGATACCGCCCTCGAGCACGGCCTTGAGCGACTTGTATGACGTATCTTCGACGTCAAACGACAGGTCGTCACAGAACAGGACAAAACGTCGCGGGCTGCCGCGCAGGATGGCGAGCAACCGCGGCAGCGTCGGAATGTCCTCCCGATGTATTTCAACGAGGGCGAGCGCGCGCGGCTGCTCGGCATTTACGGCGGCGTGGACGGCTTTGACGAGCGAGCTTTTGCCCATGCCGCGGGCCCCCCATAACAGGGCATTGTTCGACGGGAAGCCGCGGGCGAAACGTCGCGTGTTCTCCAGAAGGATCTCGCGCTGCCGTTCGATTCCCCTGAGCAGGTCGATGTCGACCCTGCTTACGGACTGGACTGGGATGAGACGGTCGCCTTCCGCCTGCCACACGAAGGCGTCGGCGGCGTTGAGGTCGTTGGCGCCGGCCGGCTTGGGGGCAAGGCGCTCGAGCGCATCGGCAATGCGATGAAGCAGCGGTTCCAGTTTCGCGACGTCGTTGGTCATCAGGCGGCAGTACCTGTCTGGGCTCATGGTGCGGCCGGGACCCTAAAGCACGGCGGACGGGGGGTCAACGAAATGGCCTAAATGTGCGGGGCAACGTTGCTTTTCCCGGCCCGCCGGTTATAGTCCGGCGCGACTTGAGGGAGGGGCCCCTCGTTGGCCCGGCCCGTGCAGCGAGGAGATTCGTATGTTCATTTCGACGGCCTATGCACAGACCGGAGCGGCGGACGGCGGGTCCGGCATGCTGATTCAGCTGCTGCCGCTGGTCCTGATTTTCGTCGTTTTCTACTTCCTGCTCATCCGCCCTCAGCAGAAGAAGATGCGGGAGCACAAGTCGATGATCGACTCGCTGCGGCGCGGGGACCGCGTCGTGACCTCGGGTGGCATCATCGGCACGGTTACGAAGGTCACGGGCGACCGCGAGATCGGGCTCGAGATCGCCGATGGCGTACGCGTGCGGGCGGTACGCTCGATGATCGCGGAGGTCCTCGCCAAGACCGAACCGGGCCAGGCCCGCGACGAGAAGAAGCCGGCCACGCGCGCAGCCAGCGCCGAGCCCGAGGAGTATTATCGTGTCCTCGGCGTGCAGCCGAACGCGACGGCAGAAGAGATCGACGCCGCCTATGCCGCAAAGAGCGGCGACCCGGCGGCCACCGAGGCTTACGAAACGCTCAAGGATCCGGTGCGGCGCAAGCTCTACGATTCGCTCGGGCACGAGGAATACGTAAGCCGGATCAAGGCCTAGGAACGGAGCCGCGACGCCATGCTGTACATGGCCCGCTGGAAGGTCTGGACGATCATCCTCGTCTGCCTGGTCGGTCTGCTCTATGCGGTGCCCAGCCTGCTGCCGCGCGAGAGGCCGGCCTGGCTGCCGGGCTGGGTCCCGTATCAGCAGGTGACGCTCGGGCTCGATCTTCAGGGCGGGTCGCATCTGCTGCTCGAGGTCGACGTGGAGGCGGTCGTGCGGGAACGGCTGACCAATCTCGTCGACTCGATACGCAGCGCCATGCGTGCGCAGCGCATTCAGGTCACCGGCCTCGCTACCGAGGGCGCCAACGCGGTGACGTTTCGCATCCGCGAGCCGAACGAGATCGAGCAGGCGCGCCAGGCGGTGCGCGAGCTTGACCCGGCGGCACAGATCACGGTCTCGGCGGACGGCACGTTCAGGGTTGAACTGAACCAGCAGGAATTGATCGAGCAGCGCCGGCGGGCCGTGGCTCAGTCGATCGAGATCGTGCGCCGTCGCATCGACGAGACCGGAACGAAAGAAGCCACCATCGTCGCGCAGGGCCAGGATCGCATCCTGGTGCAGTTGCCGGGCGTCCGCGACCCCGAACGAATCAAGGACCTGCTCGGCAAGACGGCGAAGCTGACGTTCCATCTGCTCGATACGTCAAATTCGGTCGCCGACGCCATGGCCGGCCGCGTGCCGCCCGGCAGCATGCTCCTGCCCGCCGACAAGGAGGTCGAACCGGGCGGTCAGCCGCGGATGTATCTCGTCCAGCGTCGCGTCCGGGTCTCCGGCGATCGCCTTGCCGACGCGCAGCCGGGCACGAACCCGCAGACCGGCGAGTGGATCGTGAACTTCAGGTTCGATACCGTCGGTGGCCGGCAGTTCGCCGATGTTACGCGCGAGAACGTGGGCAAGCCGCTCGCCATCGTTCTCGACGGTCGCGTCATCAGCGCGCCGGTCATTCGCGAGCCGATCCTGGCCGGCAGCGGCCAGATTTCCGGCGGTTTCACGGCAGCGGCGGCTCAGGATCTTGCCGTGCTGCTGCGCGCCGGTGCCCTTCCGGCGCCGTTGCGTGTCATCGAAGAACGTACGGTCGGCCCCGACCTGGGCAGCGACTCGATCGAATCCGGTGCGATCGCCTGCATGATTGCCTATGGCCTGATCGCCGTGCTGATGATCGTCGGCTACGGTCTGTTCGGGCTGGTGGCGAATCTGGCGTTGATTCTCAACGTCGCCTTCACCCTCGCGATCATGGCAGCGATCGGCGCGACCCTGACTCTGCCCGGCATCGCCGGTATCGTCCTCGGTCTCGCCATGGCGGTCGATGCGAACGTGCTCATCTACGAGCGTATGCGGGAGGAGACCCGTAACGGACGTTCGCCGTTTCCGGCGGTCGACCAGGCCTTCCAGCGGGCCTACATAACGATTCTCGACTCCAACCTGACGACGTTGATTGCGTCCGTCATCCTCTACGCGCTGGGGTCGGGACCGGTTCGCGGCTTTGGCGTCACGCTCTCGATCGGCATTATCTGCTCGATGTTCACGTCCGTTACCGTGACCCGCGTGGTGATCGCCTCGTGGCTGCAATGGCGGCGCCCGAAGGCGTTGCCGATCTAGAGGACCTTCCGCCATGCGACCAATCCGCATCCTCAGCAAAGTTCCGCACCTGGATTTCTTCAGGTTCCACAAGCTTTGCTTCGCCCTGTCCGCGCTGCTGGTGGTCATCTCGATCGTGTCGCTCGCCGTGCGCGGCCTCAACTTCGGCGTCGATTTCGCCGGTGGCATCCTCATCGAGGTTCGCACCGCCGGGCCGGCCGATCTCGGCCAGATGCGTTCGACGTTGAACGCGCTCGACCTCGGCGACGTCGCCCTGCAGGAGTTCGGCGGCCCGAGAGATGTACTGATCCGCGTCGAGCGGCAGGCGGGCGGCGAGGCGGCCGAAATGCAGGCCGTGCAGCGCATCCGCGAGGCGTTGGGTCCGAGCCTGGAGTATCGGCGGGTGGAGGTCGTCGGCCCGAAGGTCGGCGGAGAACTCGTCGAGGACGGCGTGCTCGCGATCGTGCTGTCGCTGGCCGGCATCCTTGCCTACATGGCCTTTCGATTCGGCTGGCGGGCCGGTCTGTCGGGCGTTCTGGCCATCCTTCATGACTGTCTGACGACGATAGGGTTGTTCTCGGTCACGGGATTGCAGTTCGACTTGAACACCGTGGCCGCCGTCGTGACGATCGCCGGTTTCTCGATCAACGACACCGTCGTGATCGACGACCGCATTCGGGAGAACTCTCGGAAATACAAGGCGATGGATTTCCGGGAGCTGATCAATCGAAGCGTCAACGAGACGATGTCTCGGACGATCATCACGAACGGCCTCGTCCTGCTGGCGGCGATCGCGCTGCTCGCGTTCGGCGGCCCCGTCCTGTTCAATTTCAGCCTTGCGCTGCTGTGGGGCGTGATCGTCGGTACGTACTCGACGGTCTATGTCGCCGCGCCGCTCGAATGGTATCTGTCGGCCCGCGGTCGTAAGCTCCACGCGGAGGCCGTACCCGATAAATCGACGTGACGAGGGGCGCGAGGGCACGATGACACATCGACCCGCCGCGCCGACGCCGAGCATCATCGACGCCTATGGGGCCGGCGGGTTCAGGGTCAGCGGCGAAGTGTTCCGGGGTTCGGTCATCGTGTTGCCCGACCGCGTCTTTCCATGGTCGGTCACGGACCCCGCGGGCCTGAGCAAGGAGACTCTCGCGCCCGTTCTCGATTTCCGGCCGCCTGTCGAAATCCTGCTGATCGGCTGCGGCCTTCGCGCGGCCCTGATCGCCCCCGGCCTTCGTCAGGATTTGCGCGACGCAGGCGTAGTCGTCGATGCGATGGACACGGGTGCCGCGTGCCGGACGTTCAACGTCCTGCGTAGCGAGGAGCGGCGGGTGGCGGCGGCCCTCATCGCCATCTGAAAAAAGAACCGGGCCGAAACCGGCCCCGTCGACGGGGGCACACACCACGTATCGTCAGAAGATGTTCTGGGCCGCCACCATGAAGTAAAGCATCGGCACGGAGAGCATCGTGTTGAAGCGGCTGGCGAGCATCGTGACGCGGGCCGCCGCCTTTTTCTCGTCGGCCGTGGCCTCGACCAGCCCCAGCGCTTTCTGCTGGTTCGGCCAGATGATCATCCACACATTGTAGGCCATCACCAGCCCCAGCCACATGCCGATGCCGATCGCGGTCGGCCGGCCGCCGCCACTGCCGATACCGAGCGTCAGCGCTTGGATCAGATAGCCGTTCAGCAGGGCGAGGAGGAGGCCAGTGATCACCGTCGACAATGCGGCCCAACGGAACCAGAACAGGGCAGTCGGGGCGATGATTTTGCTGACCGCCGGCTTCTGATCGTCCGGGATCTTGGGCATGGACGGGATCTGGACGAAGTTGAAGTACCAAAGCAGGCCGACCCACATCACGCCTGACAGGACGTGGAGCCAGCGCATGAAGAACGCGAACCAGGCATAGTCCGCGTGCAACCCGCCCACGATTAGCGCGAGCACGACCAGAATGACGATGCCGTAGACGACTGCGCGTTCGAGCTTGTCCAAACCGATGTTGGTGAGAAAATCGGCCATGGCGTTCCCTTTTGAATCAGTTATTTGTTTCTTGTTTTTAAAGTATAATCCAAAATAAAGGGATCTCAATTGGACCCCTTTTATCGGTACTCAGGCGATGCGATTGACCAAAGCCGCGGCTGTTTCGCCTGAGCGGATGGCGCCCTCGATGGTGGCGGGCAGGCCGGTTGCAGTCCAATCGCCGGCAAGGACGAGGTTGTGCCAGCCCGTGTTCGGGCCGAGGCGATCGCGCTCGGCCGCGGGGGTCTGACGGAACGTGGCGCGACGCTCCTTGACAAGGCGGGCCGGCGGCAGTGGCTGGGCCGGCATGCGGAGGACGCCTGCTATATCCCGCCAGAGCACAGCGAGGACCTCGTCGGCAGGCCGGTCGCAGAGATCATCCGCGGCACTGACGGTGACGCTGACGACATCGCCGCGCACGATGAGCCACTGCGCCGTTCCGCCGATCAGGCCCAGAATGCGATGGCCGCCCGGCAGCTCGACCGGCCGGTCGATCCGGAAATGCGCGTTGACGATGGCGGAATGCTCGGCCGGCACCCGCAGGCGCGGGAGCAGCATGGCGGCCGACCACGACGGCACCGCCAGGACGATCGCGTCGCGCGGTCCGACGTCGATGCGCCGCCCGCCGGCATGAAATCCCCGCACGCGTGCGTCGGCGATATCGATCAGGTTGATCCGGGCATTGAAGTGCAGCGAGGCGCCCATGCGCGCAAGATACGCAACCGCGGGATCGACAAAGGCGGCCGACAGGCCGTTGTGAGCAATGCCGATTCGGCAGGCGCGTTCGCCCCGCAGCAGCGTCGAGGCCAGCACGCGGGCGAGCGGTCGCGCTGCCGCCGCTTCGGGCTTCGTGTTGAGCACGGCGGTCGCCAGCGGTTCGATGAGGCGGCGGAACACGGACGACGCCGGGTCGCAAAGGTCGGTGACGACATCATCGGGGCCGGCCCCGAACAGGAGCGCGAGGCGAAGGTAGTCCGACGCCGCGGTGCCCGGAACGCGTCGCGCGCGGCTGAAGATCCACCAGGGCAGCCATCCGGCGTTGGGCCGCAGCGTCCATGACTCGCCGGTCGTCAGGTCGACAAAGGGGAACGCGGCCGGGACGATCTCGTCGAGTTCGTGCGCCGCGCCGATCTTCTCGACGAAGGCATGCGCGGCCCAGTTTACCTCCAACAGGACGTGTCCGCCATTGTCGATCGTCCGCTCGAGCTGTGTGTCGAAATAGGATCGGCAGCGGCCGCCGGCGCGCGGTGCGGCCTCGTAGACGTGGACCGTGCGGCCGGCAGCGGCGAGCGTGACGGCCGCGGACAGGCCCGCGAGCCCGGCACCTATGACGTGGACGACGCCCATCGAACGCTCCACGCGGTGCGTAGCGCGATCCACAGCTGCGCCAACAGGCCGATCCGGCCCGGCGCGCGCCCGACGTGGTGCGGACGGTCAAGCTGGTCAAAGAGGCGGCGGTAGACCGCCATCATGACGAGGCCGGGCCATAGCCCGCGCCGGTTTGGACAGGCCGCCAGTGATGTCTCCGCCGCATCGAATGCCCGCCGAACATGGGCACAGAAGGCCGCCCGCGCCTTGGGAAAGGCCGGATGCTCGAGCACGCGTGCCGGCTGGCGCTCGGCAATGCCGGCGCCGTCCAGGATCTCGCGCGGGAGATAAAGGCGATCGCGGCCGGCGTCCTCGGCGATGTCGCGCAGGATATTGGTAAGCTGCATGGCGTGGCCGAGGGCGAGCGCGAAGGCGCGCGCGGGCGGATCATCCGCCTCGAAGATCCGCAGCGTTATCAGACCGATCGATCCGGCGACGCGGCGGCAATAGAGCGCGAGCGTCGAAATGCCCGGCGCGCGCATCGATGGGGCGAGATCCATCTCGAGGCCGTAGAGCAGCTCGAGAAATTCCGCACGCGGCAGGTCGAAACGTGCGACGACGGGGACGAGCGCGCGGCCGATCGCGGTGGACGAACTGCCAGCATAGATCGCGTCGATCTCGGCGCGCCAGGACGCCAGTGCCTGGCGCTTGCCGTCCGCATCGCCGGGTGCGTCCGTGATGTCGTCAAGCGTACGCGCCAGCGCATAGACCGCGAACATCGCGGTGCGCCTTTCGCGCGGCATCAGCCGCATGGCGACGTAGAAATTCGAACGGGCGCGCCGGACCTGTGCCGCGATCGGCGAGGTCATGGTGCGAACCATCCCCGGATCGCGCCGGCGAACATGGCGCCGAGTTTCGTCGCGCGCGACAGCGCGACGCGGCGGCGTAGCGGGTCGCGCCGGCGGAGCTTGCCGGCGAGCCGGTGCGCGATGATGACGATCGCGGTTGCCTCCATGCGCAGGCCGCGCTGCGTGATACGCGCCGGCAGGTCACGCGCCGTGACGTTCAGGCCGTCGACGCGATCGAGCAGGCGGTCGAGTACGCGGCGCAGGCCGGGGGCGCAGCGAGGTGCGAGCAGCGCATCCATTGCCACGCCTTCTTCCGCCAGCCAGTCGGTCGGAACGTAGACGCGCTTCAGGTGGCGATAGTCCGCCTGGCAGTCCTGGATGTGGTTGAGCACCTGCAACGCGGCGCACAGGGCATCCGCCGCCGGATAGGCGTTGCGGTCTTCGCCGTGGAGATCGAGCAGGAACCGCCCGACCGGCGCCGCGGAGAAGCGGCAATAGGTGAGAAGATCGCTCCATGTGCGGCAGGGCCGGTTCAAGGCATCGGCGCGGAATGCCTCGAGCAGGTGGCGCGGGTGGTCCAGGGCGATGCCGCGGTCCAGCAGATGCGCGCGAAGATCCCGGGCAAGCTGCACGCCCGGATGCGACACAGCGGCGGGCCGGTCGAGGAGCGCTGCCTCCATGGCGTCGAGCAGCTCGATCTTGGTCACGGCCGCGTAGTCCGGGCTGTCGGCTACGTCGTCGGCGGCACGCGCGAACCGATAGAACGCGGCCACGGTCGGACGCATCGACGCCGGCAGCAGCCACGAGCCGACCGGAAAATTCTCGCCTTCGGCCGTTCGGGACGGGCGCGCGTTTGCCAATGTCTCGGTGCTTGCGTTCATTGTCCGGCGAAATCCGTGCAGGGTATATAGCACGATGCGCCGATGTCGCGCCCGCGCGGCGTTGCGACGTCAACGCGGCCAGATCAGGGGGCGACGGAATGGATGCCGAAACCGCGCGTTACTGCATCGAACAGGTGCGCAAGTTCGATCACGACCGTTACCTGTGCACGCTCTTCGTGCCGGAAGCGGTGCGGGATCATGTCTTCGCGCTTTATGCGTTCAATGTCGAGGTCGCGCGCGTTCGCGAGATGATCCGCGAACCGATGATGGGGCGGATCCGACTGCAGTGGTGGCGGGAGGTCGTCGAGGGGGCGCCACGCGGCGACATGCGCCGCCATCCCGTCGGCATGGCGCTCGTCGAAACCATGCAGTCATGCCGGCTTCCGGCTGGACCGTTCGACCGGCTGCTGAGCGCGCGGGAACTCGATCTCGCCGAAGAGCCGCCGGCGGATCTGGCGGCGCTCGAGGCGTACGCAGCCGATACGTCCTCGACCCTGATCGAACTCGTCCTCGCCATCATCGGTGTGCAGGAGGAAACGGCAAAGGCGGCAGGCCGGCACATTGGCATCGCCTGGGCGCTCACCGGATTGCTGCGGGCGGTACCGTTCCACGCGGCCCAGCACCGGATGTATCTGCCCGCGGCGATGCTGCGGGAAGCGGGCGTGCGGACGGATCGCGTGTACGAAGGCCGTGCCGGCGCGGAACTGGCAGAGGTCGCACGTGCCATGGCAGACCGGGCGCACTGGCATCTCGGACAGGCGCGCGCGGTGCGTGCGGGCGTACCGCGGCGGGCCGTGCCGGCATTGCTTCCGGCCGTGCTCGCCGACCTGTACCTTGGACGTCTTGCGCGCATCGGATTTTCCCTGTTCGATCCACGATTGCAGAAGCCCGCCGGCGAGCGGGCGATCCGGCTCGCCTGGGCGGCGTGGCGCGGCCGGTATTGATCGGGGAGGCGGAACGCCATGGCGACGATGCTCTACGATCCGCGCCGGACGGAAATGATGGCCGACCCTTACGGCGCGTTCCGCGTGCTGCGCGCGAGCGACCCGGTGCATTGGAGCCCGGTGCTGCGCGGCTGGGTTCTGACCCGCTACGCGGACGTGCGTGCCGCCCTGTTCGATCCCGCACTATCGGCTGATCGCATCACGCCGTTTATGGCGAGCCTTCCGCCCGATAGGCGCGCCGCCTTGAGCAGTCTTGAACGCATGCTGACGCGCTGGACGGTATTTACCGACCCGCCCGACCACACGCGGCTGCGCGCCCTGATCAACAAGGCCTTTACCCCGCGCGCGATCGCGGCCCTCGCCGCACCGATCGGCGAGATCGTCGACCGGCTGATCGACGGCTTCCTTGCGCGGATCGGGCCGACGGGCGGCGAGATCGAACTGATCGCCGATTTCGCCTATCCGCTGCCGGCGATGGTGATTGCGCGCATTCTGGGCGTGCCGGACGGCGACGTGTGGCGGTTCAAGGATTGGTCCGACGATCTTGCGTCCTTCGTCGGCAGCGCGCAGGCGACACCCGACAAATACGAGCGGGCCGCACGCGGCATCGCCGACATGGACCGCTATTTTCGCGCCATCGTGCGGGCGCGGCGGCAGGCACCGGCGCGCCAGGACGTTATCGGTGCGTTGATCGCGGCCGAGGAGGCGGGACGGGCGCTGTCGGAGGATGAGCTCGTCGCGACTGCCGTGCTCGTGCTGTTCGCCGGGCACGAGACGACCACCAATCTGATCGGCAACGGCATGATCGCCCTGCTGTCGCAGCCTGAAGCCCTGGACCTGTTGCGCGCGCACCCCGAACTTGCCGAAAGCGCAGTCGAGGAACTCCTGCGCTACGATACGCCGGCGGCGAGCGTGACGCGCGTCGCGCGCCGCGACATGGAGATGGGCGGCAAGAGGATCCGTGCGGGCGACCGCCTGTTCCTCATGCTCATGGCCGCGAACCGCGATCCGGACGTGTTCGAGAATCCCGATGTCCTCGATCTGGCGCGCGATCCGAACCCGCACCTTGCCTTCGGCTACGGGCCGCATTACTGCGTCGGCGCTCCGCTGGCGCGTCTCGAGGCGCGGATCGCGTTCCAGCGGCTGCTGCAACGGCTGGACGTTATCGAGCTCGCGTCCGATCGACTGGAATGGAGCGACAATCTCGTGCTGCGTGGCGTCAGACGATTGCCGCTCCGCGTGCGCGGTGCGAAATCGGTGCGGTGACCCGCGACTGAATCAGGCCGCAGCCTGCATGCGGCCGAGCCAGGCGTCGAGGTCGCGAAGGGCGCGTTCCGACAACAGGCGCTTGCGGTCGTCACCCCGCACGCGCGGGCGACCCTTGGCATCGACGTTCGCGTCCTCCGGCAGCGGCGGGAACAGGCCGAAGTTGCAGTTCATCGGCTGGAACATCTTCGCATCCGCGCCGCCGGTCACGTGATTGAGAAGCGCGCCCAGCGCCGTGGTCGGCGGCGGCGGCGTCGGACGGCGGCCGCGACGTTCGTCGGCGGCAAAACATCCGGCGAGCAGGCCGATCGCCGCACTCTCGACATACCCCTCCACGCCGGTGATCTGTCCCGCGAATCGCAGCCGCGGCGCCGCCTTGAGCCTGAGCGTCCCGTCGAGCAGCTTCGGCGAGTTGATGAACGTGTTGCGATGAATGCCGCCGAGGCGTGCGAATTCGGCCTTCTCCAGACCCGGGATCATGCGGAAGATGCGTTTCTGCTCGGCGTGCTTGAGCTTGGTCTGGAAGCCGACGATGTTGAAAAGCGTGCCGAGCGCGTTGTCCTGACGAAGCTGTACCACCGCGTAGGGGCGCTTGCCGGTGCGGGGATCGACGAGGCCGACCGGCTTCATCGGACCGAAGCGCAGCGTGTCGCGGCCGCGCGCCGCCATCACCTCGATGGGAAGACAACCCTCGAAATATGGCGTCGAGGCCTCCCATTCCTTGAACTCCGTCTTCTCGCCGGCCAGGAGGGCGTCGATGAATGCCTCGTACTGGTCGCGGTCGAGCGGACAGTTGACGTAATCGGCGCCGTCGCCACCCGGTCCCGCCTTGTCCCAGCGGGACTGGAACCAGGCACGCTCGAAGTCGATCGTTTCCCGGTACACGATCGGAGCGATGGCATCGAAGAACGCCAGCGAGTCCTCGCCGGTCTTTTGTCGGATCGCATCGGCCAGGGCGGCGGAGGTGAGCGGGCCGGTGGCGATGATGACGCTGTCCCAGTCTTGCGGCGGCAATCCGGCGACTTCCTCCCGGACCGTGGTGATCAGCGGCTCCGCCTCGATCGCAGCCGTGACGGCGGCGGCAAAGCCCTCGCGGTCGACCGCGAGCGCGGCGCCGGCGGGAACCTTGTTCGCATCGGCCGCGCGCATGATCAGGGAGTCGCAGCGGCGTAGCTCGGCATGGAGGAGGCCGACCGCATTGGTCTGCCATTCGTCCGAGCGGAAGGAGTTCGAGCAGACGAGTTCGGCCAGCCGATCCGTCACGTGGGCGTCGGTCCGGCGGACAGGCCGCATCTCATGGAGGACGACGGGTACGCCGCGTCGGGCGACCTGCCAGGCCGCCTCGGACCCGGCGAGGCCGCCGCCGATGATGTGAATGGGGGAGGTCATGCCCATCAGATAGGCCCTTGTGACCCGGATTGGCAACCGGGACGGGGCCGGTGCGGAAAGGACTGCTTAACCGTTTTTTCGGGAACGCGCGGTAGGCTTCAATTTTCACGAGAAATGCGGTGCGGAACGGATTACGTGACACCGATTCGATGCGTCGCGGCGTGCGTGGGTCTGATCGCGCTGGCAGGTTCGGCTTGGGCCGACTTCCTGGCCGGTAAGGCCGCGTTCGAGGCCAAGAACTATGCCGACGCCTATCTCCAGCTTCTGCCGGCCGGGCAGGCGGGCGATCCCAGGGCGCAGTTCCTGCTTGCCCAACTCTCGGATAATGGTCTCGGGCCGGTCGCCCTCGACCCGGCCGAGGCCGCGCGCTGGTACCGGAAGGCGGCAACCGCCGGTCATGCGGAAGCGCAGTTCGCGCTGGCGCGGGCCTATGCGCTTGGGCGCGGCGTTGTGCAGGACAAGGATCAGGCGCTGCTTTGGCTGACGCGCGCCGCCGAGAACGGCTTCGAGCAGGCCATGCTCGATCTTGCCCGGCTCTACGATGAAGGACGCGGCGTCGAAAAGGATCAGGCACGCGCAACCGGGCTGATCGAACGTGCCGCCCGGGCCGGCAGCGCAGAGGCGCAGTACCTCTATGCTGAACGGCTCGCAACGGGCACCGGCCTCGGGCGGAACGAGCAGGAGGCCTGGGAATGGTTTCGTCGCGCGGCGGCAAACGGACACCCGGCGGCGCTCTATCGTCTCGGCCGGGTGCATCTGAATGCGGGCGCCAGCATCGAGGACACGATCAAGGCCTATGTCTGGCTCACGCTGGCCGAACAGCGGGGCAGCGGTGACGTGAAACGGGACGCGGCCCGTGATCGGGCGGAACTCGCGAAATCAATGACGCCGGACGACATCGCGGCGGCGATGGCACGGGTGAAGGAGTGGAGACCCGCGGCGACGAAAACGGCTCAAAAGGGGGAATAGGATTTGTTCGGGCGCCTCGTTCCCAACGCGCTCAAGGCCGGCCTTCCCGGCCGCATCATCAAGTACGAAGTGATGGTGTATTACGACAAGCGCTGGGTGATCGACTGCATCATGGAGGACGAGCAGCAGGCCATCGCGCATGCGAAATCGCTGCTGCTCGCCAACGAGAAGAACGAGCAGGTGCGGGTCGTTCGCCAACGCTCGATGCTGACCGGCTTCACCACCGAGACACCGATATTCGAGCAGGTCCGGCCGCCGAAGAAGAAGGAAATCGGACTGTCGGCTTCGATCAACGCGGCGCCCGCGTGCACGAGCCTGGATGATTTCTTCGGGCTCCAGGCGCGCGTGCTGATGAACCGGCTGTTCCGCGAATTCCTCGACAGCCTGGTTATCACGCCGACGGAGCTGCTGCACAATTACGGCTACATCAAGAAGCTCGACGCGACGGGTAACCTGATCACCGGTGCCGTCTACCAGGTGGCGCAGGCTCAGGCGAACGCCGGGCAGGGCAGCGTAAAGGAACGGGTCAATGCGCTGTTCCGTCTCGTCGACCAAGTGAAGATGCGCGCCCGCGATACCCTCGCCGAGCGCAAGCGTCTCCCGGTGCTGGAAGCGGGACAGTTCGGGCTTCTGTGCCGACGGGCCGAAGCCCGGTTCGAACCGCAGGATCGCCGCTACATGATCCTGTTCACCCTCAGCAACTATCTCGCCGAGTCGCGCAACTGGGGCCAGAAGCTGGAGCAGATCGGCAAGCTGTTCGCCGACGACGTGGACGGGGAGGGTGTCGCCATCCTCGACGGGGTCGTCGCCGACGTGCTCGGGGCCGGTGCGATGATCCAGGAATTGCTGGGGCCGCAGCCGAACCTGGGGGCAGCGCTCGGCCTGCTAGCGGATATCGTCATGGCGCGCGTCGACGCGCCGCCGAAGGTCGCTTCGGAGAGCTTGAAGCTGCTCATGCAGCTGATCCAGAAGTACGGCATGCCGGACAGTCGCGCCGTTCTGCTCGATCGTCTGAAGCGGGAACTCAGGAGCACCAAGCCGCTCTGTCGCGACGGGTTGAGCGCCGAGCGCGAAGAGCTGCACCGGCTCGAGGCCCGGTTGCGTGACGCAAGTGGCGCGCTAGCCGGCGGTGCGGAGATGGAGCAGATCTTCGCGAGCCGCGTCGAGCAGATCCGCCGGGCGCATCTGCGCAACGCAGGCGTGGCGACCTGAGCGCGGCGCGCTGCGGGCGGTATGGCGGCGCACGCAGCCGCTGTCAGCGCGCGCGTCGCCGGCGACGTATGACGCGCGCTTTCCTGCCGGCTTCGCCGGGTTTCAGTGGATATGCAGATAGACCGAACCCGGATGCTCGGCGTAATCGCGCCGCACCAGGCGGATGAGGCGACCCTCGGGCAGCGACCACGTGGTGACGATCCGCGGCACCGGCGAGCGGGGGTCACGGGCCGTTGTCGGTTGCGGTTCGGGAAAGCATCTGGCGATCCGCATCGTGATCTCGGCAGCAAGGGCTTCGGCTTCGCTGTCGGAAAGGCCGCGACGCAGGCAGAAGAAGGCGGGACGGATCCCGTCCACGTAGCACGCCTCGAAGCCCGGAACCTGGAGGTTTGCTGCGAACGACTCGAGCCGGTTGTCGAATTGCTCGGTACGCAGGGACTCGAATTTGTCCGGCGCGGAGGCGAGCACGGCGGAAAGCGTGTTGCAGAATGCGGCCCCTTCGGCGCGGAGGTCCTGGGCGACGAGCGTTGACGCGAACGCCAGAGCGGTCAAAAGACCGGCGTGCGCTTTCAAGGCACCGTCGCCACGCATTGAGGCGGTTTACGCGCTTTTGCGCGCGCGTTGGCCGTTGCGTCCCAGATACGGCGCGAGATATTGCCCCGTGTAGCTCTGCCGCACCTTGACGATGTCTTCGGGCGTGCCCGTCGCGACGATCTGGCCACCGCGGTGACCGCCCTCGGGACCGAGGTCGATGATCCAGTCGGCCGTCTTGATGACTTCGAGGTTGTGCTCGATGACGACGACCGTGTTGCCGGCATCGACCAACGCGTGGAGAACTTCGAGCAGCTTACGCACGTCCTCGAAGTGGAGGCCGGTCGTCGGCTCGTCCAGGATGTAGAGCGTCCGCCCCGTCGCGCGGCGCGACAATTCCTTGGCGAGCTTCACGCGCTGAGCCTCGCCGCCCGAAAGGGTCGTCGCCTGCTGGCCGATATGGATATAGCCGAGGCCGACGCGCTGCAGCGTGACGAGCTTCTCGCGAATCGACGGCACGGCCTTGAAGAACTCGGCGCCTTCGTCGACGGTCATCTCGAGCACGTCGGCGATCGACTTGTCCTTGAACTTCACCTCCAGCGTCTCGCGGTTGTAGCGCTTGCCGTGGCACGCGTCGCAGGTCACGTAGACGTCGGGCAGGAAGTGCATCTCGATCTTGATCACGCCGTCGCCCTGACAGGCCTCGCAGCGGCCGCCCTTGACGTTGAACGAGAACCGGCCGGGCTTGTAACCGCGGGCCTGCGCCTCGGGAAGCCCTGCGAACCAGTCGCGGATCGGCGTGAACGCGCCCGTGTACGTGGCCGGGTTCGAGCGCGGCGTGCGGCCGATCGGCGACTGGTCGATGTCGATGATCTTGTCGAGATATTCGAGGCCGTCGATGCCGTCATGCTCGCCCGGCGTCTCACGGGCGCCGTAGAGATGGCGCGCCACCGCCTTGTAGAGCGTGTCGATCACCAGCGTGGACTTGCCGCCGCCCGACACGCCGGTGACGCAGGTCAGCGTACCGAGCGGAATCTCGACCGTGATGTTCTTGAGGTTGTTGGCCCGCGCCCCGCGAACGCGCAGACGCTGCTTCGGATGGCCCGGTCGCCGGGTCTTCGGCACCGGGATCTGCTTGAATCCCGTCAGGTACTGGCCGGTGAGGCTGGCGGGGTTGCGCTGCACGGCCTCCGGCGTTCCGGCGGCGACGACCTTGCCGCCGTGGATGCCGGCGCCCGGCCCCATGTCGATGAGATAGTCGGCCTCGCGGATGGCCTCCTCGTCATGCTCCACGACCAGCACGGTGTTGCCGAGATCGCGCAGCCGCTTGAGCGTCGCGAGAAGCCGCGAGTTGTCGCGCTGGTGCAGACCGATCGACGGCTCGTCGAGCACATAGAGCACCCCAGTGAGGCCGGAGCCGATTTGCGAGGCAAGCCGGATGCGCTGGCTCTCGCCGCCCGAGAGCGTGGCTGACGCACGCGCGAGTGTCAGGTAGTCGAGCCCGACATTCATCAGGAAGCCGAGCCGCTCGTTGATTTCTTTCAGGATGCGGCCGGCGATCTCCCGCTGCTTGGGTGAGAGCGAGCTTCCGAGTTCCTTGAACCAGGCGGCGGCCTGATCCACCGACATCTGCGCCACTTCGCCGATGTGCAGGCCGTTGACCTTGACCGCGAGCGCCTCGGGCTTCAGCCGGTGCCCGCCGCAGGCCTCGCACGGCTTCGATGACTGGTAGCGCTCGAGTTCCTCGCGCAGCCACGAGCTGTCGGTCTCCCGCCAGCGGCGCTCGAGGTTCGGAATCACCCCCTCGAACGGCTTCCTGGTCTGATACTCGCGCAGGCCGTCGGAATACGACATCGTCACCGGTTCATCGCCGGTGCCGAACAGAATGGCGCGCTGCACGTCCTTCTTCAGATCCTTGAACGGTGTGCCGGTGGAAATCTTGAAGTGGCGCGCGAGGCTGTCGAGCGTCTGGTCGTAATAGGGTGACGACAGGTTCGCCCACGGGGCGATGGCACCGTCGCGCAGGCTGAGCGTGCGGTCGGGCACGACGAGGTCGGGATCGAAGTAGAGCTTGACGCCGAGCCCGTCACAGGCCGGGCAGGCGCCGAACGGGTTGTTGAACGAGAACAGCCTGGGCTCGATCTCGCTGATCGTGAAGCCGGAGACCGGACAGGCGAACTTCTCCGAGAACAGGATCCGGCGCGGTTCGCTCTCGCCCTCGGCCTTGTCGGCCCATTCGGCGACGGCGATGCCTTCGGCCAGCCGCAGCGCGGTTTCCAGGCTGTCGGCGTAGCGGCTTTCCAGCCCGCCCTTGGTGACCAGCCGGTCCACGACGATGTCGATGTCGTGCTTGTACTTCTTGTCGAGTTCCGGGGCGTCCTCGATGGGGAAGAACATCCCGTCGATCTTCAGCCGCTGGAAGCCCGCCTTCTGCCACTCGGCGATCTCCTTGCGGTATTCGCCCTTCCGCCCGCGCACCACCGGCGCCAGCAGATACAGCCGCTCGCCGTCGGGCAGGGCGGTCAGCTTGTCGACCATCTGGCTGACCGTCTGGCTCTCGATCGGCAGGCCGGTGGCGGGCGAATAGGGCACGCCCACCCGCGCCCACAACAGGCGCATGTAGTCGTGGATCTCGGTGACGGTACCCACGGTTGAGCGCGGGTTGCGGGAGGTCGTCTTCTGTTCGATGGAAATGGCCGGGGACAGACCCTCGATCAGATCGACGTCCGGCTTGCTCATCAACTCGAGGAACTGGCGGGCGTAGGCCGACAGGCTCTCGACATAGCGGCGCTGGCCCTCGGCGTAGATCGTGTCGAAGGCGAGCGACGATTTGCCCGAGCCCGACAGGCCGGTCATGACGATCAGCCGGTCGCGCGGCAGGTCGAGGTCGACGTTCTTGAGGTTGTGCTCGCGCGCACCGCGAATGGAAATGTGCTTCTGGTCGGGCATGACCGGATTGCCGCCTCGTTCGAATTGAGCTGAACGCCCGGACACGGCCGGCCGAACCGCTGATGTAGTTATTTCGGGCCGGCCGGTCGAGTGCCGGAGCGAGCCTGCGGACACCCTTCGGGCTTTTCCCGCGTTTTGCGCGCATCGGCAAGCCGAAAGAACAAAGGTTGAACGGCTTGCTGACAACATATTGTCAGGATCGGCGGCGCATCCTCTCGATCACATTTTCCGGTTCGGCGCCC